>JAJZAI010000008.1 GCA_021799495.1 Deltaproteobacteria bacterium
GCACCATCAGCATCGGCCGCTGCCGCCGCTCCTCACCGCGCATCCGCCACTTCCTCCTCAACCACGATTACCCACTCAGACGAATTATAGGCGAGTGAAATTCAGGCGTTTATCAACGCCCTGCTAGCGGAAATTCGGGATGATTTCCGCGGCGCAGGCGGCGATAAAATCACGGCCCGGCAAATTCGGTTGCAACACCACGTGATTCGCCCACGGCGCCGCGGCCAGCAGCCGATCGAGCTGCGCGCGCACCTCCCGCGCCGAACCCATCAGGCAAAACCGTCGCGAGACGTCGTCGGGAATTTCCGCGACGGCTTCCGCGGCGCGCTTCATATCCTCCGCGTGATGGAAATCCGGGCGGACTGTCTTCAAAATTTCCTCGATCGGCGCGCACGGCCAATCCACGCCCAGCACGCGCCACAGCCGCGGATTGACTTCGTAATACCCCGCCGCCATCACCCGTCCGCGCGCCCGCGCCAGGTCCGCATCGCCGGCGATCACGGTATGGAAATGCAGGGCGACGAACAGCGCCACCGGATCGCGGCCGGCCTCGCGCGCGCCCGCGCACAATTCGCCATACGCCCAATTGATGAGTTCCGGATCGGCGCCGACCCGCATCACGACGCCGTCGGCCTCACGCCCGGCCATCCGCAGCGTCTTCGGACCGCCGCAGGCGACGATCACCGGCACAGCGCGCGGCTGGTCGAGCCGCGACGGGGCCGTCCATCCGAGTTCCGCACCCTCGCCCGCGAGCAGCGTGCGAATCGTACGCACCGCCCGCGTCATCCCGGCGAGCCGCGCCGGACGCAGGCCAACCTGCCATACCGCCGTGTCGCCCTGCGCAATTCCGAGCAAGACCCGGCCGGGAGCGCGCACGTCAACCGCCGCGATACTCCCGGCGATTACGCTCGGATGGCGCGTGACGGGATTGACGATTAGCGTCCCGGCGCGCACTCCGTCCGTGGCGGCAAGCGCGGTCGCGAGATTGAGAAAAACGTCGCCGGCGTGAAGCTGGCTGTCGGGGAACCAGAGCACGCCGAAGCCCGCCCGCTCCGCGGCGCGCGCCGACTCGGCAAGGCGCGCCGGATCGAGGAAGTTGAACCGGTTGGTTCCGAACGTGATCGCCATCGTCGCCCGCGATCGCGCGGCCCGCGCCTATTCGTCGTCCTCGCGCAGCTTCGCGAGCACCGACAAATCTTCCAGCGTCGTCGTGTCGCCGAGGGCCTCGTCGCCCGAAGCGATCTGCCGCAGCAGGCGGCGCATGATCTTGCCGCTGCGGGTCTTGGGCAGCGCGTCGGTGAAGCGCAGATCGTCCGGACGCGCGAGCGCGCCGATTTCTTTGACCACGTGCTTGCGCAGATCGTCGCGCAGCGCGGGATCGCCGTGCCGCCCGCCTTCGAGCGTCACGAAGGCGACGACCGCCTGGCCTTTCATCTCGTCGGGCCGGCCCACCACCGCGGCTTCGGCGACGGCGGGATGCGACACCAGCGCGCTTTCGATTTCCATCGTGCCGAGGCGATGGCCCGAGACGTTGATGACGTCATCGACGCGCCCCATGATCCAGAAGTAACCGTCCTCGTCGCGGCGCGCGCCGTCGCCGGTGAAATAAACGCCTTCGATCTGGCTGAAGTACTGCTTCTGATAGCGCTCCGGATCGCGGAAGATGGTCCGCAGCATCCCCGGCCACGGCCGCTTGACGACCAGAAGGCCGCCTTCGTTGACGCCGACCGGTTTGCCCTCGCGATTCACGACCTCCGCGGCGATTCCGGGCAGCGGCAGCGTCGCCGAGCCGGGTTTCGTCGCGATCGCTCCCGGAAGCGGAGAAATCAGGATGCCGCCGGTTTCGGTCTGCCACCAGGTGTCGACAATCGGGCAGCGCCCGCCGCCGATTGTCTTGTGATACCAAATCCACGCTTCCGGATTGATCGGTTCGCCGACCGTGCCGAGCAGGCGCAGGCTCGACAGGTCGTGCTTCTTCACCCACGAATCGCCCCACTTGATAAAGGTGCGGATCGCGGTCGGCGCGGTGTAGAGGATGCTGACGCGGTATTTTTCGATGATCGCCCAGAAGCGATCGTTTTCGGGAAAATTCGGCGCGCCTTCGTACATCACGACCGTCGCGCCCGCCGCGAGCGGACCGTACACGACGTAGCTGTGGCCGGTGACCCATCCGATATCGGCGGTGCACCAGTAGATATCGTCCTGCCTGAGGTCGAATACCCACTTCATCGTCGCCAGCAGATGAGTGAGATAGCCGCCCGTCGTATGCACGACGCCCTTGGGTTTGCCGGTCGTTCCCGAAGTGTAAAGCGTGTACAGCGGATGCTCCGCGTCGGCCTGATACGGCGGACAGTCCGCGCTCTCGCCGGGCACGGCGTCATGCCACCATACATCGCGTCCCTGATGCATCTCGACGCCGTCGCCAAGCCGCCGCAGCACGAGGCATTTGCGCACCGACGGCGTGCGCTTGAGCGCGGCGTCCACGTTGGACTTCAGCTCGACCTTCTGTCCGCGCCGCCATCCGCCGTCGGCCGTGATCACCAGCTTGGCTTCCGCGTCGTTGATTCGATCGATCAGCGCTTCCGCGGAAAACCCGCCGAAGATCACGGAATGAATCGCGCCGATCCGCGCGCACGCCAGCATCGCGATCGCCGCCTCCGGCGCCAGCGGCATATAGATCGCGACCCGATCGCCGGGCTCGATTCCGAGCTTCTTCAGCGCGTTGGCGCAGCGGCCGACCTCGTCCGCCAGCATTTGGTAGGTCAGCACGCGCGAATCGCCGGGTTCGCCCTCCCAAATCAATGCGGCCTTGTTGCGCAGCGGTCCCTTCAGATGGCGATCGAGACAGTTCGACGCCGCGTTCAGTTTGCCGCCAAGGAACCATTTGGCGAACGGAAACTTCCACTCCAGAACCTGATCGAACGGCTTGAACCATTCCAGTTCGCGCGCGCGCTCGGCCCAGAAACCTTCCGGATCGCGTTCGGCATGCTCGCGCAAGGCATCGTATGCCGCCCGTCCGGCGACGTGGGCGTGGCGCGCGAATTCGGCCGGCGGCTCGAACTTCCGCGCCTCGCGCAGCACCGAGGTGATATTCGTCGCGCTTTCGTTGGCGGCCATCGGAATTAAACCCTCCCGCGCGCTTCGCGCGTCTTGAGACTCAGATAGAGCGTCGCGGCGTCGCCGACCTCGCGGCGGTTCGATTGGATCTCGCGCAGCCGTTCGAGCAGGTCGGACTCGGCGCTGGGCAAAAACTCCGCCGCCAGCTCCAGCGCGCGCGCCGCCCAGCGCAGCGCGACGCGCCCTTCCGGCCCGCCAAAATCGTCGAAGAACCACGCGCAACTGGTCAGCGACGCATGCGCCGCGCGCTGCATCTCGGCGAGCCGGACGAAACGTTCCCGCCGATCTTCGCCGGCAATCCGATGGCGTTCGAAAAACGCCTCGTGCACCGCCGGATTCGGATCGATCAGCAGGCGCACCGCGCCCAGCAGCGCCGCCGCCGGATCGGGCGCGTGCTCGGGCGCGAACCGATCGTAAACGAAATCGGCGTGGCGCTTCACGAGTTCCATCGCCTGCCGGAAGGGCGCGCGCCAATGCTGGCTGGTATAGCCCTCGAGGCGGCATCCGCATTCCGCGCGCCAGCGCTCGACGCCGTGCGCGCAGCTCCACGCCGAGGCGCCCTCGATCGCGAAACCGCCGCGCGCGCCGTGGCGCGCCAGGTAGTCGGCGCAGTTCGTCACCGCCAGCCCGTCGCGCCGTTCGAGCAAATCGAAGGCGCGCGCGAGTTCGGCGGCGCCGGTCCGCTTGTGATGGCCGAAGGTTTCGCCGTCGGTCGCGATCATCAGCGCCGCACCCGGCGGAATCCGCCACGCCGCCTGCGCGATATGATCCGCCAGACGCGCGCCGTCCAGCAACGCGTCGCCGAACGAAACTTCGCGCGACAAATCGCGATCGAAGCGGAACACCGCGACGCCGCGGCCGCCTTCGCGCCACAGGAACGGTCCCGCTTCGCGTTCATCGGCGCCCTCGAAGCGGCCCTGCTCCGGCGCGAGAATCGTGTAGGCGATTTCCGCGTCGGCGAGCGCCGCCAGCGTCGGCCCATCGACGCCGCATTCCGGCAGCCACATCCCTTCCGGCCGCCTTCCGAAGCGATGGACGAAATCCTCGATTCCCCACGCCACCTGCACCGCCTTGTCGCGATCGCTGAGCAGCGGCAGAATCGAATGGTTGTAGGCCTGCGCAATCGCCGGCCCGTGGCCGTTATTCCGCGCCGCGCCCGCCTCGTCGCCGCGGCGAATCGCGCGCCACGCGGCTTTGCCGTGGCGTTCCAGCCACGACGCCAGGGTCGGGCCGAAATTGAAATTGAGCGATTCGTAGTTGTTGCGGATTCGCACCACCCGCCCTTCCATCGTATGGGCGTGGGCGTTGGCGTTGTAACACTCGCTCAGAATCCGTTCGTTCCAGTTCGGGAACGGGGCCGCGCCATGCTCGGGCGCGATCAATCCGGTCCACGGACTTTCGCGCGGCGGCTGGTAAAAATGGCCGTGGATTATTATGTGTCGCGGTTCGCTCATCGGGCGCGCGCAGTTCGATCGAGCCGCAGGCGCTCAGGCCGCCGCCACCGCGAAGCTGCCCTTGACCGCCGCCTCGCCCTTCTGGTTGACGACCTCGAGTTCGCCCTCGACCAGCTTCTCGCCGTTCTTTTCGCTCTTGCCGGTCACTTTGCCGCGGCAGGTAAGGGTGTCGCCCGGCCATACCTGGCGCGCGAAGCGCACCTTGAAGCGGCGCACCTGTCCCGCTCCCGCGAAATCGGTCAGGCAGCGCGACAGGCATCCCGCCGTCCACATGCCTTGCGCAAACACGGTCGGAATTCCGGCCGCTTCGACGAAGGTCTGATCGTAATGCAGTGGCACGAAGTCGCCCGAGGCGCCCGCATAGCGCACGAAGTCGGGACGCGACACGTTGTCGATCGTCACGGTTGGAATCGCGTCGCCGGCCTTCACGTCGTTGTATCTGATTTTCGCCGCCATCGCCGTTCCCTCCTCGATATTCTGATTCGGCGCGCGCCGTCCGGTCCGCGCGCAGGTTGAATTGGCGCAGCGAACGCCTCAGCCGCCGACCGCCTGGCCGGTCTCGACCAGCGTGCCGCGCGCGTAGGCGACCACTTCGCCCTTCTGATTCTTGTATTCGATCTCGGTGACCATGAAGGTCATCTTGCCGCCGCGGCCGCCCTCTTTCTCATAGACGTCGGCAATCCGCGAGGTTCCGGTCAGCACGTCGCCGACAAAGATCGGCTTCAGGAACTCGAATTCCTGCTCGCCATGCAGGATCCGGCGCAAATCGAAATTGGCGGTCGGCATCGAGTCCTCGCCCATCCAGAACGCCGCCACCTGCAGGAAGGTCGGCGGAACGGGAACCCCGCCGCATTCCTGCTTCGCCAGTTCCGGATTGAAATAGACCGGATTCGGATCGCGGATCGCGCGCGCGAATTCGCGCACCTTGCTCCACTCGATCGGCATCGTGAACGGTTTGCCGGTCTTGCCGACAATGCTCTTGTCGATTGGCATCGGATTATTTTCCTCTTTCGCCCGGATATGGTTCGCGGCCGGACGCTTCACGCCGGCCGCCGCTTCACAGATTGATTCCCTGCGCCACCAGCTCGCGGTTCCAGGCCGCGTCGCCGAAGGTGAATTCCGAGGATTTCGCGCGCTTGAAATACAGATGCAGATCGTGGTCCCAGGTGAAGCCGATGCCGCCGTGCACCTGAATCGCATCCGCCGTCACCTTGCGGTAGGCGTCGGACGCGGCCGCTTTGGCCAGCGCCGCCGCCAGCGCCGCCTCCGCGACTTCGTTGCTGACCGCCCACGCCGCGTAATAGACGGCGGATTTCGCGCTCTCGACGTCCACCATCATGTTGGCGCACTTGTGCTGAACGGCCTGAAAACTTCCGATCGGCCGGCCGAACTGCACCCGCACCTTGGCGTATTCCACCGACATTTCGAGCGCCTTCTGCGCGCCGCCCATCATCTCCGCCGCGATCATCACCTTGCCGCGATCGATCGTTTCGCGAAGCGTCTTCCAGCCGCCGCCCACCGTTCCGATTACTTCGTCCGCGCCGGCGCGGACGCCGTTGAGCCGCACCTCGGAGAGCTTGCGCGTTTGATCCATCGTCTTGAGCGGCGCGATTTCAATCCCGGCGCGGCGCGCGTCGAGCGCGAACAGCGTCACGCCGTCCTCGCCGGCGCCGCCGCTGCGGGCGGCGACGATCAGGAGGTCCGCCAGATGGGCGTCGTTGACGAAAAGCTTGACGCCGTCGAGCCTGAAGCCGTCGGAATTTTTTTGCGCGGCCGCCTTGATTCCCGCGGCGTCCCAGCCGCCCGGCGGCTCCATCCACGCGATCGCGGCGATCGTCTCGCCCGCCGCGATTTTCGGCAGGATAGCGCGCTTTTGCGCGTCCGAGCCGGCGCGCCGAATCGCCTCCGCGGCCATCGC
Source organism: Deltaproteobacteria bacterium (assembly GCA_021799495.1). Classification (GTDB taxonomy): domain Bacteria; phylum Desulfobacterota; class Binatia; order Binatales; family Binataceae; genus JADMIL01. The sequence goes on from JAJZAI010000008.1 coordinate 6,490, forward strand.
GGTCCAGATAAACGGCGAGGGCAGCAGCGCGCGGCCCATCTCCTCCATCACCAGCGCGAGATCGACATACGTCAGACCGGCGCCGCCGAATTCCTCGGGAATCGTCAGCCCGGTCCATCCCAGCCCGGCCATTTTTTTCCACACGGCCGGATCGTGACCGCGTTCGTCTTCCATCAGACGGCGCACCGCCGCCGGCGGACATTCCTTGTCGAGCAATCCGCGCGCGCTTGCGCGCAACATCTCCTGCTCTTCGCTGAATCCAAAGTCCACGACGGATTACCTTTCCCGATCATGCCACAGCGCGCCAACATCCTCGATAGCACGGCCATGCCGCGGAAATTCGCGCGGCGCGATTTCGGATACCATGCGTCCGGCCAGCCCGACAAGTCACTCCTTGCGATCCTGCTCCTCGAGCTGCAGCAACTCGAAATCGCGCACGTTGCCGCCGTCGACGATCAGCGTCTCGCCGGTGATAAAACTGGCCGCCTCGGACGCAAGGAAGATGCAGGGATAGGCGATATCCTCGGGACGTCCGAAGCGGCCGAGCGCGCGCGCCCGCAGCATCGCGTTCTTCACCTTCTCGTTGGGCCAGATCCGTTCCGCCGCCCCTTCGGTCGTGACCGGACCGGGAGCGATGCAGTTGACGCGGATTCCGTGGCGGCCCCATTCGCCCGCGTGCGCCGTCGTCAGCCGGATTACGCCGGCTTTCGACGCCGAATAGGGAAGCATCGTCGAGGAGCCGTGGACGCCCGCCGTGGACGACAGGTTGATGATCGCGCCGGGGCCTTTCTGCGCCAGAAACTGCCGCGCCGCCGCCTTCGAGCAGAAAAACACGCCGTCGAGATTGATCGCGATCACCGCGCGCCAGGCGTTGGGCGAAAGCTTGAGGCTGGGCGCCGTGATGCTTGCGCCGTGATTGTTGATCATCACGTCGAGCCGGCCGAAATGGCGCACCGCTTCGGCCACCATCTCGTCGCATTTGGCGGCGTCGCGCACGTCCACCACGAACATCTCGCAGCGGCCGCCCGACTTGCGGATGCTGTCGCGGACGGGCTCCAGATGCTCGGCGCTGCGGCTGGCGATCAACACCGGCGCGCCGCGCAGCGCGAATTCGCGCGCGATCGAGATGCCGATGCCGGTGCCGCCGCCGGTGACGATCGTGACTTTGCCTTCGACGCTGAATACGTCTTTCAATTCCGTGAAGCCTCCCGGACAGATCCGCGGGCGCGTCATGCGGCGCCCCGCGCAGCTTCTTCATCTATCGCACCGCGCCGCCCACGGCCAAACGTCCGCACTCGCCGCCCGATATGGTCACAGGACGGTCAAAGCTGACGGCGTCGCCGGATTAGTCAGCGCCCCATTCCGCCCAATTGATTTCAGCAGGATGTATTTCCGATTAATTTTCAATTTATTTGCATCACAGCCCTTGCAAATGCCAGCCATTGCCTTAAATGCACTGACTAAGCTCAATAAGAGCGAAAGTTTACGGTTTAACCGAAGGGGAGGAGTTACCATGAGACAGCGAGCTTCATTGGTTGTCGTAACGCTGCTCGCCGCGATGTTGGTAGGCGGCGTCGCGTTCGCGCAGTCGGCAGGCAGTTTCGCCGGCGATTTCCTTGGACCAAATGGCGGCGCCTCGGTCGTCACAACGCAAGTGTGCTCGGCCACCGATACTTCCTGCATCAGCACTCAATCCGCCACCCTGATGACTGCCTCGATCAAAGTGTCGGGTTCGAGCTCGAAGTCGCTGATGCTGATGGGTTCGCTCGAAGACGCGCTTTACACCGACACCTCCAACAGCGGCGGCGGCAGCAAGAGCTCTTCGACCGCAACCGGCAGCATCGTCGTAACCCCGGTCGTCACCGGCGGCAGATGCCCTGCCGCGGGCTGTCCCGTATATCCGAGTTCGGTGACGTTCGCGGCGCGAAGCCAGACGCTGACGGCCAATCTCGGTAGTTGCACGGTCACCTCGGTCACGAATCCGACCGAGGTTCTTACCTGCACCGATACCGACACGATCGAGCTGCTGCTCAGCACGATGTCGGCGAACTCGTTCAACTTCCTCGTGCCGAACATGGGCGAGGGAGTCTATACGGTGAATTTCAATGTGGCCATCACCGCCAGCGCCACCTCGGACTCGCTCAGCGCCGGCGCGACTGCCAGCGCGGGAATTGACGTCTCCAGCCTTGGCGTCTTGACCGTTCAGACGCAGACCCCGTTTAATTCGCTGAATTTCCAAGACTGATCAGCCGTTCTCTAGTGGCCGGCGCGCCGCGTCTCCAAGACGCGGCGCGCCCACGCGCCTCCGACAGCGGCGGCAAGCGCATCCCGCCGCGTTGCCGTCGGCCGCGAGCGAATCGCGCGGTCAGCTCTTGTGCACCAGGCCGCTCAGCCCGGCGACAAACAATCCCGTCAGCATGTAGCCCGCGACAATATGGAACCAGAGATAGGCGCGCAGCATCGAGCCGCGAATCGTGACCTTGCGGCCGAACAGGCTGGCCGTGCCCGACGCCGTGGGATCGGGCCACCAATTGCGCTGCAGGCGCAGGTCCACGATCGGCATGAACACATCGAGCGAATAGATCAGCGGCGCGGCCCGTTTGCGTTCCGGCTCGACCGGCTTCATCACGCCCGCTTCGTGACCCATGCGCACCATCACGCCCCCGATCATCACCAGAATCGCCGCCCACAACAGCGCCCAGTACGATTCGTAGCCGTAATCGATCGTCGCCCACAGCAGCCACCCCCACAGCCGCTGCGCAAGGCTCAGATCGCCAAAACGCATTTCCATGTTCTGGTTCGCAATCAGCACCTGGCGCGCGCCATTCAGATCGCCGCGAGCCTTCAGAACCGAGGCCAATTGCTCATAGGGCTGGGGATCGTACTGACCCGGATTCTGCAGTCCAAGCCATTTCAGCCGCGCCCCCGCGTCGCGCACGCAGTCGCCTTGATCCGAACTGTCTGACGGGCAATCCAGCCGGCCGTATACAAACCCTCCGAGATAGAGATTGCCGGGCCGCGGCCAGCTTGCGCTGTCGTCGATCAGGCTGCCCACCTTGGCGTCGGTCAGGTCGAGAGCGGTGTGCGGTCCCGGATTTATGCCGGTCCACCACAAAGCGCCTTTGACGGTCGCGCCGCGCGCGACCAGACCGTTGGCGGCCGCCCCCGAAAATGTGACGCCGAACACCAGGTCCGCGCCAATCTCGGCGTGAATCAGGTTGATCGTCCCGTCGGTCGTGAACGAATCGAAATCGGCGCTGTTTCTCACCGAGATTCCCATCGCGTCAACGTCAACGGCGCCGAAAGCCGCCAGCGCGCCGGCCATCACCTGGCTACCGGTGAACGACAATTGTCCGCCGATCTGGGCGCGGGCCAGCTCCACCTCCGGCGTAATCTTGTCGTCATAGAACGTCAGGTCATGATTGACCGTCAGCGACCCGAAGCGGAGTTGTCCGGACGTGGAATTGAACAAATTCAACTCGGGGATTTTCGCGCCGCGCAAATCCATCCCCCGCGGCAGATAGCTGTGACTGATGGAAAGCTCCACCGGGATTGTGAAGTTATGCAGATCGAGCAAATCCGGAATCCGCGCCGCGCGAATCCTGACCCCCGATGGATACAGGTATTGCCGCGCCTGACCATCCAGAAATAGCCATCGCAGCAGCGCCGCGCGCACCTCGCGGTCGGCGCTCCATTGCGCGCCTTCCGCGGGATCCTCCGACTTCCCGCTTTGGCCGGTTTCCGCGCCGTTTGATGCGGGCGGGGCGCAGGACAAATCCGCGCCGGAACCGGCGTCATGCAGCACCGTCAATTCGCAGGCGGTGAGTTGCGCAAACTTGCGCGCGGCGAGCTGCGCCAGCGGTTCGTTATTGATCGCCGGCGGCGCGGCCGACGCCCGTGCGCCGGTCGTGAAAACACCACAAGCGATCGCAAGCAGCGCGCCGATCGCGCTCCATCGCGCGCAGGCCGCTATCCGCGGGAACGCGACATACATCAGGCTCCGGCCGCCAAACTTCCGTCCGCAAAACCGCAATTCCATGCCACAACTACCATTCCCGCCCGCGTGGCGCGCACGGCGCCACTCGCACCCGGACGAATCAGTTCGACCAGCCCCGGTTCCGTCGCGCCGCAATCGTCGCGCGAAGAACGCTATGATTCAAGCCAAAACGGATGGATAGATGTCCGGCCCTTGCCGGATGGCGGCGCGAACAGCGGAGACGCAATTCCGCCGCGAGGCGATTCCCGCTCCCACCGCGGCTGCAATCGCCTACGCCATGCCGAACATGCCCGGTCGCGCGCATTGCGGGGCAGGCAAGCTGGCCAACCTGCTGACCAGCGGACGCGCGGCGCGGATCAGGCGATGCCGATCGTGGCGGCCGCGACTCCACGCGCGGCATGGCCGTGGCGCCGCCGCGGCCGCGTCCGAATCTGCATCCCGGATACTCCCGGATTCTCGATCCGGCGGCGCCGCTGGACCGCATGTTTCCAGCCGACTATCCGCCGCCGCAGCAGTCCCGCCTCGATTCCCAGGGCGTCGCAGACGGTGGTGAAGCTGAGCGCGTCGGCGCCCGGCGCGTCGCGCATGATCCAGCGCTCCGCGTCGATATACAGACGCCGGGCGTTAGTCAGCCGCGCATGCGCTCCTTTTTGATAAACATTTATAGCGTCAGTCAGCAACGCCAGCATCAGACGCTGCTCGCCGGTCAGGCGATGGCCGCCGGAAACGTCATAGTACTGGCACGGCAGGATTAAATCCGAGCCGCCGGCGGCGAAAGCCGGTTCGCTGGATACGGCGCACAATCTCGAACTCATCGGCGATGTCCCCTGCGGCCGAAGTCCGCTCGCATGCGACGCTCGCCGCTTCCCCCGAAGCGGAAAAATAGCGCCTCCGCGCGAACGATCAGCTCGACCGACGAACATCAAACAGCGATCGCCCGAATTTGGTTCCAGAAATCTCCCGGCAAATCGAGCCTGAAGCCGGCGCGTGGACATCGCGCCTGCGCGACGAAGATTAAGCGAAACGGCTTATCCGCCGAAACGTCGCAGCGCCGCCCGCGCCTTATCGACCGACGCCGCGTCGGCTTGCGGACCCGAGGCCGCCGCCGCCACACGATAGTGCGCAATGGCCGAGGCGCGATCGCCCATCGTCTCGTAAATGTTCGCCAGATTAAGCTGCGCCTCGGCGCTTTGCGGACATGCGGTCACAGCGTCCTGATAGTAGCCGAAGGCGGATTTGACTTCACCCGCAGCCATTCGTTCGCCGCCTTTGCGGGTCGCCTCGCGCATCACGGCCGGATCGCATGCGCCCGGCGCGGACGGCGCCGTGCTGTACGCATTCGCCGCGGTGCGCGCCTGGAGAGCGGCGACCTCGCGTTGCAGGTCGGCCAGTTGGGCGTGTTGTTCCGATAATTCCTGCTTGTTCGCGTCAATCTGATCCTGCATGCATCCGCCGATGCCGAATGCCGCAAGCAAAACCAGGATGGTTATAGCGCGCGCTGATCGCAACATCCCGATAAGTTAGCCTGTCGCGCGAAAGCGAAGTCAACCGGGCGCCGTGGCGTTCCGCACAACGCCGGGCTATCTTCGCTCATCCGCAATTTCCGGGGAGCGCCGGCGCATCATGATGAAACCGCGGCTTGTTATCGGTCTCGTGTTTGTGGCGATAATTCTGGTCATGAGCGGATCTACCCCAACTACCAGTGCGGCGACTGCGCAATCTCAGGAGATTGCGCCGGTCGAGGCCTTGCAGCGGCTGCTCGAGGGCAATTCGCGATACGTTTCGGGCCATCCGGAGCATCCCAATTCGCGGCCGTCGGCCGCGCCGCAGCATCCGAGCGCCGTCATTCTTTCGTGTTCGGATTCGCGCGTGCCGCCCGAGATCATTTTCGACCAGGGAATCGGCGACGTTTTCGTCGTCCGGGTCGCGGGCAATACGTACGACAAGATGCTGCTCGAAACGATCGACTACGGCGTCGAGCATCTGGGCGCGCGGCTGATTTTGGTGATCGGTCACGACCAGTGCGGCGCGGTCACGGCCGCCGTCAAGGCCTATCCCGATCCGCACGTCGGTGAGATGCTTAAAAATATCTATCCGGCTGTGAAAGACGCCAAGGACGCACAAGGCGACCGGGTGTCGGCCGCAATCTCGATCAACGCCGTCTTGGTCGCGGCGCGGCTGGCGGCGGAGCCGCAACTGTCGCATCTGGTCGCGCAGGGCAAGCTCAAAATTCTGCCGGCGCGGTACGAGATGGCGACCGGCCGGGTGAAAATTCTCGGCGGCGAATGATTTCAGCGCGCATCGACGACGCGCAATTTCGGTTTGGAGTAGCCCAACAATGGCCAATACGAGCAACAAACCGGTAGCGGTCGTGACGGGAGTGGGTCCCGGCTTGGGCGCTGCCCTGGCGCGGCGCTTCGCATCCGCCTACACGCTCGCGATCAACGCGCGCGGCGCCGCGTATTTGAAGGAGTTGGGCGACGAATTGCGCGCGGCCGGCGCCACGGTGCTCGAGGCGCCCGCCGACCTCGGCGACCGTGCGCAGGCCGAGGCCGCCTTCACGATGGTCCGCGAGCGGCTTGGCGCTCCCGAAGTGCTGCTCTACAACGCCGGAACCGGAACCTGGGGCAACATCGTCGAAATCACGCCTGAGCAATTTGAAGCGACTTGGCGCGTCAACGCCTACGGCGCGTTTCTGGCCGCCAAGGCTTTCGCTCCGGACATGATCGCGAAAGGCCGGGGCGTGATGCTGTTCACGGGCGCGACGGCCGGCGTGAAAGCCGGACCGCGCTCGGCCGCGTTCGGTCCGGGGAAGTTCGCGATGCGCGGATTAGCGCAGTCTTTGGCGCGCGATCTTTCGCCAAAAGGCATCCATGTCGCCTGGATTAACGTGGACGGCGGCATCGACACCCCGCGCGTTCGCGAGCGCTACCCGCAGTTCAATCCCGACGACCTGCTCAAACCGGAGGCGATCGCCGAGACCTACTGGCACGTCGCCCATCAGGATCGCAGCGCCTGGACGATGGAACTGGAAGTCCGGCCGTTCAAGGAAAAATTCTGATTCATTGGGACGTCCCGCGGCGCCCTGCGATGTACCGCGGCTCCGCTGCTAGTATCGCGTCACGCAAATAATGTGAGAAACGCTGCGGACTGGAACGGGATTCTTCGCTGCGTCCTTCGCTACGCTCAGGACCAGCTCAGAATGACAGAACTATGCCTTGCCATTGTCATTCTGAGCGAGGCTGCCGAGCGAAGAATCTCGCGCCGCTTTTATTCCTTTGTAAAGTTATCAACGGGACGCCACTCTAATCCCCGGGCGGCCGGACGATTACGCCCTGGATAAACGTCTTTTGACGGCCATCGACCGTCTTCGCCACCAGCGTGCAGACGTAGTTTCCCGGAACTTTGTAGGTGTGGAAGATGTAGAGTTCGGGCGGCAGCGACGAAACCGTGCCGTCGCCGAAGCTCCACGAGTAGGTAAGAAAGCCAATTCCTTCCGGATCGTCGGCCAGGACGAAAAAGCCCACCTGCAACGGCGCGATTCCGTACGGCGGCGCCACCAGCATCGAGCCCGTGATCCCCTGCCGGATATGCAGCTTCGGAATCGGCGGCGGCATCGACAAATCGGCCGGGGCGGAGCCGTTCACGGGAGGAATCGACGGTTCGCCTGAACCATTCATCGAGTCGTCCTGCGCCAGGGCCGGCGCCGCCAACGCCGTGACCAACAGCGCCGCAATCACGATCATCGCAAGCGCATGCGCGATAACGCGCACGCCGCGACCCGCTGACTTCCGGCGCGGATTTATCCTGCCGATCGAATGAATCAACCTTCCGAGCACGACCTTTCGCCTGTTTTCAATTCTAGCGCAAAAAGCGCGTTAGCGCCGACCCGGACGCGCCGACGGCGTTCCAGCGCGGCGCCGCCGCTCGATATCGCTCGCGCCGCCGCCCGCGCAGTTTCGCGACACGCTATTGCATGATCAGGCCGCCATCCGGATGGAGAATCGAACCGGTAAAGTAGCCGCCCTCTTCGCTCGCCAGAAACAATGCGGCGTTCGCGACATCGACCGGCTTGCCGATCCGGCGCAGCGGCGCATGGCCGATCATCCGGCCGAAATTGGCGCTTTCCCGCAGATCTTTGGTCATCGGCGTGTCGATTACGCCGGGTCCGATCGCGTTGCAATTGATATTGAAGCGGCCCAGTTCGAGCGCCATGTTCTTCATCAGCATCCAGACGCCCGCCTTGCTGACGGCGTATTCGCCCGAACCCTTGATCGGAACCTTCGCCGCGCCCGAGGCGATCGCGATAATCTTTCCGCCGTCGCCCTGCGCGATCATCTGTTTCGCGGCGGCCTGACAGCACAGGAAGCATCCGTCGAGATTGATCGCCATCAGCCGGCGCCACTCCTCGAACGGAATTTCATGCAGCAGCTTGTGGACGACCTCGCCTTCGCCGTAACGCGCGTGCGAGACGCCCGCCGCGGCCAGCAGAATATCGAGCCGGCCCAGTTCCGCGACGGTCCTTGCGACCATCGCATTGACCTGCGCCGGATCGCTCACGTCAACCTGAATCGCGACCGCCTTGCGTCCGAGCTTGCGGACCGCGGCGGCGGTTGCTTCGGCCTGCGCGGCCTGGCGGTCGGCCACGGCGACATTGGCGCCCTCTTCGGCGAAACGGATCGCGCTGGCGCGGCCGATTCCGCTGGCGCCCCCGGTGACCAGGGCGTTCTTGCCCTCCAGTCTGAGACTCATCGCAAAACCACTCTCCGCGTGACCGCGCCCGTCCGCGATGCGGCCGTGGCGCGAAATTATTGACGCTCCCGTAGTTATCACGCCCGCCGCCGCACCCGCCAGCGCAGGGGCTGGCTGCAAAGACCAAATCAATTCGCTAATTTTTTGATATTCAGGGTTTTTTCGGTGATGTCAGGACAGTCGAATCATTCGGAAAACTCACGCGTGGAGATTAGCCGACAATCCCGGATCGGGAAACGCCGCAACCGACAATTGTTTTGGCAAGAGCATTCTCCCGAACCATTTCGATTCGGGTCGTCCTGGCGTCTCCGCGGTCGCCAAGAACGTGAATCCGAAGTTTGCTCTAACGCCCCGCGCTGGCCAGCGGAAACAAAATCAGGAGGCGCCGCCGGGCGCAAGAAGCTTCATAACCCACTGATTGAAGTGGGGACATTGGCAACGAAATTCCGCCAACCCTATTCGCTTCGCGATCAAAATGCCGGAGACCGATTTGACGTAGTCAGGAAGTATTTGTTGAATGCGTTTCGATGGCGCTGTGGTTTCGCCACCGTCGATGTCCTCTGGCCCATCATGTCGGGCACGAATCGCGTGAAGTTGCGCGATGGCAGCGCCCGCATCTGGAAAGGAATCAAAGAATTTGTCGGGATCCGAGAACAGCAATGCTTCGAATTCGTGGAGCTGGATGTATGGAATAAAACGCTGGCCAATGAGACTGTCGCCAAATTGCTCCCTGACATCGCGAGCAAACTGTTCTTCCAGACACTCCACGCGCTTCCGAGGCTCCGGAATCGCTCGACACGCCTCATATCCCGGAAAATCATTCGGAAGGCGATAAAGATCGACCATCGTGCTGAACCAGGAGTCATTGTTCTGGTCTTGTTTCATCCACCGGCTGAGGTCTCGCGACAGCTTCCCGTAGCTGTTCCATCCGCCTCGATAAACGTGTCCGTGCCTACGCCCAGTAGTAATTGAGTGGGCATCGATGAAGACGCCTCTCGAACCGAGTTCGGGGGCTAAAACTTCATTGACGAAGCCCTCCTCTGTCTGTCCTTCAACAACGACATGAAGTCGAATCAATGAGACGGCCTGCCTCCCAAGACATTCTTCTCCCAAAGCTCCGATAAACTATATTCCTTGAGCCATTCGGAGAATTCATCCGCCCCCAGCCGTCTGAAACTGGACTCTTGGCGTGATCGTTCGGCCACGACAATATTCTCCGGATCGAATCGATCGATGAGCGAGACCGATTGAGTGGCCACAATGACCTGGACATGATTGGCTACGCTCTTCAGCAGATCGGCCAGGACTTCAATAGCATATGGGTGGAGGCCGAGCTCCGGCTCGTCAAGGATGAGGACATCCGGAAGGTCACGCTCCGGTTGCTGAAGAAGCGCAACTAACGCAATAGCCCGTAACATTCCATCGGCCGCTTGCGAGGCGTTGAAAACCCGATCCGATCCGAGCTCACGCCACTGCAACAGCAAGCGACCGTTTTCTGGCTCAAGTTCAAAGGTCGCAAAGAACGGGAGAATTAATCGGATGGTCTCAACGATCCTCTGGTAGTACTTAGGCTCGTTCCGCTGCAAGCGATACAGGAACGGAGCGAGATTCGCCCCATCCTCTTTTAACCAGCGTCCGTCTTCAACATCCCATTTGTTGCGCAACCGAGCAGTGGGCGAAGTATTATGGAACTGATGGACGATGATACGCCGCAGCATGCTGAGAATGGTTATTGCCGTCTGATTTTCATCATCGGCTTTTGAGATGAGTTGGGCTTCCCGGTGTCCTGCTCCCAAGCCGGGAGCCGGGCGACCCTCCTGACCGGAGCGTCGAAAGCGAAACCACTCGTCGGCAAAAACCAGCGTATCACCGGCGGCGTGAAATAGACGGAAGCCGTACTCGTTTAGCCCAGCATCGGTATTTAAGCTGAGCGTCGTCTCGATCTCGCGGGCATGCGCGGCGCCGTTGTGCAAGATGGCGCTCGCACCTCCCTGGCCGGCGACATAAATTTGCAGTTGCCCCGGGGGAACAAGCGCCCAAGACAGCAACCGAAAGAAGGATATAAAATTGCTCTTTCCCGCGCCGTTCGGTCCTATCAGTATCGTAAGAGAACCCGGATCAAAATCCTGAAGCTCACGAATTGTCTTAAACCCGCGCAAAGTGAGACGTGAGAGTCGCGGTCTCATGGGTTTAAAATATCCCAAAAGAAGCGAGTACGGTAGAGTCCTTGCACAGCCGCGTCCTGCTCAGAACGTGCGGCAGGTTCGGCCTGCAAGTCATCAAGGTGGATGATCTGAAATGCCCAAGCGCCGCGGAACGCAGCCTATGGCGCGGTTGTGGGGGTGGGCGGGGATGTACTATCAGTCAGGCGAAGCGACGGAAAAGCGCCGGCCGCTCACGCGGCGCGCTTATTCCGCGGATGGGAGCGGCGTCAGGATGGAACATGCGCAAGCGGCTACCGCGGCGGCGGAGCCGACCAGCCGATACGCGACGATCAACGGACTGAGACTGCACTATCTCGATTGGGGCGGCGATTCCATGCGCCATACGATCGTCCTTGTGCACGGCGGCACGGCCCACGTGCATTGGTGGGACGCTATCGCGCCGCTGCTGCTGCCGTACGGACGCGTCGTCGCTTTCGATTTTCGCGGCCACGGACGCAGCGAATGGCCGCAGCCGGCCGCTTACGGACCGCAAGCGCATATCGCCGACCTGCGCGAATTCATCGCGCGCCATCTGCGGGCGCCGGTGGTGCTGGTGGGACATTCGATGGGCGGCGAGCTGTCGCTGCGCATCGTCGCGCGCCATCCGGAACTGATCGAGGGCTTCGTCTCGATCGACGCGCCCGCCGGCGGCCCGCCGCTGCTGACCCGCCTGAAGTGGCGATGGAAGCGGCGGCGGCAGGGCGGAGCGCGGCCGGAATTCGCCAGCGCGGAGGAATTGATCCGGCGCTTCAGGCTTTCGCCGCCCGGGCATAATTTGACCGAGGAACAAATCGTGCGCCGTGTCGGCGTGATTGAAGGAGGGTAAGACGATGTCTACCGGATAGCTGGGAAAATCCGTGCGCGCCCGACTTACCCCGGCCATCGGGCTGCAACCGAGAAACCGGCGGGGGACCATAGCATGTCGGGAAAAGGCCCAAACGGTCGAAGCCATCGTACGCCGGGCGGGTCAGCGCAAGACGCGGACGGCGAAAGCTGAATTGCCTGAACCCCAGTCCTCAGGGTGTTATCCTCCACGGTGACGCAGCGATGGTTGAAGCGTCATCCCGCGCGGAAGCCGGATTGCGATTAAGATCCGGCTATGAAGAGAGCGGCGCTACTAGACGCTCTCGGCCCAGCCGGCGCGGCCTGCCCGCCATCAGTGGGATCAAAGGGGCGAACGGGGCGCCTAATCGCGTCGGATCTCTTCAATCGTGCAAACACGGGATCGCCTAAACGGGCGTCGTGAACGCGGCGGCCCGCATGGCGACAGAGCCGCAGTAGTAGCCGAAGGCCCGGCGTAATGGCCGGGACAGCCATACCTATAAAGAGGATGGACGGCCGCGGATGAAAGCGTGCGGGCAACCGCCGCGGGATTCCTCGCCGGCCGGGCGAAGGGCGGCAGTGCTCGCGAATCGGTCGTTGATGTGGCGGGTGTGCTGATGCTGCCGGAGTCGATACGACGACGACTCGATTCGATCCGTAACCTGTCGCGACAGGGCAAGCGGATCAACGGTCTGTTTCGCCTGATGCTGAACCCGCTCCTGTGGGAGCGGGCCTATGCTGAGATCGCACCGAATCGGGGCGCGCTCACCAAGGGCGTCACCGAAAACACGCTCGACGGCTTCTCGCTTGAGCGGGTGCAGTCCTTGATCTCGCGCATCAGCGCCGGGACCTACCGCTTCACCCCGGTGCGCTGGGTCTATATCCCCAAGCCTGACGGCAAGAAGTTGCGCCCGTTAGGCGTTCCCACTGCCGATGACAAGCTGGTTCAGGGCGTGGTGAAGCTGTTGCTGGAAGCCATCTACGAGCCGGTGTTTTCGCACCAATCGCACGGCTTCCGCCGCAGCCGCTCGTGTCACACCACGCTGTCCGTGATTCAGGACACCTGGAACGGCGTTAAATGGTTCGTGGACGTCGATGTGGTCGGGTTCTTCGACAACATCGATCACGGCATCCTGCTCGATCTGCTGCGCAAGCGGATCGATGATGAGCGGTTCATTCGGCTCATCGCGCGGATGCTCAAGGCCGGATACATGGAAGACTGGACCTTCCACGCCACCTTCAGCGGCACTCCGCAGGGCGGCGTCGTCTCGCCGATTCTCGCCAACATCTATCTGCACGAACTCGATGAGTTCCTGGCCGGGATGAAGGCGCGCTTCGACCGGGGCAAGCAGCGCTACGTCCATCTTCCCTACCAGGGTCTGTCCACCGCCATTTGCAAACGTCGGCGCCTTATCGATCAGCTTCTGGCTCAAGGCCGCACGGTCGAGGCGGAAGCGGAGAAAGAGAAGGTTCGGGAACTTCAGGCGAAACGCTCGACCATGCCGGCAAAGAACTGGTTCGATCCAAACTTCCGCCGGCTGCTCTTCTGCCGTTACGCCGATGACTTTCTAATCGGCGTGATCGGTTCCAAGGCTGATGCGCAGGAGATTATGCGCCAGGTCGCGGAGTTCCTCCGCGACCGGCTCAAGCTCGAAGCGTCGGCCGAGAAGAGCAAGGTGAGCAAGGCGTCGGATGGAGCCGTGTTCCTCGGCTACCACGTTCGCACCGTGAACGTGGCCAGGGTCAAACGAGTACGGTTCCAGGGCAGGTACACGTTCACGCGTGGCCACACCAGCCGCATCCGTCTGGTCGTTCCCCACGACCGCGTGGTGCGCTTCAACCGGCGCAAGGGCTACGGCGATCTGAGCCGCCTCAAGGCGATCCATCGGCGACACCTGATCGACAGCAGCGTGCTGGAGATCGTGCTCGCCTACAACGCCGAGATGCGCGGCCTCGCCAACTATTACCGGCTGGCAAACTGCGCGAAGTACAGTCTGCGCAAGCTGCATCTGCTCTGGCAGACGAGCCTGCTCAAGACGCTTTCGTTCAAGTTCCGCCGCTCGGTCAATCAGGTGGCCCATCATCTGAGAATCGGGGGTAGGCTGGCCGTCCGCGTCAAAGTGGAAGGCCGCAAGGAGAGGCTGGTCGAGGTCTTCGCGCTGAAGGACCTCGGCCAACTTCCGGAGCTGGGCGCGGCGGTCGATCGACTGCCGAACCCGATGTGGACGGCGGGCCGCTCCGATGTGCTCGCTCGTCTGCATGCCCGGAAGTGCGAATACTGTGGCGCGACCGGCGTGCCGTGCGAAGTGCATCATGCCCACAAGCTTAAGGACGTGAAGGACGCTCCGCTTTGGCGGCAGGGCGCGGCGGCGCGGCGCCGCAAGCGCACCGTGCTCTGCCGCTCGTGCCACGACGCCCTCCATGCCGGCAAACTGACTAATCGCGATCTGGATGCTGAAATGCGAGTGCGGAGAGCCGGATGATGGGAAACTATCACGTCCGGTTCGGTGGGCGGGAGAGGGGTGTCCTCTTCGGAGGCATCACCCTCCCGACCCAATGCGGAACTCGCGCTCAAGGGCGCGGAACAGTTGCCGAACGGGCGCTGGGCGTTTCGGTTCGATCCGGAGGCGCGCGCATGGCGGCATCGGCGGCGCGATTGGGGCCGGGTTTCGCTGCGCAAAATCGCCCGGCCGACGCTGATCATTCGCGGACGGCACAGCGCGCTGATGACGCCGGCGGCGGCGCGCCGGATGCATCGGCGGACGCCCGGCGCGCGCTTCGTCGAAATCCACGACGCGCACCATCACGTGCCGCTCGACAATCCGCAGGCGACGGCAGCGGCGATCGGCGAGTTTATCGAAGCATTGGAAAGCGGAGCGCGCTAGCGGCGGGGCGCTTGCGCTTTATTGCAAGCGCCGTGACGCGCGTGGGCCGGAAGGCGGCGCGGCGTTCAGACGCGCATCAGCCACTCGCTCAAATCGACGGACAGCGCTTCGCCGTCGGTAAGCATCAACGACTTCGGCGAGCGCCGCAGTTGCACCTTGTTGGGATCGAGATCGCGCGGCAGCAGGTAAATCAGGTCGCCCGCAAAGAGCGACACTACGCGAACACGCTCGTCGCCGTGGCGCTCCGCGCCGGAAATTTCATAGGGGCTCAGATGGAACGGGTAGCCGCGCACACGGACGGCGACGTCGTCATATTCCTCGATCACGCCGACAAAGAAGCGGGTGTTGTCGTCTTTGAAGAGTTTGCGATCAACGATCAAAACGCGATCGCCGTCTTTGAGCGCCGGCATGCACAACCCTCCCCGTTTCGCTAGGCGGCGCGGGCCGCATCCGAATTGTACGCATCCGGCAAGGTTAATGCGACGCGCCGCGAGGTCAGGCCGATCGCGCGGAAACCAGGGGCGATCCAGACGCCGCGGCGGCCGGCCGCTCGGGAAAATAGCGCCGCCGCAGCCAGCCGGAGACGTCCACCAGCGCGATCATCACCGGCACTTCGATAAGCGGTCCGATTACGGCGGCGAACGCCTCGCCGCTGCCGATTCCGAACGCGCCGACCGCGACCGCGATCGCCAGCTCGAAATTATTGGAGGCGGCGGTGAAAGAGAGCGTGCAGCAGCGCGGATAGCCCGCGCCTGTCCGCACGCCCATCGCGAACGACACTGCGAACATGATGCCGAAATAGAGCGTGAGCGGAATGGCGACGCGAAGCACGTCAAACGGCAGTTCCACGATCGCGCGGCCGTTGATCGAGAACATCACGACGATCGTGAAGAGCAGCGCGGCGAGCGTGAGCGGCGCGATGCGGGGGATGAATTCCGCGTAATACCAGTCGCGGCCGCGGAGCCGGGTAAGCGCGAGCCAGGTCGCCAGTCCGGCGGCGAACGGCACGCCCAGATAAAGTCCGACGCTCGCCGCAATCTCGCCGATCGTCACATGGACGGCGGCGCCGGCGATGCCGAGCCATCCCGGCACGACCTTGATAAAGAACCACGCGTACAGGGAATAGAAGAGCACCTGGAAAATCGAATTGAAGGCGACAAGGCCGGCGCAATAGTCGGGATCGCCGGCCGCGAGATCGTTCCACACGATCACCATCGCGATACAGCGCGCGAGCCCGATCAAAATCAGGCCGACCATGTATTGCGGATGGCCGCGCAGAAAGACCACCGCCAGCGCGAACATCAGAATCGGGCCGATGATCCAGTTCTGGACGAGCGAAAGCGCAAGGATTTTCCAGTCGCGGAAAACGTCGAACAGTTCGTCGTAACGGACGCGCGCGAGCGGCGGATACATCATAGCGATCAGCCCGGCGGCGATCGGAATCGAAGTCGTGCCGACGCTCAGCGCGTCGAACAGCCGATGGATTCCCGGAAAGGCGTAGCCGAGCGCGACGCCGGCGGCGATGGCGAGGAAAATCCAGAGCGTGAGCAGGCGATCGCGCACCGACAACTTGCGGATCACGCCCGCGGCCTGATTATCCATCGAATGGCTCCAGATAATCGCGGCGCCGATGACGCGCCGATTCCGGCCGCCGCGGACTCATTCCGATTCTCCATCGGGCGGGCGGCGTGCGCCGATTTCGCGCAGCCGCCGTTCGAGCGCCATGCGGTCCAGCGATTCGAACGGCAGACTGACGAAAATTTTGATGCGGTTTTCGAGTTCGGTGTAGATGCGCAGAAAGAAGCGGCGGCGCGGTTCATCTTCGCCGACGAACGCGGCTGGATCGCTGACTCCCCAATGCGCGGTCATCGGCCGCCCGGGCCATACCGGACACATCTCGCCAGCGGCGCGATCGCACACCGTGAAGACGAAATCGAGCGGCGGAGCGCCGGGCGCGGCGAATTCATCCCAGCTTTTGCTGCGCAGGCCGGAGGTGTCGTAGTTGAGGTCGGCGAGCACCCGCAGCGTCATCGGATTGACCGCGCCCGCCGGATGGCTGCCGGCGCTGAAGGCGCGGAACCTGCCTTTACCCCATCGGTTGAGCGCGCATTCGGCCATCACGCTGCGGGCGGAGTTGCCGGTGCAGAGAAAGAGCGCGTTGAAGACGCGGCCGCTCATCGGGATTTCGCCGCGCGCCGACGCGCCGGATCCGCGGATGGAGAGCATCCCGCCGGAGCGCACAACCCGGGCCGGCCGCCGCAGCAGTTGTGGGTGAGATAATCGACCAGCCCCGCCATCGCGGCGAAGTTGGCGCGGTAGATTATCGAGCGGCTCTGGCGGCGCGAAGCGGCGAGGCCGGCGAAACGAAGCTGGCTCAGATGGAACGAGAGCGTCGGCGACGGCAGGCCGAGGCGCCGTCCGATCTCGCCCGCGGCGATTCCTTCGGGGCCGGCCTCGACCAGCAGGCGGAAGATGTCGAGACGCGTATCCTGCGCGAGCGCGCCCAGCCCGGCGATTACGGCCGATTTCTTCATATTTCGATATTTATAAAAGTCTTGTTCGAAAAACAACCGCGGACGGCGGCGTCGCGGACTGGACGCCGCCGGCCGCGGGCGGAATCGCGCGCGCCTCAGAGCGCAGCGTAAAGCGCGTCGAGCAGCGCGCGCGGGCGCGGATCGACGATGATATACGGCCCCATCTTGTTCATCACGTAGCCGAAGCCGATTTTCGCGTCGGGATCGGCGAAGCCGAGCGAACCGCCGGCGCCGGGATGGCCGAAGGCGCGCGGGCTTGGGCCGAACGGATCGTCGGGCTTGGTGAGCATGAAGCCGGTGCTGAAACGGGTCGTGATCAGCAGCACTTCATCATGGCCGAACGATTCCTCGGTGGAGGCGCGCTGAATCGCCTCGGGCGAAAGCACGCGGACGCCGTCCACTTCGCCGCCGCGCGCCAGCGCGCCATAAAGCCGGGAGAGCGCGCGAGCGTTGGTATGGCCGTTGGCGGCGGGAATTTCTGCGCCGCGCCAGGCGCGGCCGTTGACCACGCCAAGCTTCATCGGCGTGGCGGGATTGTTGAAGGCCCTGGCGGTGACGGAGTCGGGATGCTCCTGCGAATATTTGAAGAGGTTGACGGCGCCGGGCGGAGGCGGCGGCGACGCGAGCATCGTGGCGCAGCGCGCGTCTTCGCTCGCGGCGAGGCCGATATGGCAATCGATGCCGAGCGGGCCGGCGATTTCGTCGCGAAAAAAGGCGCCGACGCTTTTGCCCGCGATGCGGCGAATCACCTCGCCGGCCAGCCATCCGATCGTAATCGCGTGGTAGCCGTGGCACGCGCCGGGGGTCCACCACGGCTCATCGGCGGCGAGCGCGGCGGCCATCCGGTTCCAGTCGTAAATCGCGTCATCGGGGAGCGGCGCGTGGATCGCGGGCAGGCCGGCGCGATGGTTGAGCAACTGGCGCACGGTGATGCGCTCTTTGCCGGCCTGGCCGAATTCGGGCCAGTACTTCACGACCGGCGCGTCAAGATCGAGCTCGCCCTGATCGACCAGCCGATGCGCGCACATCGCGAGCATCCCCTTGGTCGTGGAGAAGACGTTGACGATCGTGTCGCGGGTCCACGGGCGCGTGCGCTCTTTGTCAGTATGGCCGGCCCAGATATCGATCACGCCGCGGCCGTCGATCGTCACGGCGAGGGCGGCCCCGTACTCGTTGCGGGCGGCGAAGTTTTCGGCGAAGGCGTCCTTGACGCGGGCGAAGCGCGGGTCGCAATGGCCCTCGATCGCGAGACTGCTCATGGCTGAACTCCCGGAGAGGATTTGGATGCGGTCATAGCACGCGGCGGCGCCGCGCCGCCATCGCGCGGACGAACTCAGGCGAGCGCGCCGCCGCAGCTCGATCCGGCTCCGGCGGCGCATCCGAAGCAATGCGATCCGGTGGCGATGCGGGCGCCGGCGAGCGCCGAAAAATCTTCGATGTCAAAGATGGTCGGAGCGCGCCCGCCCGCGGCGCCGAGCGGCATCGCGAGCATCTGGTTGAAATCGCAATCGTAAAGTCCGCCGTCGTAGCCGACGCTCACCAGCGTGCGGCACATCAGCGCTTCGACCGTCGCCGGATTGAAGTGATTCACCAGCAGGCCCATGTATTCGGCGGCGCGGCCGAGCCGTTCGAGATCGCGCGCGAAACGGCGAATCGGCATGTTGGCGAGGGTCAGCAAGCGATCGAAGCTGACGCCGAAGGCGCTGCCCAACTCGTCGCGATAGCGGCGTTCAAGCTCTTCCTGCGCCGGCGGAAGAAACGGGCCGACCGGATTGTAAACGAGATCGAGCGGGAACCGGCCCGCGCCAAAGCCGAGCCGATTGAGGATGCGGAGCGCCGCGATGCTCGCGTCGAAAACGCCGGGGCCGCGCTGCTTTTCGACGTTCTCGGCGCTGTAGCAGGGCAGCGAACAGATTAGATGAACGCGCGCGTCGCGATAAAACTCCGGCAACCATTCCATCGCGGGCGCGAACAGCACGGTCAGATTGCAGCGGACGATAACTTCGCGACCGGCGGCGCGGGCGCTTTCGACAAGGCGGCGGAAGTTCGGATTAAGTTCGGGCGCGCCGCCGGTGAAATCGATCGTGCGGAAAGCGCGATTGGTGGCGATTATGTCGATCACGCGCGCGGCCGTGGCCGCCGTCATGAGCTCCTTGCGGCCCGGGCCGGCATCGACGTGGCAATGATGGCACGCCTGATTGCAGAGGCGTCCGACGTTGACCTGCAGAGTCGTCGGCGCGAACCGGCGCAGTGGCGGCAAGCCGTGGCGTGCGAGCGTCGCGCCGAAATCGGCGCGTCCTTCCGGCGCTGGCGAAGTCCGCAACGGTTTGGCGATGTCGCCGCCGGCCGCCATCGGCTGCGCTCAATAACCTTTCGGCAAACCGAGCAGGCGCTCGGCGATGATGCTGCGCTGGACCTCGGACGTGCCCTCTTCGATCGTGTTGCCGCGCGCGCGCAGCAGTCCGTATTGCCAGCGGCCGTCGTCAATAGCGTGCCGCGAGCCTTCGCCGAGCGTGGCGCGCGGCCCCGCGAGCGTCAGCGCGAATTCGTTCATCCGCTGGTTGAGTTCGCTCCACAGGAGTTTCGAAATCGAACCTTCGGGGCCGGGCATGCCGCCGCGGACAAGGCGCGAGAAATTGCGATAGGCGAGGTACTTCATCGACTCGACCTCGACGTAGAACTGGGCGAGCGTCTGGCGCGCGACCGCGGGCGGGACGGGACAGCCGCCGGACGCAATCGCGCGGCGCGCCAGTTCGGCGAGATCCTCGAAAACGTTCCGAAAGCGCATCACGGTGGCGAGCGAGAGCGTGGCGCGCTCGTTCATCAGGGTGGTCAGCGCGACGCCCCATCCGCCGTTCAGCGGACCGAGCAGGTTTTCGCGCGGCACGCGCACGTCGTCGAAGAACATCTGGTTGAATTCGGCCTCGCCGGTCATCTGGCGCAGCGGCGCGACCTTGACGCCGGGGCTGTGCATATCGACCAGGATGTAGGAGATGCCGCGATGCTTCGGCACGTTGGAATCGGTGCGGACCAGCAGCATGCACCAGTCGGCGAGATGGCCGAGCGAGGTCCAGACCTTCTGGCCGTTGATGATGAAATGGTCGCCGTCGATTACGGCGCGCGTCGCGAGCGCGGCCAAATCGGAACCCGAGCCGGGCTCCGAAAATCCCTGGCACCAGATTTCTTCGCACGAAAGAATTTTCGGGATGAAGCGTTTTTTCTGCGCTTCCGTGCCGTGTTCGAGGATGGTCGGCGCGCCCATCGAAAGGCCCAGTTCATTGAGCGGCGCGGGGGCGCGCACGCGCGCCATCTCCTCGTTGAAGATCGCGCATTCGATTAGCGTCAGGCCCTGTCCGCCATATTCTTTAGGCCAGTTGATGCCGAGAAAACCGGCGTCGCAGAGCCGGCGCTGCCAGTCGGTGAGAATCCTGACCGTGTGCTCGTCGATCGCGAGCGCGAAGCCGCGATCTTTCAGGCCGCGCGGCGCGTTCGCTTCGAGCCAGCGCCGCGCCTTGGCGCGAAATTCCGCTTCCTTGGGTGTATCGCTCAGGTCCATCAGCTCTCCGCCGCGCCGTGTAATCGGCCACAGATATTACTACCGCATATCGGGCGGGCGTTGTAGCCGCCGGGTGCGGCGCGGGGAAGCGAATCGCGCTAGACTCTGCGGCGTCGATCAATCGCGCCGCGGGCGGCGGCATGAAAGGAATTGGAAGTCGCGATGCTGGGGTTCCGTGCGGAGGATTTTGCGGTTTTCAAAATCGAGGGCTTCAGCGAGCGGATGGAGCGGATTTACGACCGCGTGCGTCCGCGGCTGATCCGTCTGGGGGGCGAATTGGCGCCGGAACTGGCCCGCACGCAGCATCTGGAGTTCTTCCCGCATGTCGCCAAACATGCGCGCCGCACGGTCAATCCTCCGCCGGAGACCTGGGTGGCGTTTGGACCGTCGCCGCGCGGATATAAACGATACGGCTACCTTGCGCTATGTATCTCGGCGGCGGGACTGCACGCGCGCGCGGTGGTGAAATCGGAGGCGGATCGGCGCGGCGAAATGGCGAATCGGATACGCGAAAGCGCGCCCCGCCTGATCAAAGACTTCAAGGGCGCGCGCCTCGCCCAATACGACAAATGGAGCTTCAGCGAACTGCCGGCGGGAGAACCCGCATCGGCGTCCGCATTCGGCGCGATGGCGGACGCGCTCGACAAGAAGACCGGAGGAATAGACGTGGGCTTCGGATGGAACATGCGCGAAGCGATCCGGCTGGATCGCGCGGAAGTAATCGACGCGTTCCGCGAATTGGCGCCGCTGTATCGAATCCTGCGTTCGGTGGCCTGAAGAGGCGCAAGCGAGGGCGGCGATGAGCCGAATCGCAATCCTTGGAGCGGGCGCCTGGGGCACGGCGCTGGCCGTGACCCTGGCGCGTTCCGGCCGCGAGGTGACGCTCGCGATCCGCCGGCGGGAGCGGCTCGAAGCGATCCGCGCCGCGGCGGAAAACGCGGCGTATCTGCCCGGCGTCGCGATTCCGCCGAATCTGGCGCTTACCGATAATTGGCGCGCCGCCGCGAACGGCGCGGCGACGCTGGTGATGGCGATACCGTCGCGGATGGCGCGCGACGCGTTCGCGCCGGTCGTATCCGCGATCGCGCCTGAAGCCACGATCGTCAGCGTAACGAAGGGCGTGGAGCCGGAAACCCTGCTGACGATGACGCGGATGATCGCGGAACTGGCCCCGCCGGCGCGCCGGGTGGCGGCGCTGTCGGGACCCGGCTTCGCGGCCGAGGTGGCGCGCGGCAAACCGGCGGCGCTGGTGGCCGCAGCCGCAGATCCGGAGGTCGCGCGCCGCGTGCAGGGAATTTTCGCGACGCCCACCTTGAGAATCTATCGCAGCGCGGACGTGATCGGCGTCGAGATGGGCGGCGTAATCAAGAATGTTATCGCCATAGCCGCCGGCATTTCGGACGGGCTTGACCTGGGCTCGAGCGCACGCGCGGCGCTGATCACGCGCGGATTGGCCGAGATGTCGCGCCTTGCCGCCGCCGCCGGCGGGCGCGCCGAAACCATGGCCGGATTGGCCGGGCTTGGCGATCTCGTGCTGACCTGCACAGGCGCGCTGTCGCGCAATCGTGCGCTCGGATTGCGGCTTGCCGCGGGCGCGCCATGGTCGGAAACCGGCGATGACGGGCAGGTCGCGGAAGGCGCCGTGAACGCGCGAGCGGTCCGGGCGCTGGCCGCGCGGCACAATGTGGAGACGCCGATCGTCGCCGCGGTCTGCAGGGTGCTCTATGAAGCGGCGCCCGCAACCGCTATGGTCGAAGAATTGCTTAGCCGCGAGTTAAAGGTGGAATTCTAACAGGAGCAAGACGAAAAGGTTCATGCCGAACAAAGGCGCCTGCAAGGCCAACGAATGCGAACGCGAGGTAATCGCGAAGGGATATTGCCGCAAGCATTATCGCTTGTGGAAAGCGGGCGAAATGCCGAAGACCCGGTACAAGACCTGCACAGGCGAAAATTGCCGGAAAAAACGCTTCAAAGGAAGCCTGTGCGAGGAGCATTGGACCGCCGCACACGGTAAATCCGCAGCCGCCGAGGCCGCTCCCGCCGCCGCCAGCGCCTGATCTCATTCTGGCGTCCCGGCGCGCGCGAATGGCGGGTCGCGAGCGGCGTGGTTCTTCGATAATTCGCTCTCGAGTCGGGCGTCGCCGGCACAATGCCGGCGGCGTTCCAGTTTGGCGAGGAAAAGCTATGGCGAACATTGTCGTGTCGGGCGCGGCTGGACGAATGGGCCGGATGATCGTCTCGCTGATCGCGCGCGAGCGCGAACATCGCCTGGCCGGCGCGCTCGAGGCTCCCGGAAACGCGACGTTAGGCGCCGACGCCGGGGAAGTCGCGGGCGCGGGCGCGCTCGGCGTGCGGATTGTCGGGGACTACGCGATGCTGGCCCGGCCGGAGACCGTGACGCTCGATTTCACGAGCGCAAAATCTTCGCTCGAACATCTTGAGATTGCGGCCGCGAAAGGCGCCGCGATAGTGATCGGTTCGACCGGGTTCACCCCGGAAATGGAGGCGCGGGCGCGCGAGCTTGGGCCGCGCACCCGAACAGTGATCGCGCCGAACATGAGCGTGGGCGTCAACGTGCTGATGAAAATAGTGGCGGAAGTGGCGCGCACGCTCGCCGATTTCGACGCCGAAGTGCTCGAGATTCACCATCGCACAAAAGTCGATGCGCCAAGCGGAACGGCGCTCGCGCTGGGACGGGCGATCGCGGAAGCGCGCTCGGCCGACTTCGGCGCGAATGCGGTTTACGGCCGCGAAGGCATCACGGGCGTGCGTCCATCCGGCAATATCGCCGTGCTCGCGATGCGCGCGGGCGACGCGGTCGGCGACCATACCGTTATTTTCGGCGGCCAGGGCGAACGCCTCGAATTGACGCATCGGGCGCAAAGCCGTGAGGCGCTCGCCCGCGGAGCGATCCGGGCGGCGGCGTGGCTTGCCAATCGGCCGAACGGTCTTTATTCGATGCGCGACGTGCTCGGATTGTGATGCGCGCCGCGAGCCGCGCTCGATAACAGGTTGCGGCAGGCGACCCGCGGCCCGGCCACCGGCAACGATCGACATCGCTCAAATGATTTAATCGGTTTGGCCAACCCGCAAACCACGATTCGAGCAAGCGGCGCATCTGGCGAAAGCCGCTTTTAGCCATCTCTTGGGATTCAACAGAAAATAAATTTGACTGTTGGTTCAATTCTGGTTTCGTGATTTGATTTCGCTGGATCAAATACGATGGATCACAACTGAACCATGCTATCGGACACGCTGCAGGAAGGGCTGCAAAAGTATGCGATCGGCGAGAAATTGCGCGCGCTCAGGCTGCGCAAAAAGATGGGCCTCGTCGAGCTTGGCCGCCATACGGCGCTATCAGCCGCGCTGCTTTCCAAAATCGAACGCGGGCGCCTGTTTCCGACGCTGCCGACTCTGCTCAGAATCGCGATGGTCTTCAACGTCGGGCTGGATTATTTTTTCACCGATCAGCGGCGGCACGTGATGGCCGTGACGCAGAAGAAAGAGCGGCTGATTTTCGAAGAGAAATTCAGGAGCGACGAAATAATCTATCGATTCGAGTGCCTTGATTTCAAAGCCGAGGAACGCAAGCTGAGCGCGTTCCTGGCGGAATTTCCCAAACCCGCGCCAGGCCGCAAGCCGGCCCATCAACACGACGGCGTCGAATTTCTCTACGTGCTCGGAGGATCGCTGAATCTTGCCGTCGGCGGCGACGAAAACCTGCTGCAACGCGGCGACGCGATTTATTTCGACTCGACGGTCGCCCATTCCTACGCCGCGGTCGGAGCGGCGCCGTGCTCGGCCCTCGTGGTTACGGTTCCGTAGCATCATCGGGCGGCGCCGCGGGCGCGCCGCCCATCGTCAATCTTTTCGCGCCGGGTCGGCGTTCCCGCGCACGCCATTTCATCCGCGCCGCGGCACGACATGCGGACGCATCGCGCTCCGCTCCGTCTTCGCGGAACCTTCGTGCTTCAACTCCTCCCAGCGATCGAACAGCCGCGGCACGACTCGCGGATGGCGATGTTCGTACCAACCGACGATCGCCGCGAGCGCAAGGATATTTCCGCCGATAATGTTCCACCATCCGATATCCTCGATCGCGGTTTGATCGAGGAACGTGACAAATCCGGCGAAACACATTTCAAACCATATGAACAAAACCAGCACGCCGAGCGCGATCAGCGGCTCGCGTTCCGAAACCGCCATCAGGATCGACGCGGCGATTCCAAACATGATGAACGCAAAAAAATGCAGCGCGGTGTAGCCGAGCACGCTGGCCGCCGTCACCGCGAAGCCGCTTGGCTCATGCATGACATCGAGCAGCATCGTGCCCAGCAGCGCCGGCGTGCGAAACGGCTCGCCAGTCGCAAGGTCATAGACGAAAAACCACACGGCGACGATCGCGCCGCCAATAATCCCCACGACAACGCCCTCGCGAACCACGGCGACCCAGGGACCGAGCAGCCGCTCCGCCAGCGCCGGCTGGCGCCAGAAGAAAAAGGCCAACATCGCCGCCGTCGCCATGAAATTTCCGATCAAGCCCTTCCACCACAGCGTCGCTGCTTGCGCGGCGGGCCCAAACAGCATCAGCACAAAGATAAAGAAAACCTCGAACGCGCAGGTGAAAATGAAGAGCGCCGGAAACAGCTCGGGATTGTCTTCCGCCGCGGAGAGCATCATCGCCCCACAGACGCCGATGAGCGCGAAAATCGCGAAATGCGCCACCGCGTATTGCGCGACGAGCGCCCATCCCGCGCCGCTCAGCGTTGCGGCGCTTGAACCGTGCAGGAGCGCGGCGGCGAGCAATTCCGGCGTCCGCAATGGCTCGCCGTGCGCCGTGTCAAAGACAAAAAACCACAGCGCGATCACCGCTCCACCGATCAGGCCGGCGACGGCCCCGTCAACGATCGTCCGGAACTTCCTTGGCTTCATGGCGGCCTCCTCTCACACCGGCGAACAGCCGTCAGGCGCCTCGGCGCGCTCGATGCGAGAGGATGAGGGGGCGTTCAGGTCGAAGAATGAGGAGACGCGCGCTTGCGGCCGCCGCTTCGGCGGCTATCCTCATTTCTGATCTCCTATTAGGCCAATAGCGACGGCGCGGCAAGTCGCCGCCGGCCAGCTCAATCTCCCGACGGTTGGCGGGCGTTCGCGGAATGACGGATAAAGCGCCGCGTGGTGGAAGCAGACAGCGGTGAATCAAATCGGAAAGGAAATCGAGCGGATGGCCGACTTCGCCGATGAAACGCCGGAAAAAGCGCAACCTTCCGGCCGCTCGCGCAGCGAAATCCGCG
Organism: Deltaproteobacteria bacterium; assembly: GCA_021799495.1. Taxonomy (GTDB): domain Bacteria; phylum Desulfobacterota; class Binatia; order Binatales; family Binataceae; genus JADMIL01. The sequence continues at coordinate 32,531 of JAJZAI010000008.1, forward strand.
CGGCGCGAATCGCGGTGGATTATTTCGTAATCGCCACGATCTATCTGATTGCGGGAATGGCGGCGCTGCCGTGGCTGACCACGCCGATGCTTGACTATTTTTACCAGCCGCGAATCCTCGCGCTGGTTCATACGTTCACGATCGGATGGATTACCGCCGCGATAATCGGCGTGCTTTACCGATACGCGCCCGCGCTCGGGCACAAACCGTTACCCTACCCGCGCCTGCTGGCGCCGCAATTGATTTTGTTCCTGATCGGTTCGAGCGGCGTGATCAGCCATTTTGCGCTCGGCTCATGGTCGGGCGTCTGGTCGGCGGCGATCGTGCTGATCGCAAGTTTGATCCTGTTCGCGGTCAACATCGTGCCGTGCGTGTGGGCCGGCGTCGGACGCGGCATCGCGCAAACCGGCGTCGCCTTCGCGGTATCCTTCCTTCTTGCCGCCGCGACGCTGGGCTTTCTTCTGGCGCTCGACAAGTCCGTCGGAATCATCGGCGGCAATCTGCTCGACAATCTCGCGGCGCATGCGAACCTTGCGGCGATCGGCTGGATCGCAATTACGGTGTGCGCGCTTTCCCAGCGGATGCTGCCGGCATTTATCGGAGCCATGGCGATCGATTTCGACCGCCGGCGATGGCTTGTTTATGCGCTCGGAGGTTCCGCGATCACGCTCGCCGCCGCGCTGCTTTTCGCGGGCCAAATAATCGTTATCGCGGCGGCGATCTTCGCGGCGTTGTCGATTGTCGTATTCGTAATGTCGATTTTCGCGATGATCCCGGGGCGGCGTCCGATGCCGGGCTGGACAGCGCCGCATGTCGCCGCTGGCGCCGGCTGGGCGTTGCTGGCCGTCGCTTCAGGCTTGGCGTTGCTGGCGCTGGGAGGCGACAGCATGATCGGAGCGCACGTCGCCGTCGTATATGGCGCGGCCGGCCTGCTGGGATGGTTCGGCAATTTCATCATCGGAATGTCGTACCATCTTTTTCCCGGCGCGGTCGCACATGTGCGATCTGCAAAAGGCTGGCCGTCCATGAAATTCGCGGAGATTGAATCGCCATCCGGCCGATGGATGATTTTTGCGGGCTACAACGCCGGGCTTGCCATCGTCAGCGCGAGCGCGCTTGCGTCACAAGCAGCGCTGGCTGAGATCGGCGCGGCCCTGACGGCGCTCGGGACGGCAATCTATGCGCTAGCGACGCTTCGCGCGTTGAGCTTCGCGTATCGGCGCCAGCCGCCCGCTTTGCGGCCATAGATTATGGACCACGCTCACAAGGATGAACTGGATTCTCAGGCGTGACGCCCGAAACTGATTTGATGAGGCCCGCGGCGCGGGCGAGGGAACGAACCGGACTATTTATACAGTCGCGCGCCCGTGCGGATGAAGCGGCCGGATTTGCGCGGGCCTGCGATTTATCGCGGGAATTTCAGTGTCTTCCCGCTGCGCCCAACGGAAGAAAATCCCGCTGAAAACGAACATGATATAGACGCCCTGGCCAACCCACATCACCAGTCCGCCAAGCACCTGATCCGCGCGCGGCGTGAGCCCCAGCGGATGCGGCCCCATCGTGTAGTACATGTAGAGCACCGAATCCGCCATCGTAATCGGCGCGGCCACCGCGGTCATCGGAATCATCAACAGAAAGAGGTAGAGAATCTGCAACGGATAGGAAAGCCGGGGAAATTCGGGCACGGGACTGACGATCGGCCACCACAGCAGCACGCCGACGATCAGCAGGCCCAATCTGATTCCGCCGAAGAACGACTTAACGTGGCAGACCCGGTCGCATAGAGCCGGGTAATGCAACAGCGCGAAGAACATCGAGAACAACAGAAACGCGACCAGTGGGCGCGTGACGATGCGAAAGAACGGCTCAACAACCCGCCGCATGAGAATCGGGCGCAACATCCAATCCGGCGTTCCCAGAAGAATAAGGGGCGGGATGACAAACACCAGCATCATCTGTTGAAAGATGTACGCGGCGAAGAAAAAACCTTTCGCGGCCTGGTCGAGCGGCCCGGTAAGGGTTAACAAAAGCAGGATCACGGCGAAGCCGAACGCCAGTTCCTGGCGCTGGCGAGGACGCCTGCCCGCGACGTACGCCGCGCCGACATAAACCGCGGCGAACGCGATGATCGATACGATTACGTCAGGTTTCGCTTCCCACATGGCTTATCGCCCGCTCCCGGCCCGTCGCACCATCTTACTAGGCTCTGATGATGAACATATGATGGCCCAGATATGCGAACAGCAGCATCAGCGACATGCAAATCAGCACCGCCAGCATCAATGGAAAGACGAAGAAAATCGAAAAAACGGTGCTGTCGTACCATAGATGCATGTAAAACGACGCGACCAAAATGAATTTGGCGATCGCGAGAACAATCAGGAGCGGCACCAGCACCGATTGCAGCGCGGCTGCATAAAAGACGCCGATTTCCATTGCGGTCAGAATACACAGCACCACCGCCACCACAATGTAGACCATCGGGCCGGGATGCTCGTCATGCACGATCGCGTGCGCGTCGTGCGCGTGATCGATTGCGTGCTCGCTCATGCGTGTTTAATCGTCCTCATCAAATAGATCAGGGTGAAGATGACAACCCACACGATATCCACGAAGTGCCAGTAAAGACCCGCGATTTCGACCGACAACGCGCGGCTCTTGCCGATTTTGCCGCGCGCCCCGGCGATCGCCATCGTGATCAGCCAGCATACGCCGATAAACACGTGGAAGCCGTGGAAGCCAACCAGCGTATAGAAACACTGGCTGAACAGGTTGCTGTTGTAGAGCATTCCACGCGCATAAAAGTCGTGGAATTCGAAGACCTGGCCACCCAGAAAGATGCACCCGAAGAAGGCCGTGCCGAACAGCCAGAAAGTTCCCCAGAACCGATCGCCGCGCTGATAGCCGGCGAGCGCCAGAACCATCAGCAAGCTCGACATCAGCAGGACGAACGTGCTGAATGAGGTCAGCGGAATGTTCAGTATCTGGGCGTCGGGATAGCCAATGCTCCGCGACTTATAAACCATGTAGGTTGAGATCAGGCTGGCGAAGAATACGCATTCCGAACCGATAAAGGCCCAGATGCCGAGTTTGCGATTGTCCAACCCAAGGAAGCTCTCGCCGACCTGATGGGGATTGTCCTGGCCCCAGTCGATGTACTCGAACGACATCGAGATCGCAGTGAAAGCAAGCAATCCAAGACCGCCGAACACCAGCCGATACCAGCCGACCAGCATGCCCACACCGGCGAGGAAGATGGCCCCGCCCATGACCAGCGGGTACAACGACGGCTCGGGCATATGGATCGCCGCGATTTCTTCGGCCGACGGCGGCGGCAGGTAATCCACGTTGAGGCGTTTTTCGCCGAGTCCCGAAGCCTCCACGTCGCCGTATTTTTCGACCCAGAAAGCGTCGCGCGAGTGAACCGCCGGCACGGTCACGAAGTTATAGACCGGCGGCGGCGACGGCGTCATCCATTCGAGCGTGCGCGCGTTCCATGGATCGGCGCTCGCGCGTTCGCCGTTGAACCAGCTATAGGCGACGTTGAAGAAGAAAATCAGGAAAGTCGCGCCCAGAAAAAACGCGCTTACGCTCTCGAAAAAGTTCCAGAAATCCCATCCCATTCCCGGCGCGTACGTGTAAATGCGGCGCGGCATTCCCAGTTCGCCCAGGAAATGCATCGGGAAGAAGGTGCAGTTGAAGAAAATCGTGGTCAGCCAGAAATGCCATTTGCCGAGCGTTTCGTTCATCATCCGGCCGCTGATTTTCGGGAACCAGTAGTAGAACGACGCCAGGATCGCCATCAGCACGCCGCCAAACAGCACGTAATGGAAATGCGCGATGATGATGTAGGAATCGGTCTGCTCCATATCGACCGGAGCGCTGGCGTGCATCACGCCGCTCAGGCCGCCGATCGTGAATTCAAGGATGAAGCCGAGCGCGAAAAGCATCGCGGTGGTGAACCGCAATCGCCCTCCCCACACCGTCGCGATCCATGAGAACACTTTCACGCCGGTCGGAATCGCGATCAGCATCGAGGTGATCGAAAACGCGCTGTCGGCGACCGGCCCCATTCCGGTCGCGAACATGTGATGGCCCCAGACGCCATAGGAGAGAAAGGCGATCAGGATGATCGAATAGGCCATCATCGGATAGCCGAACAGCGGCTTGCGCGAGAAAACCGGCAGTATTTCGGAAATCATGCCGAACGCCGGCAGGGCCATGATGTACACCTCGGGATGGCCGAAGATCCAGAACAGGTGCTGCCACAGGATTGGCGTCGCGCCGGCGATCACGCGATAGAAGTGCGTGTCGAAATAACGATCGGCGAAGAGAAAGATCAGGCCGACCGTCAGCGCGGGGAAGGCGAGCAGCAGCAAAATGACCGTCACCAGCAGCGCCCAGATGAACATCGGCATGCGCATGAAGGTCATGCCGGGCGCGCGCATGTTGACGATCGTGACGAAGAAATTCAGCGCGCTCATCACCGACGAAACGCCCAGGATGAGCAGGCCGACATCGTAGTAGTCGATATTCAATCCGGGCGAATAGTAAACTTCACTGAGGTTCGCATAACCGAACCATCCGCCGTTCGGCAGGCCGCCCCAGATCCATCCGAAGTTCAGCACCATAGCGCCAAGCAGGAAAATCCAGAAACTGAGCGCGTTGACCCGCGGAAACGCAACGTCCCGCGCGCCGATTTGCAGCGGGATGAGAAAGTTGCCGAAAAAGCCGGTCTCCAGCGGCATGACGACGAGAAAGATCATCGTCAAGCCGTGCATCGTGAAAATCTGATTGTAGAAATCCGCGGTGAGGAAATGATTGTCCGGAACAATAAGCTGCGCCCGGATCAGCATCGCCTCGATTCCGCCGAGTCCCATCAGCAACAGCGCCGTGACGCCGTACATCACGGCGATGCGTTTGTGGTCGATGGTGGTGAGCCATCCGTAGATGCCGCCGCCCTCAAGATAGCTCGCCTGCTCGAGATGTAATGGTTTTGGTTGCGCCGCCATTTGAAAATTCCCTATTTAAGGCTCTCGAGATACGCGACCAGATCGGTCAGTTGTTGCCCCTGCACGCCCAGCGTCGGCATATGCGCCCCCGGCTTAACCTTGTCGGGATTCTCGATCCACATAGCCACGTTAGCCGGCGTGTTGTCCATGATGCTACCGGCAAAAGTCGTTCGGCTGCCGAAATGAGTCAGATCGGGACCGCGGAATCCGAACGCATACTGTTTCGAGAATCCGGAGACTCCCTTGATCGTGTGGCAAATCGCGCACGGCGCGTTCGCCCACTCTTTGGCGCCGGCGGCCGCGTCTCCGCCCGCGGGCCTGACCGGTCCATCGAGCTGATGCGCGGTCCATTGCTTGAACTGCTCGGGCGTATCGACGAACAGACGGAACCGCATGTTCGCATGCGAGGTGCCGCAATACTCGGTGCACTGCCCGTAGTACTCGCCCGGCTTGTCCGCGGTGAGCGTAATCTGATTGACCTGGCCGGGCACGACGTCGCGCTTGCCGCCGATCGCGGGCATGAAAAAGCTATGGATTACGTCGTCCGAAACCATCGAGAAATGAATCACCTGGCCTTCGGGAATATGCACTTCGTCGGCGGTGTCGACGCCGCTGGACGGATAGCGGAATTCCCACCACCACTGATGCGCTATGACGCGGACTTCGAGCGCGTTCGCGGGCCACTTGTCAGGCTGGGTTTTGATAATGGTGTTAACCGTCGGCACCGTGATCGCGACCAGAATCAGCGCCGGAATCACCGTCCAGAGCATTTCCAGCGTCACGTCCGAGTGCATCGCCGACGGCTCGCCGGGATCGCCCTCGCGGCTGGAATAAATAAAAATCGCGCCGATCATCGCGGCGATCACAACGACCAGCACGATCGCGTCAAGAATCGTGATCTCTTTGAACAGCGAGGTGAACGCGCGCGTCAAATCCGATTGCGGCGACAGCGTGTCCATCGGATACGGACCGCCGCCGCATCCCGACAACACGGCTCCGCACAGCGCCGCGACGACGCCCGAAAGCCCCACTCGCGCGCGATCGAACAGGTTCGGCCTCATCGCCCGCCTCCCGTCGCGTCCGCGGCCGCCACGTTGGCCAAAAGCTTCAGCCCGGGCGTCGCGCACAGTAGAAAGGCTCCGAGAAATCCGGCCGTAACGCATAGTTCAACCCATCCGAGCGGCAGCTTGTTCGGCGATAGCGAGGGAACCACCAGGATATAATTCAGGTCCCACACGCCAACTAACCCTAGCAAAGCCACCGTACCAAGAATCGCGGGCGTCTTCTTCGGCTTGACGCCCAGCAAAGTGAAGAACGGAACAACCCATATCAGCAGCGGAGCCAGCCACGTCATGAACATCCACGGATGATGCCAGCAGCGCGCGATGATGAAGAAAGTCTCGGAAGGAAGATCGCCGTACCATATGACGATGTATTGAGCGAAAGTCAGATACATCCAGAAGATCGAAAAGGCGAAGATCATCTTGCCGAGGTCGTGGCGCACCTTTCCGCGATCGAATGTGTTGCCCGACGGCAGCGCCTTGCGCATCCGCACCGCCGTGAACGCCATCGCCACGATATTCGACCAGAAGACCGTCGCGAAGTACCACCATCCAAACAGCGTGCTGTGCCAGCGCGGCGACAGCGACGAGATCAGGTCGAACGCGAACAGCGTCCATACCACGGCGAACAGGATGCCGACGGTGGGCGCCAGCCGCCGGATCGCTTTCGGCGGCATCTCGATCGTTTCCGGCCGGCCGTGCCAATCCTCCGCCGCGCGCGAACGCGACGCGGCGACGAACCACGACGCCACCAGCACGATTATCGCGAGCGCCAGATAGTCGCGCGCGAAGAAGAACGGCACGTTCAACCACATCGCCTGCCTGGGATTCGGATGGGCAATCCACGGAAATATCTGGTTGCGCCCGATAAAAACTCCCAGAAACAGGACAAATGCCAGCGGCAGAAAGCGCCACCATGCTTCGGCCATTCGATATTGCACGGTTCCCGCCCAGCGCGCCTGCGTCAGATAGAACGCCGCCGAGCACACTACGCCGCCTTCGGCGATGCCGGTGAAGTACAGCCAGTTGACCAGCCAGCTCGACCAGACGCGTTGCGCGTGGCCGCTGGCCAGCCCGAACACGACGCCGATCACGCCGAGCGCCACCAGAAGGAATGAAATCGAAGTAAGGCGGCCCCAGTTCAGCCGGACCGGCTCATGAATCGGCCGAATCGCCGCGGCCCCCAACGATGCAGGTTGCTTAGCGCTCATATTCCTTTAGGCCCCGTCATTCCCGAGCATCGCCGCTCAAGCGGCCGCCCGCGCGACTTCCTCGGCTCCCGCGTCGCGCAGCATCGCTTCGACCCGGGACACGTCGCCGTCGCCGACCCGCGCCACCAGGCCGAACTTGTCGGCGCCGAACCGGGTCCGATAGCCGGGCGCCGGCTCGAAGGCCGGAAGGCGGCTGATGAAAAAGAAGCTCGACACCGCGCTCAGCACGCCAAACAGGATCATCAGCTCAAAGATGATGACGATATAGGGCGCGATCGCCGCGATTGGACGTCCGCCGGCGATAATGTTCCATTCCCACGACGTTCCGACCGTCAGAATCAAGCCGGTGAACGCCCCGGTGAAACCTCCGGCGAGCACGAATTTCCGCACCGGGCTGCGGCCCCATCCGCGCACTTCGTCGACCGCTTCATTGATCTTCTCGCTCATAAAGGGCGAAAAAACGTTGAAGTCGTGGACGTGCGCCTTGTGCAGTCCTTCGATCGCCGCGGCGCATTCGTCTTCGCTCGTAAACGTGCCAATCAGTTCGATTTCGCCGTTCATGCCGCTTTCCGATATGGGTATGGCTCGCGTATCGATTTGCGCAGCCAGGTTATTCCTTCCTTCAGCTCGGTCATCGAGACGATGGGAAGGAATTTCGTGAACAACGAGAAATTCAGCAGGAACCAGCCGAAGCTGCCGATCGTGATCGCCACTTCCGTGATCTTCGGCACATAGAACCGCCACTGCGACGGCGTCTGCGCGGTCGACAGCGAGCCGGCGATCAGCACGAAGCGCTCAAGCCACATCCCGATATTCACGAATATCGAGATGATGAAGAGCCAGACCATGTTCGTGCGTATCCGCGGCGAGAACAGCAGCAGCGGCACGAGACAGTTGCATAGAATCATCCCGCCGAACAGATAGCCTTGCGATCCGAAGAAACGCTCATGGAACGTCATCATTTCGATCGGATCCTGCGCATACCAGACGACGAAAACTTCGGTCAGGTACGAGTAGGAAATGACCAGCGACGTGAACAACACCACTTTTGAAAGGTTGTCCATGTGCCAGACCGTCACCAGGTCCTCGATATGCAGCCACTTGCGCATCGGCACCATCAGCGTGATCACCAGCGCGCAGCCGGAGAAAATCGCGCCGGCGACGAAATAGGGAGCGAAAATCGTGCTGTGCATGCCCGGCGTCTGCATCGTCGCGAAGTCCCAGGAAACGACGCTGTGGACCGACAGCACCAGCGGCGTCGCGAAACCCGCAAGCAGCAGATACGCCATCGAGAAGTTACGCCACTGCCGATCCGTTCCCTGCCATCCGCAAGCCAGAATCGTGTAGAACTTCTTGCGCCATCCGGTGGAAATATCGCGCTGGTTGGCGATATCCGGAATCAGCCCCATCGACAGGAACAGCGCGCTGGTGGTCAGGTAGGTGCTGATCGCGAAAAAGTCCCAGGTCAGCGGCGAGCGGAAATTGGGCTGCAAGTAGCGCTCGTTGGGATACGGGCACAGCCAGTAGAAATACCACGGCCGCCCGAGATGGATAATCGGGAAGAGGCCGGCGGTCACGACCGCGAAGATCGTCATCGTCTCCGCGCAGCGGTAAACCGCCGTGCGCCAGCGCGTGCGGAACAGATACAGCACCGCCGAGATCAGCGTTCCCGAATGCGCGATACCGACCCAGAACACGAAGTTCGTGATATAGACCGCCCAGTAGTTCGGCTGGCCGTAACCGGTCACGCCCAAACCTTCGTAAATCTGGCGCGTCCAGTAACTGACGCCGACTGCAACGAGAAACGCCAGAAACGCCACCCATAGCCAGTACTTGAGGCCGGCGGGATTCATCACCCGCTGGGCCGTGCGATCGACGTCGATATAGTTTATCGGGAATTCACCCTGTCCGACGGCGGCTGCCATTTAGGCTTTCCCCTTCTCCTGATAAAGATCGCGCAGATAGGTGACGGCGGGCAGCGCGTTGTAACCGGGCAGCATCGTATAGGTGCGGCCCTTGCCATCGTCGCGCCGCTTCATCATCGCGCTCTTCGGATCGTTGATATCGCCAAAAGTGATCGCACGCGCCGGACACGCCTGCGCGCACGCCGGGATGATCTCGCCGTCCATCACCGCGCGGTTTTCGGTGCGCGCGTTGATTTCCGCCGAGGTGATCCGCTGGATGCAGAACGTGCACTTCTCCATCACGCCCGCGCCGCGCACGGTCACGTCGGGGTTGAGTTGCAGGTTGAGCGGCTCGGGAAATTCGGGATCGTACCAATTGAAGCGCCGAACCTTGTAAGGACAGTTGTTCTCGCAAAAGCGCGTGCCGATACAACGGTTGTAGATCTGCGCGTTGAGGCCTTCGCGCGTGTGACTCGACGCGAACACCGGACAGACCGGCTCGCACGGCGCATGGTCGCACTGCTGGCACATCACCGGCGCGATTTGCAGCAGCGGTCCGCGCCCAGCTTCTTCGAGCGTCGGTATATAACGTTCGACGCGAATCCACGACATGATGCGGCCGAGATTGACGTTGTCCGCGCCCACTACCTGGATATTGTTCTCGGCGTAGCACGCGACCACGCAGGCGCTGCATCCGTTGCAGGAATTGACGTCGACCGTCATACCCCACTTGTGGCCGGGATAGGCGATCGGCGGATACATCTCGTAGGGCTGATCGACCGGCTCCTCGCCATATTGCGGTTCGATCCCGCGGACGAGGTCTTCCACGCTCATCGACTCGATTATCGCGCGGCCCATCATGTCGCTCTTGCCGAGCGGCGTGATGAGTTTATGGGTCTTGTCGGTCTTTTTGACGCTGACCGCGATACTGCGCAGGCCCTCCGGAAGAAAAGCGAACGGATTTACGCCGATTCCTTTGGCGTACCGGCCGTAAGCCGTATGGCCCTGGCCGAAGGGCACGGCAATCACGCCCGGACGCACCAGGCGCGAAATGTTAACGCTCAATTCGACCGGCCCGTTCGGCGTGGAAATCTCGATTACGTGCAATCCGGCGAACAGGCGCGTCTGCTCGTAATTCTCTTCGATTCCGAGCTGCGAAGCGGTATCCGGATGGACCTCGGCCCAGCTATCCCAAACGATTTGGCTGACGGGCTCGGGCGTCTCCTGCAGCCAGGATTTGTTCGCTCCGCGTCCGTCGTAGAGGAAAGCGTGCGGAAACGCCCAGAGCATCAGCCCGGCCGGAACCGGCGGAAGCTGGGAGGTTTGCTGCCATACCGTCGGGACGATTTTGACGTCGGCAGGCTTCGCTTCGGTGAAGACGCCGCCGGTCCGGCGCGCGTTATCCCAGAATTCCCTGGGCGTTCCGCTCGCGCCGATTTTGCTCTGAAGTTGCGCCCATGACGCGCTGACCGCATCAGCGGCGTTCTCAAACGGAATCGCCTGACCCGCCGCTCCTGCGGCCAGATGCGCCGATTCGATCAGCATGTCGTGGACTGCGCGGCTGGCGAACACCGGCTGCATCACCGGCTGCCCAAGACCGTAGATTCCGGCGCGCGGAGCTGTATCGCGCCAGCTTTCGAGCGCGTGATGGGCGGGCAGGAGCAAATTCGCCACTTCCGCCGATTCGTCCGGCACTTCGCCCATCCATACGACCAGCCCGACCCGCTTGGCCGCATCTCTGAAGGCATACCCCGGCGACATCGAATAGGCCGGATTTCCGCCCGCGAGTACCAGCACGTCGACCTGACCGTCGCGCATCGCGTCGATAACCGCTTTTAGCTGCTCGGGCCGGCTGTTCGCTTCGGGCGGCGTTTCGGCAAGAAAAACCATCGTTTTGCCGAGATTGCCGGTCACGGCGTTGAGCAGGTACGCCGCGAGATGAGCCTGCTGACTGGCGCCGTCCGCCAGCGCCACAGCGCCATCGGTCGCCTGGCCGAACCAAGACGCAATCCGCTGAATCGTCTGCGCGGGCACTCCGGTTTGAGCGCTAATCTTTTCAGGGTCGTAGTCGGCTACGAAAGCCTTTACCGCCGACACATCGACACCCGAATTCGACGCAACCCAGCCTTGATTCACGACGACGTTCAGCACCGCCATCGCGATTGCGCCTTCGCTGCCCGGATTCGCCGCCACCCATTCGTCGGCCTTGGCCGCGCTGGTGTTCATCCGCGGCCCGACGTAGGCGTAGTGTCCAATGCTGAGCTTGCCGTTGCGCTGCTTTGGCGCCCGGAAGGTCGCAAATTGACGCCCGAACTCGACCGGGGAATTCCACGTGCCGAGGAAATCCGCGTCGAAAGAGATGATCGTTTCGGCCTGATCGATACGGTAGATCGGCAGGTCGCGCTTGCCGAAGCAGGCCTCGGCGGCTTTGCGCGCCGGCTCGTCGCTGAACGCCTCCCAGAACCCGACGCGGTCGGAACCGAAGGCCTTGGCCCAAGCCACCGTAATCGCATCGAGCGTCGGTCCCATCGACGCGCCGACAAACGCGACCCGGCCAGCCCCCGCCTTGCCGGCGGCCGCGAGCTTGTCATTAAACTCCCGATTCGCCTCGTCCCACGAGATTGCGGCCACCGAGCCGTCCGGCTTGCGCCGCATCGGCTTGGCCAGCCGATCGGGATTATAAAGTCCCTGCAACGCCGACTGGCCGCGCGCGCAGATCGCGCCGCCGCTGATCGGATCGGCGGGATTGCCTTCGAGCTTGATTACCCGCCCTTCCATCACGCGCGCCACGATTCCGCATCCGGCGGAGCATTCGCTGCAGGTGGTGGCGAAAAAGGTTGGTTCGCCCGGCACGATATTTTCGTCCGGCACGACGTATGGAATCAGCTTTCTGGCGGCCGGTTCGCATCCCGGTATCGCCGCCGCGGCCGACGCCGTGGCAGCTAATTTCAGGAACGACCGCCTCGACAGCCCGTCTGACATTTCGTTTCCTCGCCTCAGTGGTGGCAGACAAAACATTCTTGCGTGGCGCCGCGCTGTTCGTGGCAATTCACGCAGAATCCCATGTTGATTTCTTTCACCGGGACGATCCGGTCCATCGTCTCGACGGGCCCGTGACACTCCTGGCACTGCACGCCGGCCCAAATATGGGGCTTATGCACGAAGCGAACGAAATCCGGCAGGGTGTAAACCCGGTTCCAGCGAATTTCGAAGGGCGGCTGCTGGCCGTCGGTCCACGGCTGGGTCACCGGCTTGATGCCGCCCAGCAGGCCGCTGCCGTGGCATCCCACGCAGCGTTCGACCGGCGGCACGCCGGCATTGGCCGAGCGCCGCGCATATTCGTGGCAGTACTGGCACGGGATCTTATTGATTCCGGCGTGCACGCGATGGCTGAACGGAATCGGTTGTTCGACATCCGAGCGCGGAGCCCACGGCCGCTCGGAAACCGCAACCGTGTACACGCCGACCACGAACAGGAGCACGGCGACAGAGATCAGTATTCGATTCACCATTTCAATTTCGGCTCAATCCATGGTCCCGCGGCGGCCGCGCGGCGCAGCCTCGACGACGGGACCCGCAACAGGGCGACGGGACAAGTAACAAGCATCGCGGCGCGAGGTCAACCCGCGCGGCGAAGGTTCGTCGCTATGCACAGAGAGAGGCTTCACTCGCCGACCACAAACGAAAGAATTACTAACATCGCGCGGATGCCGCCGCAAGCGAAATTTATGGATTTCGCGTAATTTCCCCAGCCGACAAGCGATTTGAACTGGCCGGCAGCCGGGAGCGCGTTTTGGCGTCGTACAGCGCCGCGTCGCCCGAAGTTCCCCCGTCCTGTGTACAAATGACGCCGGCGCGCGACATGTGCAAAACCTCGACCAGACCCCCGTTTCGGCCCCGCCGGAACTATGTTAATTAATCTGCAAGTTCTCGATTGGAGCGCGCTGGATAAGGTGCAAATCAAGGTTGCTTCACGGCTGAGTCTGCTGCCTCCCTATCTGTTCGCGGAGCTCGATCGGCTCAAGCGCGAAGTCGCCGCCACCGGCGTGGACGTGATCAGCCTCGGCATCGGCGATCCCGATTTGCCGACCCCGCCGCATATCGTCGCCGCCGCGCGGCGCGCCGCGGAAACGCCCGCCAACCATCGCTATCCCGATTACCAGGGGCTCGACAGTTTTCGCGCAGCGGCCGCGGAGTGGTGCCGGCGCCGCTTCAATCTCGCCCTCGACCCGGCGCGCGAAGTCTGCGCCCTGATCGGCTCCAAGGAGGGAATCGCGAATTTCCCCGTCGCCGTGGTGGATCCGGGCGATATCGTGCTGATTCCCGATCCCGGGTACCCGGTTTATTACTCCGGATGCGTTTTTAACGGCGGCGAGCCTTATTTCATGCCGCTGCGCAAGGAAAACGGCTTCATGCCGGACCTTGCGGCGATCCCGGCCGAGGTTGCGCGCCGGGCGAAGCTGATGTGGCTGAACTATCCGAACAATCCGACGGCCGCCACGGCGACGCTCGATTTTTTGCGTGAAGCCGTCGCCTTTTGCCTGCGTAATAACATAATCCTTGGCCATGACGCCGCCTACTCCGAAGTCGCCTATGACGGCTATCGCGCCCCGAGCATCCTCGAAATCGAAGGCGCGCGGGAGTGCGCGGTGGAATTCCACTCGCTTTCCAAAACTTTCTCGATGACCGGATGGCGGGTCGGGTTCGTGATCGGCAATGCGACGCTGGTGGGCGCGCTGGGCGCGGTCAAAACCAACGTCGATTCGGGAGTTTTTCAGGGCGTACAGGAAGCGGCGATCGCCGCGTTCGAGGGCGGCGACGAATATCTTCGCAAATATTGCGAAATATACCGGGAACGGCGCGACTTGATGGTCGCGGCGCTGAGGGGGCTGGGGCTGGAATGCGACCCGCCGCGCGCGACCTTTTATTTATGGGCGCGCGTGCCGAAAGGCTACACGTCAGTTTCATTGACCGAGCGGGTGCTCAAGGAGACCGGCGTGGTAATCACGCCAGGCTCCGGATTCGGCAAAGGTGGCGAGGGCTACGTTCGCTTTTCATTGACTGTACCGAGCGAACGCTTGCGCGTGGCGGTGGAACGAATCAAGGCGCTGCGCTTGTGACGGCGGAGAATGCCGCATCGGGTCTTCATCGGAATAGGCTCGAATTTAGGCGACAGGGCCGGCTATTACCGGGAGGCGATCGAGCGTATCGCGCGCCTGCCCGAAACGCGGATTGTGCGTCAATCGTCGGTATACGAAACCGAACCGGTGGGCGATCTCAAAGGCGCCTTTCTCAACGGCGTGATCGAGGTCGAGACCGAATTGCCGGCGGACGCGCTGATGCGGCGGCTGTTGCTGATTGAGCGTCAAATGGGCCGCAAACGCCCAACCGGACGCAAGTCGGCGAAACAGCCGCGGATGCGCCCGCGCGTAATTGACCTGGATTTGCTGTTTTTTGACAAGGAAATGATTGAAACGCGCAGCCTGACCACGCCCCATCCGCGATTGCACGAGCGCCGTTTCGTGCTCGCGCCGATGGCGGAACTGGCGCCCGCGCTGATTCATCCCAGACTTAACGTCTCAATTTCCGACCTGCTTGCTGAATTGAAATCGCCGCAACGGGTCACACTGGCGCGCGCCGACCTGCTTCGGCCGCAGCCCCGCAAGCGGGAGGTTGTTTCGCGATGAAATTCTTCGTCGATACGGCGGACACGGCGGAAATCCGTGAAATCGCCAATCTAGGACTGGCCGACGGCGTCACCACCAATCCGAGCCTGATCGCCAAAAGCGGCCGTCCCTACGCGGAAGTGCTGCGCGAAATCTGCGATATCGTGGACGGCCCGATCAGCGCCGAAGTGGTCGCGACCGAAGCGCCCGCAATGCTCGAAGAGGGCGAAAAACTCGCGAAAATCCATCGCAACATCGTCGTCAAATGCCCGTTGACGCTCGAAGGCCTCAAGGCCACGCGGGCGCTCTCAAATCGCGGCATCCGCGTCAACGTCACGCTGATTTTCAGCCCGCTGCAGGCGCTGGCGGCGGCCAAATGCGGCGCGTCGTTCCTGTCGCCCTTCGTCGGCCGGCTCGACGATATCGGCCACGAAGGGATGCTGCCGATCGACCAGATCGTCCGGATCATGGACAACTACGACTATCCGGCGAAGGTGCTGGTCGCCTCGATTCGCTCGCCGCTCCATCTGCTGCGCGCGGCGGAAGCGGGGGCAGATATCGCGACGCTGCCGCCCGACGTGATTAAACAGATACTGCGGCATCCGCTGACCGACGCCGGCCTGGAAAAATTCCTTTCGGACTGGCGCCAAACCAAACAGAAAATTTAGTCCAGCGGCGACCGCGTGGCGGCCGCATGACCCCGGCGCGACGAACGGTGAAAAAGAGCGAAACGTTTTCATACGGCCACGCGACGCTAACGCTGGCTGATTGCCTCGAATGGCTCGCCGACCGAGCGCCCTTAAGCGTTCAGGCGGTGGTCACGGATCCGCCCTATGGTCTGGTCGAATACAGCCCTCAAGAACAGGCCAAACTGCGCGCCGGCCGCGGCGGCGTCTGGCGGATTCCACCCTCGTTCGACGGCCACAATCGGTCGCCCTTGCCGCGCTTCACCACTTTGACGGCTGAAGACCTGCGGCGGCTGGAACAATTTTTCGCGCGATGGGCGTCGAGCTTGATGCGGGTCCTGGTTCCGGGCGCGCATATTGTGGTCGCGAGCAACCCGCTGGTCTCGCATATTCTCGCCCGGCCGCTGGCCGAGGCCGGCTTTGAGCGGCGCGGCGAAATTATCCGGCTGGTAACTACGCTGCGCGGCGGCGATCGGCCAAAGAACGCGCATCAGGAATTCAGCGATGTGACGGTGATGCCGCGGTCGATGTTCGAGCCCTGGCTGCTGTTCCGCAAGCCGCTCGAGGGCCGGGTTCAGGACAACTTGCGCAAATGGCGCACCGGAGCGCTCCGGCGGATTTCGCGCAACCAGCCGTTCGGCGACGTAATCGCGTCGCATCCGACGCGGCCGGCCGAACGCGCCTTGGCGCCGCATCCCAGTCTCAAACCGCAAACATTCATGCGCCAGATTGTGCGCGCGGTCCTGCCATTCGGCGAGGGCGTAGTGCTCGATCCGTTCGCGGGAGCGGGTTCGATGCTGGCGGCGGCCAACGCGCTCGGCTACGCCAGCATCGGCGTCGAGTACGACCCGCATTATTTCGAGATCGCGCGCGCAGCTATTCCAGCCTTGTCGCGCCTGACGAGCCGCGGTACACCCATTGCTGACGAAGCATCTTTATTCCCTCGCGATGGAGAGTCGCCGTCCGCGTCCCCAATTCGCCGCGAGGATTCTTGCGAAAATCGGTTGTTCGCACTTGCGCCAGATAGACCGCGCTGAAGTTTAACGGACGACGATCCACCGCCGGCTCGGTGGCGTTGTCAATTTCATACACGAAAACGCATAGCCACTGATCGCGTGCGCCATGCATATCAACGGCGGCGCTTGCGTTCTTCGTGGTCTTGATTTCGATCCCATCCTCGCCAGCCTTGATCGCATCGCCGGTATAACGCCCACGGACAATCAAATCCGGATGTCCGTTCGGCCATCGGTTCTCGGTCAAAGCACGCGAATGTCGCGCGACGCTCGCGCATAGAAAATCCGACAGCAATCCGGAGAGCGTGGCCTTGCGCTTCTCGAGAATATCCTCCAAACGGCCGAGGCCTTTTTCCAGCAGCGTTCCATTCACATCGTGAAAGAAGTCGTAAACGTCCTGCATCGCAAGCGCGAAATCAGCAAGACGCAATTCATATGGGAGGGACAATGACTCGTTGAATACGCCTTCAACTTTGTTTCGACGCGCGGGCATCGGCAAGATTTTTATCCGGGTTCGGCAAACTACTCAATCAGACACTGATCTCGTGTCCGCTGCCATAGCCGAACGCTCAACTCAATTGCAGCGAATGATCACTACTGAGTCGCCCGGCAGCACGAGCGATCGATCCACAACCGTTACGCCAGGTTCCGAGGCCAGAATCAGGCGGCCAGCGAACGGAAGCGGAACGGATTGCGCGGCCGGCGCGAGATTGCAGACGATAGCGATCGGACCGCGCGAAACGACCAGCCATCGCGCCGCCTCGTCAAAACTCACGTCAACCCGATCGAGCCGGCCGTCGCGCAATTCCGGCGTCGCCGCGCGCAACTTGATCAGCGCCCGATACCATTCGAGCATTTCGCGATGAGGTTCGCGATCGAGTTCGCTCCAATCAAGCTTTGAGCGAATAAACGTCGCTTCGGCTTCCGGGTCGGGAACTTCTTCCGGTTTCCAGCCGAACGCGGCGAATTCGCGCCGCCGGCCCTCGCTGACCGCGCGCGCCAATTCCGGCTCGGGATGGCCCGCGAAATACTGGAATGGACTCGACGCGGCCCATTCCTCGCCCATGAAGAGCATCGGAATGAACGGCGCGGTCAGCGCCAGCGTGGCGCCGACTTTCGCCCGCCCAAGGCTCATCAGATGGCTTGCGCGATCGCCGCGCGCCCGGTTTCCGACCTGATCGTGCGTCTGCAAGTAGCCGAGAAACTTGGCGCCGTCGAGTCCGGACGGCGGGCGGCCGTGGCGCCGGCCGCGATGGCGCGAGTGGCGCCCGTCATAGACCCAGGCGGAACGCAGCGCCTTGGCGAGGTCCGCCAGCGTTCCGAAATCCTCGTAATAGCCCGCGCGCTCGCCGGTCAGGACGGCGTGGAGCGCGTGATGAAAATCGTCGGACCACTGCGCGTCGATGCCGTAGCCGCCGATATCGGTCGGACGGACGATGCGCGGATCGTTCAGGTCGCTCTCGGCGATCAAGGCCAGCCGCCGGCCGGTGGAATTTTCGAGCGCATCGACTTCCGACGCGAGCTGTTCGAGAAAATGAATCGCGGACGCGTCGAGGATCGCGTGGACCGCGTCGATCCGCAGGCCGTCGGCGTGATAATCGCGCAGCCACGCGATCGCGTTGTCGCAGAAGAAGCGGCGCACTTCGTCGCTGCCGCGCCCGTCGAAATTGATCGCGTCGCCCCACGGCGTCGTGTAGCGTCCGGTCAGGTAGGGGCCGAAGCGCGGCAGATAGTTGCCGCTCGGTCCGAGATGGTTGTAAACCACGTCGATCAGCACGGCGAGGCCGCGCGCGTGGCAGGCGTCGATCAGCGATTTGAGCCCGTCGGGTCCGCCGTAGGCATGATGCGGCGCGAAGAGATCGACGCCGTCGTAGCCCCATCCGCGATCGCCCGAAAACTCCGCGACCGGCATCAGTTCGACATGCGTGACGCCAAGCGCGACGAGATGGTCCAGACGCGCGATCGCCGCCGCAAACGTCCCTGCCGGGGTGAAGGCTCCGATGTGCAATTCGTAGATGATCGCGCGGTCGAGCGGCGGCGCGTTCCAGCCGCCGTCGGTCCATCGAAAGGCCGAATGGTCAACGATCCGCGAGGGATCATGCACGCCGTGCGGTTGAAAGGCGGAACGCGGATCGGGCAGCGGCGGTTCGGCGCCGTCGATAACGAAGGCGTAATCCGCGCCGGAAACCGCGAGCGGCGTGTAGATCGACCACCATCCGCCGTCGCCGCGCGCCATCGTGAGCCGGGCGGCGGCGATCGCGAGCGCGAGCGTCGCGGCGTTCGGCGCCCAAACGCGAATCTCCATCAAGCGCACCTGCCGAGCGTTCGGGAGTTCATGCGCCGTGCGTTTCGCGTTCGAGCAAGGTCACGGGAAATCGCGCCAGCAGCGCCGCGACCGGCGTCGTTCCGCCGCAATGCGTAACGCCGGTCAATACATCGCGCCAGCGTCCGTCCGGCAGCTCGATTTCGGCGCCATCCCATCGATTATCCAGCCTGAGCGGCCAGCGCGGCGCCAGCGCGAGCGCCGCGCCGCCGCGCATGAAGGCGATCGCGTGGGCGGCGCGTTCGCCGCGCGCGAAAAGCGGCTGGTATGCGCCCGCCGGGCCGAACAATTCCGGCCGGCTGAGCCGGAGTTCCAAAGCCTTGCGGATCAACCAGATTTTCGGCAGCCCCTCGTCGCAGCGAGCCAGCGCTTCTTCGGCGGTCGCGCGCCGCGCCGCCTCGAGCAAGCGCCGGCGCGCGCCGTAATCGACGGGGCGCCGATTGTCGGGATCGACCAGCGTCAAATTCCACAGCTCGCAACCTTGATAGAAATCCGGCACGCCGGGGGCGGTGAGCTTGATCAGCGTTTGCGCGAGGGAATTGATCCGCCCCGGCCAAACCAGCGGCGCGACGAAACGTTCGAGGTCGGCGATAAACTCGGCGTTGCCGTAGGCCCCTTCGATAAATCCTTCGAGCGAGCGCTCGTATTCGGGGTTGGGATGGTGCCACGCGGTATGGACCTTGGCTTCGCGCGCGGCTTTGAGCATGTATTCGCGGGCGCGCTCGAATTCGAGCGGCCATGCGCCGACCATGGTCTGGTAAAAGAGATATTCCGCGTTGGCGTCGGCGAGGCCGCCGCGCCACCACGGACGGTTCATCTCCGCCCATCCGCGCACGGCGGCCGACCATTGCGCCGGAATTTCGGCGAGCAGCCAGAGCCGGGCGCGCACGTCCTCGGAACGCTTGGCGTCGTGGGTGGAAGTCGCGAGCATCGCCAGCGGCCAGCGCTCGTGCGCCTCGGCCATCCGGCGATGGAATTCCTCCAAAGCGATCGCGAACCGGCCGGGGTCGCCGCCGACTTCGTTGAGCGCGACCATCCGGTTGTATCGATAAAAAGCGGTGTCCTCGATCGACTTCGCCATCACCGGGCCGGTGAACTGCTGCACGCGCATCGCCAGTTCCGTTTCAAGCGGACCGTTCACGCGGAGCGTCAGGATATCGCCCAAAAATTCAAACAGCCGACGATCGATATCAGGCCGGTCGAGCCGCGCGGCTTCGACCGCGGCATGGATGCGGGCGTGATCGTCCGGATGGAGCGGCGCGCCGGCTCTGACGTAGGTGCGGTACACGTCCAGATGAGCGACGAACGCGCACAGCGCTTCGTGAACGTCGTGGCGAGTGTAGTCGCGGCGGCGCGGATGATGTTCGCAGACTTCAAGGAACAGCGCGGTGAGGCGATTGAGATCGCTGCCCAGCACCTCGCGCATCACGAGGTCTTTCTGCTCCAGCGCGATCCGGCTGAAATCGGCGCGCTCGCCGAGCAAATCGTTGTAGAGCCGGGTCAGCGGACGTTCGCCGGCCGGATCGATCATCACTGCGCCCAGCAGATTCATGAAATCGTAGCCGGTGGTTCCATCTACCGGCCAGGTTTCGCGCAATTGTTCGCCGGGCTCGAGGATTTTCTCGACGATGATCCACGCATCCGCGCGCGCCTGGCGCATCCGCGCCAGATAATCCTGCGGGTCGCGCAGGCCGTCGATATGATCGATGCGCACGCCGTCGATCACGCCGCCCGCGAGCCATCGCAGCACGAGCGCGTGCGTATCCCTGAAGACCCGCTCGTCCTCCATCCGCAGGCCGACGAGGGTATTGATGTCGAAGAAGCGGCGGTAGCCGAGGTCGCGCGACGCCGCGCGCCAGTGGGCCAGCCGGTAATTCTGCCGTTCGAGCAGCGCATGCAGCGCGCCGGGGTCGCGGTTGATGTCCGCGACAGCCTGATCGAGCGCGGGCGCGATGCCTTCGGCCTCGCGAATCAGCCGGGCGAGCTGCGCGCGCAGCACGTCCTTGTCGCGATGGCGCCGCCGGGTGCTCTCGAAATCGGTCGCGGTGGGCAGCGGCAGCCGGCCGAACGAATCGGCGAGGAACGCCAGCTCGTCCGAACCGCAGCGCTGCGCGGCCGCCGCGAGGATCGTATCGAGCGAGCGCGGCGCCACCGGGAAGCGATGCTCGTGGTATTTCACGACCAGCTCCGCTCCGTCGCGCGCCACCTGAATTTCGCCGGAGTCGAGCACTTCGCCGTACTGGTCGCCGAGCACCGGCAACAGCACGGCGTTGCGCAGGCGCATCTCGGGCGTGTCCCAATCGACGTCGAAGTAGGCGGCGTAATTGCTGGCCGGCCCGTTTTCCAGAACGTCCCACCACCATGGATTGTAAGGACTGACTATCGCCATGTGATTGGGAACGATGTCGAGCACCTGGCCCAGCCGATGCGCGCGAAGCGCCGCGCACATCCGGGCGTATCCTTCGGCGCCGCCAAGCTCGGAATTGACGCGGCTGTGATCGACCACGTCGTATCCGTGGGCGCTGCCGGGCGAAGCCTGCAGCAGGGGCGAACAATAGACGTGGCTGATGCCGAGCTCGGCCAGATAGCCGGCGAGCCGCGCGGCGTCGTCGAAGGCGAAGCCCCGATGGAATTGCAGGCGATAGGCAGCGCGAGGTTCTACCATCCGGCATCTTGACGCGCTAGTCGCGTGGCAGCTCGATCCAGAGCGCCGCGAGCGGCGGCAACGTGAGTTCGAGCGAATGATTGAGGCCGTGATGAGGGATCGAGTCAGTCCGCAAAACGCCGCCGTTGCCGATATTGCTCCCGCCGAAAAATTCCGAATCGGTATTCAGTATTTCGCGGCATTCGCCGGCTGACGGCGCGCCGACGCGATAGCCGCGGCGCACCACCGGCGCGAAATTGCATACGCAGAGCATTCTGCGTCGGCTCGCCGGCGCGACCCGGATGAATGCGATTACGTTGTCGTCGGCGTTGTCGGCATCGACGAAGTGGAATCCCTCCGGATCGGCGTCGGCCTCCCAGAGCGCCGGCTCGGCGCGGTAGATGCGATTCAATTCGCGCACCAAGCTTTGCAGCTGGCGATGCTCCGGTTGTTCGAGCAGATTCCAGTCGAGGCTTTCATCATGGTTCCATTCGCGCCACTGGCCGAACTCGCCGCCCATGAAGAGCATTTTCTTGCCCGGCCGCGCCCACATATAGGCGTATAGCGCGCGCAGATTGGCGAACTGCCGCCAGCGATCGCCCGGCATCTTCGAGAGCATCGAGCGCTTGCCGTGCACGACCTCGTCGTGCGACAGCGGCAGGATGAAGTTTTCGGTCCACGCGTAGAGGAAGCCGAAAGTGACGTCGCGATGATGATAGCGGCGGTAGATCGGATCTTTCGTGAAATAATCGAGCGTATCGTGCATCCAGCCCATGTCCCACTTGAAGCCGAAGCCGAGACCGCCCAGATAGGCCGGCCGGCTCACCGCGGGCCAGTCCGTCGATTCTTCGGCGATCATCATGACGCCCGGATGGTTCGCGTAAACCGTTTCGTTGAGCGCCTTGATGAAATCGATCGCCTCGAGATTCTCGCGCCCGCCATACTCATTGGGTATCCATTCGCCGTTGCGCCGCGCGTAGTCGAGATAGAGCATCGAGGCGACCGCGTCAACGCGCAGGCCGTCCGCATGGTATTCGCGCAGCCAGTAGAGCGCGCTCGCGATCAGGAAATTGCGCACCTCGTTGCGCCCGAAGTTGAAAATGTAGGTGTCCCATTCGGGATGGAACCCCTTGCGCGTGTCCAGATGCTCGTACAGCGCGGTGCCGTCGAAGCGCCCGAGCGCGAACGCGTCGGCGGGAAAATGCGCTGGCACCCAATCGAGAATGACCCCGACGCCGCGCTGGTGAAGATGATCGACCAGATACTTGAAATCGTCCGGATCGCCCCACCGCGCGCTGGGCGCGAAATATCCGGTGACCTGATAGCCCCACGAACCGGCGAACGGATGCTCCATCACGGGCATCAATTCCACGTGCGTGAATCCCATGTCGATCGCGTAATCCGCGAGCATCGGCGCGATTTCGCGATAGGTGAGCTGGCGATGGCCCTCCTCCGGCACGCGCCGCCATGAACCCAGGTGAACTTCATAGATCGACAGCGGCGATCGGACCGCGTCGCGCCCGGCGCGCGAATCCGTCCACTCGCGATCGGCAAATTCATAGGAAGACTGATGGACGATCGAAGCCGTCGCCGGTGGAACTTCCGCCGCGAAGGCGAAAGGATCGGCCTTCAGCGTAAGGTTCCCGCTCCACGTGCGCAGCTCGAACTTGTAGCGGGCGGCGGGCTCCAATCCGGGAATGAACAGCTCCCACACGCCCGACGATCCCAGCTCGCGCATCATGTGCGTCCGGCCGTCCCATTCGTTGAAATCGCCGACCACGCTTACGCCGCGGGCGTTCGGCGCCCATACCGCGAAAGCGACGCCGGCGACGCCTTCGAGCGTGAGCGGATGCGCGCCGAGTTTCTCAAAAACGCGCTGATGCCGGCCCTCGTTCCACAGATGCAGATCGAGATCGCCGATCGTCGGCAGGAAGGCGTACGGATCGCGCACCGTCACGACGTCGCTTTCTGCATACTGAATCCGCAGTTCGTACGGAAAAACCGCGACGCGGTCGGCGATCAGCACTTCGAACAATCCCGTATCGCCGATTCTGCCCATGCGCCACGGATGCGCCTCGCCGGCAATCACCGAAACATGCCGCGCGCCCGGACGATAGGCGCGAATCACGACGCCCGCCGGCGTCGGATGCGCGCCGAGTATCGCGTGCGGGTTCGGATGCCGCAGCGAAAAGAGCCGCTCCAGCTCTTCTTCGGCGATCGCTCCCGCTTCGATCTTTCCAGCTTCAGACCGCATCAGCCAATCAAGCTCCGATTATCCGTTCGATCGCACCCAGCGGAATGTCCGTCCAGTCGGGACGATTGTTAAGTTCGTATCCGAGTTCGTAGAGCGCCTTTTCCAGCACGAAAGCGTCGAGCGTCACGCGCAGTTCGGCCGGATCGGCGGGCAGGAATCGCGCGCCCGCCGCGCGCTCCAGATATGCATGCAGCAACGCCCACGAGGCCCAGTTCGACCACATCCGCGCCCACGGCTCCATCGTGGCGAAATCCCGCCTGCCGAACGCGCCCGCGCCGATTCCCTCGATCAGCGCGCTCGACGCGGCGTAGTCGAACGAGCGCAACATCCCGGCCACGTCGCGAATCGCGAGCCGCTTGCGGCGGCGTTCCTCCAGCGACCGCGCGGGCTCGCCCTCGAAATCAATGATCATGAAATCGCCGCGAGCCTGCAGGACCTGCCCGAGATGAAGGTCGCCGTGGCCGCGTATCCGCGCGGCCGAGATGCGCAGTCTGAGAAACGAACTGAAGCGGGCGAGCACGCTCTCGGGATTCGCCGTGAGCCGCCGCAGCCGGCGCGCCGTATCAGGGTTGAGCGCCGCTTCGCGGCCGCGCGCCAGCCGGTTCGCGAGGCCGGCCGTGTTGCGCATCGACTGATATTCCGAACGCTGCCAGAACGGTGAATAGGGCTCCGGCGCGAACGCGGCGTCGTCTCCGGAGCCGAGCGCAAGATGCATCTCGGCGACCCGCCGGCCGAGCAATCGCGCGGCGTCCAGATACGCGCCGATCATGCGCGAAACTTCGGCGTCCGGCCCGGCAGTATCGAGCGGATCGAAGTCCTGGCCCGCCGGAATTTCGCCGCGCGCCGCGGCGCGCTCGAAATATCGCGCCAGCTCGTGCCGCGTGAATTCCCACGCGTCGCCCTGATTCGGGACGTATCGGTGCATGACGCCGACCGTGCAGGCTCCGCCGCGGAAGTCGCGATATTCGATCCATCCGGCCATGGGCGGCGTATGTCTGAAATCGCCGCGCCCGGCCAGAAAGCGGCCAACTTCCACTTCGGGGCTGATTCCCGGCTCGGCTTTGCGGTAAAGCTTGAACAGAAACTCTTCGCCGAAGGCGAGCGAGGAGTTGGTTTGCTCGGCCCTGAGCAGGCGCGCCTCGGGAATCTTCGGCGCGCATCCGGCGAACATTTCCGCCGCCGTGTGCGCGCCCAGCAGTTCGCCTTTGCGGCCGCGAATCCTGCGCCGCCGCCGCATGAGATCGTAAATCGCGCGCGCGAACGCCGGGTCGGCCGCCGCGTCGAAAACGATCCGCCGCTCGTCGCGATCGCTCCCGCCAGGCCCGATTTCCGCGATTACCGGCGGCGCCGGACGCGCGCCATTGCGCTCGTAACGGCCGCGCTCCGCCACGCCCAGCGGAATGACATAGGTTTCAGGCTCGCCGTTCGTGAGTTCCGCCTCCACCAGCGCGAAAAACGCCTCCGGCCGTTCGTCGGTCAGCGGCACGGCTTCGACGATTCTGGCGCTCTTCATTCCGCCCGCTTTCGCCCGGAACCATCGGCGCCCGGACATGTAGTTCGGCAACACGCGCTCGAGCCGTTCGCGCTCCTCGCCAAGCATGAAGCGCTCCCAGCTTTCGCCGATTTCCACCGCCGGCAAATCGTCGCCGGCGGCAAAGCTGGCGGGCTGTCCGCCGGGAGCTTCGAGCGAAAACCAGTCGAACATATGCGGCCCGAGCGTCAGCAGGTACGGCCGCTCGCCGATCGGCGGAAACCTGGTGCGGCCGAACAATTCGACCGGCGTCATGCCCCTGAATCGCGAGAGATCGATTTCGACGTACTGGACGAAACGCGACAGGTTGGCGACCACCAGAATGCGTTCGTCGTTCCACGACCGGATAAAAACCAGCACGCGCGGATTTTCGGGATTGAGAAAATCGATCGCGCCGCGGCTGAAGGCTTTGTGCTGTTTGCGCAGCGCGATCAACCGGCGCATCCACCAGAGCAGCGAATGGCGATTGCGGTCCTGCGCGGCGACGTTGATCGTCTGATAGTGATATTCGTGATCGATTATCACCGGCAGTATCAGCCGCTGCGGATCGGCGGTCGAAAATCCGGCGTTCAAATCGGCGCTCCACTGCATCGGCGTCCTCACGCCGTCGCGGTCGCCCAGATAGATATTGTCGCCCATTCCGATTTCGTCGCCGTAGTAGATGACCGGCGCGCCCGGAAGCGAAAACAACAATCCGTTGACCAGCTCGATCGAGCGCCGATTGTTGCCCAACAGCGGCGCCAGCCGCCGCCTGATTCCCAGATTGATGCGCATCCGCGCTTCATGGGCGTACGCGCGGAACATATAGTCGCGCTCTTCGGCGCTGACCATTTCCAGCGTCAGTTCGTCGTGATTGCGCAGGAACAGCGCCCACTGGCAACTGTCGTCGATCGGCGGCGTTTGCGACCAGATATCGACGATCGGAAACCGGTCTTCCATCCGCACCGCGATGAAGATCCGCGGCATCAGCGGAAAATGAAACGCCATGTGGCATTCCTTGCCTTCGGCAAGATAGGTCACTGCGTCCTCAGGCCACTGATTCGCCTCCGCGAGCAGCATCCGATCCTGATATTTCCGATCGGCGTGCGCGCGCAGCTCGCGCAGGAAGGCGTGGGTTTCCGGCAGGTTCTCGCAATTGGTGTTTTCGCGTTCGAAAAGATACGGAACGGCGTCGAGCCGCAGCCCGTCCACGCCCATCCCGAGCCAGAAATCGAGCACGCGGATCACTTCGCGCCGCACCGCGGGATTGTCGAAATTCAGATCCGGCTGATGCCAGTAAAAGCGATGCCAGTAGTAGGATTTCGCGACCGTGTCCCAGGTCCAGTTCGACGGCTCGAAATCCTGAAAGATGATGCGCGCGTCGCGGAACTTGTCCGCCGAATCGCTCCAGACGTAATAGTCGCGCAGCCTGTCGCCTTTGGGCGCGCGCCGCGCGCGCTGAAACCACGGATGCTGGTCGGAAGTATGGTTGATGACCAGTTCGGTCACCACGCGCAGGCCGCGCCGATGGGCCTCGCGCAGCAGCACTTTGAAATCCGCCAGCGAGCCGCAATCCGGATGCGTGCTCATGTAGTCCGAGATGTCGTAGCCGTCGTCGCGCAGCGGCGACGGATAAAACGGCAGCATCCAGATCGTGGTGACGCCGAGATCGACCAGATAGTCGAGTTTTGCGGCGAGTCCCGCGAAATCTCCTATGCCGTCGCCCGAACTGTCGAAAAACGACCGCACGCGCACTTCATAGAAGATGCCGTCCTTGTACCAGAGCGGATCGCCCGGCAGAATCGCGCGCTGTTTCATGCCGGCCCATCCAGCCTGAGAATATGCGCCGGCTGCCGATTCGGATCGAGACGCACGTAATTCCGCTCGCGCCAAACGTACGAGTCGCCGGTGAGCAAATCCGTCACCCGGTAAGGCGTTCCCGGCGCCAGCCCGACGGCCTCGGGCGGCGTCGTCACGGTGCATTCATGCCAATTGAACGGATCGAGATTGACGGCGATCAAAAGAGTGCCGCCGCGCTCGCGATCCGATTTGGCGTAGAACAAAATCTGATCGCTGTCGGCCGGCAGGAACGTCAGGTTATCGAGACGCTGGAGCGCCGGGCTTTCGCGGCGGATACGGTTGAGGCGCGCGACGAATTCCCTGATATTCCCGTCGGCGTCGAAATTGCGTGGTTTAATCTCGTATTTTTCCGAGTTTCGGTATTCTTCGGTTCCGGGCGCCGCGTCGTTCTCGCACAGTTCGTATCCGCTGTAGATTCCGTAGGACGGCGCGAGCGTCGCCGCCAGCACGAGCCGCATCCGAAACGCGGGCCGCCCGCCGGCCTGCAGGATCGGCGTGAGGATGTCGGGCGTGTTCGCGAAGAAATTCGGCCGGAAATACTCGCGCATCCCGGTATGCGCGAGTTCCGTCATGTATTCGATGATTTCAGTTTTGGTATTGCGCCAGGTGAAGTAGGTATATGACTGCGAAAAGCCGCATTTGGCCAAAACCTTCATCATCTTCGGCCGGGTAAAAGCCTCGGCGAGAAAAATCACGTCGGGATGCTCGAGGCGCGCTTCGCCGATCAGCCACTCCCAGAATCGCACCGGCTTGGTGTGCGGATTATCGACGCGAAAGATTCGCACGCCCCGCCCGATCCAGAAAAACAGCGTGCGGCGCAGTTCGGCCATCAGGCCCGCCTGATCCTCCGTCGAAAAATCGATCGGATAGATGTCCTGGTACTCCTTCGGCGGATTCTCGGCGTATTTGATCGTGCCGTCGGGCCGATGGCGAAACCATCCGGGATGCTCATCGACCCACGGATGGTCAGGCGAGCACTGGACGGCGAAATCCAGCGCGACTTCGAGTCCCTGGCGCGCGGCGGCCGCGACGAAATGATCGAAATCCGCGACGGTTCCCAGCCCGGCGTCAACCGCGTCATGTCCGCCGTGGCCGTTGCCGATCGCCCATGGGCTGCCCGGATGGTGCGCCGCGCCGTTTGGAGAATTGTTCGGTCCTTTCCGGTTCGTGATTCCAATCGGATGGATTGGCGGCAGATAGACCACGTCGAACCCGAGGTCCGCGATATAAGGCAAAATGCGCTCGGCCTCGCGCAATGTGGCCGGCCGCGGCGGTTCCGGCGTCTGCGAGCGCGGGAACATCTCATACCAGGCGCCGGAGCGGGCGCGCGGCCGATCGGCGATCACCTTGAACAGCACGGGATGAAGCGTGCGCTCGAAACGTTCGCCGCAGGCGCTCGCGAGCGACTGTATTCGCTCCGCGGAGAGCGCCTCGGCCGCCCGGACCAGATCGCCGCGATTGCGCCGCGCAACCTCGCTGGCCGTCGCGGCAAGCCACGAACGATCGGCCGCGCCCGCGCGCTTTGCGATATCGCAAAGAAGTTCGAGTCCTTCGTCCAGGTCCGCGGCAACCGCCTTTCCGGCGGCCGATTTCTTTTGAAAATCGGCAAGCCAGGTCGCGTACCGATCGGTCCAGGCCTCGATCGTGAACACGAAAACGTCGTTCACGTCGAGCGGGAACTCGCCGCGCCAGCGATCGTCGCCGATCGGCGCCATCGGCGCTTCCTTGAACGACGTTTCGCGCTCGCGGCGCCATTTGACGGCCGCGCGAATCACGTCATGGCCGTCGCGGAAAACGTCAGCTTCAACCACACACGGTTCGCCCGCGATCCGCTTCGCCGGATAGCGGCCGTTGTCGACCGCGGGCGAGATCGCCTCGATGACATGACGTTCGAGGCGCGGGCGAGCGCGGACCGGCTTGCGCGTCGAGGCTGCGCGACGGGCATCCGCATGTTTGATGTCTTGCGTCATCACGAAATGGCCAGCCGGCTACGTCTGCCTTGAAGTCAGGCGCATCATGAATCTTCGAGAGTGGCTGATGCTCGCCTGCCGTGCGCTATGGGCGCCGGGAATCGAAATTTGAATGACGCGGGGAGCATTCCCGCAGCCTGACCGTTCAGGCTGGATCAGATTACCACGCTTTGCGCGATCTCGCGACCCCGGCGCGATTTCGATCGAACTAATCCGCCTTTCCACCCTGCGATACGTCCGTTCCGGCGCTGGCGGGCGCGCTCGATGGCGCCGCGGACGATTGCCGTGAATCGAGCGCATCGCCGGCGGACTCCACGCGCTTGAGCAGCGCGAGCGATTGCGCCTGCAGTGGAAATCGCGTTCCCGAGAGGTAGCGGCGATGGTCAACCGCGCGAAAATCGGAATAGCTGGTATCGACCACCACCGTCCATGTCGAAGCATTCGGCAATGATGGAATCATGAATGGAACAACGTCATTATGACTACTCAAAAGTAAAATAAAGTCGTCATCGACGATTGGCCGGCCGCGCGCGTCGTCCTCCGCGATAGCATTGCCGGCCATGAACATCCCGAGCGTTCTGGCGAAATCATGACTCCATTCCGAATCGGTCATCTCATTGCCCTCGGGCGTCAGCCAAACGATATCCTTGATCCCGGCGGCGCGGTTCGGCCGGCCATGAAAGAACGTGACCCGCCGGAATGCCGGATGGTCTTTGCGCAACGCCGCCAGGCGCCGCACAAACTCAAAAAATTCGCGCTCCGCCGGCGGCGGATTCCAGTCGAGCCAACTGATTTCATTGTCCTGGCAATACGCGTTGTTATTGCCGCGCTGAGTGCGGCCGAGTTCGTCGCCGGCCAGCAGCATCGGCACTCCCTGTGAGAGCAGCAGCGTCGCGATCAGATTGCGACGCTGGCGCGCGCGCAGCGCGAGCGTCGCCGGATCGTCCGTCGGCCCTTCGACGCCACAGTTCCAGCTTTGATTGTTATTTTCGCCGTCGCGGTTTTCTTCAAGGTTGGCTTCGTTATGCTTCGAGTTGTAGCTGACCAGGTCGGCCAGGGTGAAGCCGTCGTGACAAGTGACGAAGTTGATGCTCGCGTACGGACGACGGCCGCTGGTTTCATACAAGTCGCTCGAACCGGTCAGCCGATATCCCAGTTCGCCGATTAATCCGCCCGCGCCCTTCCAGTAGGCGCGAATCGCGTCGCGGTATTTGCCATTCCACTCGGTCCATCCGACCGGGAAGTTGCCGACCTGATAGCCGCCCTCGCCCAAATCCCACGGCTCGGCAATCAATTTGACCTGCGACAGCACCGGGTCCTGATGCATAACGTCGAAAAAAGCGCTCAGCCGATTGACCTGATAAAGCTCGCGCGCCAACGCCGACGCGAGATCGAAGCGAAACCCGTCCACGCGCATTTCACATGCCCAGTAACGCAGGCTGTCCATCAGGAGTTGCAGGACGCGCGGATGCGTCATGTTGAGCGTATTTCCGCATCCCGTGAAATCGACGTAAAAACGCGGATCCGCCTCCGCCAGCCGGTAATATGAGGTATTGTCGATACCGCGAAAACTGAAGGTCGGCCCAAGATGGTCGCCCTCGGCGGTGTGGTTGTACACCACGTCCAGAATCACTTCGATCCCGGCCGCATGCAGCCGCTTCACCATCGATTTGAATTCATTGATCGAGCCGGTGGCGGAGTAGCGCATATCGGGCGCGAAGTAGCCGATCGAATTGTAGCCCCAGTAGTTGCGCAGACCGTGATCGATCAACCGCCGTTCGTCGATAAACGCATGCGCCGGCATCAGCTCGATCGCGGTCACGCCCAGACGTTTCAGATGTTCGACGATCGGGTCGCTGGCAAGGCCGGCGTAGGTTCCGCGCGCCGCCGGCGCGACCTCGGGATGTCGTGCGGTCAGCCCCTTGACGTGGGCTTCGTAAATCACGGTATCGCGCCACGGAATTCTTGGCGGACGGTCGTCGCCCCATGGAAAAGTGGTCGCGACGACGCGGCACTTAGGCATCGCGGACGCGCTGTCCCGCCGATCCGGCGTGAAGTCCTCTTTCGCGCCTGTCGTGCGATAGGCGAAGAGCACATCGCTCCAGCGCACGCCGCCGACGATTTGCCGCGCATACGGATCGAGCAGCAGCTTGTTCGGATTGAACCTCAGTCCGCGTTTCGGATCGTACGGCCCGGACACGCGGTAGCCGTAAAGCAAGCCGGGACGCGCGTCGGGCAGGTAACAGTGCCAGACCTGATCGGTCTGCCAGCGCATCGCGATCCGCTCGGTCTCGCGCCGCCCGGCCGCGTCGAAAAGGCATAGTTCGACTTTTTCCGCGCGTTCCGAGAACAGCGCGAAATTGACGCCTTCGCCGTCCCAGACCGCTCCGAGCGGCGCGGGCGCTCCGCGCCAGACGGCTATACGTGATTCGGGCATCGCGGAGAATTCACGGATCAGCGCGCACTTTCGCGCGATTCGATAATCCGGAGATTCAGTTTATTTACCGGCCGTAGGCATGACAAATTCGGCGGACGCGCTCAGCCCGCCGACCAGACGTCAACGCGATATCGCCCTTCGCCGATCATCCGGTCGATCCAGGCGTCGGCCGCGACCTGATCGGCGCCGGTTTTAGCCGAATAAAGCGCCGCGAACGCGGCGCGCACGCCGGGCGCCATCTGCGACGCGTCCCCGCAAACGTAAATAATCGCGCCGTCTTCGATCAGCAGCCACAAGTCATCGCGGGATTCCGCGATTTTGTCCTGAACGTAAACTTTGCGATCGCCCAGACGCGAATATGCGACGGTCACCCGCGCAACGCCGTCGTCCTCGAATTTTCGCAGTTCTTCCGCGTAAATGAAGTCCTGATCCGGCCGCCGGCATCCGAAAAACAGCATCGCCGGCCCGATCTCCGTTCCGCCGCGCTTGAGCGCCGCGCGCTCCTGCAGGAATCCGCGAAACGGCGCGATGCCGGTCCCCGGCCCGACCATCACGACCGGCTTCGCCGGATCGTCGGGCAGGCGGAAATTGGAATGGTTGTCCTTGACGAATGCGGCGATCGAATCGCCCGGCACCAGCCCGCTCAGGTAGCTCGAACACGCGCCGAGATATTCGCCATGCCCCGAGCGGGCTGGCCCCGCCACCACGCCAACCGTGATCGAACATCGCCGGGGATCGGCGAGCGGCGACGACGATATCGAATAGTACCGGGGCGCGAGCAGCGGCAGCATCTCCAGATAGACCGCGAACGGCAGCGCGCACGAAGGAGTTTCTTCAAGCAGATCGATCAGCGACTTGCGGCGCGCCATAACGTCGTCGCGATAACGCGCCGCCGCCGCTTCGTCGTCGCCCGCCAGCGCGGTCAACCGCGCGCGCTCGGGCGGGCACGGCGTATGCTCCGCCAGGATTTCGATTTGCGAACGGGTCGCGACCGCCTGCAATTCCGGAAAATCGCGCAGCAGCGCGGCGATCGCGATCGGCCGGTCGATCGGCAGCGGCGCCCGCCGCTGCGACGCCGCGCGCAGCCGGATCGTCTCGTCTCCAGCGAAACCGAAGCGCCGCATCACGCGCCTGACCGTCGCCGCGGGATTGCGCGGCGCCACGCCCAGATGGTCGCCGGCGCGATAGCTGACGCCCTCAGGAAGTTCCACTTCAAGATGCCGCGCGGAGCGCGCGGAAGGCTGCGCGCCTTCCTTGTTGTGCAGCTCTCGGATTTCGACGATCCGCATCATGCGCGCCGCCAAAGCTTCCGCGAGCGCGCCGCGGCCGTCGCTCGCTACGGTCTCGACCTCATAGAGCGGAGCGTGCGCGGCGGCTGTCGGTTCCAGCGCCACATCCAATTTCTCCGCCAGCGCCGGCCAGAGGGACCGCGACCAGTTCTGAAACTGGCCGTCGAAGTCGTCGCGCGCGTCGCCTTCGCCCCGTGCGGCGATTCGCTCGGCGCCGTGCGACTCCATGGCGCCGTCAATCAGGCGCGGCACCGCCTGAAACGTCGCCGTCCAATCGCGGTTTCCGCAGCCAAACACCGCATACCGCACGCCGCTGAGCGCGTTCGGCGCCATCCCGTCGCCGAGCCATTCGCAGAATTTCGCCGCGTTGTCGGGAGGCGTCCCGTTGTATGAAGCGGTCACGATTATCACCGCGCCGTCGTTGGGCAGGCGGCCGGCGTAATCGTCGAGCGGCGCGGCCGACGCGGAAAAGCCGCGCGCGTCGGCGTCTTGCGCGATGCGGCGCGCGATTTCCTCGGCCGTGCCGAGATTCGATCCGTAAAGCGCCAGCAACGGCCGTCCGTGCCGCGCGGCGGCGGATGCCGCCATTGACGAGACCGCCGCCTCATCGCCGTTCGCGGTTTGCATTCCCGCTCCGGCCGGATGCGCATCCCGCCCGGCGCCGAGACGCTCGTGCGCCGCGCGCGGACGCACCCGAATCGTAAAGCCGTCCGGCTTGAGCGTGAGCGTTTCCTTGATTTTCAGCTTGTAGCGCTTGTGATCGATCAGCTTGAACCGCTGCAGCACCATCGCGAGCACCAGCGCCGCCTCCTGCATCGCGAACTGGCGTCCGATACAGGCGCGCTGGCCGTTGCCGAACGGCTTGTACGCGCTGGCGGGACGCGCGGCTTCGGCCGCCGGCGCGAAATTTTCGGGATCGAAGACTTCGGCGCGCTCGCCCCAGACCTCGGGGTCGCGATGGAGCGCCGGAAGCAGCACCATCATCTGCCATTCCCGCTTGATCTCGTAGCGCCCGCCGATCACGGTATCGGCCAGCGGATAGAGCGAAAAGGCCGGCGCCGTCGGCCATAGCCGCAGTGTCTCCTTCAGAATCTGATTGAGGTAGCCGAGTTGATTTACCTGGGCGTAGGTCGGCAAGGCGTCGCGGTCGGGACCTAGCGTCCGATCGACTTCATCATAAGCGCGCCGCAGAACGTCGGGATTGTTGACCAGCGCATTGAGCGCGAATGACAGCAGGCCGCTGGTCGTCTCATGCCCCGCAATCAGAAACGTGATTATCTGGTAGCGGATATTCAAATCGTCAAGGCGTTCGCCGGATTTCTTGTCCACGCCCGAAAGCATGAAGGTCAGCAGATCGCGCCGCTCGCCGGTTTCGGCGCCAGCCTCGCGCCGCTCGCGCACGATCCGATCGACCATCCCGTTCATGTAGTCGATATCGCCGGCGAAGCGCCGGTCGCGCGCGATCCGGATCCAGTCCTCCAGCGGCAGCCGCCGCACCTGCTCCATCGCGCACGACAGCGCGTCCACCATCGCGCCGACGAACGGATGGCTGCTCTCGCGGTAGAAGGAATTGAAGCGATAATCGAAACCGCACAGGCCGATGGTGTCGAGCGTCAGCGAGGTCATGTCGCGCGCGACGTCGATCTCGTCGTCGGCGTTGAGCCGCGACCATTTCGCGGCCAACTGGCCCGCGATATCCAGCATCATTTCGTGATACGAGCGCATCGCGCGCGCGCTGAAGGCCGGCAGGAGGATATTGTGCGCCTTGCTCCAGTTGGGCTCGCCGGTGCGCGACGTGAACAGTCCGTCGCCGGCGAACTTGCGCACCTTGCTGAGCGCCCCCGCGATACTCTTGTCGAAGCGCTTTTCGTCGCACAACTCTTCGACCAGCCGATGACCCGAGACGACGACCAGAAAGGTCTTGCGCATGCGCAGCTTGAAAATCGGCCCGTATTCGCGCGCCAGCCGCGCCAGTCCCTGCACCGGCGCCGCGCGGTCGAGATCGAGCAGATTGCCCACCAGGATGGTTTCTGGCGGATGGGGTATTTCGCTCAGTTCGGATTTTTCCATCCGGTCCTCGTTTGGCCCCGTCACGCGAGACTCCGCGGGCGATTATAGCGCGCCCGCCGGTTTCGCCGACGCATCTTTCGCGCCATCGGCCGCGGCGCGGCGCGAGATCGAAGCCGTGGCCCGCCGGACGGCTTTCGGTCGGCGCGGAGATTTTGCTAGCGTCTGCTGGGACCACATTTCGCGACGGGGTGATCTATGGCGAGCGCGGTGAAAAACCTTCCGCTTGAAGATTGGCGCAAACGTCTGGGCGAGAAACTGATTCCGGCCGATGAAGCGGTCGCCCACGTCAAATCCGGCGACCGGATCACGATGTCGATCGCGCAGGCGACGCCGTACACGTTGTGCGCCGCGCTGGCCGGCCGGCTGATGGAAATCGAAAATGTCGTCCTCAACCATTCGGCCAACCTGTTCAACTGGGATTTGCCCGGAATCGGCGAACGCTTCCGGCTGGAATCGTTTTATCTCTCGCCCGTCAACCGCGATCTGTTCGCCGCCGGACCGGGCGAATTCGTGCCGGTCTCATATTATCGCGAAGGAACGCTGCCGCCGGGGTACGACAGTTTCAACGTTTTCATGCTCACCGTGTCGCCGCCCGACGCGCACGGGATGGTCAATATCGGCGACGTGCAGATCATGTCGAAGCTGCTCGCGCGCTGCGCCGAACTGGTGATCGCCGAAGTCGTGCCCGACGCCGTGCGGATTCATGGCGACAACTCGATGCATATTTCCGAAATCGACTGGTTCGTCGAGCGCTCGCCCGACGCGCCGGTGGTTCCGCTCACGCCGCCGCCGGTTCCTGAAGAAGAAAAACGCACGGTGGACGCGATTTGCGCGACCGTCGCACGCGAGCTGATTCCCGACCGGGCGTCGATCCAGATCGGCGTCGGTTCGACCTCCGGCGCGCTGATGCCGCATCTGCGCGGCCATCACGACCTCGGGATGCAAACCGAAATCATTCCGTGGGGGACCACGCATCTGGTGCGCGACGGCGTGATTACCGGCAAATACAAGAAGCTTTTCCCCGGCCTCGTGGTCGGCAGCGGCTTCGCCGTCGGCACTCCGCGCGAGGAACTCGAGTACGCCGACGACAATCCCGTGTTCCAGCTTTACGATTTCAATTTCACCGACGATATCCGCACGATCGCGCGCGAAGACGGATTGATCTCCGTCAACAACGCGCTCGCCGTCGATTTCACCGGCCAGGTCGGCAGCGAATCGCTCGGACCGAACATGTACACCGGCACCGGCGGACAGATCGCTTTCGGCGTCGGCGCGTCGCTGGCCGGCGGCAAATCGATCATCGTTTTGCCGGCGAGCGCGATCGTCAAGGGTCAGCGCATTTCGCGGATCGGTTCGAGCCTGCCGCCCGCCGCGGTTTTCACGCTGCCGCGCGCGTTCGTCCATTACGTCGTCACCG
Organism: Deltaproteobacteria bacterium; assembly: GCA_021799495.1. GTDB lineage: Bacteria > Desulfobacterota > Binatia > Binatales > Binataceae > JADMIL01. The sequence goes on from JAJZAI010000008.1 coordinate 68,858, forward strand.
AATACGGAGTCGCCACGCTGCGCGGCAAATCGCTGCGCGAGCGCGCGCGTGAAATGATCGCGGTGGCGCATCCGGATTTCCGCGCCGAACTGACCGCCGAAGCGCGCCGGATGTACGGTTAGACGGACAACGCTAGTGGCCGCCGCCGGCCGCGCCGATCGCGATTCCGATCATCAAGGCGACGCCGGCGATAATCGCGAGCATCAAAAGTCCGGCGCATCCGCCGGCGGCCGACTGCGCGGCCGGAGTGACCGGCGTTTCGGCGTGCGCGGAATGGAAGCCGGTGTGGCGGCCCGTGCGGGATGTGTAGTAGAGGCCGGTGCCCGGGATGCCCACCGCTCGGGTCACACCAGAATTGCCGAAGGTCATGTGGGCGCCACGCACCCCGACCGTCAGGCTGGGGCCGGACTTCGATAGATTAACGCTCAGGCCGGGAAATATGCTGACGCGCCGGTAAAAGCGGAAATTGCCCATCGGTCACATCCCGGAACCGCTCGCGGCATGGCTAGGGCGAACCCGCGTCGCCGCCGCCCGGCAGCGGGGGCAAATCCACCGGCGTCGCCGGTTCGCTCAAGGTAAAATCCGCCGAAACGTTGCAGCACAGGCTGAAACTGGTTCCCGCGCGCGGGTCCGCGTCATAGCCTTCGAGCGATTCGTCAGGGTTCACCTTGACCGCCTGATAGCTCGTCGAGCCGGATTGCCGCGTAACCGCGAAAACGTAGTAATGGCCGGGTTCGAGCGGCTCGGGCGGGCCGGAATCGGGCATGGTCTCGACGAAATGCGCGGGCAACACGCCATACTGGATTTCGGTGACCGCATAGGCCGCAGTCGATCCTCCGATCGGCAAATCGGAAAACATTCCCTGCTGATACGCGAAACGCCACACCTCGGCGCCGCCGTCAAACCGGACGATTGAAGCGCCGCCGGGCGCCGGAGCGATCGTATCCGCGCTCGAATATTTGGTCACGACCAGCGATTTCAGATAGTCGCCGTGCGTCGAATAGCTGATATGGATTTTCGCTTCGGGGCCCGGCAACGCCTGATTCTCGGACGCTTGCGCGTCGCTTGCCGGCTCCGCCGCCGGCGCGGCTTTGCGCGTGCCGAAGATCGAACAGCCGGGCGTCGCCAGGGCAAGCCCGAACAATATCGCCGCGATCGCCGCCAGCCGCGCCGCGATGCGCACTTTTTCCGCCGCAAGGCGGCCATTTGTTCCCGTCACGCCGTTTCTGGAAACTCCGTCAAGAATTCGGTCCGTGCGGCGCCCGCCGCTAGCGCGAGAAATCGATTGGCTGCGGCAACGACCCTCCCGCATTGTACCCGTACACCATCCATCCGCCCAAATCCGCCCCTTTCGCGAGCAACGCCGCCATCAACACCAGCCCCGCGACGAACACGGCGCGGCCGCGCCGCGGCATCGGTCGCGCCCACAGCGCCCATCCGCACAAGACCACGCTGAGCGCGAACATACTCAGCATGACACGCCGATGCGGTTCGAGAATATGATCGCGCACCGCCGGCGCGACCATCACCCCTTCGCCCGCGCGCAACCCGCTCCAGACGGCGAAAAGCGCCGCGATCGTACCCAACAGCAACGTCCAGAGCGCCGTCCACTGCAGCGCGTCGCGCCGCCAGATCCACGCCCACGGGTACAAAAACGCCGCAGCGAACAGCAGCCCGATCGGAAAATGAACGATCAGCGGATGGATATTCTGCAGGACTTCAACGCCTTGCGGTATGAAAAAATCCCGCAGTGCGGCCCAAAGTCCGGCCATCGCGCGCTATTTCACCGCTTGAACGGTGAGATACTGCACACCACCCTTTTCGTAGGCGTCGCCGGTGACAGTGACCTGGTCTTCCATCTTGCTAACGACGTTCGATCCAAGCGTGGTGTCGTTCTTCGGCGGCAGCAGAATATAAATTTTGTCCGTGCCCTTTTCGACCAGCGCCACCGGGATGCCCTTTTTGGCGCATCCGACGGCGCATTTCTTGTGACTGGCGCCGTGCGCGCCCATCGTCACGTAGCAAAAACTGTCTTCGAGCGTGCCGGTGACCGTCTTCTGCGCGGCCGACGCCGCCGTCGCCAGGCTCGCGGCCATCGCCAACCCCAACGCCGCACTCAGGAATGTCTTCATGGCGCGCACCTCCGTACGCTGCGTGCTCGCGGCGCCAGGTTCGCCGCAAGGGTCATTTCGGATGTCGATGGATTATTGCAAAAACCGCGGGCGCGAGCGATCAGCGCCGCACCGGACGCGCTTCGACCGGCGCGCCGACGCCGCCCATCAATTCGCGCCACCGCGCCCGCCGCATCCGCCATCCGCCCGGTCCAAGCCGCGCCAGATGACGGTTGAGCGCCTGCCGGATTTCGTTGTCGAGCCGCTCCATCTCGACTTCCTCGGGCAGCTTCGATCGATCGCGTCCGTCCTCGATTCCGTGCCGGCGGCGTCCGTAAAGCTCCTGCAGGCGCAGTTCGGCGCGCGCCATCGCGAGCCGGTATTTCTGATCGAGCCGCCTCAGCGCTTCGTTCATTTCGGCCACGGCGCGATAGCGGGCGCGCAAAATCAGCCACTCGGCAATCGCCGCCAACGTGATGCCGAACATCAGCAGCGCCGCCACCGCCGATCCCCACGCCGTCGCACGCCACCACGGCAGCGTGACCAGCTCGTGCTGATATTCGCTGACGTTGGCGTCGGTCGAGGCCGCGCGCTGGCGCGCGTCGTCCAGGGCGTTTTGCGCGGTTTGCGCCTTTTGCGCCGCTTCCTGCGCGTCGATCGTCAACCGATCGATTTCGGCGTTAAGTTCGCGTTCGCGCGCCAGAAACGGATTCGGGATGCGAATCGTATCGCCCGCCATCAAATTGTCGTCCGAGAGGCGGCGGTTCGCCCGCGTCAAATCCGAAACGTCCACACCGAACAGCGCCGCGATTCCTTCGAGCGTGTCGCCCGGACGGATCGTGTAGGGAAAATAGGCGCGCGGCCGATGCGGTTGCGCTTCCGCCGCCGCGGCCGGATTCGCCTGATCGCGCGGCGGGCGGGCAGCCGCATTGTCCGGCTGATCGGTTTCGGCCGGAGACCCGCTGGGAGCGGATGGCGACGCGGTCGCTGAGGACGAAACCGCCGGGCGCGCGCGATGCAACGGCGGCGATGCGGGCAGATCTACTTCGGTTGGCTCAGCCTGTGCCGTGCGAACCGCGTGCGGTCCAAAGATCGCCGCCATCGTCAGCAATATTCCGCCGGCGAACGCCGCCGTCGGGAAATTTGAAACGGCGCCCTTCATAGAGCTTGCAAACAGACGAAAGTCTAATCGAAATCTCCATCCAAGCAAAGGTCGATTTCCGCAACTTTGCAACGTATTGCACGAATCAGCGCGCGTCTGACTATTATTGCGCCAGCCTCGCCGCAAATTACGCCGTAAATCCTCGCAAGCCGGCGATTTCCATGCACGCCAGATACTCGCGATTCCCCGCCGCCCCCGCGATCGGCGATTCGATCGCGCCCGGCGCCGTGAATCCGTGCGTCCGCGCGAATTCGAGAATCTCCGCCAAAGCCGCGGCGCGCAATCCTTCGTTGCGCACCACGCCGCCTTTGCCGACCATGCCGCGGCCGACCTCGAATTGCGGCTTCACCAGCGCGATAAACGTCGCGCCAGGCGCGGCCAGCGCGCGCGCCGCCGGCAAAACCAGCTTGAGCGAAATGAAGCTCACGTCGATCGTCACCAGATCCGGCCGATATGGCAGCGCCGCCGCGTCAACGTGGCGGATATTCGCGCGATCGATCACAGTCACGCGCGGGTCGCGCCTCAAACGGTCGGCAAGCTGGCCGTAGCCAACGTCGAGCGCGATCACGTGGGCGGCGCCGCGCCGCAAGAGCACATCGGTGAAGCCGCCGGTTGACGCGCCGATATCGAGCGCGCGCCGGCCGGTGGCGTCGATCGCGAAATGGTCCATCGCGCGGGCCAGCTTGCAGCCGCCCCGGCTCGCATATTCCGGTCCCGCGCCAATCACCAGGATTTCCGCCGTTTCATCGACGCGCAGGTCGGGCTTGGCGGCGGGCCGCGAATTCACGCGGACGCGGCCGGCCATGATCAGCCGCGCCGCGCGCTCGCGGCTTTCCGCGAGACCGCGGCGCGCCATCTCGGCGTCCAGCCGCGCGCGCATCGTCAGGCCCGGTTGGTCCCGCGCCGCGAGCGCGAACCGACGCGGGCGTCAATCCGGATTTTCGTCTTCATCGTCGAGCGGCTCGCTGATCAACTCGCCGTCGGGACCGCGCGTCAGCACTTCGACGCGGCGCTCGGCCTCGTCGAGGCGGCGGTTGAGCGCGCGCACCAGGCCGACGCCGCGTTCAAAGTCCGCAATCGATTCTTCAAGCGATCGTTCTCCCGATTCGATCCGCGCGACGATCGCCTCAAGCTCGGCCAACTGATCTTCAAATTTGACCGAATCGTCCGCCTGCGCTGAACCCGCGTCGCCGGCGGCCGGCGGATTTTTTCGTTGCGTCGCCATCCCGATGCCTAGACCTCCCGGCCGGTCGTGCGGGCGCGCAGGCGCCCGCGAAAAAGCCTGATTTCCAAATCGCCGCCGACCGCGGCACGTTCCGCGTCGGTCAGCGCGCGTCCGGTCGCGGCGTCCTTGACCACCGCGTAACCGCGTTCGAGCACGCGCAGGGGCGAGACGCCGTCAAGGCGGCCCGACGCGGCGCGAAACCGGCCGCGCGCCTGCTCGATTCGCGACGAGATCGCGGCGTTCAGACGCTCAGCCGCGGCCGCCGCCGCAAGCCGCCGTTCGCGCGCCAGCGGCGCGGGACTGCGCAGCCCGGCGCGCAACTCCGCCACCCGCGCGCGCGCCGTCATCACGCGCCGCTGGAACGCCGCCGCAAGCTCCAGCGCGGCATCGTCGGCGGATTGGCGGGCCTGCCTGATGGCGGCGCGCGGATCGCCGAACCGGGCGCGGAGATGTTCCAGTTCGCGCCGCCAGTTGTTAATCGATCGCGCCGCCGCAACGGCCAGTTTGCGCCGCCGATCTGTCAAGAAATTCTGAATTTCGGCCAGCTCCGGCACGACCATTTGCGCGGCCGCCGACGGCGTCGGCGCGCGCCGATCGGCGACGAAATCGGCGATCGTGAAGTCGATTTCATGGCCCACCGCCGAAACCACGGGAATCCGCGATCGGTAAATCGCCCGCGCGACAACCTCCTCGTTGAAAGCCCACAGGTCTTCGAGCGATCCGCCGCCGCGGCCGACGATAATCACCTCGGCGCGTCCGTCCGCGTTGAGATCGTCGATCGCCGCCGCGATATCGGCCGCCGCCGACTGGCCCTGAACCAGCGCGGGCCTGACGATGACGTGCAGGCGCGGAAACCGGTCGTGGAGAATCCGCAGGATATCGCGCAGGCCCGCGCCGCCGCGCGCCGTCGCCACGCCGACCGCGCGCGGCAGATACGGCAGCTCGCGCTTGCGCGCGGGATCGAACAAGCCTTCGGCCTCAAGCCGGCGCTTGAGCTGCTCGAACGCGATTTGCAGCGCGCCGGTGCCGCGCGGCTCAAGCTCCTCGGCGTAAACCTGCAGATCGCCGCGCGCCTCGTAGATGCCCACGCGCCCGCGCACCAGCACTTCCATCCCGCTTTCGAGCTTGAAGCGCAGGCGGCGATTCTCCGACGCGAACATCACGACGGAGATCGCGCTCTGCTCGTCCTTGAGCGTGAAGTAACAATGGCCCGAGGGCGGGATGCGGACGTTCGAGATTTCGCCGGCGACCCAGAACTCGCCGAGATTGCGCCGCAGCGCGTCGCGCACCGTGCGCACCAGCTCGGTGACGCTCATCGCGCCGCGCGCGGCTTCGGCCGCGCGCGGAATCGTCAGTTCAAGCTGCCCCGGCATCGCGGAGTTCGCGCCGGCCGGGCCGGCGCCCGCCCGGCTGCGCGCGCGCTTCAAGAGCGCTCAGTTCGCGCTCGCCGCTTTGACGGGCGCGGGCGCTTGATCGTTGCGCGCAAGGTCGGTTTTGTACTTGCTCCAATGCTCCAGGATGCTGATCGCCTTTTCAAGCTGAACATCCTTTTCCGGCTTCGCCGCCGCGGCTCCCGCGGCCGACTGCTGCGCAGGCTCGCCGGCGCCGCCGCCGGCCGCAGGCTGCGCCTTGCGACGGACCTGCCCGTTCTTGAAGTGATGGAGCAGGTCGCGCTCGTGGATCTCCTCGTTGAGATCGATTTTCGCGCCCGACTGTTCGAGCGCGGCGATCGTCTCCTGCGGCGGCTCGACGACGACGTCGGGCGTGATTCCCACCGCCTGAATCGAACGGCCGTTGGGCGTGTAGTAGCGCGCCGTCGTCAGCCTGAGCGCCGATTCGTCGTCGAGCGGCAGGATCGTCTGCACCGAACCCTTGCCGAAGGTCTGCGTGCCCTCGATAATCGCGCGCCGCTGATCCTGCAGCGCGCCGGCGACGATTTCGCTCGCGCTCGCGCTGCCGCCGTTCACCAGCACCACCATCGGATAGTCTTCAAACGACTTCTTCTTCTGCGCGAAAAATTTCTGCTGCTGGTTCTCGGTGCGTCCCTGCGTGTAAACGATCAGGCCGCCGTCAAGAAAATCGTTGCCGATCGCCACCGCCTGGTTCAAAAGCCCGCCCGGATTGTCGCGCAAATCGAGCACCAGGCCCTTGATTTTGCCGTGGTCCTCCTTGCGGAATTTCGCGAGCGCGCCGGCCACGTCGGTGTCGGTGCCGTCCTGGAAAGTGGTGATCCGGATATAGTCGTAACCGTCCTTAAGGTTCTTGGCCTTGACCGAATCAATATGAATCACGTCGCGCGTGACCGTCACGGTGAAGAGGTCGGGAATGCCCTCGCGATGGATGGTCAGGCGGATTTTGCTGCCTTTCGGCCCGCGCATCCGCTTGACCGCGTCGGTCAGCGTCATGCCTTTGGTGAAATCGTTGTCGATCTTGATAATCTGGTCGCCCGACTTGATTCCGGCTTTGTACGCCGGCGTTCCCTCGATCGGCGAGACCACGGTCAGCACGTCGTTGCGGATCGTGATTTCGATGCCCAAGCCGCCGAAACTGCCGCGCGTCTCGACTTCCAGATCGCGATAAAGATCGGGCGTCAGGTACGCGCTATGCGGATCCAGCGACGCCAGCATCCCGGTGATCGCGCCGTTGATAAGCTGCTTGGTCGTAACCGGCTCGACATAGTTTTTCTGCACGATCGCCAGCACGTTGGCGAACGTTTGCAGCTCCTTGTAGGTATCGTCGGGCAGGGCTTGCGCGCGCTCGACCGCCAAATCGCCGATCACGAGCACGCACACGCCCAGCGCGATTAACAGCGCCACAATCAACCGGTTGCGTTTATTTGATGACATCCGAAATCCGCCTGGGTTCATTTAAGTCCGGTCCGCGCGGCGCCTCGTAGAGCGCGGCCGGCCGAATTATCCGTTCTTCGCCTTGACCAAATCCACGAGCGCTTCGCTGATATCCGGATTCGCCCAATCATAGGGTCCAAGATGATGCGCCACGATCCGGCCCTGCTGGTCGATGATGAAAGTTTCCGGAATGCCGCTCACGTCGTAGGCGTCGCCGACCTTGTTCGCCGGATCGAGCAGCACCGGAAACTTGAAGCCGTATTTGGCCATGAAGGGCGCGACCGCGGCTTTGCCGTCGCTATCCTGGCTGACCGCGAGAATCACGAAATTGGGATCGCCGCGCAGCTTTTCATAGAGTTTTTCGATCGACGGCATCTCCTCGCGGCACGGCCCGCACCATGTCGCCCAGATATTCAGGAATACCACTTTGCCGCGCAGTCCGGAGAGCGTGACGGTCTTGCCGTCGAGGCCGGTCAAAGTGAAGTTCGCCGCCATCTTGCCCGCAGCGACCTCATTGCCCGCCGCCGCCGGCTTGATCGTGACCGGCGCGTCCGCCGCCGTATCGGCCGGGCCAGGGCCGCCGAAATTCACCGCCGCGATCAGGACTAGCGCCGCGAGCAGCACCGCTCCCGCGATCAGCGAAAGTATCTTCGCGTCCCGTCCCATCGCTCAGGCCCTCAACGTGGCCGGCGGTTCGACTGCGGCGCCGCGCCGCGGCGCGCTGGCGTACCAGACCGCCGCGCCCGCCGCCATCATCACGATCGAAATCAACTGCGCTTCGCTCAGGCCCCACAAAACGCGCGGGTTGATGCGCAGAAACTCGACCAGAAACCGCACCAGCCCCGACAGCATCAGGTACAACGCCAGCAGCCGCCCTTCCGGCGCGGCCCGCCGTATCGACCACAGCAGCGCGAAAATGCCGGCGTACAGGACCGCTTCGTAGATGGGCGTCGGATGCACCCGCACGCCGGGGAAATAGCCCGAAACCAGGTTGTCGTTGGCGTCGAGCTTGAGCACCGTATGCGCGTTCCATCCGACGATCGCCTTCGGATACGCCATCGCCCACGGCAGCGTTGACGGCACGCCCCAGTCGCCGTCGCCCGACAGCAGGCATCCGAGCCGGCCGAACGCCTGGCCAAGCACTAGCGCCGGCGCGCTCATGTCGAACAATTGAACGATTCCGACCCGGTAGCGGCGCGCGACGATGGCGGTCGCGACGACCCCGCCAATAAAACCGCCGTACCATACGAAGCCCGCGCCCGAAAACACGATCGACCACGGATTCGCCCGATAAATCGGCCAATTGTCAAATACGTCGTAAAGCCGCGAACCGGCGATTCCACCGATCGCGGCCCAGACCACGGCGGCGTTCGCGAGGTCCGTGTCGATCCCGCGCCGGCGGCATTCGCTCGTCAGCAGCAGGTCGGCCGAGATAAAGCCCAACGCCATCATCAGGCCGTAGCTGTAAATTGTGATCGGCCCCAGATGCAGCAAAACCGGAATCATCGTTCAACCAAGTATAATACGGTTGCGGCAAGTACGACACTATCGCTCCGGCCGCCGCGGCCGCGGGATTGCGCCGCGCCATCGCGATAGTTTATTGACGCTCCGATGCGCGCGATTGTTCAACGGGTCAGTTCGGCCGAAGTCCGGGTCGGCGGGCGCACGATCGGCAAAATCGGCCCGGGATTCGCCGTGCTGCTCGGCGTGACGCATGGCGACGACGAAGCCGACGCCGATTATATCGCCGATCGGATCGCCGGAATGAGGGTCTTCGCGGACGCCGCGGGAAAGATGAATCTGGCGCTGGCCGCGGCCGGCGGCGCGGTGCTGGCGATTTCGCAGTTCACGCTCTACGCCGATCCCGGCCAGCGCCGGCCGTCATTTGCCGCGGCGGCGGCGCCCGAGCCGGCGCGGCGCCTGTACGAATGCTTTGTCTCGCGCCTGCGCGCGCGCGATGTTAGCGTGGAAACAGGCGAGTTCGGCGCCCACATGGAATTGGCGCTGGTCAACGACGGCCCGGTCACAATCATCCTCGATAGCCGGGAACGCCGCCCAGCGGCTCGTCCGAATTCTTCGGAGATTCGTTAACGCGATGGCGCGGGCAGGATTTTACGCGGTCGAAGCGGGCAGGATTTCCTTCCGCCGCGACGGCCATTGGTACAACGACGACGAGCGCATCGAAAATCCGCGCATCGCGCTGCTCTTTAGCCGCAGCCTCAAGCGCGCCCCCGACGGCGGCTACTACCTGCAAGTGGCCGAAGAGCGCGCGCCGATCACGGTCGAGGACACGCCTTACGTCGTGGTCACGGTCGAAGACGCGCCGGACGGCGGGCTGGTCCTCGTCACCAACGACGAGGAACGCGAGCCGCTCGATCCGGCGGCGCTCGAGGTCGGTTCCGGCCACGTTTTGTATTGCACGGTCAAAGGCGGACAGTTCCGCGCGCGGTTCTTGCGCTCGGCCTACTACCATCTGGCCGATCGCTTCGTCGCCGCGGACGGCGGCAAGGGCTTCGCGATCGAAATCGCCGGCCGGCGCTATCCGATCCGCTACGCCGCGGCCGCGCACGATCCTTCCTGAAACCAAATTGGCTACGCTCGCGGCTCCAACCTTCAATATCGTGCTGGTGCGGCCCGAAATTCCGCAGAACTCCGGGGCGATCGGGCGGCTCGCGGCGGCGGCCAAAGCGCGGCTCCATCTGGTGGGACCGCTCGGTTTCTCGCTCGCGGATCGCTATCTGAAGCGCGCCGGCCTCGATTACTGGCCGTTCGTCGATTTGCGCGTCTATCGCGACTGGGAGGAGTTCGACGCGCTTCATCAGACGCTGCGTTCGTCTTCTTTCCGGTATTTCTCGGCACGGGCGCAAAAAACCTATCTGGCGGCGGATTACCGCGCCGGCGATTATCTCGTCTTTGGCAGCGAGACCAAGGGGCTCGGCGCGGATTTTCTCGCGCCGCACGCCAATTCCGCCTATCGCATTCCGATCTTCGAGCCGGGCGTGCGCAGCCTGAATCTCGCCAATGCGGTTTCGATCGTCCTGTACGAAGGCCTGCGCCGCACGAATTTTCTCAAAGACGAGTGATTCTTCATCGGCATCCGCGCGACCCGCGCTCGCCAAGGCTCAGGAGCAGCGCGCCGGCGAGCGCGGACAACGACGATCCCGCCAGAATCGCGAGCTTCGCTTCCTCGGCCATCGCGGAATGAAAGCCGAAGGCCAACTGCGCGATGAACAGCGACATCGTGAAGCCGATTCCCGCCAGCATCCCGATGCCGATCAACGTGCGGCCGGCCATCCCGTCGGGCAACTCCCCGACCCCCGTCCGCACCGCCAGCAGCGTCGCGCCGATTACTCCGGCCGGCTTGCCGATCAGCAAGCCAAGCGCCGTGCCCATCGCGGCGGGCGAGGCGAGCGCGGCCAAGCCGAGGCCGCCGAAGCCCAGCCCGGCGTTGGCGAGCGCGAAAATCGGCAGAATCGCAAAATTGACCCACGGATTCAGCAGATGCTCCAAACGGCGCAGCGGGGAGTCGCCGCCGCGGTCAGGATGGGTTTCGACGGCGAGAAAATCGCCGGCGCCGTCAACGGACGCGCGCGGCGGGCCTGGCACGCACATCGCAAGAATGACGCCGGCGATCGTCGGATGCACCCCGCTCATCGCGACCGCGCACCACAAGCCCGCGCCGATCGTCAAATACGGCCACAGCCGCCGCACGCCCGTCCAGTTCAGCGCGATCAGCGCGGCGGTCGCGGCGGCGGCCATGCCGAGCGCGCCGGGTGAAACCGTCTCGCCGTAAAACAGCCCGATCACCAGAATCGCGCCGAGGTCGTCGATAATCGCGAGCGCCGTCAGGAACGCGATCGCGGCCGGCGGCACGCGCGATCCCAGCGCGCGCATCACGCCCAGCGCGAAGGCGATATCGGTCGCCATCGCGATTCCCCATCCGTGCGCCGCGCCGGTGCGCCCCGCGATTGCGGCGTAAATCGCGATCGGCGCGATCATCCCGCCGGTCGCGGCGATCGCCGGAGTGGCCGCGGCGCGCGCCGTCCGCAACCGGCCCGCGGTAAGCTCAAATTTGATTTCGAGGCCAACCTGCAAAAAGAACACCGCCATCAGCAGGTCGTTGATAAGAAGCTGCAGCGAGGCGAGCGGCGCAAAGGGCCCCACCCGCACGCCGATCGGCATCCGGCAAAACGCTTCGTAGCCGCCGCTCCACGGAGAGTTCGCCCATCCCAGCGCGATCAGCGCGGAGCCGAGCAGCATCGCGCCCGGCAATCCCTCCCACTCGGCAATCCGCTTCATCCGCTCCGCACGCTGGCGCGATCGAGGTTTCGCCATGCGGCCAGACCGCCGCGCGGCAATGCGAATCTACGGCGCGCGCGGACGCCGATCGAGGCCAACCGGCGGCCCGATGCGCGAATTCTGCTCAGCTGATTATTCCGGCGTTCAAGCGCGATGTCCGCCGCCCGGCCCGTTCGGCTCGGGCTTGGTGCGCGGAACCGCTCCAAATGGCGTGATTTTGAAATCGCCCGCGTCTTTCACTTCGGGCGTCCTGAGCGCCCAATACAGCGCGATGATCCAGCCCGCGATCGTCCAGCCAAAGCACAGGTTCAACACGAAGACATTCTGAAAATTGGCTTGCCCGAAGCTGATCGCGGCCGCGGTCGGCAGAAAATAGACCATCACGGCGAGGATCGGAATCGCCATGAACAACAGCGTATCGCCCCAGGTTCGCTGATCGGTAAGCGGCAGCATCGCGAGTCCGCACAAGAAGGCGAAGCCCACGATGAAGGCCCAGAGTTTGTGTTCGGGATCGAGGTTGAGCAGCCATCCCACCGACGACGACATAATCGACGCGACAATCAGCGCGACGACCACCGACAAAACAAGTGTGGCGAGCCATTCGACGAACGCCGGATCGTTGAAAATGCTCATGGCGCAACTAGACCGCTGTTCAGCGTGACCGCTAGTTTAATTAGCGTATATCGTTAAATAGGTCAAATGTCTATTACAAAGATAAAGATAGCTAAATCCGCGCCCGCCCCCATCGAAAGCCAATCGCGCCGCAATTTTCCCATCGGTGAATTCCTGGCCCGGCGCTCGTTCGACCTCTTATACGACGTATCGGATATACTCGATACCGGCCAAATCGCCCACGTCGATGACTGATACGTCCAGAGCGCGCGAGTCGTTGCAGCCGGAGCCGGCGGCCGAAGTGCGCCCAACCAGCTCGCGGCGCCATTACGTGAGCGATCTCATAGCGGTCATCTATATCGGCGCGATCGGGCTGATCGCGATGCTCAGCGGCGCCATTTATGTTCTATTCCCCGAATTGGGCGCGCTCTCGTGGGACGTGATGCGCCGGCCGCACGGCCGCTGGGGTTCCGCGCCTTGGATGCTGGCGCTCACGCCGGCCCTGACCGGCGCGGTCGGCACGGTCGCGACCCGCAATTTGCCGTACGGATTCGCCTCGGTCGCGATCGTCGTATGCGCATCGATTTTGATTCTGCGGGCGATGCGTTCGCCGATCGCGCCGGCGATTTCCGCCGGCTTGCTGCCGCTCGTGCTCGGCGTCACGAGTTGGTGGTATCCACCCGGTATCCTGCTCGGCTCGACGCTGCTGGCGGCGCTGCTGCTCGGATGGCGCCGGTCATCGCCGGCCGCCGCCACGACGCCTCGGTTCGCGGCGTCGCCCGGCGCCGCCGTCGAATCCGCGCCACATCCAGAACCCTTGCTCGCGCTCGATTGGTTCGCTCCGCTGCTGATTTTCGTCCTGATTGCGGTCGCGATGGTCAAGCTGACCGATATGCGCTTTATCCTGTTTCCGCCGCTGGTCGTGCTGCTCTACGAGATGTTCCACGACCCCTATGGATGCCCATGGGCGCCCCACCTGGGACGCCTGCCTGTGGTCTGTTTCGCCGCCGCCCTCGGCGGGTTCCTGGTGCATCAGCAGGTTCCGTTGATCCCGCTGGCGGCGGCGCTGAGCATGGCGTGGGGAGTGATCGTACTGAGGATTTTCCGGACTAACGTGCCGCCCGCGCTGGCGGTGGCGTTGTTGCCGATGGTTATCGATCGCCCAACGATTTTTTATCCAATTTCAGTCGGCATCGGGATCGCTCTCGGCGTGCTTTGGTTCGCGATTTTCAGGAGATTTCGCGAGCCCTCACGTATTGTTCACGCCTGAAGCAGGCATGAGTCGCGCTTCGCGTTCCTTCGCCGCCGATTCGAATCTTCGCCTATCGCCCCGAAGAACTTGGCGCCAGGAAATCTTGCGCCGACGGCTTGCTTGAGAAGGTTTGCGAATTTTCTGAAATCGCGAAGAAATCCAGCGTTCGCTTTAAAGCCGATTTAATGCGCAAACTTGAGATTTATCATGGGTTTGCGGATGCGCAAAAGGATGCTGCGCCAGCGGCGCCAAATTTGCTCAAAATTCAGCCATGCCTTCGATGGCTCGAATCGCGGCAGTCTTGGCCGTCATAATCGCGGCGGCGATAGCGCTAACCACGCCGGTTCGCGCCACGGATCTGGTCTGCGATTCGACCGCCGATTACTACCTCGGCCGGGAAGATTACACCGGCGCGATCGCGGCGCATCGCCGTGTGCTCGCCACGAATCCCGGCGACGCGCTCGCGCATTACCATCTTGGCTTCGCCTACGGCATGACCGGCCATCGGCGGGCGGAACTGTCGGAATATAGCAAAGCCGCGGCGCTGGGCCTGCGGCAATGGGATTTCGAGCTCAATTTCGGACGGGCGGAGCTGGAAAGCGGCGATCCCGCCGCGGCGGCCGGCGCATTCCAACAAGCGATTGCGCTCGCGCCGCAGCGTCCCGAAGGTTATTACAACCTCGGCCTCGCCGACGAATGCCGCGGGATGCTCCAGCAGGCGCTGGCAGCCATGACCGCGTCGCTCGCGCTGGAGCCCAATCAGCCCGACGCGCGCAACATGCTCGGCGTCATCTATGCGGAACAAGGCGACTACGCCCGCGCTCGCAAAGTATGGACACGGCTCGTGCGCACCTCACCCGAATATGCTCCAGCCCGCGAAAATCTGGCGGTGCTTGAGCGGATGGCGTCGCCGCCGAAAGCTCCCGTCGGCCACGACCGGCCCCAGTTTCGCACGGCGATGGCTGGCGACGCTCGCTGAATTGCGCCGCGCGAGTCTCTAAAAGAACGGGATGCGCATCGTAACCAGCCACTGATGGTTGAACTCTCGCGCTTGAGTGGCGGCGAATTGCAGGCCCGCGCCAAGCACGAAATAGGCATGCTGGCTCAGCCGGAAGCGGCCAAGGATCAGCCCCGGCGTCAAATAAAGCTGCTGCTGGCCGCGCGTCTCGCCGTTGGGATACGCCACCCAGGTGGTCTCGAATTCCGGCCATACCGGGATTACGAATCCATCCAAACTGAACTTCCGGCCATATTGAAAGGCGCTGTTCCAGGCCACGGGCGTGCCGAGCTTGCCGGTCTCGCCGTCAGGCACGGAGGGTCCGATCGTCGCCTGATAGTCGAACTCGCCGAAGCTCGTCTCGAATCCTTTGCCGAAACCGAGCATCGGCGTGAACACGTCATGATTGGCTGAGACATATTTGTTCGAGCCGGTCGCGAAGCTGTTGCCGAGCAGAAAGGTGACGACGTAATTCCCCGCGTCGCTGGGCGAAGCGAGAATCCGATACTTGAACAGGAACGTCCAGTCGCCCCATCCCGAAGTCCGCTCGGCGGCCGGCAGATTCTTCGTGACATAGACCGGATTGCCAAATATCACTTCGGTGTTTTCGGTCGGTATGATTTCCGTGCCCTTGGCGGCGTAAGTGAAAGTCTGCAAGCCGTGCGGCGCGAAGGCGAAGCCGTTATCGATGCGGATTTCTTGCTGCAAGGTCGGAATCACGGTCACGATCGGCGTCATCCAGTCCGGCTGTTCGTATTCATGGGTGTGATGAACCATGTCGATCCAGCGGTTGTAGTAGTCGCCAAGCGTATCGAGCAGCGAATAATTGGAGGGCGCCGCCGCGCTCTGCTGCGCCAGCGCGGCTCCGGGAAGCAGGCTCAAGATTGCGCCGGCCAGAGTAGCGCCGGCGGCAATAGCGAGTTTTCGGAATAAGCGAACTGATTTCATGGCGGCGCATAATGCCATTATACGAGCATAAAGACAAGTATCATGGCATCAAAATCGAGGTCTCCTGCCCCGCCGCCAGCCGCATGACGCCAAATTCCCTGATGCGACGGTTCAGAGTAGAGTGCTGCCGAAATTTATTGCCGAAGAGAAGGAAAATGCCCGATGCAGCCTGAATCAAAGAAACCTTGAACTGGGGACGGGGAGCCGACGCCGGTCATCGCGCTGATTGATCACGACGCAAAAATCGAGCGGATACAAAAGGTTCGGGCCAGAAACGCTGGTGGCAGATGAGGACGTCTCGTTTCACGTTTATTGATCTCTTTTGCGGAATTGGCGGGATGCGCCTTGGGCTGGAATCCGCCGGTTGCGAATGCGTGTTCTCGTCCGATTGGGACGCGCCGGCGCAAACGACTTACGCCGAGAATTTCGGCGAGCGGCCCCACGGCGACATTCGCGCGATAGCATCATCCGAAATTCCGGATCACGACATCCTCGCGGCCGGATTCCCGTGTCAGCCGTTTTCAATTTCCGGCGTGTCGAAAAAAAACAGCCTCGGCCGGGCGCACGGGTTCCGCGACCAAACCCAGGCAACCCTTTTCTTCGAAGTAAAGCGAATAATTCACGACCGGCGGCCCGCGGCCTTCCTGCTCGAAAACGTCAAGAACCTGATGAGCCATGACCGCGGCCGAACCTTCGCCATAATCCTGCGGTCGCTGGAAGAGGACCTCGGCTACCACGTGGAATACCGGGTCATGGACGCAGCGCGTTTTGTGCCGCAGCATCGCGAGCGGGTTTATCTCGTGGGATTCAGGGAACCGCGATCGTTCAACTGGCCGGCCCTCCCGACAAAGGCGACCGCTATCGCGGAAATTCTCGAAGCTCCGGTAGATCCGAAATACACGCTGAGCGATCGCCTGTGGTCATATCTTCAGGATTACGCGCGCAAGCATCGCGCGGCGGGCAACGGATTCGGGTTTGGACTGGTCGCCAAAAATGGAATTTCCCGAACGCTCAGTGCGAGATATTACAAGGACGGATCGGAAATTCTCATTCCCCAGGGACGTGCAAATCCGCGCCGGCTGACGCCCCGGGAGTGCGCGCGACTGATGGGGTTTGCGGACTCTTTCAAAATTCCCGTTTCCGACACCTAGGCGTACAAACAGTTTGGCAACTCGGTCGTGGTTCCGCTGGTCGCGGCGTTGGCGAATCAAATCGTCAGAGCGTTGATCGCGCCGGTGGCTCACGCGCCGAAACAGATGCGCCTGTTGCGCAGCGCCCCCTGACGGAACGCGAACGGGCGCGCCCTTTTCCTGTTGCACAGGCCAGGGCGCGGGTGCCTGCGGTCCGGCAACGCCCAATTTGCTCGGACTGATCGCATGGAAGGAGAGCTCCTATCAACAATTCCACGCCGCAAAAAATGTGAATCGCCTCAAATACGGAACGTGGCCAATCGAGAGCAGTGGCAAACCGAAAGGGAAATACATAGGTCTCATGCAGGACGCTTTTCTGCCGCCACTCAACACGTTTGCGTCGCCAATGTCGCTGCCGGTGCAAAACTGACCCAGGGTCGCCGATTGAAAACTGACCCACCCTGGCATGGGCTACTCCGAGCGGGAGGGCCTTATGCTGGTGGCGGAGGAAGCGGTGGAGATCCGGGTCTTGAGACGGCAGGGCAAAAGCATTCGCGAGATCGCGCGGATGGTCGGGGTGTCGCGCAACACGGTGCGGCGCTATCTGCGCAGCGCAGGGTTGCCGCGCTATGAGCGTGAAGCGCGGCCGAGCAAGCTCGATCCGTTCAAGCAATACCTCGACGAGCGAGTGAAGGCGGCGGCGCCGGACTGGATACCGGCGACGGTGCTGCTGCGCGAACTGAAGGCGCTCGGCTATCAGGGCGGCTACAGCATCCTGAAGGAATATCTCGCGATGCTTAGGCCGGTGGCCGAGCCGGAGCCGGTGATCCGGTTCGAGACCGACCCAGGGCGCCAGATGCAGGCCGACTTCGCGACCATCCGGCGCGATCGCGATCGGCTTTCGGTGTTCATCGCGACACTGGGATGGAGCCGGGCGACTTACGTGGAGTTCGTCACCGACGAACGGCTGGAGACCGTGCTCGGCTGCCACGAGCGGGCGTTTTACTTCTTCGGCGGCGTTCCGCGCGAGGTCTTGTACGACAACATGCGCACGGTGGTGACCGATCGCGATCGGTACGGGCCAGGGCTCCATCGCTACAACCGCACCTTCCTGGACTTCGCCCATCACTACGGCTTCCTGCCACGGCTGTGCCGGCCCTATCGGGCCAGGACCAAGGGCAAG
The DNA here is from genome assembly GCA_021799495.1 of Deltaproteobacteria bacterium. Taxonomy (GTDB): domain Bacteria; phylum Desulfobacterota; class Binatia; order Binatales; family Binataceae; genus JADMIL01. The sequence goes on from JAJZAI010000008.1 coordinate 86,623, forward strand.
GTTGAACGCTTCATCGGCTACCTGCGCGGGAGCTTTTACGTTGCGCTGGCGAGTCAGCTTCGCGCGGACGGGCTCAAGGTCGATCGCGACACGGCCAACGCGCGAGTCGGAACCTGGCTGCGCGAGATCGCCAATGCGCGGGTGCACGGGACCACCGGCGAGGTCCCGGCGGCGCGGCTTGAGCTGGAGCGCGAGCGCCTGCAGTCGCTGCCCCCGCCGTGGCCGGGACTGATCGCGCCGGTTGGGCCGAAAACGCCGGCGCCGATTCCGTGCGGTTATCAGCACTCGCTGCGAGTCTACGAAGAGCTGATTACGGCGGAGGCCGGATGAACCTCCAGCATCAGCGCGTGATCGAGTTGTGCAACGACCTCCGCCTCGGCGGCGTTGCTGCACAGTATACCGCGCTCGCGCAGAAAGCCGCCGAGAAAAAGAGCTCGTTCACCGACTTCGTCGAAGAGCTGCTCAGCGCCGAGCGCGAGTCGCGCCGGGCGCGGGCGCGCGAGATGTTCGCGCGCATCGCCTGTTTCCCCGCGATCAAGACGCTCGATCAGTACGACTTCGCCTTCGCCACCGGCGCGCCGCGCAAGCAGATCATGGAACTGGCAAGCCTCGCCTTCGTTGAGCGGGCCGAGAACGTGGTGTTCCTCGGGCCCAGCGGCGTGGGCAAGACCCATCTCGCGATCGCGCTCGGCTATCTCGCCACCCAGAAGGGCTACAAGACCCGCTTCTTCAGCGCCGCCGACCTGGTGCTGATGCTGGAAGCGGCGCAGCGCCAGGGCCGCTATCGCCAGGTGATGCATCGCGCAGTCAACGCGTACAAGCTTTTAATCGTCGACGAGATCGGCTACCTGCCGATGAGCCGCGAGCAGGCCAACCTGTTCTTCCAGGTCGTCGCGCAACGCTATGAACGCGGCTCCATGATCCTGACCTCGAATCTCACCTTCGGCAGCTGGGACAACGCCTTCGCCGGTGACGCGGCGCTCACCGCGGCGATGCTCGATCGCATCCTCCACCACTCGACCATCGTCAGCATCAGCGGCGAGAGCTTCAGACTCAAGGACAAGCGCAAGGCCGGGTTGCTCGGGAAGGCCGCGAAACACTGAGAAGACCTCTCAGGCTTCGGCGTTTGCGCAGCAACGCTTATACTTGCGCCCGCTCCCGCACGGACAGGGCTGATTGCGTCCGACCCGCTGCACACGCGGACGAGTCGATGCGGGCCGCAAGGCCGCAGTCCGCTCACGCCACTGCTTGCGCCAGTATCGGCTGATCGCGATCACAGAAGACTCCAGAGCATCGAACGCAGCTTGTTCGGCGCCGTCCGGATCGCTGTCCGCCTCGAGCAGCCTCCAGCCCTCTTCGGCGCCCAGAGTTACGATCGGCCGCAGCATCGCGCGGTTCTCGGGATCGGTGAGAAGCGGCTGCCAGGCCTCGGTCGCGAGACTCACTCCGGCCATGAAACCCCAGCACCAGTCGTCGGCGATCCGGTAAGTCGCGCCCTCGACCTCGTGCTCCCACAGAATCGGCGCGAACTCCGGCGGCTCGGCGAACATCGCGCTGATCGCGTTGAAGCGGCGCATGATCAGACTGATTACGCGCTGCGCCTGCGCCGACGAGTCGAAGCTCGGCTCGCCCTTGCCCCAGATCGTCTTCAGCCACGCGCTCGGCGGGACCAATCCCGGCCCGATTACAAGCGCGGTCAAAAACCCGTCCAGCGCGACGATGTCCATGCTCTCCTCAGGACTCGCATCGGACATCAGAAACTCATCAAGCTCCGCAATCTCCTGATCCGAAAGCGGCTCATTCAGAGCAATCATCGACCTGATCCCTCTCTCCAGACAGACTCATCCACTGCACCGCCCTTCCGCAAGGCTTCGGTACGCGCCCTGTCCACATACCATCGCGCAGCTTCAACAGGGTGGCGAGGAGGGCAGCCCTCCTCGCGCTCCACCCCGCAAGCGCCCGGCGCTGCGGTGGATCAGTTTTACTTCGGCGATCTCGCCGAAAAGTGGGTCAGAATTAGACCGGCGTTGACACCAATGGATACGGCGTGGAATTGGCTAATCAACGCGCAGATCGGCCAGGAGATTTTCCAGCAGAAGATCGGGTACGTCGTTCAAACCGTCCAGAACGCGGTGGCGAAATATCCGACGCTGGCACCTCTTACTCAGTTGCAGTTGGAACACATGGCTGTGCTTCAGTTCGGCGGCTGGGTAGGCGGAGGTAATGTAACCAACTTTAATGCCCAATATTATACTCCACAAACTTACAATGGCAGCTTGCAATGGCGCTCAAACGGCCGGATTTCGCGACTGGCTCAATATTACGTTTCACACGTTTTCAGCCCGTCGCCGAAAACCCCTTTTTCCGACGTCAACCACGTGTCAATAAAAGAAACTTTGATTATGCACAAGAGTATTTTGATTATGTACAAGAGTATATTGATAGTGGGATTATTCATACTGTCGCTCTTACCGTCAACGAGCGCACAGGCGACAGTGCTCGGCCTAGCAGCCAGGAATTGGTCCGTCAACACTAGAAGCAGTCTCATAAATAGCGTCTGAGCAGGATGAGGATGCAGGCGAGGTGGATGAAGCCGAGAAAGTTTTCCGGGTAACGCTCCCAACGCACCACCAGACGGCGGAAGTTGTGCAGCCAG
>JAJZAI010000046.1 GCA_021799495.1 Deltaproteobacteria bacterium
CCGCGGACCTCCGTTCGCGACCGCTGTCGGCGAAGGCAGCCGAACCGCAACTCTGAACCCGCCGCCGCCGCACCGCCGAGAACTATGAAACTGAGTAATCAAACGCTTTCGTCAACAGCCTGCTAGGAAATTTGGGCCTTTCCCCGTAGACCTCCTTGAGGGGTCAGGTCAGGGGATCTGGTTTCTCGAGATGCGCCCCGGGCCAGTCCAAGCGCGGAAATGAACCGCAGGCGCGGGAACGGCATCAATCGGAACGGGCATTCGCCCAGCACTTCCAGCAGGGCTCGGCTAAGCTCCGCACCATGGCGTAAATTCTCCTCAACAAGGAGTGCTTTGGCATTCATCAGCCGACGGTTGCGGTCGTGCGCGCCATCGTCCCGATATCGCGTCGACACCGCGATATCCTGCCTCTTCCAGTAAATCTGGAAGCGGAGGTAGCCGTGTCGGTTGTGACGACCGCGACGCCCACTTACTGCTTCAAATTTCTTTCGCTTGTTTAAGAGATTCTAAAGCAGTTTTATCATGTTTTTCGACTGTAATTCTTTCTAATTGCCCCAATCGCTATCTTGTGCCCCGCGGCATCTTGCTTTGCCAAACGATCGACGGCTACGTTTTTAGGTCCGACCAGCGATGCAAGCGAGTGGAAGCGAGCGGTCGTTTCAAAAGCAAGACAATATTTTCGATGCGATAAAATACGCGGAAGATGGCAGGTTCAACTTAATGGCGGGCAAATAATCTTATCTAGCCATACTCTGATGCTCACGTTCGCTATTCTTGACGCCCCGAGCGCCCTGATGCAGTTGCAGGCCTATATTTCATGGCTCGACCCGGGGACTTCAAACGGTACTGGCGACAGCCCCTCGGCTCGTCGAAGCATTCATGTGGTTGAAATCCAGAATATTGTCCGATGAACCATATGCCTCAACCGAAGTCGTTTCCTCATTCTCTCGGCACTGGAGGCGATTGGTTCGGAATCCTCAGCGATGATGCTGCTAGCCCATTGAGCTTCGGCGCCGATACGTAAGGTATATGATTGCCGCAATCCAGCGCCGCCTCTTATCCGCACTTAACTTGTATCTTGCCGTTCGAAGGCGTTCCTCTGTTGCGGTTACCCTGGCCAACACAAAAAGGTTATCGCCGCTTATCGCCATCTCCGGCCGCGAGCGGCGCCCGGCAGGCCCTTCTTCTCCGCTTTCCCCGGCATCTCTGGCGCTGACGGCATGCATCTTTATCATTCTGATCGTCTTCTGTTTTCCGTCGGACCTTCATGCGGCCAGCAGGGGCGCCAAGAACGTGAAACTGCCGACCGAACAGGAATATCTATCACAACAGTTTCGCGGCCTGCATAAGACGGAGAATAACAAAACGTCGCCCACGCATATAGAAGGCCGCACCCTGATTTACAATTCCAAAGACGATTCCTTCACTGTGTATGGCGACGCCAAATTGCTTCATGGCGCCACTACCCTGACCGCCGACAAGATCTTTCTTAAACATCGCTATTTGGGGCAAGCTGTTGGTCATGTGCTTATCGTCGATCCGGCCGGCCGTGTAACGGCTCAGAAGATCAATTTCGATCTCAGGAAGGAAACCGCGACCATGGACAACGGACAGGTCACATCGCTATCCAACTATCATCTTCAGGCGAGCCGTCTCCGAAAGCTGGAAAACCAGGAATACGAAGGAACTGACGCCATTATCACAACCTGCATGTGCAACCAGGCATCGCCAGATTGGAGTTTATCGGCGAATCGCCTGCTGGTCGACTACGGCGGCGAAGCAAAGGCGTACGACGCTTATTTCAATATATTGGGACATCCGTTGCTTCCTTTCCCGTTTATCGAATTCGACACGGATAGCGAACGCCACAGCGGTTTTTTAAGTCCGCGCTATGGAGAGTCCTCGCTTAATGGGTTTGAATATGAACAGCCGTACTTTTTCGACATCAGCAAAAGCCAGGACTTGACCGCGCAATTTGATCTCGAAACCTCCACGCGCATCGGCGGACAACTGGAATACAGACTGGTAAATGGTCCGCAAGATTACCTGTCAGTGACCGGCGATTATTTTAATGAGAGCATACGCTCCGAGGCCAACCGGCTTGGCGACCTGATCGACCCGCAGATCGCCGATCCCACCATTCCTATTGAGCGATGGGGCGTCGTTGGCATAATGCAGCAATATCTGACGCCATCGCTTTTTCTCTATGGCGACGCTTTCACCGGCAGCGACAGCCTTTTTTTCCGGGAAATACAGAATGTCGCATTGTCGCGCGAGTACGGCTGGAACAGCGGGGTATGGCAAACAGCCAGAGACGCCATATCGAATCTGGGGCTGGTCGACGAATTTGACGATAGCTACGTGCAATTAGACGCGAATTGGAATCAAGACCTGATTCAGCCACAACAATTCGCCCTTCAAACTCTCCCACAATTGCTGTGGAGCGGATATCAGAGCGTGGATGGTGGACTCGCATTTCTGGATTACGACGCTTCCGCCGTGGACTATTGGCGGCAGTCAGGCTACCGGGGTCAAAGATTTGACGTTAACCCGCGCCTGACCGTGCCATGGACGTGGAGCCGATATCTCGACGGCTGGGCTTCGCTTGGCGCTGACGCGGCCGCCTATAACGTTTCCGGATCGGCCGTAGATGTACTTCCTGTCGGAACGCATGGCCTGCGGTACAATAATGGCCTGGCTTTGGATGGCCCGACGCCGAACGGTCTGATGGGCCGTGTCATACCCACTGCCAATTTAGGTCTGCGCAGCGCCCTGGTCGGCTCGACCAATTTCAACCGATTCGGAATCGGCAAAGTCAGCACGCTGATTCAGCCATTTGTCGATTATAGCTATGTTCCTTCGATCACTCAGAGCCAATTCCCGATTTTTGACAGCATCGATCGTATCGACGCGCGCAGTCTGATTACCTATGGCGCGAGTATTCGCGTGTTTGGAGAATCCCTGCAGTCGTTGCTGCATAACGCGCTCGGCGCACGCGCTCAATCGCTGTTGGGACCGAGCTTCACTAACGCCGCCGGCGCCACCACGACGGAACTGTTGCGCCTGAACGTGGAGCAGGCCTTCGATACGTCGCATCCCGTGGTTGTGAACGGTTCTCATTGGTCGGATGTGGCAGCCCAAGCATCGCTGTTCCCGACGAGCCTCGCGTCTGGAAGCGCCAGTTTCGACTGGAGCGTGACGCCGCGTCCGAGCCTTAACGCCGCGACATTATCGGTCGCCGTCCAGCCGCCGGGCCAGATCGGCCCCGCCGTTTACACTGGCAAAGCTCTGGAAGGTTCGTATCTTCAGTTCTCATATACTTACGCGGCTCCGAACGCCACGTTGATCAGCGCCGAGGCGGAAAACGCAATCAGTGCGATATCGATGCAAACGTATGTGGGAATCTTCAATCGTCTCGGAGTATATTTCGCGCCAATCTATGACGTAAGCACGGCGCAATTGCTGGCGAATGTCGTTGGAGGGCGCCTTAAATCATCGTGCGATTGCTGGATAATTGACGTCGCCGTTGATCAAACTTATTATCCCAAAAATACGGGCTTCACTTTTCAGTTGACCCTGGGCGGACTCGGTTCGATCGGCGGTTCGCCTTTTGGCAGCAATCCTTTCCAGATGCTCGGGTTCGTGCCGCCGAGGCCGGGGCTTTAACGATGCTTGACGGGACGATGATAGTTGCGTCGGGCTTCGCGGGCCAAAGGCGCGTCATGTGGCGCAATTTAGCAATGGCGCGTACAATTCGTTCTTTCCCGATGGCGATTCTGGTTTTCGTCACGTTTTTCTGCGCCTCTTGTTCTCTTCACTTCGCGGACAACGGAGGCGGACTGCCGAGCGCGGACAAGACCATTTATGTGGAGCGTTTTTTAAACGTTACGCGCGTTTCCGGAATCAACGATCAATTTATGCGCTACCTTGTTGATGAAATTGATTCCAGGGGCAGACTGACCGTCGTGGATAGCCGCGCGCAGGCGGATCTATTATTAACCGGCAAGATATTGTACGGAGGCACGACCGCTGAGGCATTCAACGGAGTCTTTGAGCCATTGACTTATTCAAATTCTATCATGGTGTCCGCGACGCTCACTGACGCGCATACCAACAAGGTGCTCTGGCGAACGGATGGCGTTAGCGGATCGGCGACCGCGCGTGTTGTGGCGCAGGCTATCATTCCTTCAGATCCTCAGTTCCTGCAACAGAACCTGCGCGGTCCGGATATATTAAGGATGACTGATATGCAGGTGGCGGCGACGCAAAACGCATACGCCAGCTCCCAGATGATGCGTGGGGTGGCGGCGGAGATATATGACGATATGGTATTCGGATTGTAAAAGAGCGGAGTTGATGGGAAATCAGCAGTACTGCATGGCTCTTTTTGTAATTAAATCCGCGATAGACAATGGCGCGCGCGGCAATGGATTTCGGCGATTCGCGCGCGCAACTCCGCGACCGCCCGCGCCAATTTGATGGTTAGCCGCCGCTCCTCCAGCGCGTCGGCGTGGAGAGTCTCCCGGCATTGGGGTTCTCGTTCTTCGTTTCGCGCCCGCATCGTTTATAAAACCCGGTCAGCTCCCGGGAGCGGATGCGGAATGCGTACCGGCAACGGACACAAGGTGCGTTATCGCGGAACGGCGCGTTATCACTGCGACGATCCAAAGCTCGCGCCCTTCAATCACATGATCGCGGCCATCGAATCCGAAGCCGACCCGGCCACCATGACGCTTAAGGGGATAAGCTGCGAGTGGAACTAACCACTACGCACTCGGTTAGTGAATCGAACCACTGAAGCGAGTCGCGGAGCGGGTCTGCGGCAGCTTTTCCCAGGTTCGAGCTATGCAAATGATGGGTCGTCCAGCGTGCAAACCGCATAACAGCGGATGAACTTCCGTGCTACGGCGCCTGTGCGGCGAAACCCGAATACGCATGCATCCGGGTTACTGCGACTGAATCGATTTCAGATAATCGACGAGCACGTTGATGCGATGCTCGACTTCGGCGTTAACCTCCTGGGGATTGCCGTGAATATCTCCAAGCGGTCCGCCGTGTTTGCGAAACGCAAGGCCCCAAATCGGCATCTCACGATCGCCGTGCGCGGCAGTCTGCGTGGCTCCGTCGATAAAATCGCGGACTTTTTGTTCCGGAAAAACGCCTCCGTCCTTTTTTGCCAGCAGCCGCAGATTCGCCGGCTTGTGACGCAGCGCGGGAGCCACCGGTCCGTTGCCCAACGCCTCCATACCGTGACATTGCGCGCAATAGAGCCGGAACTCCAATTCACCCTGCGCCGTATCCGACTTTCCGGGCGGCGGCGCCGTCACGCCGGCGCGCGCCAATCCGGCGACAAATAAAACCACGCCCAATAGACCGGTTGCGAGATTCCAGCGAACCCAATTGTGAGACAGCATTCGTCCTCATTTCGACAAGTCGATTAAGCGGGTGGCGACAACCCTTTTCGGGTTCGAGATATTATCCGAATCAACGATAGCTCGTGACCGACGACTGTTACGTCTCCATTAAAAATAGCCGGCGACGCCGAAGCCGAGGGCGGAGATTGCCTGCGACCATCGTTTACCCGGCGCCGCCCGCGCGAGCGAAGCGCCGCGGCGTATCATGGCTATCGATTTCCATGACATAGCCGCCAAACGGTGAGAAAATCAGGCGCAGGGATCGCGCGGTACAGACGCCACTGACGCTTCAACGCGAGGAATTCACGATGGCCGACAAGTCAATGATACGCAGCCTCAACCGCAAGGGCAGCCGCTCCAACCGCAAACCGCCCGTCGCCACCAGGCTGCCGGCGCCGCTGGATAAATCCGCGTGCGAGCGATGCGGAGCGACCTACGTTCGCGGGACCTGGCGCGCGACCCGCAAGCTCGCCTTGCGCCCCGGCGAATCCGTGCGCTTTACCGTATGCCCCGCCTGCAAGCAGGTCGAACGCGGGGAAAGCCGCGGCCGGCTGATTCTGCGAGGAAAATATGTCGGCGAAGCGCGCGAGGCGATCGAGCGGCGGATCGCCAACGTCGCGCGCCGCGCCGCGGCCACCCAACCCGAACGCAAACTCGTCTCTTCCGAATTCCGCGACGGAACGCTCGAGGTGCGTACGACTTCCCAAAAACTGGCGCATCGAATCGCGCGCGAGCTTTGCAAGGCCTTCGGCGGCAAAGCCGCCTACGCCTGGTCCGACGACGGCGCGCTCGACGTCGTCTGGACGCGAGCCGCCACGCGCTGACTCGTCGCCGTCCCGCATCAGCGTGAGTCCGCTTCAAGCCGCTCATCCGCGGCCGGACGCCGAATCCCCTCGCCACGCCGGCCTCACCGAAGCCGAGGCCGCGATACGCCTGGCGGCGGACGGGCCGAACGAGTTGCCGCATCCGCCGCGGCGCGGATGGGGCGCAATCGCTTTGGGCGTCGCCCGCGAACCGATGTTCCAACTGCTGGCCGCCGCGACCGCGATCTATTTCGCCCTCGGCGATTTTGCGGAGGCGATGCTGCTGGCGGGTTCGGCGGTGATGATGGCCGCGATCGCCTCGGTCCAGGAATTTCGCGCCGAACGGGCATTGGAGGCGTTGCGCGATCTGACCAGTCCGCGCGCCCTGGCGATCCGTTCCGGCGAACGGCGGCGGATCTCCGGACGCGAAGTCGTGCGTGGCGATTTGATCGTTCTCGCGGAAGGCGATCGCGTACCCGCGGACGCGCTTCTGCTTGCCGCCAACGATCTCGAAGTCGACGAATCTCTCCTTACCGGCGAGTCGATTCCTGTCGCCAAGCGCGCCGCGGCGGATGCGCAATCCGCGCCGGCGCCCGAAGACGGATCGTCGCGGATCTATGCCGGCGCGGTCGTCGTTGGCGGCCAGGGCCTCGGCCGCGTCTTCGCCATCGGCGCCGCCACCGAAATCGGCAAGATCGGAAAATCGCTCGGCGCGATCGCGGAAGAGCCCGGCCCATTGGCGGCGCGCACCGGCCGCCTCGTGCGGTTGCTCGCGATGATCGGAGTCGGCCTGAGCGTGATCGCGATCCTGCTGTATGGCCTCACGCGGGGTTCGTGGATTCAGGCGGCGCTCGCCGGAGTAACGCTCGCGATGTCGCTCTTGCCCGAGGAATTTCCGCTGGTCCTGATGATCTTCCTGGCGATGGGCGCGCGGCGAATCGCCCGCGCGAACGTGCTCACGCGCCGCTCCGCGGCGATCGAAAGCCTCGGCGCCGCGACCGTCCTCTGCACCGACAAAACCGGCACGCTGACGCTCAACCGGATGGCGCTGGCGGCGCTCGCGGTCGATGGCGAAATCGTGAAGGTCGCCGAAGGCGCCGCATTAGGCGCGCAATATCGCGAATTGCTCGAATGGGGCCGGCTCGCGAGCGAATCCAATCCGACCGACGCGATGGAGCAGGCGCTGGCGGCGGCCGCGCGGCTCCATCCGCCCGTCTCCGGTCCGCTGCCGACGGCGGATTCACCTGTCCATGAATACGGTCTCAGCGGCGAACTTCCGGCAATGACGCACGCGTGGCCGGCCGGCGGCGATCTTCATCTCGTCGCTGTGAAAGGAGCGCCCGAAACGGTCGCCACGCTCTGCCGCGTCGCCGGCCAAACGCGCGATGAAATGCTCGCCGCGGCCGAGCGGATGGCGGGCGAAGGGATGCGGGTGCTGGGCGTGGCCCGCGCCGAGCATCGCGGATGCGCATGGCCCGACACGCCGCATGGATTCGAATTCGCCTTTGCCGGGCTGATCGGCTTCGCCGACCCGCTGCGGCCGTTCGCGCGCGCCGCCGTGCGCGAATGCCGCGACGCGGGGATTCGCGTGGTGATGGTCACCGGCGACTATCCGGCGACCGCGCGCGCGATCGCGCGACAAGCCGGAATCGACGCCGAAACGCGCGTCGTCACCGGCGCCGAGCTGACCGCCATGAACGATGCGGAATTGCGCGTCGCCGCCGCCGAAACTTCGGTCTTCGCGCGAATCCGCCCGGAACAGAAGCTGAGTATCGTCAGAGCGCTCAAAGCCAACGGCGAAATCGTCGCGATGACGGGCGACGGCGTCAATGACGCGCCCGCGCTGCGCGCCGCGCATATCGGCATCGCGATGGGCGGACGCGGCGCGGACGTGGCGCGCGAAGCGGCGGCGCTGGTGCTGCTCGACGACGACTTCGGCTCGATCGTCAAAGCGATACAGCTCGGCCGCAGAATCCACGACAACCTGCGCAAAGCCATGGGCTACCTGCTCGCGGCGCATGTGCCGATCGCCGGACTTTCCCTGTTGCCGCTGTTTGGCGAATGGCCGCTCGCGCTGCTGCCCGCGCATATCGCTTTCCTGCAACTGGTGATCGATCCGGTGTCATCGATCGCTTTCGAAGCGGAGCCGGAGGAAGCCGGCGCGATGCGCCGGCCGCCGCGCGCGGCGAACGCTCCGCTGTTCCCGGCCGGGATGGCCGCGTGGAGCATTTTCCACGGCGTTTGCGTGATGGTCCCGGCGGCGGCGATTTACTTCGGCGCGCTCACGCACGGGGTTTCCGCCGATGCGGCGCGGGCGGCCGCGTTCACGGCGCTGGTCGCGGGAAATCTCGGACTGGTGCTCGCCGACCGGTCGTTGCGCGGCGATCTTCGCACGGCGTTCGGCCGGCAAAACGCGCCGCTCTGGATGATCCTCGCCGCGGCTTCGGCGCTGCTGGCGCTTACGCTGCTGATCGCGCCGGTGCAGCGCCTGTTCCGCTTCGCGCCGCCGCCCGCGGAATTGCTGGCCGCCGCGACCATTGCGCCGCCCGCGCTCGCGATCGCCGCCGCGGCGCTGAAGGGATTTGTCGCGAGTCTTGCGATGCGCCGCACGGCGGGAGCGCCGCGCGCGGATTAGGCCGTCAGCGAATCGATCAGATCGCCTGCCGCGACCACGTCAGGGGTTTCGCCGCCAGCGGCGAAATCGCGATGACGCGCCTGGAGCAGCTCGCGCGCGCCGCAATGATCGCCCCGCTCGGCCATCCGCCGCGCCAGAGCGGTCGCCGCGCGCAACTCGAAGATGCGATTGCCGGTCGCCCGCGCCTCGCGGATTACGACGGTCAGCGCCCGCTCCAGCGTTTCCCAATCGGCGCCGGAGAGCCTGAAAATTTCGGCCTCGGCCCACGCCACCGTCGGACGATCCATCAGCAGCTCGCCGACCGCCGCGTGCGCGTCCTGAATGGTCTGGCGCGCTTCATCGAAGCGTCCGCCGAGGGCGCAAGCCCACGCCAGCAGCGCCAGATACCATCCGTAAGGCAGCCGCTGGCCGTTGGCGATCCACCCGGCGATGCCGTGATGGAGCCGTTCGATTCCAGACGCCGGATCGCCGCGCATCGCCAGCGCCCATCCCGCGTAAACGTCGAGTCCCGAGGCGAACTGCGTAAGATTGCGCGCGTGGGCGAATTGCGCGGCCTCATGCGCGATCGTAAAAACCTGTTCGAAGTCGTTCGCCAGCTGATAGGTCGCCGCCACGTTAACCGAGGAAAACGCGACATTGAATGGCTTGTCCGTCAGCGTCGCCGCTTCGAGCGCCCGGGCGCCCATCGCGCGCGCCTCGTCGGCGCGTCCGGAAAGCATCAGCGCGACCGCGAGATAGCTCATCGCGAGCGGTCCCGCGTCCAGCGGACGCCGGGCCGAATCGCCGCCCTGGCAATATTCGACGGCCGACTTAAGATTCTCGATCGCCTCGGCGAGGCGTCCGCGATGCATCAAGGTCGCCCCGAGCGCGTAGTGCGACCAGCACAGCGAAAGCGGCGCGCCTTCGCCGCGCGCCAGTTCGAGCCGGCGTTCCGCCAGCGATTGCGCGGCCGCCAGTTCGCCGCGGCCCAGATACGTTTGCCAGAGTCCGAGCAGGATCGAATTCTTGCCGCCGCCGACGCGCTCGCCCAATTCCCGCGCCCGCTGATAGACCTCTTCGACCTCGCGCGACGCAAGGCCCTTGGTGGCGGTGTAAACCGAACCCAGCGCGATCCGCAAGACCATTTCGCGCTGGTCGCGCTTGAGCGATTGCGGCTCGTTGAACAGGACCTTGAGCGCGCGCGCGTAATGATTCGAAGCTTCGCTCAGGGCGCCGCGCGAGGCCGACCGATCGCCGGCGTCGCGCCAGGCGGCGACCGCGGCTTCGGTTTCGCCGGCCTCTTCCAGATGGTAGGCGAGCGTTTCGGGCAGCGATTCCGCGAGTTGCGGAAATTTCTTGCGCAAGGCTTCCGCGACGGCGCGATGCAAGTCGCGGCGGCGCGAGCGCAGCAGCGAATTGTAAGCGGCGTCGCGAACCAGTCCGTGTTTGAACAGATAGCTCGCGCGCGGCCCCTCGCCGTCGACGGAAATCAACTCGGCGGCAACGATTTGATCGAGCGCGCCGGCCAGCGCGAAATCGTCCCAGCCGGCGATTTCGCGCAACACGCCGTAAGGAAATTCCCGCCCGATCACGGACGCCACCTGCGCCACTTCCTTCGCCGCGCCAAGCCGGTCGATGCGCGCCATCAGAGAACCCTCCAGCGTCGCGGGGATGCCGACCGGTTCGTTCCCGCCGCCGCGCTCCGCCACCACCCGCGCGAGCTCCTCGACGAACAGCGGCACGCCGTCGGTGCGCTGCGCGACGAGCTCCGCCGTGCGGTCGTCGAAGGCGCCGCGCGCAGCCACGCGCGCCATGTCCCGGGTTTCACGGCCGTCAAGCTTGCGCACTTCAATGTGAAAATGATGATCCGCCGCGGGCCACGACGCTGCAAACTCCGGCCGCGCCGTGTATATCAGCATCATCGGCATGACCGCGGAACGCTCGATCACCGCCTGATGGAAATCCAGCGTCGAGGGATCGGCCCAGTGGACGTCTTCGAGCACCATCACCAACGGCTGCATCTCCGCCAACGCGAAGACCCATTGCGCAAGCGTCGCGATCAGGCGGCGGCGTTTCTGCTCGGGCGGCGAGACCAGCGGCGGATAATGCGCGGGCGTGGGCAGGTCGAGCATCTCGGCGATCAGCGGCAGCGCCTCCTCGACGCGAAAACCGGCCGCCGCCAGTCCGATTTCCAGCGCGGCGAGCCGCTCTTGCACCGATTCGCGTCCGCCGATGATGAACGAATCGCCCAGCAGGTTCATCACCGGAGCGAACGGTTTGTTGGTCTCGAACGGCGAGCAAAAACTCTCGAGCCAGGTATGCGGCCGCGCGCGCAGGCTCTCGCGAAACTGGCGCACCAGCCGGGATTTGCCGATTCCCGCTTCTCCCTGGATCAGGCAGACCCGGCCGTCGCCGCGTTCGGCCTGTTCGTACGCCTCGGCGAGGCTCCGCAATTCAGCCTCGCGGCCGACGAAAGGCGTCAACGTCTGCGCCGCGTGGAGCCGGCTGCGCACGCCGGTGACGCGAATTACGCGATAGACCTCGATATCGTTCGCGACGCCCTTGAATTGCTGCGGACCGAGCGGTTCGACCACGAACAGTCCGCCGACCAGGCGGTTAGTCGCGCCGGTTATCACCAGACCGTCAACCGGCGCCGCCGCCTGCGCGCGGGCCGCGATGTTCGGAGTCTCGCCCAGCGCCGTGGGTTCGCGGCGCGCGCCCCGGCCCATGTGGCCAACCATCACCGGCCCGGTATCGATGCCCGCGCGCACCCGGATTCGCCTGGATTCGGTGAGCTCGCGGTTGAGCGCTTTGACCGCCTCGATCAGCTCGAGTCCCGCCCGCACCGCACGCTCGGCGTCGTCGCCATGCGCCCGCGGCCAGCCGAAATAGACCACCACGCCGTCGCCCTGATATTGCGCGACGTAGCCGTTGAATCGCCCCATCACCCGGCTTACCGCCTGATGATAAGCCTGTACGATTTCGTGATATTCCTCGGGATCGAGCCGCGTCGTCAGCGCGGTCGAGCCGACCAGGTCCGCGAACAGCACCGAAATCTGGCGCCGCTCGCCTTCGTAGCCGTCGGAGCCGGCCGGCTCCGCGGCGACCGCTGCCGGCCGTTCCCCAGAACGCGGATCAAGCCGCGCGCCGCACTGGCCGCAAAAACGATCGCCCGGTTCGACCGCCGCGCCGCAAGCGCCGCATCCCAGCTCCCGCGCCGCGCCGCATTCGGCGCAATACCGCGTCGCCGTCTGGTCGATCCGGCCGCATACCTTGCAAACGCTAGCGGACACTCCCCTCCCCATGTATGAACGAACGGAGGAACCTTTCGCGACATCCGCGAAACAGCCTTGCCAAGACGGATCAATAGCATGCGCGCGCGCACTTTAGCCATTGGCAGCGGGGTTTTTTGCTTTGATAATGAAGACTTAATCTTCATCATTCATAGCCATTCGTCGCCCGTTTTGCTTTAGAAGTGGCGACAACGGGGAATTACGGGCAATGGCGGCGATCGTTATCGGCGCGTCGGGGCATCTGGGCAATGCGATCGTTCGCGAATTGCTTGGTCAGGGGCGCGCCGTCACCGCGGTCGCGCGCCGCGAGCATCCCGCGGCCAACCTCAACGGATTGCGCGTGCGTTACGTTTCCGCCGATGCCGAAAATTCCGCCGCGCTCAATTCCTTGATCGCCGGGCATGACCTCGTCGTCGACGCCGCCGCGCCCTATCCCGATACGCTCGCAAGCGCGGCGGAAGTGGAGCGGATACGCCGCGCCGCGGCGGCTCGAATGGATTTGATCATCGATGCGGTCCGGCGCCATCGGGCGCGGCTGCTCCATATCAGCAGCTTCGCCACGCTGCCCGATCGCGCGCGCGGATTCCTGCGGATGCAACGCGCGCTGATGCGCGACAGCCATCCCTATTTCGCGGCGAAATCGGCGATGGAAGCGCGGGTGCTCGACGCCGCCCGCGGCGGACTTCACGCGGCCGTGATCAATCCCACCCTGTGTCTAGGGCCGTGGGACCAGAAGCTGCGCGAGCGATGCTTCGTGGCGCGCCTGCTGGCGGGCGAAGCGCCGGTTTCAATCTCGCAGGTCGTCAACGTCGTCGATGTGCGCGACGTCGCGCGGCTCGCCGTCGCGGCGACTAGCGGCGCGCGCCACGGCGAGCCGATCGCGGTCGTGGGCCACAATCTGCCGCTGCATATGTTGTGCGGATGGTTGTGCGAGATGGCGGGCGTGGCGGCGCCGAAAACGATCGCGCCCGCGCCGTTCAGCGTGGCGGCCGCGTGGTGGAGCGAGGCCGCATTTGGCGCGCTCGGACGGCGGCCGCCGCTGCCGGCGTTGGCGGCGATCCTGACGGCGATGCACGACGCACGCGACCCCAGTCCGCTCCAGCTCGATTTAGGCTCCGCGCCGCGTCCGCTTTCCGCGACTCTGGCCGACACGCTGGCCTGGTATCGATCGATTGCCTACTGCTGACAGGCCCACGTCCCTCTGCCAGTCCATCGCGCCCGCTCGCCAGCATAGATTATCGGGCAGCAACTGCCGCATTTGGCCCGACACGATGAACGGATTCACCGCTTCGACTGAATGGCACGGGCGCTGAAAACGCCCCTCCTTTGTCTGGCTGCTCACGGTGATCCCGAAGGTTGCGACGAGATCCATCGTATCGAATTTGTGAATATCGATTCGAATCGATCCGGAAAGGAAAGCGACCTTGGGCGCTTCTTCAAAGACGCGGCGAACCTTCACCAACGCCTGGTAGCAGGCCCGCTTCGCCAAGCGGGCGTCGCGGAATTGCTTCAGTCCGACCATATCGAAACCCGCTTCGGTGGAGATTGATCCAAGGCCGAGTTTATTCAGCCACTTAGCGGCGTCAGGCTGAGCGCCCGCCTTCGATTCCGTCCGGCCGACGCCGAGCAAGGTCCAGAGCCGCGCCTGCTCGTCTTCGTTGAGCGCGGGGCAGAGCGTTGTCTGAAGATAGAAGCTGACATGCGGTTCGTGCGGCGAAAAATCTCCCAGCAGCGGAGAATTCGCCGGAATAAATTTTGAAGCAAGGCTGAAGCGCCCGAGTACTTCACGGTCCGATATCGAATCCCACTCCGCGCCGGTGAACCCGATCATCGGCATCACGACCGGCCGCCACCCCGCGGATCGATTCGATTCATCACGGTATTCGCCAGCGACCGCGAAGATGAATTCGCTGTCGGCCAATCGTTCAACCGGGTCAGTCCCGGCCGTCGCGGCGCGAAACTGATTGGCGACCGCGAACACATAATCCGCGCTGGCCCGGAATTTATAATTTTCGTGATTCAGATACTTCGCGCACAAGTGATTGAGTGTCGCTCGATTGGCCGGCAGCGGCATTACCAGCATCTCGAATTCCGGGAACTTTTCGGCTCCGCCGATTTCGGCGACCGCGCCGCCGCCCGACATCACATAGTCGTGCGCGACCTTGCGCTTGTCTCCGGGCTCGTCGGTGGTTGACCATTTGGTCGTCTTTGCGCGCCAGCATAGCTGTGCGGCTTTGCCATACGTCAGGTCGAGATTCCACCAGAATGGAAAGAACGGCTTGAATTCGTAAATCTTGCGCCGCCCGTCCGACGGATCGGCAACCAGCCTCGCTTCCTGAGCCAGCCCGAGCGCTTCGATCACCGGTTCCTGGTCAAAATGATGCAGCTTGATCGTGACGCCGCCGGTCGGATCGGCAAGCATCGGATTGAACAGAAAGCCGCCGCCATGCACGGCCTGAACCGCCAACTCGGATTTGACCAGCGCCTGGTAGCAGGCCGATTTGGAATCGTGCGCGTCGCGGAACTGCTTGAGCACGATATTGTTTTTCATAAAGGGCGACGGCGTAAATTGATGCGCCTCGCCGGTCTTGGCCGAGCCGAACATATTGAGCAACTGAGGCGCCCACTGGCTGGCGTATTTAAGACTCTCGCGCGCGGTCGCCGGAAACGGCTCCGATCGCCCCGATCCTGAAAGCCATTGCGCCATCCCCGCACCGCGGGCGATATCGGTCAGCGCCGCCATCGTGGACAGCGCGTCCGACGCCATCTTGGGCCAGCGCGCCAACCAGTCGCCGAGGCTTGCGAGCGGATCGAAAGCGGACGCCGCCTGGTCCACCTCGATAAACGGCCGGAAAGGCTCCGGACGTTCCGGATTCCGCGCCGAACGGTCGCCGAGCAGGAACGCCACGCGGCCGTTCGGGTCGGGAGGGTTGGACAACGGAAACAGGTTGGGCACGCGCACCGGCATCTTTGGCCATCCGTACATCTCGCGGCCGATCCAGATTGAGATCGGATGGTCCAGGTAGATGAACGGATAGGTCATCGCCCAATCCACGAAGCTCCATTGCGAGCCTTTCCATTCGTACCATTCGATTGGGATGCTGAAGATCGCCTCGTGCTGTTTGAGCCATGCGAGCGGCTTTTGCTTCGGAACGCCCTTGCACGCCTTGATTTCGAGCCGGTCGTAATTGACCGTCTGAAGCAGCACGAAGGGCGCCGCCGCCTTGAACATGTAGGGAGGCTGGTTTTGGCTGTCGCCGGCGAAATTCAGGTACGAATCGAGCAGCGCCTGCAACCGATGAATGTCCGCTCGCAGCGGATAATAGCGCATCCCCACCTTCGGGAAGTACATACTGACGTCGGGGGTCGGCCAATTAAGCAGTTTCGCGAGGCTTGCGTTGTATTCCGGCAGTCTGGACTCGGCCATGTTTCAAGTCTCCCCCATGGTTAGGACAACGGTTGTCCGATCTTCCGCGTATCGTGGCGGCGATGAGCGCGATAATTTCCGTGATCGCGATTTTCAGCCTGATCGAATCAGGCGCGTTCAATCACCCATCTCGGCAGTTCCTCGAGAAACCGCTTGTCGCGCGAATCCGGCAGCTCCGCGAATTGCCGCGAAAATTCGTGCAGCGCCGCCCCGGCAAGGCCATGCGCCACCCGCCGTGCGTAATCGATACATCCGTAGCGATCGATCAAACGCCGCATCCAGCGGACGTCGGCTTCCGTCCGGCGCTCGCGACTGGAGGCGAGCACCGCCGCGATCCGTTCCCGTTCCGCCGCCGTCGCCGACGCCAGCAGGCGAATCAGGATGAGCGTGCGTTTTCCTTCCCACAGATCGCCGTCGCGCTCTTTGCCGTAACTTTCGTTTCCGACCAGGTTAAGCAGGTCGTCTTGAATCTGAAACGCCGCGCCGGCCAGAAAACCGAACCGCACGTAAACGTCCGGATCGGCCGCGCCGCGCGTCGCGATCAGCACGCCCGCGCGCAGGGGATGGATAACCGCGAGCCAGCAGGTCTTCTTGAGCGCCATCTCGAGATAATCGGCCGGCGCCAGATCGAGCACGTTGCGATCGCGCCATCCCAATTCCAGCGCCTGGCCGTCGGCGCACTCGGCCGCCGTCCGCGCCGTCTCTTCAAGCAGGCGCATGGTCAAGGCCATGCCGAGCCGGGCGCGATTCTCAAACAGCGGCGTGAGGCTCATCAGCGCCAGCGCGTCGCCGGCGTTGAGCGCGAGCGGCACGCCGTGCAGCCGATGGAGCGTCGGGCGGCCGCGCCGTTCGAGGCTCGCGTCCTCGATATCATCGTGCACGAGCAGCGCGTTGTGCAGCAGTTCGATCGCCGCGGCCGTCGCCACGGCGTCTTCCGGATGGGCGCCGAAAGCGCGCGCCGCCGCGATACAGATCGCCGGGCGCATCATCCGGCCGCCGCGCCGCGGATAATCCGAAGCCAGGTCCCGCAGAAAATCGCAGATCCCGCGCCGGTCGAGATAGCGGTCGAGCGCGGCGCGCGTCAGCCCGCCGTACTCGGCCATCAATGCCGGCGCCAGCCGCCCGGATTCGCGGCCCACGGCAATCGTTCCCCCCTCATTCATCGCTGGCGCCTATTCGCCCACTTTCACGGAAAGCGCGCCCTGCGGCTCGCCATTTTTGCGATCGACGATCGCGCCGGCGTAAATTCCGGGCGCGGCTGTCACCGGCACACGGACACTCAGCACCGGCCGCTCGCCCACGCCGCCCGGAATAAATGCGACTTCAGTAATTGGCGGCCGGCCCGCTTCCATCGCATGCAGTCCGGTAGTGACAAGCGTCGCGGGATCGGCCCCGGGCGCTAGGTCGAGCATGACCCGGGCAGGCCGAACCGATGCGACCTCGATCGCGAAATTCGGCCCCGGCGCGGCCTCCGGATTCTGGCGGAACGATGAAATTCCATTCTCGCCGATAAGCGCGCCGAATCCGGCGTAAGGCGGCCGCGCGAGCGCGTCCATCATCGCGGCGAACGCCGGCATCATCCCGGCGAACGCGCGCGCCGCTTCGCCAATCATTTCTTCAAGCCCCGCCCCAAGCGCGGCGAAGCCGCCGTTATCGGCTCGATCCACGCCACGCGCCGCCGCGCCTTCAGCTTCTGCCGAGGTCCGGCCGAGCGCGCGCGCGGCTTCGCGGCCGGCCGACAGATGGCGATCGACGACGCGATAAGCCGTGGCGACGGCGTCCGCAATCTCGGCGTCGGGAGCTGACGTGCTCGCGGATGCGCCGCCGTCAACCGAGACGTTCGAGACGCGCCGGCCGTTTCCGGAATGGTCGTTCTCCGGTTCCGGAGCCCCTCCCGGACGAACCAGGGTCGACCAGGCGCGCAACGGCGCGGCGCGAACCGGATCCGGGCGTCGAAAACGATCGTTTGCGCTCATAGTCCTCCAGCAGCCGCGGATTTAGCGCCGGCGCTTCGTCGCGCCGCGTCACGGATGGTCATAGCCGGCGATCTCTTCCAGCTTCGGAGCGCCGCTCAAGGCGTGCGCCGCGAGTTGGCCCGACATCACCGCCGCTTCGACGCATCCGACATTCAAACCGCACGCCGTCCAATCGCCCGCGATCGTCAAATTGTCGTAGGTATTGTCGAGCGGTGAAATCCGATAGCGGGTCGAGCCCGGCGGCGACTGCGAATATCGATCCGACGGATTTACGTTCGCGGTCCAGAACTGCGAGCCGAAGCGGGCGGAAGCGGCGCCAGCCGCATCGCCAGATTCTTGATTGGACGGATCGGCGAGCAGTTCCCAGCGGAAGCCGCCGCCCGGCGCGGCCGCGCGCGGCCAGAGCGCGGCCGCGTCTTGCTCAAGAAAGCGGATCGCGCTTTCGCGCACTTCGCGCCGCCGACGGTGCGCATAGTCCGGATCGGAAGCGAACGACGGTCCGTGCGCACGCTCGGCTGGATTCGACTCCCGCGAGGGTGGCGGATCGGGCAGGGCGCTGCAAAAATAACCGAGCGCGCGCGGCCTTACGCTCCAACCTTCCTCCGTGATCAGATGGCCCATGTCGGCGAAAGTGTCGAACGGATGGACGTACCCTGAAACCACGGCGCGCGGCTCGGTCCATCCGAGCGCTTCGAAGTCTTCGCGCAGCCAGACTTGAAACGCCTGCGTGGCCACGGTCGGAAGATTTTCGACCATCTCGCGCCAGCGCCGGTCGCGCGCGATCAGCTCGCGCGCCACGTGCGGGATCGCGCCCAGTCCCACCGCCAACACCACCGCGTCGAAATCGGTTCCGGCGCGCAATGTCAGCGCGCGCGCGCGGCGCCGATCCGCGAACGATTCGAACTCGACGCCCTCATCCGCCATCCGCGCGCCGCCGGCAAGCTGGCTGAAATCCGGGGCGGAAGGCCAGCACGGCAAGCCGCGCACGTCGATCAAGGGCTGATATTCGCCGCCGTTCGCCAGCTCGGCCTGAACGTCGAAGTCGAGTCCAGCGACGTACGGACGCTCGCCCGGCGCCAGCGCGGCGGGATCGGCAAGGCGGACGTTTTCAAGGCGATGGAAAAACCGGAAGGCGACGCCGCGGCGCTTGAGCGCCTGATAGAACGGCGCGAAGACAACGTCGCCCATCCCGGCATGCATCCGCCAGAAAAACGCGCCGCGCCACGTGAAAAACATCCTGAGCGTGCCGCGCAGCGCCACGCTCGCGGCCTGCCGCGGCCGGGCGGGGTCGGCCCCGGCGTAAGCGAAGGCGAGATCGTACACGCCATGCATCAGCGGCGAATCGAGCGCGCGCGGCGAAGCGCCGTTGAGTTTCAGCCAGTCGCGCAACTCATAATTGTCGAGCGCGTCGAATCCGCGCGGATCGGTCGCAAGCCCGAACCGGATTATTCCGGTCATCACGGCAAGATTCAGATCGATAACGTCCCACAGGCGCCGCGAATCGGAATCGCGCTCGGCGAGCGGTTCGGCCAGCCGGCGAATCGCTCCGGCCACCGCCTCGGTCAGGTCGCGCAGGCCGCCGGACCAATCGGGCGCGGCGGCGCGAAACGCCGCTTCGAGCAGCGCGAGCGCCTGCAACGCGCCGGCGAAGGTGGCGAGCAAGCCGAGTTTGAACACTTTCGCGATTGCCGCGGCGAATTCTTCATTCGAGCGAAAATCAAACGGCCGGCCGGCGTTCTCACGTTCGCTTGACGCGCCGAATTGAAGGCTCGCGAGCGCCGCCTGCAGCATCTGCGCGATCTCCACGAGGTAACCGGCGATCGTGAAACCGCGCCGCGCCGGTTCCGGATCGCCGGGCATCCCCGCGCGCGGCGCGAACGCCGCCGTCCACGGCTCCCATCCCTCCGGCGCGCTGCGCGCCATCACGCCAACGCCCGGCTCGATCGAAAACGCGTCGCGCCAGTCGGCGAAACGCCGACCCGGCTGTGCGGACAGTTCCGCATAGCACTCGCGCAGCAGGCGGAACGCGTTTTCGTAAAAACCCATCCAGATATGCAGGCCGTGCTCTTCGATCCGATGCGCCGGGCCGCGGCCCGAAGCGCCTTTGCCGCCGAGCCGCCATCCATACTGATAAATCGTGACCTGAAACCGGTCCCGATTTTCCGGACGGGTCAGTTCCCACGCCGCCGCCATCGCGGCGCATCCGCCGCCCACTATCGCTACCTTGATTGGCCCGTTTTTGCCCACGATATCCTAAAATAATTTGCTTTTGCGTTATTTCGCATCAAAAGTTTATTAATTCAACCGCACAGGTCAACATCATGGGCTGATTAATCTGTCGTTTGAATGCAAGCCGGGGGTTCGTGAACATTATCCGGCAATTCCGGAAAATTCAGAAGACTAGTCGAGCGAACGATCACAACCGCGGGAACGAGGCGCGGCGCTCCCGTCTATGGCGCTTTGACCGCGGTTCGGCCTATCCTCTGCGCGAAAAGCCAGCAACGATTCGCGGCCGCTCACGATCGCGCCGCATGCGGAGGACGCCATGTCGATACGGCTTCGCCAGATTTGTCTCGTCGCCAATCAGCTCGCGCCGGTAATCGAGGATTTCAAGGCCGTGATGGGCCTGGAGGTTTGTTTCAAGGATCCCGAAGTCGCGGTGTTCGGATTGGAGAACTCGCTAATGCCGGTGGGGTCGAATTTTATCGAGGTGGTGGCGCCCGTGAAGGACGACACGGCCGCGGGCCGCTATCTGAAACGGCGCAACGGCGACGGCGGCTATATGGTCATCTGCCAGTGCGACAGCCACGCCACGCAGCTCGGCCGCAAGAAGCGCGCGAAGGCGCTGAATATCCGCGTGGCGTGGGAGCACGAAGCGAAGGCGTTCCACGTGATGCAGCTCCATCCGGCGGACACCGGCGGCGCGTTTTTCGAGATCGATTGGGACGCCAAGGGCGAGCCGGAGGGCAACTGGATGCCGGCCGGCGGCGCGGGATGGACGCCGGCGCGGCGCACCGGCGTGGTCAAGGCCTATACCGGCGTCGAATTGCAATCGGCCGACCCGAAAGGGTTGGCTGAGCGCTGGAGCTCGATCGCCGAAATTCCCTTGCGCAAGGACGCGCGCGGGCGCTTCGAGATGCCGCTCGACAACGCCGCCGTGCGGTTCGTCGAAACGGCCGACGGGCGCGGCGAGGGCCTTGGCGGAATCGATATCGTCGCGGCCGACAAGGCGCGCCTGATGGACGCGGCGCGGCGGCGCGGATGCGCGGTCGGCGACGATCAAATCGCGATCTGCGGCACGCGCTTTTACGTGGCGTAGCAGGCTCGCGCGCGGAATCGCGCCGGCCGACGGCCTGCGCTTGTGTTTCGGTGCGCCGATGCTATACCAACAGATGAAACAACATTAGCGAGACCATCGCGGCGCATAAGTTTAGCCGGTGTCTCTACCATTCAGGAGGGAACGCATTCATGGCTGATTACGACCTTCATATCAAAGGCGGCACGGTCGTCGACGGCACGCGCGTGCCGAAATTTCGCGGCGACGTATGGATTCGCGACGGACGCATCGCGCAGATCGGCGGGCGCGCGCCCGGCTTCGCCAAGCGCACGATCGACGCCGACGGCCTGATCGTCGCGCCGGGCTTCGTCGATTTGCATACGCATTACGACGCGCAAATCCGCTGGGATCCATGGTGCACGATCTCCGGATGGCACGGCGTGACTTCCGTGGTGCTCGGCAACTGCGGCTTCGGCTTCGCGCCCGTCAAGCCCGATTTCCGCGAGCGCTCGATGCTCACGATGACGCGCACGGAAGCGATTCCTTACGACGCGATGAAGGTCGGGATGAAGTGGGATTGGGAGACGATTCCCGAATACCTCGATTCGCTCGATCGCTCGCCCAAAGGCGTCAACTGCATCCAGTACATGCCGACCGCGTCGTTGATGACATACGTGATGGGTCTGGACGCGGCCAAATCGCGCCCGGCGACCGACAAAGAGCGCCAGGAGATGGCGCGGCTGCTCGACGAAGGGATGGATGCTGGACTTTCCGGCTTCTCGATTCAGCGGCTCGGGCGCAATTCGACGCAGGCCGATTTCGACGGCTCGCCGATGGTCACCGACACGATGGTGGACGAGGACATCCTCAACCTCGGCCGGGTGCTGCGCAAGCGCGACGACGGCTTCATCCAGATCACTCAGGCGACCGGACATATCAAAGACGACCTGAATTTCCTCGAACTGCTCGCGGCGGAGGCGCAGCGGCCGATTCTGCACAACGCGATCGTGCCGACGCGCAAAGATCCGGAAATCCATCGCCGCAGCCTGCGCTGGCTCGAACGATGCCGCGCCAAGGGCCTCCCGATTTTCGGCCAGACCGCAACGGTGCGCAGCGGTTTCGCCTTCACGCTGGAGCATTGGAACCTCTACGACGCGAGCAAGGCGTGGCGCGCGATCACGACCGGCACGACCGAGGAAAAAATCCGCAAGATGCAGGATCCGGCGCTGCGCGAAGCGGTCAAGCGCGAGACCGACGCGGCCGACCGCAAACTGCGCGCGATCCAGGCGGGCGTCGGCGGCGCGCCGCAGCACCTGATCGTGCAGTGGGCCAACGACCAGCCCGAACTCGAAAAGTACGTTGGCAAGTCGCTCGGCCAGATCGCCCACGAAGAGAACAAGCATCCGATCGACGTGATGCTCGACCTCTCGATCGCGACCGGACTGAAGGCGGAGTTCCTCGGTCCGAACCGCGGCTTCAATTCCGAATTCATGGCGGAGATGATCACGGCCTCGCCCTACACCCTGCCCGGCGTTTCCGACGGCGGCGCGCATACCAAGTTCTTCACCGGCGGCGCGTTCACCACGGACCTGCTGCGATGGCTGGTGCGCGACGAGCAGAAGATGACGCTCGAAGAGGCGCACTACCGCCTGTCCGCCCTGCCCGCGCACGCGGCGGGCTTCAAGGATCGCGGCATGCTGCGCGACGGAGCATGGGCCGACGTGGTGGTCTATGACCTCGCAGGCCTCGATGTCGAGCCCGACTGGGTGGGCGAGATCGTTCACGATTTTCCGGGCGGCGAATGGCGGCGCGTGCAGCGCGCGCGCGGCTATCGCGCGATCGTCGTGAACGGCGAAGTCACCTTTGAAGACGGCAAGGCGACCGGCGCCACTCCGGGCAAACTGCTGCGCAACGGCCACGCCTGATTTCATCCGAATCGGCGCGTCTTGCGGCCGCGGACGTTATCATCAACGTCCGCGGCCGTTTTTTTTCGCAATTGACGCCCGCGGCGGCTCGCGCGCATCCCGTGGCGGCGTGCCAGGCGCGGACAAGATAATCCAAATCGATTCTTGACGGTCGAAACTCGCAACAATCCGCCTGCGTTTCGCTGATTCGACTAATGGTTGCGCGAAGTCGGCTGTGAACGTCATCAAAGCCGAAGCCACTTGAGCGGGTTGGAAATTTCCGTTACCGATTATGCGAGCGTTTTGATCGAAGACGTTGTCGCGGTTTTGGCGTGGGGTGGTGAAGGAGCAGTGAGTCGTCGCTCGCGGATATGTTCTCCAAATAGTCATATCGTTAGCAAGTCGTAATCCAACTGGATAATTTTCACGCGCGTGAACGGCAAGGCCGGCCGTTCGGCAAATCGCGCAAGTGTGTCGGCCGCTTGTCTCTTTAGGAGGTTGTAATGAAGAGATACGCCATTTTCACCCGCGCGCTCGCGCTTTCAGGCGCGCTTCTGCTGGCCGCCGGCGGATCTGCGTTAGCCTCGGGTTTTTACGTCGGAGTGCAAGGCGGCGCGACCCTGCTCGACGGCATCACCACGCACGTGGCGATTCCCAACGGCCCCACCGCGCAGGCCAACACCAACACCGATACGGGTTGGCTGGCCGGCGCTTCCGGCGGCTATGAATGGCCGATCGGCCTCGCGCTCGAGGGCGAATTCACGTTTCGCCAGAACCATCTGAACGACATGAATTACGCGGGCCAGAACATCTTCACCGGCGGCGACGCGCACAGCTACGCCATGATGATGAATGGCTATTATCGCTGGCATAACCGCACGCGCTTCACGCCCTATATCGGCGGCGGCGCCGGCGAGGCGGTGGTCGCGCTGAACAATCTGCATCCCAACGCTCCAGGCGGAGATTTCGGCGGCGACACGGCGACCTTCGCGTACCAGGCGATCGGCGGCGTCGCGTATGCGCTCAACGAACACTGGAGCGTCGCGGCGGAATACCGCTATTTCGCGACGGTCAGCCCCGGCATCACCGGCAACACCGCCGGCATCAAGAACGTCAAATTGAGCCCAGGCTACGGCTCGCAGAATGCGCTGCTCCGGCTGATCTACAATTTCTGAAATCCAGGCCGGCGCGGGGCTCCGCATCCGGCGTCAGCCCCGCGCCGGCCGTTTCAAACGGCCGGAATGGTCACAATAAATTTCGCGCCGGCGCCTTCCTCGCTCTCCACGCGAATGGTTCCGCGATGGGCTTCGACAATCCGGCGGCAAATCGCCAGACCCAGCCCGGTGCTCGGCTCATCGGCGGTGCCGCGCCTGCCCTTGCCGGCGAGCGGGATGAAGAGGCGTTCCAACTGCTCTTCCGGAATCCCTATCCCGCGATCGGCGACCGCGATCGTGACGGCGCCGGGGCCGAACGCCAGCGTCACGTCCACTTCGCCGCCCGGATAGGAAAATTTAATCGCGTTGCCGATCAGGTTGTTCAGCACCTGCTCGATGCGCCGCGCGTCGACCGAAACCCGCCGTTCGACGCCCTCGATCCGGCATCGCAATGCGATGTTCTTGCGGCGGGCGAGCACGCCGTTGGCCATGAGATTTTGCCGCGCCAGGTCCGCGAGGTCGGCGACCTTCGGCTCGAGATCGAGACGGCCTGATTCGATCCGGGAAAAATCGAGAAGTTCGTCGATCGAACGCAACATCGATTCCGCCGAACGCCCGATCTGCTCAATAAACCCACGCTGCTCGGAGTTGATCGAAGCGGCCAGCTCGACGTTCAACAACTCCGCAAAGCCGAGAATGACGCCCAGCGGATTACGCAGATCGTGCGCGATCATCCCCAGCAGATGATTCAGTTCGCGTGTCGCCATTTCCAATTCGACGCTCTTTCGGGCCAGATCGCGCTGGAGGCCGGATAATTCGTGATTGGCGCGGGCAAGCTCGGTCAGCGCCGCACGCTCGTCTGGCGGCGGCGCGCCGTCTCGCGCATGCGTATCGGGGCCGGCGCCCAGTTTGGGCGTTGAATCCGTGATCCTCAAGCGTGGAACCCGAGCGTCATACGGCACAGCGGTCGATTAGCGCTCAAGCTTCATTTTACGACACCCCAACCATCGCAACGCAATACTGAATCTTGCAGCTGTTCACGATATCTTGTTTATTTATTCTTTAATCATCAAAACTATAAAGTATTTAGCTAAACTAACGCTTATACGCAAGATTTAATCTTAACGGTCGACGCTTCAAGTCGCGCACGCTGCCGGATTTGAACTTATTGAAGCGAAGTTGGAAATGCGGCGTCCGCATGCCGCCGCGCAACGCGGCGGATACTAACGGTCGCCGATCGCGTCGCGCAGGGCGATCGCGGCGAGTCGCGACCGCTCGAGCAACTGTCGGGCGATTTCGAGTGCGGGACGCTTTTCGGAAGCGCGCGCATGTTCTTCGACCCTGGCGCACAGCGCTGAAATCTCCGCGGCGCCGACGATCGCCGACGCGCTTATCAATGGATGCGCGAGATCGGCGAGCGCCCGCAGGTCGGCGGCATCGAGCGCGCGCGCGATCGCGTTCCGCCGCGCCGCAAGATCGTCCAGATACGCTTCGATCATCCCGCGCCGGACATTTTCGCCCGTGGCGGCCGAAAGCCGGTCCAACGCGGCCAGCGCCACCGCATCGGGCCGCTCGTTTTCGGAAGCGGACGGCGCGGCCGCCAAATGCCCGCCGCCGCGCGATACCGCATGCTGGGCGCCGCGTCCGGCCAGCGCGGCGAGCCGTTCTTCCATCGCCGCGATCGACATCGGCTTGCTCCAATAATCGTCCATCCCGGCGCGCAGGCATCGCGCGCGATGCTCCTCGCCGGGACTGCCGCAAATCCCGACCACGAGCGGGCGCGCGCCGGATAATTGGCGCCGGCGGACCTCCGCCGCCAACTCAGGCCCGCTCATGCCGGGCAATTGGCAATCCAGCAGCAGAATGTCGAATTTTCGCCGCGCGATGGCGTCGAGCGCCCGGGCCGCGTCGCCTACGGCCTCAGCCGCGCATCCCAGCACGCTCAGTTGCTTGCAAGTCAGCATCTGGTTCGCCGCATCGTCGTCGACGACCAGCACTTTCAGCGCGGCGCTCATTCCTGATACGCGGGAGCAGGATGGCCTTTCGTATTTCCGGCTGCGAATACTAGAAGCAGTCTCATAAATGGTTTGGTCGAGGTTATTGGGGTATTCTGAGCCGTGGGCGGACGACCCGAGGCGGAGGTGGAAGTGGGGTGGAGCTTGCCGAGGAACAGTGGGAGGTGGTGCGG
>JAJZAI010000047.1 GCA_021799495.1 Deltaproteobacteria bacterium
CACCATCAGCATCGGCCGCTGCCGCCGCTCCTCACCGCGCATCCGCCACTTCCTCCTCAACCACGATTACCCACTCAGACGAATTATAGGCGAGTGAAATTCAGGCGTTTATCAACGCCCTGCTAGTGACCGCGACAGAAATCGTGGAGCGCGCCCGCCGGATGGGCATCGTGCTTTCGGTAGGGGATGGAGTCATCCTTGCCCGCCCCAAGGGCGCAACCCCGCCCGACTTGGCCGACGCGATCCGCGCCAACAAGGCGGCTCTGCTCCGCCTGCTTGCGCCCGATTCCGGCGAGTCGATCCCGCCCTTGCCGATCGACCTCAGCAGGATCGCAGACGCCATCGCGCGCAATCCGCGTAGCCCGTTTCTTTCCGATCTGGCGATCGCGACTTTTACTCGGGCCGCCATCGGCGCACAGCGCGTCATAGATAACCTGCCCGAGGGGATTAAAGCCGAAGCTCGTTATAAGTGTCGTGGCATCGAGCATCGGATCATCGCCGCCATCGCCGGCTCGAATTATCAGACTGCATACGAATTGGCCGACGCCCTGATCAGGCTGCCGGACGAGCTGGCGGAGCTGGCGCTGCGATGAGGTAGCCGTCATGAGCGACCAAGAGCTATCCCAGTTTTGCGATCTGTTGCTCGCGATTCGCGCCGCCCGCCGCGCGTTTCTGATCGCCGGTTTCGAGCCCGAGCGATGGGACAACTTCGCCGACAGCGTGCGGTCCGATTTCCGCGCGCATCGAGACAACCCCGGCGCGATTCTGCCGAGCCTGATTCGGCGCACCAGCGCCTTCAAGATGTCACTCCAGATCGAGCGAGCGCGTATGCTGCGGGCGCTCAAAGTTCCCGGCTCGGATACCGCATATCACTTAGACGAGACGCAATAGCAAATGAGGTTTTCCGTGGAACCAACCGTTACGAAAATGACGAAAACGACGAAGACGACGACTGCCGAACAGTCGGCCCCGGCTTCGCTCGCGGAGTTGCGCGAGCGCGCGCATCAAGCGCTGCTTCGCGCGAAGGCCGCCAATTCGGCTTTTTTCGAGCTTGAGCAATCTCGTTATCACCAGGACGTTAGCGATACACAGTCCCGCGCCGATACGCCAACCTTGATGGCGTGTTTGAGCGATTGGGTCGCCCGCTTCCAGCGCCTTGCCGCCCATCCCGACGCGCGGCCGGTGTATATAGGCTGGCTTGCGGCTCGCCACGCGCTCGAGAATTCGCAAGTCTATTTATCACGGATGCACGCCCCGCAAATCGCAGAATTTCAGCGCCTGCGCAGCGCCCGCCACGATCGGGAAGCCGCCGTTTTTTTGGTCGATTGTGAAAACGCGCGCGTCGGCATGCGCCCGGCGGGCATGGTCATCGGAGAGGCGCCGAACCTCATTCCCGAGGGCCGCCGGCTGATTCAACGCATTCGCCAACAGGGTTTTTCGCTTTCGGTCGATGGCGAGCAGATCGTGGTCAATCCGTGCGGTCTATCGGAATCGCAAAAGCAGGAGCTTTCGCGCCTGAGCAGTATCGTCGCGGTCGAATTAGGCGAGGTCGAACGAATCGCAATAGTCGAACGCTAATGGAGTACCTAATGAAAGAAACTACAATCGCCCATGATTTCGTCGGCGCGCTGATCGATGCGGCCCGCACGCAGCAGCCCGCGCCTGAGCTTCCGCCCGCCCGCGACTTGTCGGCCGCAGAGATTCGCGCCGCGTTGGATAGCTATCGCGCCGAGCTACAGCGCCGCCGTCCGCGCTCCGGCCGCACGCTTTTCGGGCTGTGACCATGCTTCCAAGTGTTGTCATATTTGTGGGCACACTGGCGGCCATCGGCATCGCTTTCCGGGCCGGGGTTGCGGTGGGATACCAGCGCGCGCGCATGCGCAATGATTTCACCTTGGCGCATCTGACCGCGCTGGCGGAACAGTTGCTTCAGGCCAACGATTTTTTACGCGGCGAACAGGATGAGCCCGATGTCTTCCGACTCCAATGACTTGACCGCCGTGGTGCCTCGCCGGCCCCGTAAACGCGATGAAGCCGTTCGCCGCCGCGTCCGCGCGTTGCGCGCGCAGAACCCGCATCTATGCGATCCCGCCGTCGGTCCCGCCCTTCGCCGCCTCGCGGAACTAAGTTGGCTTTCCGAGCGCCTTTTCAGCCGTGCACGCGAGGCCGATTCGTGCGACGACGGCGCCGCCTTTGTCGCGCTCTGCGAGGGCTATAGGCGTGCGTCCGACAGCATGACGCGGCTAGAGTCCCGATTGGGCATCGGTCCCCGCGCGCTCCGTCCGCCCGACCTTGCGCTAGTCTTGGCCGCCGCCGTTCGCGAGCGCCGCCAGCCACAGATCGACTTCGCCGGCCCTAACGGCGCCGACAAGCCCGCTTCTGACGGCGATCCGCAGTAGCGGCGGTAGGCGGCGCTATAAATCTTCCGGTCTAAGTCCAGTCTTAGCGGCAATTCGCGCGAGCATCACCGGGCCAATCTCATCGGCGTCGTGAAAAGCAAAGGTGTAGTCGGGCCAGCCCGGACGGCTGAGCTGCCTATGCGACCCGGGTTGGCGTTTGATCCGCCAACCGATGCGCAGTAGAGCGGCCAACACACGCCTTGCCTTTGCGGCCGGCCACTGACTCATGCGGCGAGGTCGAAAGATACCCCCGCCGGAGCGTGCGGACGCTCGCCATGCTCAATCTCATCGGCGATCACCCGCAACGCGAGGGCCTTCGCCTTGGCGATCGCTTGGTCGCGAGTTGCGCCGTAGACGATCACTCCGGGCAGAGCCGGGATATCGGCAATCCATCGACCGTCGCGCTCGCGGTCGATCTCGATCATCAGTCGAACCGTCTCTCCGCCCATGCCGACCTACCCGCCAAGGGGACCCGAGCACTGCTTAACCACTATCATACGCACGTTACCACACACACGCCGCGCGCCCCAGCGCCGCAGATAGATACCGCCCGCGCCCTGGGCGCGATAAAGGCGGCCGTTAGAAGCTGCTTGCGCCGCCGATGCGCTCCCCCGTCGCGCGCACGCCGAGCCGATTTTCAATATCCCCCCCTATGGCACGGCAAGGCACGTTGGCTTGTACCAGGGCGGGCTAGCCGGCCCGGCGAAGTCCGAGCGGCCGTCCCTGCGCAGCGCTACGGGCGCGACCACGGGCGGGCCGCGCCAAGCATGGGCCAAGGCCAGTCTGCGCGGCAGATCGCGGTCCGAGCGCGAGCGCGTTTCTGTACCTCATCGCCAAGCATGTTTTGCAGAAAAGTTGGCACCTATTTGGCACCGACGCTGGAAACACCGTTTCCCCATATCGCGTAAGTGCTTGATTTTACTTGGTGATCCCAGCGGGAGTCGAACCCGCGTTCCCGACGTGAGAGGCCGGTGTCCTAACCACTAGACGATGGGACCAGTCGCGCTCCGCCCGCGGCGGAGAGTTTGGCTGAGGAGGGAGGACTCGAACCTCCAATCCCCTGATCCAGAGTCAGGTGCCTTGCCAATTTGGCCACTCCTCAGCAGAGGCCTTATTTATAGCCGCCGCAAGGCGAGCTTCCAATAGGCATGGGATGCGGGCGGGGTTAGCTTGCGGCGGAATCGCGCAGGGTTTCGGCGTGATGCTCGACCAGTTGATCGCAGCGTTGCAGCAGCGCCGCGTCCTGGCAGTAGCTCTCGATCATATAACTGAGTTCGCCGAGATCGTGCACCAGCAGGCGCTGGCAGCGCTCGTATTCGTCGCGTTTCTGGAGGCCGCGGAGCAGGCTGCCGACCATGTCCTCGAGTTCGGTCTCTTCGACTTCGACGGCGATCGCCAGCGCCCGCGCGATCGTGAATTCGCGATCGGGTTCGGCCATGTAGTGTTCGAGCAGGTCGCGCAGCCGGGCGATCGATTCCTCGTCGCACGGCACCGGGCTGGGCTGTTCGGCCTGACCTTCGAGGTCGAGCACGGCCAGCACCAGATCGAGCGCGCCGACGTGCCGAGCCTCGTCGCGCGCCATCCCGAACCAAAATTCATGCAGAGCCGAATCGGAAGCGAAGATTTTGGCGAAGCGGGCGTAAAGCGCCATGCTGCGCTTTTCCAGCGCGATCGTGGTTTCGAGCATCGCCCGCGTCGTCGGCACGAAACGGATATTAACGCCCTGCCGCGGCGATGGTAAAGCGAATTGCGCTACGGCGGCTCGGAATCGTCCGCTCGTCCCGAACGTGGCCGGAAGTTTTCAGGTGTCGGATTTGGCCGAGCCGCCCGCCGCCGCGACCGACGCCTCGAGCGCCGCCGGCGCGGACTGGAACAGCGCGGCCAGTTCGTTGAAACTCGCTTGCAGCTCCGAGGCCGGCTCGAAACTCATCGCGAGTTTAAGCAGCATCGCGCGGAAATCGATCGCCGGCTGAATCGAACTGGCGGTCTGGCGCAAATTCACTGCGAAAGCGTCGGAGAGCAGCGAGAGCTGATATTGCAGCCCACGCATCGCTTCCATGCTCTGCGCGAGTTCCGCAAGCTGCGCCTGAAAAACCCGCATCGGTTCGAACATCCGGGCGAGTTTGGTGATCTGATCGCGGAACGTGGCCAGCGGCGCGAAGGATTTCAACGCCGATTGCCCCAGCCCTTCGACCGAATCGAACGCGCGCATCAGATCGAAAATACGTTCCTGGAAAGATTTTATCGGCTCGAACGCTTTCGCGACGGCCTGCGCCACCTGGTACTGATTATCGCCGCCCGCCGCGCCGTTCGTTTCGTTCCCACCGGCGGCCTTTTCGGCGTAGCGCACGACAGCCTCGCGAATGCTTGAGGCGGCGCTGTCCGCTGCGACCGCTTCGCCCGCGACCGGCGGGGCGATCAACTGTTCGTATTTTGCCGGCTCTCTTTCCGCTCCAGCGGATTCTTCAGACATTACCCAGTCGCCGGATTTCGCTTCGTTTACGGCCTGATTCGCCGCATACATCTCGGCAGAGCTGCGCTTGTAAACCGAATTGACGGGGCTTTGCCCATTACCGCCAGGTTCGAGCAATCGCCGCCTTAATTCTTCAAGCTTGAGATTCATCGCAGTTCTCCCGCAAGCCGATTGAAGCTCATCATGCATCGGCAAGAAGCGATCCAACGAGCCGGCGGCACGCTCCGTGATAAGCGGCGTCGCGCGCGGAATGATCGGCCGGGAGAACGGATGGGTTGGAAGATTGCTATGGCCGGATTAGCCAAGTATCGGCGATTGCTTCAGATGCTCGATTTAGCACAACCACAGTGAAGACGATCATAAATCGAAAAGCGCATATAAATCGAAAATCCATTGGCGTCGATGCAACAAGTGGCTGATTTGAAACAAATCGGCGTGCTTGGCGAAAAGTTGCGTCATCGCGAGTTTCGATCCCGCGATGCGGGGGTCCGGGCGAACAGCCGCGAGTGTCGCATCAGCCGCCAAATTTTTGCCGACTCGACACAAATATGTCGGTATGGCGAGCTTGCCATTCGCATAAATCCCCGCCAAGCCTTTGAATTTAAACGATTTTTAATTTTCTCTGATCATTTACCAGATGGCACGACAATCGCTTTCGGACATCGTCGGTCGGGCCGTTACTTCGATGGATCGCGTGCATGAAATAATCGATCGCGAGCAGGCGCAGCTCCGGATGCTCATGCTGACGATAATTCTGTTTGCCCTGTCGCTTTCGCTGATGCTCGTGCGCGAATCGAAGCTGCGCTATCAGGCGCCGGCGCGGCCGGAACGAACTTCGAGCGACATTTCGCTACAGCGCTCAAGCCCGCACTTTCAACCCGCACGATCAAGCCAGCCCGTAAAGCAGGCCTGATCGCCAAAAATTCATTGACCTTTTGACCGGGACAATCGTAAAAACCGAAAATTCCGGACTCAAAGTTCCAGTCAGCGTCCGCCGTTGACTGGGATTTGCCGCATGTTACTCTGCGCCCACGGTAAGTAGCGGCATTACGCCGGCCGAGGCGATATTTTCGTCTTTGTGAAAAGGGCGTTCGATTTCGTTCCGCCCGGCCAGGCGCGCCGCCGACAAACCGATTTTAGCGAACTGACCGCGTCAAGGAGGATTCGCCGCCGCGGCCGCGCGCAATATCGCGACTGCCAATGCGGCGCCGCGAACACAACCGATGGAGGCTGGCGCAACCGCTGCCGCCGCCGCTGAGACCGCGCAACATCGCGCGGGCGAATCGGCGCTCAAATGGATCGTCGCCGCGTCGGTGATCCTGTGCACGATCCTCGAAGTTCTCGACAGCTCGATCGTAAACGTCGCCCTACCGCACATGCAGGGCAGCTTCTCGGCCACCGTGGACGAAATCACCTGGGTCGTCACCACCTATCTGGTCGCGGCTGGAATCATGATTCCGACCACCGGATGGATCGCCGGCCAGTTCGGACGCAAGCGATACTTTTTAATCTCGATCGCGACCTTCGTGATCTCGTCGGCGATGTGCGGCGCCGCGCGGACGCTCAACCAGATGGTGGCGTTCCGCTTCCTGCAGGGAATCGCCGGCGCCGCGTTGCAGCCGCTTTCGCAGGCGATCCTGATGGAGACCTTTCCTCCCAACGAGCAGACGCTGGCGATGGCGGTATGGGGAATCGGCCTGATGGTCGCGCCGATCATGGGACCGACGGTCGGCGGATATATCACCGACAACTGGAATTGGCGCTGGAATTTTTACATCAACGTGCCGATCGGAATCGCCGCCGGCTTCATGGTTTCGACCTTCGTCCACGATCCCTCGTACCTGAAAAAGCTCAAAGGCAAGGGCCGCGCCGACTGGGTCGGAATCGTTTGCCTGGTGCTTTCGCTCGGACTCGGCGAAATCGTGATGGATCGCGGCGATCGCGCGGACTGGTTCGCCAGCGCGTGGGTCTGGTGGTTTTCGATTATCGCCGGCGGCGCTTTTATCCTGCTGGTCTGGCATGAATGGAACACGCCGGAACCGATCGTGCAGGTGCGGATTCTGCGCAACCGGAATTTCAGCGTGCCCACCTTCCTGCTGATCATGATGACCTTCACGGCCTACGGGATGCAGATTTTGAATCCCGTCTTCCTGCAGGATTTGCTCGGCTATACCGCGTCGCTGGCGGGTCTCGTGATGGCGCCGCGCGGGATGGGCCTGATGGCGGCGATGTTCTTCCTCGGCGGAATCGCCAAGCGCGGCTTCGACACGCGTCCGCTGGTGATTTTCGGCTTTTTCCTGATCGGCATCGCGAGCTGGTCGCTCGGGTCGCTCAACCTGAACATGTCGATGTGGAATTTCATCGCGCCCACGATCGTGCAGGGAATCGGAATGGGATTGATCTTTCCCAACCTGTCGGCGGCCGCGCTCTCGTCGGTGCCGCGCGAACAGATGGGCTTCGCGGCGAGCATCTACTCGATGTCGCGAAATATCGGCGGCTCGATCGGAACCTCGGTGCTGACAACGATGCTGGTGCGGCGCGAGCAGGTCGAGCAGAGCTACCTCGTGCAGCACGTCTCGGTCTTCGACGCATGGCGGCTCAGCCACGCCGGGGCCGCGATGCCCGGTTCGATGCATTTCAACTACATGAACCAGATGGTGACCGGACAGAAGCAGGGCTTCGCGATGCTCTACAGCGCGGTGCAGGGACAATCGATGATGCTCTCGCTGAACGATATCTATCGCACGCTGGCGGTGGTGATGATCGCGGCGATCGCGTTGTGCTTTCTGCTGCCGAAAGCGCGCGGCAAGGCCCCCGCCGGCGCGCACTGAGAACATCCGTCGCGCTCTCGGCTTCCCGCGTTTGGGTTTGCGAAGCTTCGGAATCCTGCAAGAGTCAAAAAGCCGGGCGTTGAGACTCGATGCCGTTCCGTTCAAAAATATGGCTCAGGGCACGAGCACCGGAACCGCGCGCGACTGCTGTGGGCAAAGGCCGTCGCGCGCCAGAGTGATAAGCCTTGGATAAAAGCCGTATCGCGATTGACAGGGAAGGCCTTGCCGGCTTTTGCCGGCGCAACCACATTCGCCGGCTTGCGCTGTTCGGGTCGGTGCTTCGCGACGATTTCGGGCCGGACAGCGACGTTGACGTGCTGGTCGAGTTCGAGCCCGGACACGTGCCGGGCCTCAGATTCTTCGCCCTGGAAGGCGAGTTGTCGCAGATTTTCGGCCGGAAAGTTGACCTGAACACACCGGGTTTTTTAAGTCCCTATTTTCGCGGGCGGGTTCTGGCCGAGGCCGAGGTCCAGTATGTCGCGGCATGAAGGCGATTTGCTCTTGCGCCACATGTTTGACCACGCCAAAGAGGCGGCGGCGATGCTTCGCGGCAGAACGCGGAGCGATCTCGATACGGACCGCCAATTGAATCTTTCCCTTGTACGGCTGCTCGAGATTGTCGGCGAAGCGGCCAGCCGAGTGCCCGCCGAGGAACGCAGCCTTTATCCGGAGATTCCGTGGCCGGAGATAGTTGGGCTGCGCAATCGGCTGATTCATGGTTACGATTCTGTTGACTTCGATATCCTGTGGCAAATCGTCAACGACGACCTGCCGCCGCTCATCGCGGCTCTCGAGAAAGCGCTCGATTAAACGAATCGTGCGCGGCAAAGCCCCTGCCGGCGCCCATTGAGTGCGTGGTATGGCGATGCGATCAGATGCGTCGCGTTATCCTTTTGCGGTTACACAACATCGATGCCGCAGCGTCAATACGCCGCTAGGATTTTCGCTCGATCGCTTGTATCTCAACTAAAATTCTCCATCCTGACATTGAGCAAATCGTTTGCGAAGCTTCGAATGATTAGGGCCTCGAGAACTTTGATTAAACCATCAGATACTTGGTAGGCGCTGATGTACGCCGCGAGTTCATATAATGGCAACGTGCGCAACGTAATTTGACGCCTTTTTTCATCTGACGTCCGGTACTGCACCCGACTCTTAGGATGGTTAACGCGCCGAATTTGCTGAACCGTTCTGTGACGATTGTAGGCCTTATTGATCTCATTCCAGAGAGTTTGCTTCCGAGTCTTGCCCGCATAGAGAGCACGGCCGCGGCTGTCGTAGAAGATATAAACACCGTGATTTTTATTCAGCTCCGTTTGCAAGCCGTGAAGGTGAGGATGTCCGTCATTCACGCTAAAAATTTCGTAATTAACACCGCCCCTTGACTCGACCCGAGCCAGCTTGAAAAACTCGACGATGGGTCGAATCGCCTGATTCTCCGTCTGTTCGGTTGATTTCTTCCGGACTCGGAAAAGAAGGCCAACCATTTGGCGGACGGTGACTCGACTTCGGTTACGCCAATTATTCAACCCCTGTTCGGTGAGTCCGAGGACTTCAGCGATTTCCTTGTTATTAACGTCCGCATTCTTTTCCCTTTCGAGCTTAAGTTTCACTTTTTCGACGAGATCGGTCCCGTTCATGCCATTTTTACCACGTGCGCTTGCCTATCGCTATTTAGTTAAAAATATAAATGTGGAGACTATGTACATTGATGAGCTAGGTCTTGCGCTCATACGAGGAACGTCAGATTGTCGATGAAGCCGTCGTTATTGAGCAGCAGCGCTTTCTTTTCGGCGATCCGGTAGCCGCCCGCGCCGTCCGGCCTGAGCCGATGGATCGCGCGGCCGATGAAGACGTCCTGACTGCCGTGTTCCGGCGGGGCGCCGCATTGCGTTGTCAGTTGTTCGCGGCGTGCTTAATGCCCGCCTCTTTCAATTCCTGACGGACGGCGCGGCGCACGGCGGCCTCGATTCCTCCGCGTCGAAGGTGTTCGCGCAGCGCTTCGTTGATAAGGGTCTGGTAGTTTCCGCCGCCCATCTCGTGGACCCGTTTGCGGAAGTGATCGAGAATCTCATTGTCCAGCCGAATTGTGATCCGCGTCTTGCCCGGTTCCGGCGGCGCGACCGGACCGCGTTTGCCTTTGCTGAAATCGTATTCGCGTTTCATAAAGCCCGCTTCTCATGCGGGGCGGGTCAGATTAGGAACGTCAGGTTGTCGATGAAGCCGTCGTTGTTGAGCAGGAGCACTTTCTTTTCGGCGATGCGGTAGCCGCCCGCGCCGTCCGGCCTGAGCCGATGGATCGCGCGGCCGATGAAGACGTCCTGATGGCCGCGGCGCAGTTCGCCGAGGATGAAATTCGATTGCGCCTCGACGATGCCGTCGGGCCGCTCGGCGATTTCGATGTTCGAGATCACCCGGCGCATCCGCGAGACCGGCGCCTGCGCATGCGCCATCCCGGACTTGAGCCGCTTGATGCGCTGTTCGAGATGTTTGCGATTGTCGTAGATGGTCGAAATATGTTTTGCGGGATCGGGATTGTCGCTATTCGCGGGAACCCAATAGAGCGCCTCGTCGGCCCACATCGCGAGCCATTCGTCGTAGGCGTTTTCGTCCGCCAACCGCGCTTCCCGATAGATGAATTGTTCGATTTGCCGATAATCGACCGCCATCGCGATTGCCGTCCCTAACGCGATCGGGCCACGCGGGCGGTTCCCGTGCGGCCGTTGACGCCGGATTTCTCGCCGGCCGCCTGCGCCTGCTTCATGATTTTCTTCCATTGCGCCCAGATGCCGCGCTGCGGAACCTCGTCGGTCATCTGGCCGACGAGGGTTCCGTCGGCGTCGCGGCGCTCGCGATGGAGTCCGCGCGTCAGGATCATCCACGGGTCGATATCGGCCTGGATGCCCTGCTGGACGCGGGCGAAGAGTTCGCCGTCGTCGGGCTGGCCGAAGCCCGCCGGACCGTAAAAATCCTCGTGCGCGCGCAGGCGCGCCTGATTCAGTTTGGCCGGAGCGTCTTTGAGCGTGGTCGGATAGAGCACGACCTCGGTTTGATCGACCGCGATCGGATAGACCACGCGAATCTGCACGCCGAGCAGCGCCATGTTGGGGAAAACCAGCGTATGCGTGCCGCCGGCGTTGAGGATTTCGGCGGCGCGTTCCTCGCCGTAGCGGGCGACGATGGTCGCGCGATAGTCCTGCGCCGAACTGGAGGGCATCGTGCCGGTCGCGCTGTCACGCACCCGCAGCGGAGTCGAATGGGTCTGTGAGAGAAACTGGCGGTTGTAGCGCCGATAGTCGAGCATCACGTGCCCGCCGCCCATGTCGCGCGTTTCGCCGATCGAGCCGCCGGTGAAGACGTCGACCCGCGCGCCGGTGCGCTCGCGAATCATCTCGAAAAAGGTTTCATGGCTGAAATTCGGATGGTAGCCGTCGATCGTGTTCTCGATCTGCAGCTTCCAGTTTCCCGGAAACCCGCTTTTAGAGGATCCGGCCTGCACCTCGATTTCGCCCGCGGGCGAGAGATCGACGAAAAGATCGATCTGCTCGGTGACTTTGCCCAGATGCTCGGCAAGGGTGATTCCGGCGTGGCTCAGGCTGCCGAAGATGAATCCGCGGTATTCGTCGACACGCGGCACCGGCGTCAGGCCCATCTCGTCACGATTCAGCGCGCCGCCGTAGCCGTCCTCATACGTCACGCCGATTAGTTGGCCGGTGTTGCGATAGGTCCACGCATGATAGGCGCATCGAAAGACCGCCGCATTGCCGCATTCGGTTTGGCATACGGTGGCCCCGCGATGGCGGCATCGATTGAGCAGCAACCGCACCTCGCCGTCGTCGCCCCGCACCATGATCACCGGATAACGGCCGATGCGCTTCAGCCGGTAATCGCCGCGGTTCGGAATTTCGCCGGCGTGGCCCACGTACACCCATCCGCGATGGAAAATCGCGTCGAGCTCTTCCGCGAAAATCTCCGGGTCCGTGTAAACGCTCGAATGAACGCGGTCGGGTTTGATCAGGGAATCGTAATCGATTTTCCGCCGGGCCGTCATCGGAACCTCCTCGCGGCGTTGCGCGTCGTTGCCGAACGCAAAACGCGCGCCGCGGCGATTCGCCGAACTTCATTCGTCTATAGCTCAGCGCGCCGCCGATCGTCCATGCAAAGCCCGCCGTCCGCATCCGGCGCCAACTCCTTGCCGGTAGGTCAGGGTTGATTTAGCCTAGCTATATGCGCCTTTCCGCTATTCGCACCGCGTCGGACGCCGACCGCCCGGAGGTCCCCTGACGCCGCTTCGGAACCTATCATCGCGCCTCCCCGAATGGCGGAGTTTGTGAGTAAACCGCTCGGAGAATTCGAACTAATAGCGCGCTTGACGGCGCGTTTGCGGCGGCGGACCGGAACCATCCTCGGTCCCGGCGACGACTGCGCGATCCTGAAGCCGGCGCGCGGCCGCGAGTTGATCACGATCGACTCGATGGTCGAAGGCGTTCACTTCCGGCTCGATTGGGGCACGCCGGAGTCGCTCGGCGCCCGTTCCTTGACCGTCAACCTGAGCGATATCGCCGCGATGGGCGGCCGGCCGACCGCCTGCGTCGTCAATCTTGCGATACGTCCCGGTCTGGACGCCCGTTTTTTCGATCGGCTTTACGCCGGGATGGGGCGCATGGCCGGCGCCGCCGGCGTCGATATTGTCGGCGGCAACGTCACCCGCGCCGAGGCGTTGTCGATCACGATCGCGTTGGTGGGCGAGGCGCGCGGCGGCGTAATGACGCGCGGCGCGGCGCGCCCGGGCGATTATCTGTATGTCACCGGCACGCTCGGCGACGCCGCGCTCGGATGGCGCGTGCTTGACGGCCAGCTCAAGGCGCGCGGCGCGGCGCGCCGGTTCCTCATCGATCGCTACCTCAATCCGATTGCGCGAGTCGCCGCCGGGATGCGTCTTGCGCGGATTCGTCCCGCTCCGGCCGCGATCGATATCAGCGACGGGCTTTGGCAGGACTTGGGCCATATGCTCGAACGGAGCGGCGTCGGCGCCGAAATCGACGCCGAATCGATTCCGCTGTCGCCGGCCTATCGCGCGGTCGCGGGCGGCGACCTCAAGCTCGCGCTTGGCGGCGGCGAAGACTACGAGCTGCTCTTCGCGCTGCGCGGCGAGAAATCCGCTGCCGAACTGACCAGGCGGCTCGGCGTGCCGGTGAGCGGGATCGGCCGGATCGTGCGCGGCCGGGGCGCGCGGCTGCTTGGCGCCGGCCCGCCGGCGATCGCCGGTTGGGACCAGCTCAGGGAGCGGCGGTGAATCCGATGATGATTGCGCTGCCGATCGCGGTCGCGCTGCTGCTCGCGGCAAGCGCGATGCTGGCGGCGTCGGAAACCGCGTTGTTCGCGCTGGTGCGGATGGAGCATACGCGCGAACGGCTCGACGCCGCCGTGCGCGACGCGCTCGCGCGGCTGCTGGAGCGTCCGCTCGAGTCGCTGATGCTGATCATCGGCCTCAATGAAGCGGCGAATGTCTTTGCCGAGTGTCTGGCGACGACGTTTCTGCTGATGTGGCTCGGCCCGATCGGCGCATGGATCGCGGCGCCGGCGATGCTCGTGATTGTGCTGATCTTTTGCGATATCA
Organism: Deltaproteobacteria bacterium; assembly: GCA_021799495.1. Taxonomy (GTDB): domain Bacteria; phylum Desulfobacterota; class Binatia; order Binatales; family Binataceae; genus JADMIL01. The sequence continues at coordinate 13,324 of JAJZAI010000047.1, forward strand.
CGCCCAAAACTTTCGCGCTCGGCTTTCCCGCGCTGGTCGCGTCGGTCACGGCTGGGCCGTTGGCGGCGCTGGCGTCGTTCGCCCATCCGGCGACGAAATGGCTCGCGCCCGCCGTCGAACCGCCACGCCTCGAGCCGGTCTCCGAAGCGGAATTCAAGGCGTTGCTGCGCGTCGGCGAAGATCAGGGCGAAGTCGAGCCGCAGGAGCGCGAGCTGATCCATCGCGTGTTCGATTTCGGCAATCGCCGCGTGATCGAAGTGATGACGCCGCGCGAGAAGATGTTTTCGCTGCCCATCGACATTCCCGCCGATCGCCTGCATGCCGAGGTCGTCGCCGGCCACTTTTCGCGTATCCCGATTTATCGCGCCGCGCCCGACGACATCGCCGGCATCCTGCACGTCAAAGACCTCGTGACGCGCCGCCTCGATTCCGCCGAGCCGCGGCTCGACCGGCTGCTGCGTCCGGCGGTGTTCGCGCCGCCCGGAAAACCGCTGGGCGAGCTTTTTGACGAGATGCGCCGCGGACGCTTTCAGCTCGCGATCGTGGTCAACGAGTACGGCAAGGTGCTCGGGTTGATTACGCTCGAAGATTTGCTTGAAGAACTCTTCGGCGAAATTCGCGACGAGTTCGATTACGAAGGGCCGGAGTTGACGGCCGTCGGCGACGCCGAATGGCTCGCGTCCGGCGGAATCGAGTTCGAGCGTCTGCGCGAAGCGCTTGGCGCCCACGGCTCGATCGGCGTGAACGGGCCGCGGACGCTCGGCGCGCTGGTGCTGCGCCGGTTGGGGCGCGTGCCGCGCCGCGGCGAGAGCCTGCGCCTTGGCGACTTCGAGGCGACGGTCGAACGGGTGCGCGGCGCGACCGTGGAGACGGTGAGGCTCAAACGATGCACGCCGCCCTCCTGATCGCGGTCGTCGCCGGATGCGTGGCGTTTCAGGCGTTTTTCGCCGCCGGCGAAATCGCGCTGGTCGCCGCCGACGAAATCAAGATCCGCGCCGCCCATGAGCGCGGCGTCGCGGCGGCGCGGCCGGTCGCGCGGATGCTCGAGCGGCGCGACCGCATCGTCGCGCTGCTGCTGACCGGCAACAATCTGGCGACCGTGATCGCCGCCGCGGCGCTGACCAGCTACCTGCATGGAATCTCGGGCCACTGGGCCTATCTGGCGCCGTTCATCCTTGCGCCGGTCACGCTGCTGCTGGGCGAATACGCGCCGAAAATGCTGGCGCTGCGCGCGCCGCTCAGGGTCTCGCGCGCCGCGGCGCGCCCGTTGCTGTTCCTAGCCGCGATGCTGACGCCGCTGCTGGTCGTGGAGACCGCGATCGGCCGGATGCTGCGCCGGATTGTCGGCGTTTCGCCCGACGCCGAAAGCGTCTTTCTGAGCCGCGAAGACCTCGCGCGCCTGGTCCGCCGTCCCGGCGAGGCCCATCCGCTCGCGCCGCCGCATCACGACGCGATTCTGCCGGCCGAGCGCCAGATGATCAGCCGCATCTTTCGCTTCACCCGCGCCGAGGCGCGCAAAGCGATGGTGCCGCTGGTGCGGGTGGAAGCCGCGCCCGAGACCACGACGTTGGCGGGCGTGATCGAGCTGGTGCGGCGCGAAGGCTTCACGCGCATCCCGGTCTTCCACGAGCGCATTTTCAATATCGTCGGCGTCGTGCATGCGTTCGACCTGCTCGAGGCGCCCGATCTGAATCGCGCGGTCGGCGAAGTGATGCGCCCGGTCAGTTACTTCCCGGAGGCGACGCCCCTCGACGAAATTCTGCTCGCGCTGCAGCGCACGCGAGAAACGCTGGCGGTCGTGGTCGATGAATATGGCGGGGCCGCCGGAATTATCACGATGGAAGACTTGCTCGAAGAGGTCGTCGGCGAAATCGAGGACGAGCACGATACGGGCGAAGACTTCGCGCGTTTCGTCGGGCCGCGCACGCTGGCGGTCTCGGCGCTGGCGGGCGTCGCCGAACTGAATGAGCGCTATGGCCTGAACCTGCCCGAGGGCGCCGAATATGCTACCATCGGCGGCTTGGTGGTGGAGCGATTAGGCCATATTCCCAAGCCCGGCGAACAGCTTAAGGCGGGCGATCTGACCATTTCCGTGGCGCGCAGCGACGCGCGCGCCGTTCGCGAAGTGGTGATTCATCTCGTCCGTCCGCTGCGTCCGATCGAAACGCGCCGCCGATGACCGAAGCCAGTCTGCTGCAACTGCTCAAGAGCGTCGCTGCGGGAGGCGTGAAACCCGCGGCGGCGCTTGACCGGATGCGCCATCTGCCGTTCGAGGATCTCGGCTTCGCCCGCATCGACCATCATCGCGCGCTCCGCCGCGGACTGCCCGAAGTCGTGTTTGGTGAGGGCAAGAGCGCCGAGCAAATCGCCGCGATCGGACGGCGCATCGCCGCCGCGGGAACGAACCTGCTGATTACCCGGCTCGACGCCGCCAAAGCGGCCGCGGTGCGGCGGCGCTTGCGCGCGCTCGATTACCGGGCCGACGCGCGGATCGGGATGATCGTGCGCGAAAAAATCCGCACGCGCGGCCACGGACCGATCATGATCGTCAGCGCGGGCACTTCCGATGTGCCGGTGGCGGAAGAGGCCGCTCTGACCGCCGAGCTTTTCGGCAATCCGGTCGAACGGCTGTACGACGTCGGCGTCGCCGGCTTGCATCGCGTCGCCGCCCATCTCGCGCAAATCCGCCGCGCCGCGGCCTTGATCGTCGTCGCGGGGATGGAGGGCGCGCTGCCCTCGGTGGTCGCGGGACTGGTCGATCGGCCGGTGATCGCGGTGCCGACCAGCGTCGGCTACGGCGCTTCGCTGGGCGGAGTCGCCGCGCTGCTCGCGATGCTCAACAGTTGCGCGAGCGGCGTCACCGTGGTGAACATCGACAACGGCTTCGGCGCGGCGTTCGCGGCGACGCTGATCAATCGGCTGGGATTGCCGGATGGAAGCGAGTGATGGCTGAACGCAAGGGGTTGACCAGCGGGCGCGCCCGCCGCGCGATCAAAATCGGCGGACTCGCTTCGCAGGTCGGCTCGAGTTACCTCTGGACTTCGCTCCGCCGTCCTTTTCTGGAGTCCGGCCGCTACGAACAAGCCCTGCTCGATACCCATCTGCGCAACGCCCGGCGGATCGTCGAAGGCTCGCAGCAGTTGCGCGGCGCCTTCATGAAGCTGATCCAGATGCTTTCGACCCGCGCCGATCTGCTGCCCGGCGAGGCGCTCGACATCCTGAAGGCGACCCAATCGAGCGTCCCGCCGATGGACTATCCGACCATCGCGAAACAGATTCGCAGGGAACTCGGCAAGGCCCCCGAGCAATTGTTCGCGAGCTTCGAGCGCGAGGCGTTCGCCGCCGCGTCGCTCGGCCAGGTGCATCGCGCGCGCCTCAGGGACGGGCGCGAGGTCGCGGTGAAAATCCAGTATCCCGGCGTCGATGCGACGGTCGAGCAGGACCTCGGCAACCTGAAGCTGCTGCTGCGCGCCCTGCAGGCGATCGCGGGCGATCTGATGCGCCAGAAGATCGACACCAAAACGATCTACGCCGAACTCGAAGAGCGGCTGCGCGAGGAACTGGATTACGCCGCCGAAGCGCGCAATATCGCGGAATTCAACCGTCTGCTCGGCGATGACGAAGGCATCGTCCTGCCGCGGGTCGAGCGCGAGTTGAGCTCGCGGCGCGTGCTGACGATGTCGTACATCGACGGTTATCGGCTCGCCGACGTGTTCGGCGCGGAAACCGACGCCAAACTGCGCGCGTGGGTGGCGGAGAAATACTACTGCCTGGTATGGCGGCAGATTCTGGAGTTCGGCGTGCTGCACACCGATCCGCAGCCCGGAAATTACCTCGTCACCTACCATCCGCGGCTCGGCATCCTCGATTTCGGCTCCGTGCGCCATTTTTCCGAAGCGGTGCGCAAGGCGAGCCTGCAGCTTGCGCAGGCGATCGTCGCGCGCGACGACGCGGCGATGGCGGCGGCGCTGGTCAAGCTCGGCTATCTCGATCGCGCGCAGGAACCGGCGCCGATGGTCGAGGTCGTCTACCTGCTGTTCGAGCCGGTCATCACCGACCGCCCGTATCATCCCGACGAATACGACGCGGTCGGCAAGGCGGCGCGGGTCGGCGAAATCGCCTTCGAACACAAGCTCTACAAATCGCCGCGCCACAGTATCTTTTTGCTGCGCGCGCTGATCGGCCTCGACGGGATCATGAAGGGCCTCGGCGCCAGAATGAACTACGCCGCGTTGTTCCGCGATTGCGTGCGCCACGCCGCCCGCGCGCGCCGCGCGCCAGACCGTTAACCCGCGATGGCGCGGCGCACCATAATCGCGGGCCGGGCGGCGCCAGCGCCGGACGGCGATCTGGCCGCCGCCCTCGAAGCGCATCGCGACCACACCTTTCGCCGGCTGCCGTCGCGCCGGATCAGCGGCGAGGCCGGAGCGCTCGCTTTCATCGAGGAGACCGGATTTTGCGCCGCATTCACCGCCGGTCTCGGCGTGCCGTGCGTGCGCGAAGCGTTAGAAGGGCGGCGCGAGCCGCCGCTGCCGGAACATATCCAGCACGATCGCGCGATCATGATGACCTGGAATCTCAAGGACGCGCTGCCCGCCCGTAAAGCCGTCTATTACGGCAAGGCGATCGGCGGCCGGCCGAGTTTTATCGCGCCGGCGATGCTGCCGGCGTTTTTGCGCCTGCGCGTCGCGCCGGGCGGATATCGGAAACTGTATGCGCGTGGGATGCTCTCGCATTGCGCCCGGCTGGTGATGGACGCGCTGGCGAAGCGCGGCGCGGCCGAAACGCTGGCGCTCAAGCTCGCCAGCGGCTACGCGCAGCCGAAGATGCGCGCCGAATTCGACCGCGCGATGAAAGAATTGCAGGAGAAGTTCCTCGCGCTCAAGGTCGAAGAACGCTACGACCCGTTCACCTACGTTTGGGACACGATGGAGCGGCGCTGGGGCGAGGCGCTGCGCGCGGCGCGCGAGCTGACGCCGGCCGCGGCGGCGCTGGCGATCGTGCGCCGCTATTTCGAGATCGCGGGCTACGGCGCCGAACGCGCGATCGCGCGCGTCCTGGCGGTCGATCCGGCGCTGGTCGATCGCGCGGCCGCGCGCCTTGAGCGCGAAGGCCTGATCGTCCGCGATCGGCGCGTCAAAGGAATCCGCGAAACCATCTCGATGCTGGCGCGCTTCGGCTGATCGATCGGCCGCGCCGCGCGCGCATCTACCACTGTTCGTAACGCACAGAGCGGCGTTCGTAACCGCCCGCGCGCAGGCGATCGCGCAGCGCGAGCACGCCTTTGCCGACCCCGCAAATATAGAAATTGCGGACGCGAACGGCGTCGGCGTCGAGCCAGCGCCGCTGCACGATTCGCCCGAGATCGCTCCACAGCGAATCGGCCGGAATCACGTGCGGCGCGAAGCGAAAGCGCGGCCGTTCGCGCGCGAGCCGCTCGAACTCATCGCGGTACAGCAGATGTTCGGCGCGGTCCGCGGCATAAATCAGATGAATCGGAACGCCGTCTCGCTCCGCGAGCGCCCGGTGCGCCATCGGCCGGATCGGCGCGACGCCCGTGCCTTCGGCGATGAAGATCGTCTCCGCCTCGGGCGCGCGATCCAGCGTGAAGGCGCCGAACGGTCCGGTGAAATCGAGCTCGTCGCCCGTTTCGCGCTCGAACAGCCATGCGACGCCGGCGCCGTTCGGCACGCGGTTGAAGCAGATTTCAAACGGCTCGCCGTCTTCGGCGCTCGACGCGATCGAATACGGCCGCACGCGCGCGCCCTCCGCCAGCGGAATCGCGACCGAGATAAACATCCCCGGCGAAAACCGCGGCAACGCGCCGCCGATCGTGCGCAACCATAGCGAGCGCGTATCGGCGCAATGGTCGTGAACCCGTTCGATACGCGCGCGCAGCGCCGGCCGGCGCTCGGGAGCCGACGCCTGCGGCGCGAGATTGCCCGGCTCGGTCATCCGCGGCCCTCGCTCACCTGATTGATCGTAAAGCGCGGCACGACGATTACGTATTCCGCGTCGGCGTCTTGCAGCACGGCCTGGCATCCCAGGCGCGACCTCGGCGTGAGTCCGGGCGCCCGATCGAGCAGGTCTTCCTCCTGTTCCGAGGCTTCTTCCAGCTTTTCGTAGCCCTGCTTCACGATCACATGGCAGGTCGTACAGGCGCAGTTGCCGCCGCAGGCGTGCTCGAGATGCACGCCGTGGCTGAGCAGCACGTCGAGAATCGAGCCGGGTTGGCCGTCATGCTGGAAGGGCGCCGCGGCGGGATCGAATTCGATTACCCGCTCGGGATCGCCATTCTCGAAAATTATTTTTATCTTAGCCATCAAGCACCGATCCGGCCTCGTATCCGCGCCGTCAAAGCGCCGCCGCTTGGGAGGATACTTGCGCGATGCGGCGCGCAAAAGCGTCGCTTGCGTATTCGCCCAATTTTCGCCATGATTCTGTACAGCCGGGAGGCGACGACGATGGCGACCTTGACCAAGCGGCAGAAGCAGATGGTCGATTACTTGAACGATTATATCGGAGAGCACGGTTACGCGCCCACCCTGGCCGAGATGGGCGAGTATTTCGGGCTGTCGTCGCTGGCCACCGTACACAAGCATCTGCGGAACCTCGAACAGAAGGGCGCGATACGCCGAACGCACAATCACAGCCGCGCGCTGGAGATTGCCGGCGCCGGCCCGGTCGGCGCGCGCGATCTGCCGCTGCTCGGCCTGGTGGCGGCGGGCGCGCCGATCGAAGCGATCGAGTCGCGTGACACGATCGCCGTGCCGGAGGAGTTCGTCAGGCGCGACGCGACGTTTTGCCTGCGCGTGCGCGGCGAGTCGATGATCGACGAGGGCATCCGCGACGGCGACTACATAATCGTCGAGAGCCGTGAGTCGGCGAATGCGGGCGAGACCGTGGTCGCGCTGATCGACGGCGAGGCGACGGTCAAGAAGTACTATCCAGAAAGCGGCGGCCGGGTGCGCTTGCAGCCGGCAAATCCCGCGATGGAGCCGATTTTCGTTGACGAGGACAACCTGAGCATCCGCGGCGTGGTGGTCGGACTGATGCGCCATTATCGCTAGGCGCGAATTTTCACCTTCGTTGAGCGCGGTCGTCCCGGCGATTGGCGAAGCTTGGCTTGGCCCGTCGATCGTCGGCTAAAACGGATTTCGCGCCGGCTTGCGATGCGCCGCGGGAAGCGGCGGCGGCGCCTGCGCGGGCTTGCGCGGAGCGAGCGGCATTCGTACCGAACGCACGGCTTCCTCGACGATCTTGACCGGCACCGTGGCTACGAATACCGATCCGCCTCCGTCGCGCGGGCGCAGCTCCAGTTGACCGTTCATCGCCGCGATTTGCCGCCGCACCACCGCCAAACCCAAGCCCAGGCCGCGGTAGCGCCGGGCGCTGCTGTTCGACAACTGCGCGAACGGCCGCATCGCTTCCTCGAGCAGTGTGGGATTCAATCCGGGTCCGGTATCGGCCAATTTAAGTTCGAGCATATTCGTCGCGGCGCCGCGACGAATCTCCAGGCGAACACCGCCGCTTTCGGTGAATTTAATCGCATTAAGCCCAAGATTGAGAATTATCGATCGCAGCGCGCGGCGCGACGCCTTGATGCGCTTGGGAGCGGAACGGACGTCGAATTCGAGGCTCAGGCGCTTATGATGATTGGCGGCCTCGAGCGTCGGCATGATTTCAGCGATCAAGCCTTCGATCGACAGGTCTTCATCGACGATCGATTCCGCGCCCGCTTCGGCCAGCACGAAGTGCATCACATTTTCGATCGTCTGCGCGAGATCATGCACGTTCGCGTTCATCCGTTCGATCAACTCGCGCGGCTTGGGCGTCAATTCGTCGCCGTATTCGTCGCGCAGGATGTCGAGATAGCCGAGCAAAACCTGCACCGGCGTGCGCAATTCGTGCGCCAGATTCGCGATCGCTTCGAGCCGCACGCCATGGCTCCAGATGCGCGCGATGCGCCGGCCGCCTGAAGGTTCGCCCGCAGAGGAGGCAACGAACGGTGCTGGAGATTGGTTTTCCATGATGCCTCCGTATCCGTTTCGCGACTCTTGCGGGGTCCGATCGGGGCGAAGAGTTTGCGAAAGGGATAAGCGAAGGCTAACGCGGGTATGCGCGCGGCAAAACCCGGATTACCACTAGAACGGACTGGAAAAATACTTAGTCTGGTACGGAAAAATACCTAGATCGGGCAAGATGACGAATTCTTATTTCAATCGTCGGGAAATGAGGTTGTCAACCAGCGGTCGGTCACAGCCCGGAGCGCGCCGCGCTTCATGCGTCTGGCGGGGTTTTCTGTCAATTACGTGAAAAAGAATAACATTGGAAAAAATATCCAGTCAAATCATAATTGAGATTTTTATAGCCGGAATTTTCAGACTTCAGCAACATCGATTCCGCCCGTCGTGACGCATCGCCAGCGCGGCGCGGATTTGTCGCGCCCGAACCCGCCGCGGCAAGGCCGGACTTTCGCCCGCGCGCAATCCCAGCCGGTTGAGACGCGCCAGTTCGTGGCCGATCGCGCGCAACGATTCGGCCACGGTCCGCAAAAATTCGGCGGTTTCCCCGGCGAACGAAATCCATGCGCCGCGCGGGTTCAACGGGCGCTTCATGCCGCGGCGTCCTCACGGCGCGCGGCTTCCGCTCTGCGTGCGAGAAGCTTCATCCACGCGCGCGCCGAATCCGCCAGAATTGTCAGCACGATCGCGATAAACACGCCGGTCAGGGCGGCGTCAATGCGATCGTTCCGGATGAGCCGCGAAAGTTCGATTGCGCGCGCGGCGCCGATCCCCGGCCGCGCGAGTTCCGCTTCAAGCGCGGCGGCATGGGCGAGGAAGCCGATATTCGGCGCCGCGCTCCAGATTTTTTGCGCGCCGGCGGTCATCGTCACCGCGACCAGCCATCCCAGCGGCAGCAAGGTGACGAACGCATAGCGCCCCTTGCCCGAGCGGAACATCGCGCTCGTAGCGACGCATAGCGCGATCGCCGCGAGCATCTGGTTGGCGATGCCGAACAGGGGCCATAGCGAATTGATTCCGCCCAGCGGATCGATCGTGCCGTAGTAGAGAAAATAGCCCCATGCCGCCACGATGATCATCGAGGTCGCGACGATCCCGGCCCACGAGCCGCCGTCGCCGATCGGCGTCCAGACGGCGCCCAGCAGGTCCTGCAGCATGAACCGCGCGACGCGCGTGCCGGCGTCGAGGGTGCTCAGGATGAACAGCGCCTCGAACATGATCGCGAAGTGATACCAGAGCGCGGCAAGGGCTTGTCCGCCGAGCGAATGGGCGAAGATATGCGCCATCCCGACCGCCAGCGACGGCGCGCCGCCGGTGCGCGAAAACAGCGTCGCTTCGCCGACCGAATGGGCCAGCGAGGCCATCTCGGCGGGCGTGACCGGAAAGCCCCACGACGTGATTTTGGCGCAAGCGGCGGCGCCCGTTCCGACCACGCCGGCAGGAGAGTTGATCGCGAAGTACACGCCGGGCTGCAGCATCACCGCCGCGATCGTCGCCATGATCGCGACAAACGATTCCATCAGCATCGAGCCGTAGCCGACCAGCCGCGCGTCGCGCTCCCGTTCGAGCATCCGCGGCGTCGTCCCGGATGATATCAGCGAGTGAAATCCGGAAATCGCGCCGCAGGCGACCGTGATGAATGCGAACGGAAAAACCTTGCCGCCGAACACGGGGCCGTCGCCGTCGGTAAAGCGCGTCAGCGGCGGCATCAGCGCGGCGGGATGCATCGCGACGATGCCAACCGCCAGCGCCGCGATCGTGCCGATCTTGATAAAGGCCGACAGATAGTCGCGCGGCGCCAGCAGCAGCCAAAGCGGCAACACTGAGGCGAAAAAACCGTAGCCGATGATCCACAGCGCGAGATGCGGCGCGTCGAGATCGAAATAGTGGCCGAAGGCGCTCGCGCCGACCCATCGGCCGCCCGCCACGGCGACGAGCGTCAGCGCGACGCCGAGCGCCGAGGCCTCGACCACGCGGCCGGGCCGAAGCCAGGTCATGTACAGGCCGACCAGCACCGCGATCGGCACGGTCGCCGCGACCGTCGAAGCGGCCCATGCGCTATGCTTCATCGCGTTGACGACGACCAGGCCGAGCACCGCGATCAGAATCACCATGATCAGCAGGACGCCGGCGAGCGCGGTGAGTCCCGCGACCGGGCCGATTTCTTCGCGCGCCATCCGGCCCAGCGAGCGCCCGTCGCGCCGCAACGAATAGCCCAGAATAACAAAATCCTGCACGCATCCGCCCAGCACCGCGCCGATAACAATCCATAGCGTCGAAGGCAGATAGCCGAATTGCGCGGCCAGGACCGGTCCGACCAGCGGGCCGGGGCCGGCGATCGCGGCGAAATGATGGCCGAAGGCGACCGCGCGCGGCGTGGGCACGTAGTCACGGCCGTTGGCGAGCCGGACCGCGGGGGTTGGGCGGGCGTCGTCGAGTTCGAGCACCCGGTCCGCGATAAAACGGGAGTAGAAGCGGTAGCCGATCGCGTAGATGCAGACCGCCGCGACGATGAACCAAAGAACGCTCGGACTATGCTCGCCGCGCGCGAAAGCGATCAAGCCAAGGCCGTAGGCCCCGGCGATCGCGACCGCCGTCCATCCGCCATACCGCAGCAGCTTGCTCACGGCGCCTCCCCGGATGCGCCGAACGCGCATTCGCGCGCTAGATTACTTAAGCGTCGCGATTAAGCAACGGCGGCGGAACGATCGAATTCGTCCCGCCGCCGCTGTTCGGATACTTTGTCCGCGGGCGATCTTTTCCGAGCCATCCGCTGGGTCCGCGGCGCGGAGCGACCGGATGGTTCAGGCGGGTTTGTCGGCTTTGGGTTCAGGGGTGGAAGCAGCAGTCTGATCGGCGCTCGCAGTTGCGCTCTTGGCGCCGTCAGGCTCGTTCATCGCCTGCTTGAAATCGCGGATCGCGCGGCCGAGCGCGCCGCCGACGTCGCCCAGCTTGCTCGGTCCGAAAATGACCAACACAATCAGCAGCAGGATCAGCAGATGGGTTGGCGCAAAAATGTCCATAGTTATGCTCCGGACCGGTCTCCCCGGCCGTTCGATTGCTTTAATTCTAGCCGCCCAGGCGTCTGAACGCCACGACCATAACGGCCGCCGGTCAACCGTTGCGTTCAGAAGACGCCTCAGGGCTAATCGCCCGGTTAACCCGCGAGCGGCCCAGCCGCTTTCAAGATGAACGGTTTGCCGAGGTTTTCCGCCACCTGCGCAAGTGTATAATCCAGCGCCAGCCGAGAGATGCTGAATTCAGTTAATTCAAGCCGGCTGATTGGCGAATATCGAAAAGCCAGCAATTGAACTGCCGATCCAGATTTATCGCGGTCACCAATGTCGTTTCGATTCGAGAAATTCAAAATAGCGTTGCGGCGTGGCGCGATGCCGGGATTTCTCTTTCGATTGCGCGCGCGGCTGAACAAGGTGCCGGACGCTCATTTATACAACCCGACGTTTCAGCCATGGCGGGGCTTGCCGCGCTTCCAATCCCGCTATGACGAAATCAGGAATCGCACGCTAATCACTCCCGAAAGCGCGTGGATTCTCTATTCGCTGGCGCGGCAGGCTCTGGGCTCGGCGGGCGCCTTTCTTGAGGCCGGCGTTTATCGGGGTGGAACCGCCCGCCTGCTGCGCCGGGTGATCGAGGAATCCGGCGGTTTGCGCCGGCTCTACCTGTTCGACACGTTTGCCGGAATGCCGGCGACCCGCGGCGATGTCGATTTGCACAAATCGGGCGATTTTGCGGATACGAGCCTTGAGGCGGTGGCCGGATTCGTGGGCGGCGAAGACTGGATCATCTACCGCAAAGGCCTGATTCCGGACACTTTCGCGGGCCTTGAGAGCGAGCGATTCGCTTTCGCGCACATTGACGTCGATATTTTCCAGTCGGTCGCGGATTGTTGCCGGTTTATTTACGACCGGCTCACGCCCGGAGGGATCCTGCTGTTCGACGATTACGGACTGCCGTCTTGCCCGGGAGCGCGCGCCGCCGTGGACGAATTTTTCAGCGATAAAAGCGAAACGCCCCTGGTGCTTCATTCGGGCCAGGCGGTCGTGGTTCGGCATCCAAAGCGCGCGCCGGAACATTCCTGACGCGCCCGCCGCCGCGTCCATCGGAACGGTTGCGAAAGCGCGCGCCGGAACATTCCTGACGCGCGCGCTGCGTCAATCGGATCGGTTGCAAAAGCGATCGCGGGCGCGACCCACACAGCGTCATTCGCGGGCTTGACCCGCGAATCCATAACGCTGGATGCCCGGGTCAAGCCCGGGCATGACTAGCAGGGCGTTGATAAACGCCTGAATTTCACTCGCCTATAATTCGTCTGAGTGGGTAATCGTGGTTGAGGAGGAAGTGGCGGATGCGCGGTGAGGAGCGGCGGCAGCGGCCGATGCTGATGGTG
>JAJZAI010000048.1 GCA_021799495.1 Deltaproteobacteria bacterium
GCGCCCTCCAATGCGGAGCGAGGCCGCCGCCACGGAAATCGCGGCGCGGCGCGAAGCGGCCGAGCGCCGGCGCGCCGCTTCGCATTGATCGCGCTTGCGAAATTCGCCAAGCCGGCGGATTTCGCGGAGAATTAACCGCCGCGCAATCCGCAATTTGCGATGGGCGCGGCCGCGCCGCTTCCGCCCCAACCGCGGCAGGGTTAAAATTGAGTCGAGAAGAATCCGAACGAGACGCGCCCCCGGCGGGCGCGATGGATAACGTTCTTGTCCAGCGAGAAAGATTTCAAACTCCGTACGAAGGGCGAAAAACCGCGCGTCGTCGTTGATTTCGACCTGCTGCGCCGAATCGGCGGACGCAACTTCCGTGATCTGGGCGGCCACGTGGCCACCGGCGGACGCCGGGTGCGCACCGGCCAGGTCTATCGCTCCGCCCATCTCGCCGAAGTTCCCGATCGGCATCCGTTGCGCGAACTTCCGCTGCGCACTCTGGTGACGCTGCAAAGCCGGCTCGAAGTGCGCCATCTGGGACCGCCGCGCGCGGAGTTTCTCGAATCCGGAGTGCGCTGGGAACATATTCCGATCGGCGATCCGTGGTTCCGCGAAGACGGCTTTTACAAGATCGACACCCGCCCCGGCCACGAGCATCTGGTGATTCTCACCGAGTTTCTTGAAGACTGGCAGGCTTTTTTCCGCATCCTCGCCGAGCGCGACGTCTATCCCCTGCTCTTCCATTGTTCGGCCGGACGCGACCGCACCGGCGTGGGCGCGGCGATACTGCTCGAGATGCTGGGCGTCGATCGCGATCAGATCGTCGCCGATTTTCTCGCCAGCAACACGACGTTCCCGCAGATGCCGCTGCAGCGCGCGCAGCTCGATCCGATCTTCGAGCTGGTTGACAGCCACGGCGGAATCGGCGGCTTCATGCACGAAGTAATCGGTATCGAGCCGATCGATATCGAATCGATTCGCGAGGATCTGCTCGAATAACCGCCTTGAGTCAGGCTGGCGTGTAACCGTCGCGCAGCAGCGATTTCGCGATAATCATGCGCTGGACTTCGCTGGTGCCTTCGCCGATCTCGGTGAGCTTGGCGTCGCGCATGTAGCGTTCGACCGGAAATTCGCTGATATAGCCGTAACCGCCGTGAATCTGGACGGCTTTCGTCGTCGTCCACATCGCGGTTTCCGACGCGAACAATTTGGCCATCGCGGCTTCGCGTCCGAACGGACGGCCGGCGTCCTTGAGCGCCGCGGCACGCATCGTCAGCATCCACGCCGCGTCGATCCGCGTCGCCATGTCGGCGAACATCCATTGAATCGCCTGAAATTCGGCGATCGGCTGGCCGAACTGCCGGCGTTCGAGCGCATAGGCGCGCGCGTCTTCCATCGCGCCGCGCGCGATTCCGATCGCGAAGCCCGCGATTCCGATCCGTCCGCCCTCCAGCACCTTGAGCGTCTGCCGGTAGCCCATCCCGAGCTCGCCGATTAGATGGTCGGCCGGCACGCGGACGTTGTCGAAGACGACTTCGGCGGTGTCGGAAGAATGAAGGCCGAGTTTCTCGATTTTGCGGCCGTTGCCGAGACCGCTGGTTCCGCGCTCGACGATAAACGCCGAGACACCCGAGCGCCCCGCGCCGCCGTCCGTCACCGCCATCACGACGTAAACATCGGCGGCCGAGCCGTTGGTGATGAACATCTTGGCGCCATCGAGACGAAAGCCGTCGCCGTCGCGCACCGCGCGCGTCTTCATCGCGGCGGCGTCGGAGCCGGAGCTCGGCTCGGTCAGGCACCATGCGCCGAGCTTCTTCGCCGCGATCATGCCGGGCAGATACGCCGCGCGCTGCGCCTCCGAGGCGAAGAGATTTATATGGCCGGAGGAGAGCGACATGTGCGCGGCGCAGGCGAGTCCGACGCCGGCGTCGTAGCGCGAAATTCCTTCGACCACCAGCGTTTGCGAGAGCGTGTCGGCGGCGCCGCCGCCGAATTTCTCGGGAAAGGACACGCCGAGGAATCCGAGCGCGCCGATCCGTTCGATAACGTCGCGCGGGAAAATTCCTTCCCGGTCCCACTTGCCCGCGTGCGGCTTGATTTCGCGCTCGGCGAAACCGGCCAGCGTGTCGCGGATCTGGCGATGCTCCTCGGTCAGTTCAAAATCCATCGCCGGATGCTCACTCGCGCGGGCGCACGTTCTCCCGCACCCATTTGACGATATCCTCGGTCGAGGCGCCGGGAGTGAAAACGGCCTTGACGCCCAGCTCCCTGAGCTTTCCGGCGTCCTCTTCGGGGATGATACCGCCGCCGAAAACGGCGACGTCGCCGGCGCCCTTCTCCGTCAGCAGCCGGATCACTTCGGGGAAAAGCGTCATATGCGCGCCCGAGAGGATGCTCAGGCCGACCGCGTCGGCGTCTTCCTGCACGGCGGCCTCGGCGATCATTTCGGGCGTCTGATGCAGCCCCGTGTAAATAACCTCGAAGCCGCCATCGCGCAGCGCGCGGGCGATAATCTTGGCCCCGCGGTCATGGCCGTCGAGACCGGGCTTCGCCACCAGTATGCGTAGTCTTTTTTCCGCCACCTGCTAAATCCAGCCTGGGTCTTTGTACACGCCGAATTCGGCGCGATAGATGTCGCTGATTTCGCCGACGGTCGCGTCGTTGCGCACGGCGTCGCAAATCGGCTCCATCAGATTCTCGCCATTGCGGCAGGCCTCGGCGACGCGCCTGAGCGCCTCGCGCACGGCCGCGGAGTCGCGCTCGCGCTTCATCTTGCGCACGCGCTGAATCTGCCGCTCCTCGAGTTCCTTGTCGATCTTCAGCACCTCGATCGGAATTTCCTCGGGGATCGAATACTTGTTCACGCCGACGACGGTCTTGATTCCCTGTTCGAGCTGGCGCTGGTAAAGGAACGCCGCCTCGGCGATTTCGCGCTGCGGATAGCCGACATCGATCGCCCGCAGCATCCCGCCCATCGCGTCGATTTTGCGGATGTACTCCATCGCGTCGGCTTCCATCCGCTCGGTCAGCGCCTCGACCGCGTAGCTGCCGCCGAGCGGATCGATCGTGTTGATGACGCCGGTTTCCTCGGCGATGATCTGCTGGGTGCGCAGCGCGACCATCACCGCCTGCTCGGTCGGCAGGGCCAGCGTCTCGTCCATCGAATTGGTGTGCATCGATTGCACGCCGCCGAGCACTCCCGCCAGCGCCTGAATCGCGACGCGGACGACGTTGTTCACCGGCTGCTGCGCGGTCAGCGAAACGCCCGCGGTCTGCGCATGCGTGCGCAGCATCATCGAGCGCGGATTCTTCGCGCCGAACCGCTCCTTCATCAGGCGCGCCCACATCCGGCGGCCGGCGCGCAGCTTGGCGATCTCTTCGAGGAAATCGCTGTGGATGTCCCAGAAGAACGAGAGCCGCGGCGCGAATTCGTCGACGTCGAGGCCGCGTTCGACGCCGTTTTGCACGTAGCAAAGGCCGTCGGCGATCGTGAACGCCAGTTCCTGCACGGCGGTCGCGCCGGCCTCGCGGATGTGGTAGCCGGAGATCGACACCGGATGGAAACGCGGCGCCTGCTTCGTGCAGAACTCGATCATGTCGGTGACGATCCGCACCGCCGGCGCCGGCGGACAAATCCACTCCTTCTGCGCGATATACTCCTTGAGCATATCGTTCTGGATCGTGCCGCTGACCTGCTCCCACGGCACGCCCTGGCGCTCCGCCTGAACAAGGTACATCGCGAGCAGCACCGACGCCGAACAATTGATGGTCATCGACGTGCTGACTTTGCCGATCGGAATCTGATCGAACAGCCGCGCCATGTCGTGAATCGAGGTGACGCTCACGCCCTCGCGTCCGACTTCGCCAATCGAGCGCTCGTGGTCGGCGTCGTAACCCATCAGGGTGGGCATGTCGAAGGCGGTCGAGAGGCCGTCCTGCCCTTGCGAGAGCAGGAAGCGGAAGCGCCGGTTGGTGTCTTCGGCAAGGCCGAAGCCGGCGAACTGGCGCATCGTCCAGAGCCGCCCGCGGTACATCGATTCATACACGCCGCGGGTGTAAGGAAACTCGCCCGGATAACCGAGCGTCGCGGCGTAGTCGCCCTTGACGTCCTCGGGCGTATAGAGCGGCTCGACTTCGAGATCGGACAGCGTGGAGAACCGGACCGGCCGCTCCTTGCCGCGATTGTAAACTTGCTCAAGCCATTCCTGCTTGCTCTTCACAGCCGTCTCCTCATCCGTTGCGCAGCACCTGGCCCGCGATCACGAGCCGCTGGATCTCGGAAGTGCCTTCGTAAATTTCGGTGATTTTGGCGTCGCGGAAATAACGCTCGGCCTTGAATTCTTTGGTATAGCCATAGCCGCCGTGAATCTGCACGGCCTCGGTCGCGGCTTTCATCGCCGCTTCCGCCGCGAACAGCTTGGCCATCGCGGATTGCTTCGTGCAATTCCGGCCGGCGTCCTTGAGCGCGGCGGCGCGCAGCGTGAGCAGGCGCGCGGCGTCGATTTCGATCGCCATGTCCGCGAGCTTCCACTGAATCGCCTGATTGCTCGAAATCGGCCGGCCGAAGGCGACCCGCTCCTGCGCATATTTCAGCGACGCTTCCAGCGCCGCCCGGCCGATTCCAATCGCTTGCGCGGCGATGCCGATGCGGCCGCCGTCGAGCGTCTTCATCGCGACCTTGAAGCCCTCGCCCTCGCGCATCAGCAGGTTCTCGCGCGGAATCCGCAGGTCGCTGAACGCGAGCGCCGCGCTGTGCGCGCCGTGGATGCCCATTTTGTCTTCGACGCGCGTAACCGAAAATCCGGGCGCCGAGGTGTCGGCGATAAAGGCGCTGATGCCGTTGTGTCCGCGGTCGGGTTCGGTCATCGCGAACACGATACAAACGCCCGCCTGCGGGCCGTTCGTGATGAAATTCTTCGAGCCGTTGATAACGTAGCTGTCGCCATCGCGGACCGCGCGAGTGCGCTGCCCGGCGGCGTCGGAACCGGCCTGCGGTTCGGTCAGCGCGAAGCATCCAAGCCATTCGCCGGTCGCCATTTTCGGCAGATAGCGGCGCTTCTGCGCGTCGTCGCCCGTGCCCAGAATCGGCCAGCATCCGAGCGACGAATGGGCCGACACGATCACTCCGGTCGAGGCGCACTCGACCGAAAGCTCCTCGATAACCAGCGCGTATGCGACATTATCAAGCCCCGCGCCGCCGTATTCCTCCGGAATGAACACGCCGAGCAGGCCGAGCTTGCCCAACTCGGCGATCGCTTCGGCAGGGAACCGATGCGTGCGATCGATCTCGACGCCCACCCGCTCGAGGCGTTCGCGGGCGAATTTGCGCGCCAAGTCCCTTGCTCCGCGCTGAGCTTCAGTGAGTTCGAGGTCCATGAAAATCCGACGCCGTCAGCGTGAGGCGGAAAGCCGCCCCATTGCGTCACATTTTTTATCGCGGACGCCTGACGGCGTCGATCCAAACAACAATTTTAATCGCACGCAACGCCAAGCGAACGCTTGGATTAGTAGATAGCACGAATTTGCGCCGATTATGAACGGCGAATCGCGCGATTTTCGCTCAAAGCCGCGAATTCATCAGCGATGGCGCCATTGCGGCTCGCGTTTTTCCAAAAACGCCTTCATGCCCTCCGCCTGATCCTCGCTCCCGAAGAGCGCGCCGAAAGCGTTTTGCTCGAAGCGCAGGCCGGCGTCCTCTTCCATTGTCGCGGCGGCGCGCAAGGCGGCCTTGGCCTGGCGCAGCGCGAAGCCCGATTTGTCCGCAATCTTTTCGGCGAGCTTGCGCGTTTCCGGCAGCAGTTGATCGGGCACGACCACGCGGCTCGCCAATCCCCATTCAAAGGCGGCCTTCGCGTCGAACATCTCGCCCGTCATGATCAGTTCGCGCGCCCGCGCGTGGCCGATCCGATGCGGCAGGCGCTGCGTGCCGCCGAACCCCGGAATGATCCCGAGATTGATTTCGGGCTGGCCGAAACGCGCCTTCTCGCTCGCGACGATCAAATCGCAGGCGAGCGCCAGTTCGAGGCCGCCGCCCAGCGCGAAGCCGTTCACCGCCGCGATTACCGGAATCGGCAGATCCTCGAACGTGGCCATCACGC
Source organism: Deltaproteobacteria bacterium (assembly GCA_021799495.1). Lineage (GTDB taxonomy): Bacteria > Desulfobacterota > Binatia > Binatales > Binataceae > JADMIL01. Next base: position 6,087 of record JAJZAI010000048.1, read on the forward strand.
GATGGCCGAGACGGGTGAATTCCAACCCTTCGACCGTCGTCATCGACGACATCGCGGCGATATCCGCGCCGGCGACGAAAGCGCGGTCCCCCGCGCCGGTGACGATCAGCACGCGAATCGCGGCGTCGTGCCGCACGTCGCGGAGCACCCGCGCGATCTCTTCGAGCGCTGCGCGATTCAGCGCGTTAAGCGACTTCGGCCGGTTGATTGTAAGCGTCGCGACGGGCGCTTTCTCGAACAACACGTCTTCCACGTTCGTCACCTCGGATTCGCGCGCCGGATGATTCGTGCGTGGCGCGAAAATCGAAAGGAAATGATTATTCGCGCGCTCCCGGACGCGCAACTCAGCGGCCTGCGAGCTTCTCCCGTGCCATCCACAGCCGATCGCCGCCCCAGAAAATCTCTCCGTCGATTACAAAAGTCGGCACGCCGAACACGCCCAACTCTTCAGCTTCGCGGCAAATCCGATCGAGCTCGGCGCGGCCCTCGCCGGACGCGAATTCGGCGAACGCCGCCGGGTCGGCGCCGCTGTCGGCCAGCACCGCGCTCACGGCGGCGGCGTTCTCGATATCGAACTCGCGTTTCCAGAAACGCTCGAAGGCGAGATCTATGAAACGGCGCATCACGCCCCGGCGTTCCGCGTAAATCATTCCGATCGAAACCAGCGCGGAGTCGAAAATCTTTTGCGGACCACGCACGGTCAGCCCGCGCCGATTGGCGAGGCGCCGCGCGTCCATGTAGCTGTAGCGCACGCGCCGCCATTGATGGGGATTGCGGTCTTCGACCGTGCCGAGAAATTCCGGAATTTGCAGCACGTATGGGGCCCAGCGGAATTCGATTCCAAACTCGCGCTCGAGTTCATACGCCGGGTCCTTCGCCAGATAGGCGTAAGGACTTTTGAAATCAATATAGATTCTGAGGTCTCGCGTCGCCATCCGCCGAGCTTACGAGGGCTGCCGCGAAGATTCAAATGCGCCCGCCCGTCAGCGGGGCAGGCGGATCGGAAGCCGCCGCCGCTCGATCGCCGCCGCGATTCCGTCGGCCTGGCGCGCTTCGAGCGAGTCGCCGGAAAGCCGCTCACGGTCGATGGCGACGCCTGAATCCTGACGCCGATCGCGTGGCGCGCCGTCAAACGAACGATCCGCCGCATCAGGCGATTGTCCGCCAAAAGCGCTCGCGTCAAAGATTCGCGGTGGTTTGAGCGGGCGTGAGATCCTGCCCGCGATCGCCGCGCCGACGATTACCGCGGCGCCGATCGCAAGCAGCCAGCGCCAGCGCGCGCTCAGCCAACTCGGCGTGCGCCGGCGAATTCCGCCGCGTCCCCGGCGCGCCTTTGGCGGCGGCGCGGCCGTGCGGCGGCGTGACGTTCGATGGGAATTACCGCGCCGCACGTGGCCTTCGATCGGGATTACCCTGCCCTCCGTCACGACGCGCTCCTTTGAATGAGATTCTAGTCAGGCTTGAAGCGACATTGAACCTTTTTCCGTATTCCAGCAAGCGCGATCGGCGCCGGCGCGGCCATCTGAAACAAAAGCGGCGGCCGCGCCGGCCGCCGCTCCATCGGCAATAATCGAAAGCGGCGCGGCGCATCGAGCGCCGCGCCGCCGCGACCGTTATCCCTCCGGATTAATCACCGTGTAGAGCGTCGCATTGCCGCGCTGCACCAGCAGCAGCGCCGATTTCTTCTGCTTTTGCGCGTCGCGCGCATAGGCGGCGAAATCGTCGGCGGAATCGACCTTCTTGTGATCGACCTCGAGTATCACATCTCCGGTCTGCAAACCGGCGTCGGCCGCCGCCGAATCCGGACGCACCTGCCGGATTACCACGCCTTTGGCGCGCTGGATGCCGAGCTGTTGGGCGATTTCCGGCGTCAGGTCCTGCACCTGCACGCCCCAGCTCGTGCCCGGCTCCTCGGTATCCGCGGCGCTCGCGACCTTCTGATCCTTCAGCTCGGCGATTTTGGCGTCAAGCGAAAGATGCTTGCCGTCGCGAATCACCTCGATCGGCACGGTCTTGCCCAGCGCCGTCTGCGCCACCAACTCCGGCAGTTCGTGCTCGTCGTGCACGATCTGGCCGTCGAATTTGACGATAATGTCGCCGCGCTGAATCCCCGCCTTCGCCGCCGGGCCGTCTTTCTGCACGCCGGCGACGAGCGCGCCCCGCGGCGCCGCAAGCCCGAACGATTTCGCCAGGTCCGGCGTCACTTCCTGAATTTCGACGCCGAGCCATCCGCGCACCACGCGGCCGTGTTCCTTCAACTGCTCCATCACGCTCTTGGCCAGGTCGATCGGGATCGCGAAGCCGATGCCGGCGTTGCTGCCGGTGCTGCTGTAAATCGCGGTGTTGATGCCGATCACCTTGCCCTGCGTGTCGAAAAGCGGGCCGCCGGAATTTCCCGGATTAATCGACGCGTCGGTCTGGATGAAGTTGTCGTAGTTGCCGCCCAGCGCGCGCCCCTTGGCGCTGATAATTCCCGACGTCACCGTCAGGTTGAAGCCGAACGGACTTCCGATCGCCATCACCCAGTCGCCGACCTCCGCCTTGGCGGAATCGCCGAGACTGGCGGACGGCAACGGCTGATTGGTGTTGATCTTGATCAGCGCGAGGTCGGTCTTGGCGTCCTTGCCGATCACCTTCGCGGTGAATTCACGCTTGTCCATCAGCGTAACGTGAATTTCGTCCGCGTGACCAACGACGTGATTGTTGGTCAGGATGTAGCCGTCGGGCGAAACAATCACACCCGAACCGAGGCCGTGCTGCTTGTACTCGTGCGGCATCTGCCCGAAGAAATGGCGGAACTGCTCGAACGGATCGCCGCCGCCCGGCCCGAACGGCATCGGTCCGGAACCGCCCTGATCGCCGTTATCGCCCTGGTCGGGACCGCCGAACGGAAATCCTGAGGTCTTGACCTCCTGCACGACGGCGACGTTGACCACCGTCGGCATCACCCGCTTGACCAGCGGCGCCCATGAAGGCAGAGCGATCGCCCGTTCCGCCGGTTCCGGCGCATTCGGCGGGGCGGGATTGTGGCTGGCCCCGGTCCCGGTCTCGGCCTGGTGCGGATTTGCGGCCGTCTGTCCTTCGTCCGAACCCCAAAATGGAAACGCGCCCGCGTTGGCGAACGCTATCGCAATTCCCAACACCACGCCGCCCGCGATGGCGGCGATCGTCTTGCCCATGCATTCCTCCTGGCAACGCCGTGGCCGCCTGTATGGCGGCCCGGCGACACATTTACTTTTTCAGACGATCATCTGGTTACTAAATTCACGTTACAGCCCATCGAAGCGTCCCGCGCCGCGCCATAAGCGGATCGATTCGCCGCCGCCGGACGCCCAAACCACCATATTATCGCATACGCGGCCGCGATGCGCAGCGTGTATTGGACGCGGGCTTTGGCGGCGCAGGCTCAGCCTTCCGGCTCGGCCGCGCCCGCCCGCCCGTCGGGCTTTTTGATGGCGAACTTGTCCAGCCGGTATTGCAGCGTCCGATAACTCATGCCGAGCATTTTCGCCGCCTTCGCGATAACCCAGTCGGCTTTCTCCATCGCCTGCAGGATCAAATCGCGCTCCAGATGCTCGAAATTGATGCCTTCGGCGGGAATCTCGAATCGATCGCCGGCGCGCGAGCGCTCGATGCGGCCGACGCCCTTGCGCGCCAGCACCTCTTGCGGCAGGTCGCGCGGCTCGATCGCGTCGCCCTCGCACAGCAGGATGGCGCGCTCGATCGCGGATTCGAGCTGGCGGACGTTGCCGGGCCAGGAATAATCGAGCAAGCGCTCCATCGCCTCGCGGCTGATTTCGCGCACCCTGCCCCCCGCCAGATTGCTGAAGCGGCTGAGCGCGTTGGCGGCGAGCAGGGGTATGTCCGAGCGGCGATCGCGCAGCGGCGGCAGCGTGATCGTGACCACGTTCACGCGATAATACAGGTCTTCGCGGAAACGTTCCTCGGCGACCTCCTCGGCCAGATTATGATTCGTCGCGGCGATCAGCCGGATATCGACCTTCACCGACTCGTTGCCGCCAACCCGGCGCACTTCGCGCTCCTGCAATACGCGCAGCAGCTTGGCCTGCACGCCGGTTCCAAGATCGCCGATTTCGTCCAGAAACAGGGTGGATTTGTCGGCGCTCTCGATCAGCCCGATTTTGCGTTCGGTCGCTCCGGTAAAGGCGCCGCGCTCGTGGCCGAACAGCTCGTTTTCGATCAGGCTGTCGGGAATCGCCGAGCAATTGATCGCGACGAACGGGCGCGCCGCGCGCGGCGACAAGCGATGAATCGCGCGCGCGATCACCTCTTTGCCGGTGCCGCTCTCGCCCTGCACCAGCACGGTCGAATTCGACGGCGAGACCTTGCGCACGATGCGGATAACCTCCTGCATCGCCGGGTCCTGTCCGATAATTCCCTCGATCTGGAGCTTGCCCTCCATCTCGCTGCGCAGAATCAGATTCTCCTGCCGCAGGCTCGCCAGCTCCGCCGCCTTGGCCACCGTCATCACCAGCGTCTCGCGGTCGGTGGGCTTGGCGAGATAGTAGAAAGCGCCGTTTTTCATCGCCTGCACAGCGCTCTCGATCGTGCCATGCGCGGTCAGCACGACGACCTGCGTGCCCGGATATTGCTGGCGGACGCGCGCCAGCACCTCTTCGCCCGACATGCCGGGCATCATCAGGTCGGTCAGCACGACGTCGAAGCGGGCGAGGCCCAGCAATTCGATCGCGCGCTTGCCGACGCCCGCCTCATCGACCGCGAAGCCTTCGTCCCGCAGCGTTTCAACGGTGATCTGGCGTTCGAGATCGTTGTCCTCGACCACCAGCACGGAAGCCTGATTCATCACGCCTTTTGTACCCCGCCGGCGGGAAAGGTGAAAGTCACGACCGTGCCGGGCGGCGGATCGTTCGGCGCGATCGCGATCGTTCCGCCGTGTTTTTCGACGATCGCGCGCGAGAAAAACAGCCCGAGCCCGATCCCCTCGCGCTTGGTGGTGAAAAACGGCTCGAACACGTGCTCCGCCACCTGCGGCTCGATTCCCTTGCCGGTATCCGAGAACGCGACGATGAAGCGGCCGTCATGTTGAGCGAAGCGGACCGTCAGACGGCCCCCGTCGGGCATCGCCTGGATCGCGTTGGCGACGACGTTGACGAAACAGGTGCGGACTTTTTCCGCATCGACGTTGAGCGCCGTCGGCGCCGCGCCGGCCTCCTCGCTGACCTCGATTCCCTGGCTCTTGAGTTTGGAATCGGAGAGCGCGATCACGCCGTCGATCAGCTTGCGCAGATCGGTCGGCGCCGGATGAATTTCGATCGGCTGTCCGTAATGGAGAAAAGTCTGGACCATGTCCGAGAGCCGCCGCACCTCGTCTTTCATGATCGCGATTTGGCCGAGGTATTCGTCGCGCCCACGCGGCAGCAGCGGTCCATAGCGGGTGCGCAGCCGGTCGAGCGCAAGGCTGATGAAGTTCAGCGGATTCTTGATTTCGTGGGCGAGTGCGCCGGCCAACTGGCCCAGCGCGGTGAATCGTTCGAGGCGGTTAAGCTCTTGCTCGCGTTCGCGCGCCCGGCGCAACTGCGCGACCATCTCGTTGAAGCTGCGCGTCAGCAGGCCGATCTCGTCGCGCCGGCGCGCCTCGGGCACGGGCTCGAGGCCGCGCGCGGCGATATTCTGGGCGGCGTCGGCGACCGCGTGAATCGGTTCGACGTAGCGCTCGGCCAGCACGTAGGCGAAGGCCAGCCCGACCGCGAAAATCCCGAGGCCGAGCGACAGCAGCCGCATCCGGTAGTCGCGCAGCGGCTGATCGAAATCGCTGAAATTCGCCGCCACCTGCACGTAGCCGAGCAGATGGTCTTCGACCTCGACCGGAATGAAATAGACGGTGCTTTCGCGCGCCGGCACTCCCAGGATCGCGCCCGGCACCGCGACCGGACCGTGCGGGGCCGCGCTCCGCAACTCCATCAGGGCGCGCACCGCCGCGGGGTTGAGCGAAGCGCCGATCAACTTCGGATTCGAGCTGTTGATGATCAGGTCCTGGTTCGACGCGATCGAAACCTCAAGGCCGCGCGCGTCGAGCTTTTTCACGTAGTCCTGCAATTGGTTGCGGTCGGTCGGCGCGACGGAGGTCAGCTCCTGAACGCTGATTTGGATCACGCTCGCAAGGTCGCGCACCTTGGTCTGCGTGGTCTTGAGAATCGCCTCCTGCGCGCGCAGGCTGACGAAAACCTCAGCGCCGAGCGTCAGCGCCAGCAAGACCATCATCAGCGCGATCAGCTTGGCCTTCAGATTGAGGGCGGGCAGCGCTATGCGCATCGGCATCAGCCGCGCGTCCCGCGCGGCGGGCGGGCGGACTTCAAGCCGAATCCGCCTCCCGTTCGCGTCCGAGCCACAACATCCGGGTCGCGAGCACCAGCACGGTACCGATCGCGACCACCCAGACCAGGTGCTCGATGCCGCCGATATAGCGGATGATCTGGCTGATTTGCGCGCCGAAGATATAACCCAGCGAAACCACGATCGGCACGGAAATCACCGCGCCCAGCGCGTCGTAGATAAAAAATCGCGCCGGGCTTACGCCAAACGATCCGGCCGTTAGATAGACCAGCGCGCGCACCCCCGCCAGAAAACGGGCGTAGAAGATCGCCATATGGCCGTGCCGGTCCATGAAGCTCTTCATCCGCGCGATCCGGCGCTGCGAATTGGGCCAACCAACCCCCAAATAGGCGACAAAACCCATGCCGAACCGCCGTCCCAGGAGAAACAACGAATTGTCGCCGGCCACCACGCCAAACATCGAGACGACCAGCGTGGTCGGATACTGGATTATTCCACGATGCGCCAGGTAGCCGCCGGCCAGCAGCGCAACATCTTCCGGAACGGGCAATCCCATCCCGCACAACGCAAGCACCATGAACAGGCCAAAATAAGTCCAGTGTTGAATATAACTGGAGACGATGACGGCCAAATTATCCCCCGTGGCCGTAGCGCGCCTGAAGCGCCGCGCGGATCTGATCGACCGGCGTGCCGCTTTCGTACATCTGACCGGCCGTGACCGCCTCGCCCACGCAAATATCGCATCCGGCGCCATGCATCGTGCGAAAACAATCGAGCAGATTCTTGTGACCCTCGTGCTGCTCGCATCCGCAATAACAATCGAGCTGAGCCAATACTTCCGGATGCTTCTCCGCGGCCGTATAGGCCCGCCGGGTGTCGCCGGCGAACTGATTCGGATCGAGCGTCAGGCGCGGCGCCGGCGCGGCCGCGGCCGCCGTTGAGGCGCGTATCTGCCTTACTCCCACCGCGACAATCAGCAACAGGCCAAGCGCGGCGATCGCCGCGAAGATCGCCGTCACACTGGATTTCGACTCGGTCTTTTTCATATTTCGCCCGGCGTTAGATTATAGCATCTGGATGGCGCGGACGCTGCGATGTTTAAACGCATATAGCGCGGCCGGCCGATGGGCGCCCCGGCGTTGCTCGGGGGTTCGCCGCAACAGGTCCATCGCCATGATCCGGCGGCGAAAATTGCGCCGATCGAGCGGCCGTTCGAGCACGGCCGCATAGACTTCCTCAAGCTCCGCAAAGGTAAAACTCGGCGGTAAAAGCGCGCACGCGATATTGGTGTATTCAAGCTTCGCCCGTAATCGCGCCAACGCATATTCGGCCATCAGGGAATGATCGTAAGCCAGCTCCGGCAGCTCGCCCGCCGCGAACCATCGCCCGCCCGAGTATTTTGACGACGCCGCGCCGATCCGCTTCGGATTGTCGATCAACGCCATGTAGGCCACCGAAACGACGTGCGAGGTCGGGTCGCGCGAGGGATCGCCAAAGCTGAAAAGCTGTTCCAGGTACGCATTGGTCAGCGCCGACGCGTCGCGCAGCGCGCGCCGGGCCGCGCCGTCGAGCGTTTCGCCGACCCGCACCAGGCCGCCCGCGAACGCCCATTTGCCGGCGTTGGGGCCGCCGGCCAGTTGCAGCAGGTAATACTCAAGACCACGGCCGCCGACCGCGAAGAGCACCGTATCGACGGCGACCTTCGGCCGTGCGATCGCCGCCGCTTCATGCGCTATCGCCGCCGGCGGGCGATTTTCGATCGGAAATTCGCCGGCGTTGGCCATCGTGTTCGGAATCAGGCGCCCAGTTCGAGCATCCGTTCGAGCGCACGGCGGGCGCCGGCGCGCACCTCCGGCTCAAGCTCGATCTCGTAGCGCAGATGCTCGAGCGAATCGGCGACGCCGTCGAGCGTTATCATCTTCATGTACCGGCAAAGCTTGCAAGCCTTGTAAAAATGCTTGTTTGGCACTTCCAGCAGCAGCCGATCGGAAAGCCCGCATTCCGTGACGATCAGAAACTTGTCCGCCGGGCTTTCCTTCGCATAGCGCATCATGGCGCTGGTCGAAAGCACCGCGTCGGCCATCGCGATTACGTCCTTGCGGCACTCCGGATGGGCGATCACGACCAGTCCGGGAACGGCGGCGCGCGCCTTTTCGACCTCGTCCGGGGTGATCTGATGATGCACGTAGCAGTTTCCGTCCCACGAAATAATCCGCTTGGAGGTATGCGCCTGAACGTAATTGGCCAGGTTCTGGTCGGGAACGAACAGGATATTTCCGGAGTCGATCGCGTTGACGACTTTGACCGCATTGGCCGACGTGCAGCACGAATCGGACAAGGCTTTCACGTCGGCCGTGCAATTCACGTATGACACCACTTTCAGGTCCGGATAAATCTTGCGCAGCTCGCCGGCGCGTTCGGCCAGCGCCTCCGCCGTGACGCTGTCCGCAAGCGAGCATCCGGCGCGCATATCGGGCAGCAATACGCTGCGCTCGGGATTGAAGACCTTGGCGGTCTCGGCCATGAAATGGACGCCGCAAAAAACGATCACATCGGCGTCGCGGACCTCCCGGGCCTTGCGCGCCAGCTCGAAGGAATCGCCGATAAAATCCGCGACTTCGAAAATCTCCGGCCGCTGGTAGTTATGCGCCAGAACGATCGCCCGGCGCTCCCGCTTGAGACGTAAAATCCGCGCGATCTGGCCGGCGTAACGTTCGCAAAGCCCGGCCGTATAGCGCTCGTGATCGAGCGGCGCCAGCTTCTCGTATAACGCGGAGGGGTTAATCGTTTCGCGCCCTTCAAGCACTGCAATTTCCTCGCTGCCGCAAGCGGCGTCCGACTGCTCCGGCCCGGCTTTTCGGATCGGATCCTGAGTGGCCTTGCCGTCTTCCGACTGGTTTGCGTCAAATTGACACTTACTAAGCAAGTACGCTAACACTCCCCCTCGGTCCATTACAAGTCTGTTGCGTATCGCTTACCGATTGAAGACGCGCTCTGACTGGCCGGCGGCGACCTTGGCGATTAGCGAACCGCGGCGGCCATTTGTTATCTTCTGCGGGCATGGCGGCGCTTTTCGTCGGCCGTGCGGGAAAGGATTCGAGCGGCCTAGCGATGGACGAAACATTGGATCGCGAAATAGTCGAGGCGGTGCGCCGGTTTGTTGACCGGGAAGTGATTCCGGCCGCCACCGAGCTTGAGCATAAAGACGAGTATCCGCACGCGCTGGTCGCGCGGATGAAAGAATTGGGACTTTTCGGCGCGACGATTCCGCCGGAGTACGGCGGGCTGGGCCTGAGCTTCCTCACGTACGCGCGCATCATGGCGGAGCTGTCGCGCGGATGGATGTCGCTGGCGGGCGTGATCAACAGCCATCTGATCATGGCCTTCATCATCGCGAATCACGGCTCCGACGCGCAGAAAAAATATTTCCTGCCGGGGATGGCGGCGGGCGAGAAACGCGGCGGATTGGGCCTGACCGAGCCGCACGCCGGCAGCGACGTGCAATCGATCAAGACCGTCGCGCGCCGCCACGGCGACAACTACCTGCTGTCCGGCAGCAAGATGTTCATCACCAACTCGCGCAACGGCACGATGCTCGCGGTCGCGGCGAAGACCGATTCGTCGGCCAAGCCCGCATACGCCGGAATCAGCATGTTCGCGGTGGAGAAGAACGAACACGGCCCGACCGTCAGCGCGCCGCTCAAAAAGCTCGGCTACAAGGGCATCGACACCTGCGAGGTGCTGTTCGAGGACCTCGAAGTTCCGGCCGCGAACCTTATCGGCGGAGCCGAGGGCCAGGGTTTCAAGCAGGTGATGAGCGCGCTCGAAGTGGGACGCATCAATGTCGCCGCGCGGGCCGTCGGCGTCGGACAAGCCGCGTTCGACAACGCGATTCGCTACGCGCAGCAGCGCACCGCGTTCGGCAAGCCGATTTGCGAACATCAGGCCGTCCAGCTCCTGCTCGCCGACATGGGCACCCGTCTGCAAGCCGCGCGCCTGATGGTCGAGAACGCCGCGCGCAAGAAGGACGCGGGCGAGCGCTGCGACGTCGAAGCCGGGATGGCCAAGCTGTTCGCGTCGGAAGCCTGCGCCAAGATGTCACTGGACGCGCTGCGCGTGCTCGGCGGTTATGGCTTCATGGCCGAATTCCCGGTCGAGCGCTTCTATCGCGACGCGCCGCTGATGATGATCGGCGAGGGCACCAACGAAATTCAGGCGTTGGTGATCGCGCGCGGACTAATCGGCCGTAACCGGATTTAACCAACGGACGGCGGCGAATTTCCGCCGCCCCGCTCCATTCAGGCCCGGCGCAATCCGAATCCGCGAATGATCCAGCCGAAATTGGATCGGCCGGCGAGCGGCGCGATCGAAGGCTCGGCCGCGGTCATCCGCGGCAGTTCGTCCGCAGGCGCTTCGCTACCAAAAATCCGATCCCACCATGCGACCGTCACGCCGAAGCATCGCGCCGGCGCCGCGTAATGATGCCCCAAATGGCGCGCGCGCAGCCGCGCTTCGTAAGCGCAGGCCGGCCGCGCGAAATGAATCCGGTAGTGCTCGATTTCATAGACGGCGAAACCCGTCGCCGCGCCGAGGAAGAGGATCGTCGCCGGGTTGAAACCGCCGAAATAAACCGCTGCGATCAGCACCACGGCCACCGGCGGCCACGCGCCGACCGCGAAGACCCGCGCGGGATCGCGGTGATGCGCCGCGTGCATCCGATGGACGGCGCCGCCCATCCGATGGCCCATCCAGCCGTGGATCGCGTATTCAAGCAGCGTCCACGCGAACCAGCCGGCGGCAAAAACGAACGCTCCGAAGAGCATGACGAAATATTATCAGGTGGAACCGCGCGAACGTGAATCGATATTCAAACGCCGCGCGCGGATAACGTAATGATATTTAGCCGGCGGCAGCGCTTCGGCCGCGAAGCCGAGATTTTCCAATCGCGCGATCGCTTCCCGCTGATTGTAAGTATGGTCGCGCGGCGGCCCGACCGGCCTGTCCACGTCGGAATTCCAATCGATCACCAGCACGAATCCTTCCGCGGCCGGCAACCGGGCCAGATCGCGCAAGGCGTCGTCGCCCAGTTCATGCAAAACATTGAGCGCCAGCACCCGCTCGACGCGCCCGAACAACCCCGGCAGACGATCCGGCAGCGCCAACTCGATATTCGGCAACGCCGCCTCGGGCCGCGAACGCATCCGCGCGAGCATCTCCGGCTGCTCGTCAAGCGCGATCACTTTAAGGTCGGGCCGCGCTCGCGCGATCTGAATCGCATACGCTCCCGTCCCGGTTCCGAAATCCAGAATCGTTCCGCCTGCTGGCGGATCGAGCAGGCGCAGAATCTCCGCGGGCGGCATATAGGCGAAGCGCGCCGGATCGTCCAGCAGCGCCGCGCGGGCCGGATCGAAGCGTTCCGGTTGCCGCGCGCCATGCCGGCCGCCATGTCCGTGATGCCCGCCGTGGCCGTGTTCGTCATGCGCAGGTTTCATCGTCGTCGCGTCTTTCGCCAGCCGAAGCCTGACTTCGCATCTCTCATCCAGCGCCTTTTTGCGCCGCACACTTACCAGTGTCAAGCTGGAAGAGGAAGAAGCGATAGCTTTTATGGGTAGATTCGCCTCGACGGTTGAATATTACGTCCGCTACCGCGAGCCATATCCGCGCGAATTTTTCGCCGTAGCCGCGATGCGCCTTGGGCTTGCCGGGCGGGAGCGCCTGCTTGATATCGGATGCGGCCCAGCGCCGCTGGCGATCGGCTTCGCGCATTACGTCGAGTCATGCGTCGGCGTCGATCCGGAACCGGCGATGCTGGCGGCGGCGCGCACGCAAGCGGCCGCCGTTGGCGTGGCGCTTGACTTGCTCGAGATACGAGTCGAGGAGTTGCCGCTTTCGATCGGCGTATTCGAGCTTGTCACGATCGGCCGGGCGCTTCACTGGTTGGAGCTCGAAGCGACGCGCGCGGTGCTCGAACGAATCGTCGCGCCGGAAGGCGCCATCCTTCTGTGCGGCGCGGCGCCGATCCGCGACGACGCTAATCCATGGGCCGCCCCATACGAAGCCGTTCGCCGCGCGTGGACCAGCGCCGATGACGCCGCCCGCTACCGCCTTGAATTGGACGCGTGGCTGGTGCCGACCCGCTTTCGCATCGCTGACACGTTCGAAACGGTCGCCACCCATCGCGTGACGGTTGACGAGTTGATTGGTCGCGCGCTTTCGAAATCCTCCACTTCTCCAGACAAGCTCGGCCCGCGACAGCGCGAGTTCGAGCGGGAGATCGCCGCCGCATTGATGCCTTTCGTGCGCGATGGAGCGGTCGAGGAGCGGTTTCGCGCGGTCGCCCGCATCGTCCGCCGCGCGACTTAGCAACCGCGTTATAGAATCGCCGCGCGGCCTGCTATGACATTTGGCGATGCCCGGCGCGACGCGCGCCCGGCAAACCCGCCGGACGGGAGCTTACGAAGATGATCGTGCAAATCTACAGCATGACTTCGATCGCGGATGCGGTCGCGACCGCGACCGCCGGCGCCCATCTGATTGGCGCGGTCGTGGCGGAGCCGGGCGTGGTGCCGGAAGGCATCGCGCCGACCGCGGCGCGCGAGATTTTTGCCGCCGTCCGGCCGCGCTCGCGGGGCGTGGCGCTGTCTTTGTCGGACGACCGCGACGAGATTTGCGCGATGGCTGACGCGGTGCGGCCCGACGCGCTCCATCTGGCGGCGCGCGAAATCGAGCCGGAGGATTGCGCGTGGATTCGTGCGCGCATCGCGCCGATGCTTCTGCTGCGGGCGATTGCGGTGCGGGCGGGCGAAACGCTCGCCGAGGCTGAAGCGCATCAGGAATGCGCGGACATCCTGATGCTCGATTCGGGCGCGGCCGGCGTCAGAATCGGCGCCAGCGCCGAAACCCACGATTGGGCGATCGCGCGCACCATCGTCGAACGCTCGCGAATTCCGGTAATTCTGGCGGGCGGACTCACCGCCGCCAACGTCGGCGCCGCGATCGCCGCCGTGCGTCCGTGGGGCGTCGATTCGTTTACCCATACCGACATTCCCGGCCGGCGCGGCCACAAGGACGCCGCGCGGGTGCGCGCCTTCGTGGCGGCGTCGCTGCGCGGCTTCGCGGATGTTGTCGAAGCGCTGCGAGAATAAATTCTTTCGAAAAATCAAAACGGCCGCTCCTGGGAGCGGCCGTTTACGATCGGAAATCTCCGGCAGCGGCTCAGACCGTCAAGAGCAGCCAGACGGTAAAAGCTGTCCCGACCAGCGCGCCGCCGTAACATACAAAAGCGAGAACGGTGTTCAGATGGCGCAGGTTGAGCACGTCCGACAGCGTGAGGCGCATCCGATGCGCCGCGTGGAAGAAACAAAACGTCAGCAGCGCGAACAGGTAGATGCGCGCCAGCGGATGGCGCACCAGCGCCAGCGTTTCCTGATAGCCCGGCGCGTGGACCAAACCGGTCGGAAAGAGCAATCCGTAAAACAGCACATGGACGGGCAGGAAATACGCAGCCAGGAATCCCCCCGCGCCGAACAGAAACCATACGACCGGTTCGTTGGAACGCTTGCCCGCGGACATTTCAGAGCACCCCCATGATGAAGAGCGCGAGGATAACCGTCGCGCCGAACCAGGCGAAGTAATTGGGCGCCGAGGAAATGATGTCGGGCGTTGGCCGCGCCAGCATCTGGCGCATCACCACGCGCGGCACCAGATTGAACCACGTGATCGCGTGCAGCAGAAAAAAGGCCAGCGCGATCGCGTTGATGACGATCATCACCGGACTCGCCATGAAGGCCTGAAAGTGCGCGTAACGCGTCGCGTCGGTTCCGAGCGCGGCGAGCTGCACGAGCGTGATCACGCAGAAATAGGCGACGAAGAAGCTCGACGATTCGCGCAGCGCGTAGCGCAGATAGCGCCAGTGATCGAGGTACCAGTAGGCCGACATTTTCGGCCGGTACTCTTTGGGCTGGAATTGCGTGTACTGTGGCATCGCGCTCAGTGCTTTCCTCGCGGCAACAGGAACGATTTGAACCATTCCTTTGTCGCTGTCAGCTTGAATTGCTGGATCGCCAGCGACGGATCGACGTGCTTGGGGCAGACCACGCTGCACTCGCCGACCACCGTGCAATCCCAGATGCCCTCGTGCTGCGAAACGATATCGAGCCGGTCCTCGATACCCTGATCGCGCGAATCGAGATTGTAGCGATGCGCCAGCGCGATCGCGGCCGGCCCGATGAAGTTCGGGTCCAGTCCCGACACCGGGCAGGCGGCGTAACACAAGGTGCAGTTGATGCAGAGGCTGAACTGATGAAACGCCTCAAGCTGCGCCGGGCTCTGCATAAATTCGCGCGCCGGCTTGAAATCGTCCTTGCGCACCACCCACGGCCGCACTTTCTGCAGCTTCGCGAGAAAGTCGTCAAGATCGACGACCAGATCCTTGACCACCGGAAAATGATCGAGCGGCGCGATCCGAATCGGTCCCGGCGCGTAATTCATCAGCAGCGTTTCGCAGGTCAGCGTGGGCATGCCGTTGACCATCATGCCGCAGCTTCCGCAAATGCCCATCCGGCAGGACCAGCGGAACGCCAGCGAGCCGTCGAGCTGGTCCTTGATGTGATTTAGGCCGTCCAGCACCATCCAGTCCGGACGCAGCGGAACCTCGTAACTCTGGTAGGAGGGTTCGCCGCCGTCCTCTGGATTGAAGCGTGCGACCTCGAGGATGATCGTATCGGACATGGCTTAAGGCCTACCTTCCGTAAACGCGCTCGCCGGGAGGCCAGCGGGTTATCACGACTGGGAGATATTCGATGCGCGGCGGACCCTCGGCGGAACGATGCGCGACCGAATGGGCGAGATATTTCTGGTCGTTGCGCTTGGCGAAATCGCGCCGCTGATGCGCCCCGCGCGATTCCTCGCGATCGAGCGCGCTGTGCACTATCGCCTCGGCGACGTCGAGCATATAGCCCAGTTCCAGCGCCGCCGTGAGCTGCGTGTTGAAGGTGCGCGAATGGTCGTCGATCGCGAGGTTGCCGGCGCGCTCGCGCAGTTCGCCGATCTTGTTCGCCGACTCGACCAGCGATTCGCGTTCGCGGTAAATGCCGCAGCCCTTTTCCATCGCGCGCTGCATCTCTTCGCGCAGCTTCGTAATTTTTTCGGTCCCGTCGGTCCGGCGCAGAAAACGCTCCTCGATCCGCCGCTCTTCGTCACGCGCCTGCGCCAGTATCGCGTTTTCGTTGGCGGCCGAGCCGTTGCGCACCGCTTCGATCGCCGAGCGGCCGGCGCGCGCGCCGAACACCAGGATTTCGCCGAGCGAATTCGAGCCGAGCCGGTTCGCGCCGTTGATGCTGACGCAGGCCGCCTCGCCCGCCGCGAACAGTCCCGCCAGCGGCGTTTTGGCGTCGATATCGGTATGCACGCCGCCCATCATGTAATGCTGCACCGGGCGGATCGGAATCGGCTCGCGCACCGGATCGATATTCTCGTACTTGAGGCACAGCTCGCGCACCATCGGCAGCCGCGTTTCGATTTTGTGCTCGCCCAGATGGCGCAAATCCAGATGGACGTAGTCCCCATACGGCCCGTGGAACGCCCTGCCCTTCTCGAACTCGCCGAAAATCGCCTGCGAAACCCGGTCGCGCGGCCCTAGCTCCATGCTGCGCAGCACCGGAGTCGGCGTCGGTTTGCCGAGGTCGTAATCCTGCAAAAAACGGTAGCCGTCCTTGTTGAGCAGCCATCCGCCTTCGGCGCGCGCCGCCTCGGTAATTAAAATGCCGGTGAAGGGCAGTCCGGTCGGATGGTACTGGACCATCTCCATGTCTTTGAGCGGAGCTCCGGCCCGATAGGCCAGCGCCATCCCGTCGCCGGTGCAGATGTTCGCGTTGGTGGTGAACGGAAACACGCGGCCGCATCCGCCAGTCGCGATAATCACCGCCTTGGCCTGAATCGCGCGGATTTTGCCGGTGCGCAGCTCGATCGCGACCACGCCGCGCACCGCGCCGTCCTCGACCAGCAGCCGGGTGGCGAAGGTTTCGTCGTAACGAACGATCGTGCTGAATTTGAGCGAGGTCTGGAACAGCGTATGCAGCAGATGGAAGCCGGTTTTGTCGGCGGCGAACCAGGTGCGCATCTTCTTCATGCCGCCGAACGGCCGCACCGCGATCCGGCCATCAGGCTCGCGGCTCCACGGACATCCCCAATGCTCCAGGCGCAGCAGTTCCTTCGGAATCTCGTTGCAAAAGAACTCGATGGCGTCCTGATCGCCGAGCCAATCGCTGCCCGAAATCGTGTCGTAGCAGTGCTCGTCGATGGTATCGTCTTTGCCCGCCACACCAGCGGCGCCACCCTCGGCCGACACCGTATGGCTGCGCATCGGGTAAACCTTGGAAACCATCGCGACGTCGATCCTGGGATCCTGCTCGGCGATTTCGATTGCCGCGCGCAATCCGGCGCCGCCGCCGCCGATTATCAGAATGTCGTGCGAGGACGTTTCCACCGTGTTCTCCGATTTGCCCGTTCAGTCCGGCCCAAGCGCCGAATTCAGCATTAAATACGCTAACCGGCGGCCACTCACAATATCAGTATTACTTGCGCGCCGGCAAAAAACGCAAGGACTATAGCGCAGCTCTTTTCGGAATCCAACGGTTGACCGTTTTTTACCGCGGCCCGCCCTGTGCAAAACTCCCAGCGTCGCGAAAGCGCGCGCCGCCGCAGCCGGCGGCCATCTCAAAGCGAGGTTCGAATCATGGCCGAACGCATTCTGACCCAGGGCGAAATCGCCGAAATGGAAAAGCAGACCGTCGATCGCGTGGTCGAGGCGATCGAAGCCGGCGATCGCGAGAACGCGAAAAAACTCGCGCGCCGCATGTACAACGAATTCCTCAGCATGCACGACCTCTACCGCGATTGGACCGTCGCCACCCTCTCTTTCGTCGGCCGGCGCTTCGGCGATCAGGCGCTCGAAGCGGCGATGGAAGCGGGCGTCAAGGCGTGGTGGCTGCCGAATCTCGACAAGCTGCCCGCCGACGCGGCCGCGCTGCGCGCCCGCGTCAAGATGTTCGTCGCGGGCCTGCGCGCGCATCTGCAACCGCTCAGCATCGTCGAGGACGACGAAAAAATCGTCATCCAGATGCATCCGTGCGGCAGCGGAGGCCGCCTCGTCCTCGAAGGCAAGTACGAGGGGCCGGACGCGATGCTCACGCTCAAGGGCAAGCAGTTTCTCACCTACGGGCGCGACAGTTTTCCGGTCTATTGCGCGCACGAGCCGGTGATGGAACGGCAGGATATCGCCGCGCACGGCGCGCCCTTCGTCGTCGTCGAACCGGCCCACGAGCTGGGCAAGGAGCACTGCAATTTCATTATCTACAAAGATCGCTCCAAAGTTCCGGCAAAGTATTACGAGCGGGTGGGATTGAAAAAGCCCGCGCCCTGATGCGGCAAATCGCGCGCGTTGAATCGTCACGCGTGTCCGGATATCCACAGCTTCCGGATCAATCCGGGTGTACAATCAAAGACATGGGAAGGAGCGACGCCCATGCCTGTTTCGATTCGATTCGCCACCCCCGCCGACGCCGGATTGATCCTGCGCTTCATCCGCGGACTTGCGGACTACGAGCGCGCGTCCAACGCCGTGCGCGCGAGCGCCGCGGAACTGCGCGCGCAGATGGAAAGCGCGGCGCCGCCGTTCGAGTGCCTGATCGCGGAAATTGACGCCGAACCGGCCGGTTTCGCGCTCTTTTACCGCAGTTATTCGACCTGGCTCGGCCAGCCGCTGATTTTTCTCGAAGACCTTTTCGTCGAACCGGCCCATCGCGGCGCGGGCGCCGGAATCGCGCTGTTCAAGGAACTGGCGCGAGTCGCGGCCGAGCGCGGCTACGCGCGCATCGAATGGCGCGTGCTCGATTGGAACGCGCCGGCGCAACGTTTCTACAAGTCGGCCGGCGCGGCGCCGCTTGACGGATGGACGATATGGCGCCTGGAAGGCGGTGCGCTTGCGGCTTTAGCGTACGAAGCGAAATTGCCTGGCGCCGCGGAAACCAAGCCCGCAAAATAGCCGTGGCCTGGAAAAACTCGCCGCGCCCGGCGATCAGCTTTCGATGCGGGCGACGCGGCGCTTGCCGACTTCGAGCACGCGATGCTCTCCCGGAACGAAGCGGAAATTCATGTCGCCCACGGTTTCGCCGTCAACCCGCACGGCGCCCTGGCTGAGCAGGCGGCGCGCATCGCTGGTCGAGCTCGCGAACTTAAGCTGCTTCATCAGCTCGCCGATCCAGAGCGCCTCGGCGATGCGATAGACCGGCGCGTCGCGCGGCACTTCGCGCCGCTGGAATTTACTCTCGAAATAGGCGCGCGCGCGCTCCGCCGCGGCCGCGCCGTGATATTCCTCGACGATCAGCGCCGCCAACCGCTTTTTGGCCTCCATCGGATGGATCGAGCCGGCGCGGATCGCCGCCAGTTCGTCGATTCCAATGTCGGTCAGCAATTCGAAATAGCGCGGCATCAGCGCGTCCGGAATCGACATCAGCTTGCCGAACATTTCCTCGGGCGCCTCGGTCAAGCCGACGTAATTGCCGTAGGATTTCGACATCTTGCGCGCGCCGTCGAGTCCTTCCAGCAGCGGCATCGTGAAGACGATCTGCGGCGGCTGGCCGAACGCGCGTTGCAATTCGCGGCCGACCAGCATGTTGAACTTCTGATCGGTGCCGCCCAATTCGACGTCGGCCTTGAGCGCGACCGAGTCGTAGCCCTGAATCAGTGGATAAAGCAGCTCGTGGAGAAACAGCGGCTCCTGTTTTTCGAGGCGGCGCTCGAAGTCGTCGCGCTCGAGCATCCGCGCCACGCTCAACTTTGCGGCGATTTCGATCAGGCGGCGCATGTCCACGCCGTTCATCCATTCGGAATTGAAGCGCACCTCGGTGAGCGCCGGATCGAGCACTTTTGAAACCTGATTCCGGTAGGTCTGCGCATTCGCCTCGATCTGCTCGCGCGTGAGCGGCTTGCGTGTCTCCGAACGGCCCGTGGGATCGCCGATCATCGCGGTGAAATCTCCGACGAGGAACACCACCGTATGGCCGGCGCGCTGAAAATCGCGCAGTTTCTTGAGCGTAATCGAATGGCCCAGATGAAGATCCGGCGCGGTCGGATCCATCCCGAGCTTGATTCTGAGCGGGCGGCCTTGCG
>JAJZAI010000009.1 GCA_021799495.1 Deltaproteobacteria bacterium
CGAAGGATCGGCGAGGTTGCGCAGCGTCGTCGCCAGCGACAGCGCGATGCCGAACTGCCCTTCGAGGAACGAACCGAGCGTTCGCGCCAGATCGGCGCAGCCCGGATCGGCCGTGAAAAATTCCATCAGCCGCGCGAAGATCGCCGCCGGATCGTCGGCCATGAAGATGCGGCGCAGGGCGCCGGTCGGATCCGCGATCGCGTTGAAGACTGACGACAGGTCAAACCCTGCGTCGCCGATGTGCGGCAGATGAATCAGGTCGAGCAGCGGCGAAAAATCGATCGTGAAATTGCGCGGCAGCGGCTGGCCCGTGTCGAGATTGTGCCTGAGCGAGGTTCCGTCGGTGGATTTGATCGCCGCCAGCGGCATCCGCCCGGCGAAGCCGCCCGCGATCGCTTCCTGAATCATCGCGACCACCGCGTAGGAGTCGCGATTTTGCGTGGTGATCATTTTCGTTTTCTCCCGGCGCTTCCTGCGCGTCTAAAAGTTAGACCAGCGCACGCGGCCCAGCTCGTCGTAAAATTGTTCGCGCAGCTCCGCGCCGCTCAGCGTCAGCATCAGGAAGCCGTTGGGCGCGCGCCGCGCGTCGCCGCCATT
This sequence comes from Deltaproteobacteria bacterium, assembly GCA_021799495.1. Classification (GTDB taxonomy): domain Bacteria; phylum Desulfobacterota; class Binatia; order Binatales; family Binataceae; genus JADMIL01. The sequence continues at coordinate 598 of JAJZAI010000009.1, forward strand.
GCGCGCGAGATCGGTCTCCGCCCACGCCACGCGCACCGTGCCGTCGCCGAGTTTTTCCAGATCGCGCATCCACGGCAGATACGGAATCGCGCCGTGCCCGACGCATCGCGCCGTCATCGCCGCGTCGCCCGCGAAGAAAATCCGTTCATACGCTATTCCCGCGTGCACATGGCCCCAGTACCACCACCAGTCGTGCACTGCGCTCATCGCGCCCGTCACCTGTCCGTACAACGGCTTGGGCGTGACCGCGCCGGTGACGGGATGGACGTCGAAGCCGTCGTGATGGGTCAGCAGGATGACGCGCTTGCCCGGATGGCGCGCGAGCAGGCCAGCGAACCATTCGAGCTGCGCCATCCCTTTGGGTTCGCGCTGTGCGTCCGGCTCGAACAGCGATCCGTTTTCGTACAACAGGCTCTGGTAGTACGCGAAATAAGCGGTATCCAGCCCGACGATCAGCCAATGCTCGTTGCTCAAGGCGAAGTAGCTGAGTCCCTGCTGCGAATTCAGGAAGCGCCGATCGTTGAGCAGCGTGTTGAAATAGCCCGCTCCGCCGCAATACATCTCGTGATTCGAGTTGAGCGTGTAATCGCCTACGCCGCCGTGCGGCCACGCGGCGAGAAACTTGCGCTGCTCCTCATCGGGCAGGCCGGAGTAGTAAACGTCTCCGAGATGAATCGTATAGTGCGGTTCGAGCCGCTTGATCTGATCGGCGACCGCCAGCGCCGCCGCTTCGCCGGTGCCCCAATCGCCGGCGATCGCGATTCTGATCGACGGCGCGGCGACGAGCGGGCGCTCCGGATCGATCGGCGGACGGGCATCATCATGCAATCTGAAGGGCGTGCGATTTTTTCCGGTGTGGTAATAATTCAGCAGGCTTTCCGCCCAGTGCGGATCGAATTCCTCGTAGGGCGCGTCGCCGGCGATCTCGCGGATGCCGATCGCTTCGGCGACGGCGTCGCCCGCACGCAGGTTGCCGAGCGCCGCCGCGATTTCTGCGCCGCCAGCGCCGTCGGAGATTTGCACGCCGTTGGCCGCCGCTTCCTGCTGGGCTTGGCGCAGCGCGTTGAGCAGATTGCGCCGCGCATCGGATTCGGCGGTGTTGGCGATCTGCGAGATGTTATCGATCAGGCCCTCAAGATGGGCCGCGAGCGATTCCGCCATGGCTCCCCCCTTTTGCTTGAGAGATGGCTCAAGCTGCTTCTAAGGTGCTGATTAACGCATCTGCGGGCATTTTCTTATTAGATGATGCGCGCCGTGCGATGCAAGATAGGGCGCGTTGTGCGAATGCGAATCATTAAATGCTTTACGCCAACGTCGCGGCCAAGCATCATTACTTTCGATTTTAGTTTCCGGCGAGGATGCGATGAATCTGAAAGATGCGGTTGCGATCGTTACTGGCGGCGGTTCGGGTCTGGGCGGCGCGACGGCGCGGACGTTCGCGGACGCGGGCGCCAAAGTCGCCATTATCGATTTACCCAATTCACCCGGCCCCAGGGTCGCGGAAAGCTTCGGCGAACGCGGGCTTTTCACGCCGGCCGACGTCGTATCGGGCGAAGCGGTTGAAGCGGCGGTCGCCGCGGCGGTGAAAAAATTCGGCGCGCTGCATATCGCCGTCAATTGCGCCGGAGTGGGCCGCGCGATGCGCACGATCACGCGCGAAGCGCCGCATTCGCTCGACCTTTTCGCCAAGGTCATCCAGATCAACCTGATCGGCACTTTCAACGTAATCCGGCTGGCGGCGAACCAGATGGCGAAGAATTCGCCGAACAGCGAAGGCGAGCGCGGCGTGATTATCAATACCGCGTCGATCGCCGCGTTCGACGGGCAAATTGGCCAAGCCGCCTATTCAGCGTCGAAGGCGGGCGTGGTCGGGCTGACGCTGCCGGTCGCGCGCGACCTCGCGTCGTTCGGAATTCGCGTCTGCACGATCGCGCCCGGCACGTTCGACACGCCGATGCTCGCGCTGCTGCCGGAGCCGGCGCGCAAGGCGCTTGGCGCGCAGATTCCGTTTCCGCCGCGGCTTGGCCGGCCGGAAGAATACGCCTCGCTCGCGCAGGAGATCGTGCGCAATCCGATGCTGAACGGCGAGACGATCCGGCTCGACGGCGCATTGCGCATGTCCCCGCGCTGACGCGATTATCGGCGCGCCGGTTTGGAGTCAAGCAGGTGCGGCGGCGACATCGGGCGTTCACGCGCGGCCGCGCGTGAACGCCCTTCGTTAACCCGCCGATTCAGTGAGCGATCGCGGGCGCGCCGAGAAACGGATCGACCGTAACGTTGCCGGCCGCCGTCGCGCAGGCCGGATTGCCGCCCGCCCCTTTGCCGCATCCCCAAAAGTTGTTGGCCGCGTTCACCAGCACCTCGGACGCGTTGCCGGTGTTGTTCACGCCCGTACTGTGCGGCGGGAAATTGTTCTGATGGGCATCGACGATATAACAGGGCGTGCTCGCGTTGACCGGACAATTGTTCCAGCTGGAGGCTCCAACCCAGATGCCATTTGATTCATTCTTGATGGTGTTGCCGACAATCTTCACTCCGACGATCGGCGAAGCGGTAGGGTCCGCATAGACCTCGATGCCAGTCGGATCGGCCGGACCGGTCTCGTTCTCGCCGACGGTCGGATCGGCGCCGTTGCCCGCGATCTGATTGCCGACTATCGAGGTGTCGTTCAGCTTTTGTCCGGACGCATGACTATGGAAAACCACCCCCGGATTGGCGTTATCGAATAGCTGGTTGTCAACGATGAGGTGCTTGTAGGAGGCGGTTCCAGGCGTGGGCCCGAACACGCCCGTGCCGGCCGCGCCGTTGCCCTGCGACAGATTGTCCGCCACCGTGTCGTCGAACACGCCGAAGGAAGGCCGGCCGATATTCGTCCCGGCGCCATTGGGCGGATGCGACGGAAGCGTGATTCCGCAATCGGGAATATTGTGCAGGACCCGGTTATTGCTGACCAGGTTGTCGTGATTGGGGTTGGTTTCGTCGGTGAGCAGGACGCCTCCCGCATTATCCATGATCAAATTATCCGTGACGGTCGAAAACGCCACGCCGTCGAGATGGACGCCCTCGCCGCAATCGTCCTGCTCGAAATCGGGCGCCGCCGGAACCGAGGGAGTGCTGTTCGTCGCTGGACAAGTCGGCGGCGTTGCGCTCGTGTCGAGCGCTTGATCATTGGTTCGAACGATATTGTCCGAGACAGTGACGCCGGTGATCTCGGGCGCGGATGGTGAGCAAGGCGCCGCGGGTGATAACGCTAAGGGGCATGACGCCGGCGGGCCTTCGACCAGAATCCCTTCGTGTTCGGCGTTCTCGATCGTGAAACCGTCGATGGTTACGTCATTGGCCTGGTCGAAGACTCCATTTTGTTGGCCGGTCGCGTCGATGATGGTGTTTTTTGGATTCTGGCCAATCAACGAAAGTCTGGTCTGGCTCGACGAAATCGTCACCATTTCTTGATACTTGCCGGCCAGCACGAGTACCGTATCATCCGCCGTCGCCGCACCCATCGCGGCGCCGATCGTTGAATAAGCGGCCACGCACTTGAGCTTCGCGGCGACTCCCTTTGGAATCGTTCCCGAGGCTTTGACGCACAGAACCCGCGGAGTTATTGGCGGAGGAATAATGATAGCTCGCGCCGTCGCGGCGTATCCAAAGATCAACACCACCGCGGCGGCCGCGGCCAGAGCGCGTCTCCCGGCGGACGCGAGCGCCCATGCTGGCTCGAATGCCAAGTTCAATACCTTCATAACCTGTCCCTCCCACTGGATATGACCCAATTCGTTGAAGGCTCCACGCGCTCCAACTGCCATGTACAGCGGGTGTGCGCAAAACCAACCATCCTTATGATCAAGAGGTGTTAGATCGCTGAATTTACTATGTCAATTAAATTGTAATTGACGTTCGTTGCGCCCGAATAATGGCGGCCCATTGCGAGCCAAGCGCGCTATGCGCGACCATGCCGGGGCAGATTCATCGCCTCTAGGCCGACGGTCGCGCTCGATTCGGTTCTGAAAAGTTTTGTGCGAAATGAAGCGCCACGCCTAATGGGGCGCGGCCGCGCGTGAACGCCCTTCATTAACCGGCCGATTGAGCGAGCGAGCGCGGGCGCGCCAAGAAACGGATCGACCGCAACGATACAGCTTCGCCCGATAATGCTTCGATGAACATGTTTTGGAGCGGCGAGACGGCGCGCGGTCAAAAAATACCAACTTCGGGAGGCAGAGAGTTCGAAGGACAAATTACGGTCAGCCCGCGGTGTGAACGAAAGAGGCTGGAGCAGCGACTATGCCTGCTCCAGCCTCTTTATCTTTGATTTGCCCTCAGGTGGGGCTGCGGTCGTGCCTGGCCCGCAACGGTCCCCCTTTATCTCTTGCGGCTACGGTGCTGGACAGGAGCCAGCACTCAGTTTTCCATCGGCCAGTTGCTGGGCCATAACCGCTGCAATCGACCCCGCGCAAAACGGGGGAAGGTTGAACTGCGTTATCAGGTTGCTGAGGATGGTTTTTCCATCGGAAGTCAAAATAGCCTTGCTAGCATGCGTTCCGGACGCAATTGCCGCTGCGTCGGTGCAAGCTTGGGCCTTGGCGCTGCTTTGCGCCTTAATTACGGTGGAGTTCGGAACGCCGCGGCAGGCACTTATAGCGCACCATGCTGGTGCGGCTCCCATAATCGAAAAACTTAACCCTAACGCCACTGAGACATACGACTTTTTCATCGAATTCCTCCCTAGCGACTTTGGTTGTTTTCTACCCGCGTTTTCCATTTTTATCCTCCCAACTAGGCTAATTGTTAGATCACTGAATTTATTATGTCAATGAAATCGTAATTTAGGCTTGTTGCGCTCAAATAATGACAGTCTGTTGCTAGTCAAAGCATGTTATGTATAACTATATCGAGCAGACTCATCGCCTCTAGGCCGACGGTCGCGCTCGATTCGGTTCTGAAAAGTTTTGTGCGAAATGAAGCGCCACGCCTAATGGGGCGTGGTCGTGTCAGCGCGTGGGGACGAACGAAGTTTGCTTCTAGCGAGCGGGAGAAACGGCGCCGGCGGGTTGCGCGGCGCTGGGTTGGGCCGCTTCTTCGGGCGCGGGCGGCGCGATCGGCGGCGCAATCACCTTTCCGCCTTCATCGGGCGCGTCGGTCGTGACGGTCGTGATCAACATTCCTTGCTCATAGCGCGGTCCGCCCACGATCAACATTCCGTGGTTCATCAGCTTCAGGTCGGTTGACATGATCGGCCGCGCACCGTCGAAAAGGATCAGCTCCATCGCGATCATGCCGTCATCGATCGCGCGCGGCGCGATATGCAGGATGCGGCCGCCGGGCAGCGTGAACGCCACCATCCGGCCGCATACCGTGTTCTGCTCCTGCTGCGAGATCAGCCGATAGGTGCTGAACTCGAAGAGCGCCCGCAACCGTTCCGCCATCGGGGTGTGCGCAATCCGCCGATCCATCCCTTCGGCGGTGTTGGCCGCGAGGACCGATTCAACCTTGATGCGTACCGCGTGCTTGATGTCGTGGGCGAAAGCGGTCGCCGCGCACACACTTACCAGCACGAGGGAGAGGAACGGGAACAGGGGTCCGACGGCGCGGCGAAAATTCATAACTAGCGCGATTGATCGGGCACCCAGATCACGGTCGTGTCGTTTTGAGGCTCGCTCCAGACCGCGACCGAAGGACTGTCGGCCTCGAGCCGCGAAATGACCGCGCTCGGACGTCCCGCGCCGCTGGAAGCGTCGAGAAAACCATGCTGCTCCGATGGCGCAGGACTGGCGCTGTTTGGCGCCGCGCTCGCGAGCTGCCCGGATGGCGCGGCAGGGACAGGGACAGTCGCCGGCGAACGCATCGCGACCTGCCGGGCCTGCGGCCCCTGATGGCGGTTGGCGATAAGCTGCCGGGCGTACGGCGTGATTAATACCGCCGTGACGATCGCGACCGCCGCGCCGGCCAGTCCGCCCAGCATCGCGCCGCCCAAGTTCTCGGTCATCGAACCGAGATACCTCCTGATTCGCGCAAAGAAGGGCGCCGGCAACTGGTCGATTCTGGCGATCACGCCATCGCTGAAGCCATCGAGATTCAGCAGCGCCGTCGCGCCGCGCAGGGTGATTCCGAGCCGGCGGTAATCGTTGAGTTCGGTCTCGCAGGCGGAGCATTGGACGACATGGCGCGCCACCTCCTGCATTTCGTGCGGCTCGAGCTCGCCGTCTTCAAAGGCGCCAAGCAGCAAACCGATCTCGTCGCATCGTGCCATTGCGGTTCAATCCCCGTCGATATCCTTGAGGATGGCGCGCAGCCGGCCGCGGGCATAATGCAGCCGGCTCATCACGGTTCCGCGTGGAACGTCGAGCGTTTCGCTTATTTCGTCGTAAGACAGGCCTTCCACTTCCCGTAGCAGTATCACGGCGCGATGTTCCGCCGTCAACTGTCCCAAAGCTTCTGTGAGCCGTTGATGCAATTCGCCGCGCGCGGTCTCCTGAAAAGAGTCGCCGCGGCCGCTTGGTATCCGTTCGATTTCGCTTTCCGCGTCCTCGCCGCGCAAAACCACGTGGCGCCCCTCGCGGCGGCGGAAATCGATCGCGAGGTTCGCCGCAATCCGGTAAAGCCAGGTCGAAAAACTCGAGCGCGATTCGAACTTGCCGATATTTTCATAGGCGCGAACGAAAGTCTCTTGAGCCAACTCCAAGGCGTCGTCGGGATTGTGCACCACCGCTTGCGCAACGCCAACCACGCGCCGCTGATATCGTTCGACCAACGCGCCAAAGGCCTGCGTGTCGCCCTGTTGGGCCCGCCGGAGCAGTTCGGTATCGTTGGCCTCTGCGGGCGTTGGTTTACTCAAGAGGTTTAGACGGCGATTTTGCGCTGAAATTCACCGGAAATGGCTGGTTGAGTTTATTCGGATATCAATTCCGCCCAATTCGGTCCCGATTTCAATTCGACCCGCAGCGGCACGCGCAACTCGGCCGCGCCCTCCATCGCGCGCCGCATCGCGGCGCCGGCCTCGGCGAGGCCATCCGTGGCGGCCTCCAACAGCAATTCGTCATGCACTTGGAGCAAAATTCGCGCCGGTAATCTGCGATCGCAAATTACCGCATCGAGCCGCACCATTGCGAGCTTGATCAGATCGGCCGCGCCGCCCTGAATTGGGGTATTGATCGCGATTCGCTCGGCTTGGGCGCGCGCGCCGCCCTGCGGGCCGTTCAAATCCGGCAAATAGCGCCGCCGCCCGTACATCGTGGCGACGAAACCCCGCGCGCGAGCTTCGGCCAGAGTTTTCTCGAACCACTCGCGCACGCCGGGCAAGCGCTCAAAATATCGCTTGATGTATTCCGACGCCTCATTTTGCGAAATGCCAAGCTCGCCCGCCAATCGCTGCGGACCCATCCCGTAGATGATGCCGAAATTGATCACCTTGGCGAGCCGGCGCGATTCCGGATCGAGCCGGTCGGGCGCGATGCCGAGCAGTTCGCTGGCGGTGCGCGCGTGGATGTCTTCGCCGCGGGCGAATGCGTCGAGCAGTGTGGCGTCGCCCGAAAGATGCGCCAGGATGCGCAAATCAATCTGCGAATAGTCGGCGGAAAGCAGATAAAAGCCGGATGGGGCGACGAACGCGCGCCGGATGCGCCGGCCCTCCTCGGAACGCGTCGGGATATTCTGCAAATTAGGCTCGGTCGAGCTAAGCCGGCCGGTGGCGGTCAGCGCCTGATGGAAATTCGTATGCAGGCGGCCGTCCGCAGGATCGATCAGCGCGGGCAGCGCGTCGGAATAGGTCGATTTGAGTTTCGATAGCGCGCGATACTCCATGATCAATCGCGGCAACGGATGAACCGCAGCGAGCTTTTCGAGCGCGTCGGCGTCGGTGGAATAGCCAGTTTTGGTCTTTTTCAGCCCTTTTGCGGTTAGCTTGAGCCGATCGAACAAAACCTCGCGAAGCTGATTCGGCGAATTCAGATTGAAGGCCGCGCCCGCCATTTCGTGACACTGGCGCTCCAGACGCTCCAGATGGCTGCCAAATTCCGCCGAAATGGCGCCCAGCGCGGCCGCGTCCACCGCGATGCCGGCCGCTTCCATCCTGGCCAGCACGCGAGCGACCGGAATTTCGATTTCGTTGAACAGGCGTTCAAGCTCCTGCTCGTGCAGGCGTGGCGCGAGCGCGACCCGCGCCGCCTCGACCGCGCGCGCTTCGACCGTGCCCGCCGGGATCGATCCAAGCCGCGCCAAATCTTCAAGTGATGGTTCAGGTTTGGCCGGATTGACGAGAAATCCCGCGAGCATCGTGTCGAAATCGACGCCGTTCAGATCGCTCCCGAGCCTTTGCGCGATTCGTAGATGACGTTTCAAGTCGTGGCATGTTTTGGGTGGATTCGGCTCCGCCAGCAGCGCGATCGCGGTGCTCGTCGCCGCGCCGGAAAAAAACCAAATGCGATCGTCGCCCTCGGCTTTGAGCGCGAGCGACGGTTGCGCCGATGCGTTCGGTTCCGACAGATGCACGGCCAGCCGTTTGGCGCCCCGAAGCGTCCGGAGCGCGTCCGCGACGCCATCGTGCGCGACATGATGCACAGTATTATGGCTTTCGGCCGACGGCGCCGGCGAGGCCGCGGTGCCGCCAAGCTCGGCGAGCATCGTATGGAACTCGAGCTCCGCGAGCAGGTCGCGCATCGCGGCGGCGTCGATTCCCGGCCAAGCCAGTTCATCGGGGCCGAAATCGAGCGGAACGCCGGTTTCGATCCGCACCAGCTTGCGCGCCAACTCGATGTCGCCGCGATGCGCCGTGATGCGCTCGGCCAGGTCCTTCGGAATGCGCGCCTTGACCTCGCCCAGCCGGGCGAGGCCGGAGAGCAGGCCTTCGAGGCTGCCGAAATACTGAATCAGCGCGGATGCGGTTTTCGGGCCGACGCCCGGCAAGCCCTTGACGTTGTCGATCGCGTCGCCGGTGAGCGCCATGATATCGACCACGGCGGGAGGCTCGACGCCGAACTGTTCGCGCACTTCGCGCACGCCGGCGCGCCGGTCGTTCATCGTGTCCCAGAGCGTGATCGCGGGCGTGACCAGTTGCTTGAAGTCCTTGTCGCCGGTGACGATGACGGCATTCATACCGGCGCGCGCCGCGCGCGTCGCGAGCGTGCCGATAACGTCGTCGGCCTCGACGCCGGGAATCACGATCGGCCGGATACGCATCGCCGCGACCGCCCGATGGATATATGGAATCTGCGGGGAGAGGTCGGGCGGCGTCGCGGCGCGGTTGGCCTTGTATGGTTCGAAGAGGTCGTCGCGGAAGGTTTTGCCGGCCGCGTCGAAGACCACGCCGATATGCGTCGGATGGACATCCTTGAGCAGCTTCAGGAGCATCCGGATAAACCCGTAGGTCGCTCCGGTGGGCGTGCCTTTGGAATTGCTGAGCGGCGGCAGGACGTGAAAGGCGCGGAAAATTATCCACGTGCCGTCAACCAGATAGAGCGTGCGATCCGCGTCAGCCATAGATGCGTCCGACCAGCGTAACGAAACGCGCGTGCAAAGCAAAAGTGTAATTCATTTAATCAAGCATTATTGACAGTTTGGTCCCGCGTGTCTTAACTGTTCGCTTCGACTAGCCATCGCATGTGAATCAAACCCAGGCCGAAACGTCATTTGGATTGACACGACCACGCCGCGGACGGATCGCGGCGCCGGCAGGGCGGACGGACGGATGATAGACGTCAAGCATCTAACGAAAGCATACGGCAGCTTTGTCGCCGTCAAGGATGTGTCGTTCCGGGCCGAAAAGGGCCAGATCCTTGGATTTCTCGGGCCAAATGGCGCCGGCAAGACCACCACGATGCGGATTATCACCGGCTTCATGCCGGCGACTTCCGGCACCGTGGAAATCGACGGGCTGGATATTTTCAACAATTCGCTCGAAGCGCGCCGGCGCATCGGGTACCTGCCGGAAAATCCTCCGCTTTATATGGATATGCGGGTGGAAACGTATTTGCGTTTCGTCGCCAAACTGCGGGGCGTGAAGCGCGCGGAAATCGACGGCGCGGTCGAGCATGTGCTGCAGGTGGCCGGCTTGACCGACATGGCCGGGCGGATTTGCGGGCAGCTCTCGAAGGGCTATCGGCAGCGCGTGGGCCTGGCGCAGGCGCTGGTGCACAATCCGCCGGTGCTGGTGCTCGACGAGCCGACGATCGGCCTCGATCCGAGGCAGATTCACGAAATTCGCGAGTTGATCCGCGGGCTGGCGGGCGATCGCACGATCGTGCTCTCGACGCATATCCTGCCCGAGGTTTCGCAAATCTGCGACAAGGTCGTGATTATCAACGACGGCCGGGTCGCGCTCGAAGAGATGATCAAGGACATCCCGGAAGGGACCTCGCTCGAAGAGGTTTTCCTTCACGCGATCGCGCGCGAGGGGCACGCCGAGAGCGCCAGCGCCGAAGAGACGCTGGAAGAAATGGGGGCCGGCCACAGCGCCTGACTGGCGTGGCGGCGATTCGGAAAAGTCGGAAGAGATGCGTAACACAATTACGATTGCGGGCAAGGAGCTGGCCGGCTACTTCGTGCAGCCGGTCGCCTATGTCGTGCTGACCGTTTTCATCCTGCTCGGCGGATGGTTTTTCTTCGCGATGCTGCGGCAGTTCGACGAGATGGTGCAGTTGGTGCAGATGATGGGGCAGCCGGACACGCTGCGCCAGATGAATCTGAACACGCGGGTCATCGATCCGCTGCTGCACGACCTGTCGGTGGTGCTGGTGATCGTGATGCCGGCGCTGACGATGCGGGTGTTCGCGGAGGAAAAGCGCTCCGGAACCTACGAATTGCTGCTGACCGCGCCGGTCCGCACCGGCGAAATCGTGGCGGGCAAATTCCTCGCCGCCGCGGCCTTCACGCTGGTGATGGTGGCGCTGGCGTGGATTTTTCCGCTCATCCTGATCGTCTTCGGCAATCCCGAAGTCGGCGTGATGTTCGCGGGCTATCTCGGACTGTTCCTGCTGGCGCTGTCGTTCGTCGCGGTGGGACTGTTCACCAGCTCGCTCACGCAGAATCAGATAATCGCGGCGATCAGCTCGTTCGGAATCCTGATTTTGCTGTTCGTGATTTCATGGCCGGCCGAGGCCGGGGGCGGAGTGGTATGGGCGCTGCTCAAGTATCTGTCGCTGCCGGAGCATTTTTCCACGATGACGCGCGGCGTGATCGACACCAGCGACGTGGTCTTTTTTCTCAGCGTGGTGGCGACGGCGTTGTTCCTGACCCAACGTTCGGTGGAATCGGCGCGGTGGCGCTAGAAGGGCGAAGCGGGGCATGAAGCGGTCTTCGGCGCTGTCGGGATTAATCGGGCTGGTACTTTTTTCATTCGGATTGCTTGGCTATCTGCTGACGGCCGGCGGGTTCGCGCGGCTGTTCAGCGGCGTCAATCTGGTCGGCGGCGCGATCGCGCTGATCGGATGGCTGGCGTCGAGCGGCGGCTCGCTGGGAGAGATGGCGGGCGCGCGCCGCACGCGATACGGCGCCAACGCGGCGATCTACACGGCCGCGTTTCTGGGCGTGCTGGTCGCGGTCAACTATCTCGCCGCCAAGCATAAACGCCAGTTCGACATGACGAGCGAGGGCGCGTTCAGCCTGTCGCCCCAATCGCTCAAGGTGCTCAGGAGCCTCAAGAAGCCCATCAAGCTTTATGGCTTCGTCGAAGGCGGTCGCGATCCGCACGCGGAAGCGCTGTTCGAGGAATATAGCTACGCGTCGCCGCTGGTCAGCTATGAAATGGTCGATCCGACGCGTCATCCGGAGCTTGCCGAAAAATACAAGGTCACGGTGATGAACACCGCGCATATCCAGTACGACGGGGATACGGGCGCGGGCACCAATGTGACCGACATGACCGAGCAGGCGATCACCAACGGAATTGTGAAGGTCACCAAGACCAGCCAGGAAACCGTCTGCTTCCTGACCGGTGAGGGCGAGGCCGATCCCGGCGACGCGACCGGCGGCAGCGGGATGGGGCAGTTCAAGGTGGCGCTGGAGGGCGAAAGCTACGTCATCAGGAAGATCAATCTGGTGACCGAAAATGCCGTGCCCGATGAGTGCGCGGCGATGGTGGTGGCGGGGCCGACGCGGCCGCTGGTTCCGCACGTGCTCGACGAGCTGACTGACTATCTGAAAAAGGGCGGGCGCGCGCTGATCATGCTGCGGCCGCCGCGGCCCGACCAATCGATCGACGAGGCCGCGCTGGTCGATTGGCTGAAAGACTGGGGCGTGACCGCCGGCGACAACGTGGTGGTCGATCAGGTGGTGCGCCTGTTCGCGGGTCCGGCGCTTGGCCTGAATCCGCTCGTCAACACCTACGGACCGCATCCGATTACCGCAGGCTTCGACAAGCAGACGGTTTTCCCGATGGTGCGGACGGTGACGCCGAGCGAGCCGCCCAAACGGGGTCTCGAAGCGGTATCGCTGGCCAAGACCAGCGACACGTCGTGGGCGGCAACCGATCTTGTCGGCATCTTCAAACGCCAGGAAGCGAAGTTCGATGCGAGCGATCAAAAAGGCCCCGTCAGCGTCGCGGTGGCGGTGACAGCCAACCTCGAAGCGCTGAAGCTGGGCCATGGCGACGCGCGGCTGGTGGTGTATGGCGACACGGATATTGCGAACAACAGCTATCTGGGAAATTTTTTCAACCGCGATTTCGTGCTGAACACGATCGACTGGCTCACGGGCGAAACGTCGTCGATTACGATCAGGCCGCGCGGCCTGCGCGCGTCGCGGTTCAGCCTGACCGTCGCGCAGTTCGACGTGGTCTTTGTGCTGTCGGTGCTGCTGCTGCCCGAATTGCTGCTGATCGTCGGTATCGCGGTGTGGTGGGAGCGCCGGAGTTGAGTCCGGCGCGCACGGTTGGTAGTCGGGAATGAACACGCGCAAGACGTGGCTGGCGCTGCTCGCGCTGGCGATTATCGGCGGCTACGCCTATTACTCGAGCCGGCAGCCGGAGCCGTCGAAAAACCACGCGGTTTTTCAGCTCAAGCCCGATCAGATCGAACGAATCGAACTGAAAGGTCCGGCGCACGACGTCGTGATTGAGCGCGGCAAGCCGGGGCTTTGGCGCATCGTCAAGCCGGTCGAGGCGGACGCGGACAATTCGTCGGTCGATGCGCTCGCGAGCGCGCTCGCCAGCCTCCAGACGACCGAAACGGTCGATACCAATCCGCAGGACCTTGGCAATTTTGGCCTCGCCGATCCGTCGGTGACGGTTTATATCACGACCAAAAGCGGCCGCACGCTGCCGGGCGTGATGGTCGGAAAGAACACGCCGGTCGGCGCGAACACCTATGTCAAGCTGACCGACGCGCCGGCCGTAATGCTGACCGACGCGGGCTTTTCGGCGGAAGCGACGAAGTCGCTCGACGATTTGCGATCCAAAACGCTGATCGGCTTCACCGCCGACCAGATCAACCGCGTGGTCCTGACCCGGTCCGACGGCCCGGCGCTCGAACTGGCGCGCAAGGGCCAAAACTGGTCGATCGTGAAGCCGCAAGAATATCCGGCCGATCCCGCCGCGGTGAACCAGTTGCTCGACACGATCGCGGCGGCGCGCGTCAACCAGTTCGTTGACGACCATCCGGAGGATTTGACGCGCTTCGGCCTGGCCACGCCCTCGCTCAAGCTGCAGGTGTTCGGGGGCAAGGACAACGCCGAGGAATCGCTGCTGTTCGGTTTCGAGCAGTCCAAGGCGTACGCCAATGCGGTCTATGTCCGCCGCGGCGGGAGCGATCAGCCGGTCTGCACGGTGGCTGAATACGTGGTCAAGGAGCTGGGTAAGGGTTACGACGATCTGCGCGACAAGAGCGTGCTGCGCTTCGATTCAAAGGATGTCGCGCGGATTTCGATCGCCGGCGGACCGGTGCAGATCGTGATCGACAGCGTGGGCAAGGACAAATGGACGGTGACCGGCGCGGGTCATACGGTTCCCGCTGAAACGCCGGTGGTGCAAAGCCTGCTGGATCAATTGCAGCAGTTGAAGGGCAGCAGCATCGTCGAGGATCCGATGACCGACGCGGCGCGGTTCGGAATGGCCGAGCCGACGCTGACGATCACGCTCTACGACGCTTCAGGCAAGACGATCGGCGTGATCCACGCGTCGCAGGTCCAAGAAACGGCGACGCCGCAAAATCCATCCGCCAAGCCGATCGCCCGGACCAAGGGTTACGCGACTTCGAGCGCCGACCAGGCGGTTTACGAAATTCCGACGGCGATGATCAGGGATTTGGAAACCACGGCGACGCATCTGCATAACGACGCCGAACCGCCGTCGCCGAGTCCGGCGGCCGCAAGTCCGGCCGGATCGCCGGCGCCATCGAACGCTCCCGCGCCGCCCTCCGCGCAATAGTCAATCGTCGCGTTCGGCGATGACGTGGGCGATCGCCGAAGCGGCGGTGTGCGTGATGCTCAGATGGAAGCGCGCGATGCCGCGGCGGGCGGAAAATTCCGCGGCCTTGCCGCTGAGGCGGATGGTCGGCGCGCGGCCGCGCTCGCGATGGATTTCGACCTCGCTCCAGCCGACGTTGCGGTTCCATCCCGTGCCGAGCGCCTTCATCGTCGCCTCTTTGGCGGCGAAGCGGGCGGCGTAGCTCTGATAACGCGCCCGGCCGCGCGATTCGCAGTAGGCGATCTCGCCGGCGGTATAGACGCGGGCGCGGAAGCGCGCGCCGGTCGCCGGACGCTCGAGCGCCTGCCTGACGCGGTCCACTTCGATTACGTCGATTCCAGTGCCGACAATGCGAGCCATCGCGGATCGCAGCAAAGTATGAATTCGGCGCGCGCGCAAGCGCCGGGCCGCTTGCCGCGCCGGCGCGGACGACATTATCCTTCAGGAAACAGGGAGGCCGGCATGGCGAAGCTCACGGTCACGGTCAACAAGGGAAAATGTATCGCGAGCGGCGATTGCGTCGAGACGGCGCCGGGCGTGTTCAGGCTCGACGCGGACGAAAAGTCCGAAGTGTACAATCCGGCGGGCGCTCCCGACAACGCGATCGTCGCGGCGGCGCGCGCCTGTCCCGCGAAGGCGATCACGGTGGTTGATGCGGAGACGGGCGCGCAGCTCTTTCCGATCAAAAAGTGATCCCGGCGCGCTGAGGGATGCGGGTCGCGGCGAAAAAGATCCGCCGAACGCGCGCGCCCGGCGAGCTTGCGATCGCGCAGATTGGCGATCGCGAATTGATCGCGCGGCTGCTCGACGAGGCGGGCGTCGCCCGGGCGAGCGACGCGCCCGGAGCATGCTTTATGGCCGCTTACGCCGGTGACGAGGCGGTCGGCGTGGCGGGCGTCGAGTGCAGGGTCGATGCGGCGATGATCACCGTGCTCTGGGTGCGCGAGCCGATGCGCGGGCGCGGAATCGGCGCGGCGCTGCTCGCGGCGGCGCGTCTTGCGGCGCATACCAGGGGCGCGCGGCGGCTCCATGTGATCGCGGATGAGGCGGCGGGCGGCTGGCTGATCGGGCGCGGATTCGCGGCCGAACCGGCGGCGGCGATCGTCGCGGCGATGGCCGGAGCGGCGGGCGCCGCCGCCATGATTGAAAAAATCGCCACAGCCGGCTGGAGCGGATTCGCGCTGGACGTTTCCGGCGACGGCATAATCGAGCGCTAGGCGCGCGATCGCGCGGTCAGAAGTTCGTTCGATAAATCGTAAATGGCCGGCGGCGCGATCGAAGGAGCGGCGCCGCCGGCCGTTTCAGCGGAAATTACTTGCGGTCGAGCTCGGTCAGAAGTTCGATTTGCGGCGCGCCGTCGAGCAGGTCCTTGATGCGGCCGCCCATCTCGCGCATGTGCTCGGTTTTGCGATGGGCGTCGAAGGCGGCCTGATCGGCGTAGGTTTCGTACCACACGAACTGGGTGGCGTCGTTGTTGGCGCGGTGCAGGATATAAGCCTGGCATCCGGGCTCGGCGGCGCGCACCTTTTTGATCATATCGTGGAAGGCCGCTTCGAGCTGGCCTTCGCTTCCCGCTTTGGCTTTGATTTTGGCGATCAGCGTGACGGACATGGCGAATCTCCCTGTTCGATAGTAGAGGCCGCCGCGAGTACGGCGGTTTCGTCCGCAGTCATAATCGCGCGGGCGCGGCAATTCAAGCCGAACGCCCGCGCGGCGGCGTGATTATACGAACGCCGAGGCGGAACTGTCGCGCGAGACGGCGATTTGCGCGTTTCCGTTGAGGGCGGCGCAGGCGCGCAGCAGCCAGTTGGCGCTCGACAATTCGTCCTGAATGTAGAGATCGAGCAATTCGCGGGTTTCGAGATCGTCCTTGATGTTCGCGGCGAACTCGCAGAAGGGGCGAAAGAATTCCTCGGGATTCGGCGCGAGCGAGGCTAGATAGAGCAGCTTTTCCTTGTCGGAAATATTGGGGTTGGAGAGCCGCTCGGTCAGGCGGCGGCTGGCCTCCGCGATTTCCGCCTTGCATTCGGCGCCGAGATCGCGCAGGCGGGCCTCAAAAATGCGGACGTGATAGCCCTCGCGCTCGGCGATCATGCGCAGGCCGCTGCGGATGCATTCGGTCTGGCATTGCTCAACCCATTTCGTGAAGGCGACGCGGCCGTTGGCCTCGCCGGCGCGGAAGCGGTCGAGAATCGCGACGATCGCGGCGCGTTCGCTGGGATAGGTTTGGCCCATCGCGGTGAACGCCGGCGCGGCGGCGCCGTTGGCGGTCAGCGCGGCGGTCTCGCGCTCGAAAGTTTCCTCGGAAATAATCCCAGCGCGATAAGCGCGAAGAATCTGTCTGAATTCAAAGTCCCGGTTCATTGCGGCAGGTCTCCTTGATTAGATTCGCAGCCTTGATTGCACGTGATTAGTAGCATGAAACGGGCGGCCCTGGTTAGCGGCGGCGCGGCGCCCGGCCTGGACCGATCGAGCGGCGCCTGGCCGTTAACAGGGCGGGCGGCGGCTGTTAGTCTCGACGATCAAATTGGCCTGGACGGGGAATTGCGATGATCGGCTTCGAGCTTACCGAGGAACAACGCGAATTGAAGGCTCTGGCGCGGCGCTTCGCGGAGCAGGAGATGATTCCGCGCGCGCGGGAATATGACGACAAGGAGATTTTTCCGCGCGACGTCTGCGAGAAAGCGCATCGCGCCGGCCTGATGAATTTCGCCGTGCCGCGCGAGCTCGGCGGTGCCGGGATGGGCGTGCTCGACACCTGCCTGATCCAGGAGGAGCTCAATTACGGATGCGCCGGGATGTCGAACGCGATCAGCGCCAACGATCTCGGCACGCTGCCGATTCTGATTGCCGGCAGTCCGGCGCAGCAGCGCGAGTATCTGGGAATGCTGGTGGAGAAACTCTCGTTCTGCGCGTTCGCGATTACCGAGCCGGGCGCGGGTTCGGACGTCGCCTCGATGGCGACGACGTACCGGCGCGACGGCGACAGCTTCGTGCTCAACGGAACCAAGCACTTCATCTCGAACGGTTCCGTGGCGGACTGGATCGTGACGTTCGCGACCAGCGATCGGCGGCTCAAGCACAAAGGAATATCGTGCTTCGTTTTCCCGTCGAGCCTGCCCGGAATCACGCGGAATCGGATGCACGGCAAGCTGGGCCAGCGCGCGGCCGACACTGGGGAAATCGTTTACGATGAATTGCGGATTCCGCAGGACGCGCTGGTGGGACGCGAAGGCGAGGGCTTCAGGTACGCGATGGGCACGTTCGACCGCAGCCGGCCGGAGATCGGAGCGATCGCGATCGGAGTGTCGCAACGCGCGCTTGACGAATGCGTCAGATATTCGCGGCAGCGGGTGGCGTTCGGCCAGCCGATCGCCAATTTTCAGGCGATACAGTTCATGATGGCCGACATGGCCGCGAATATCGAAGCGATGCGATTGCTGACGTACAAGGCTGCGTGGATGGTCGATCGCGGCGAATTGCCGAACGCGGTTTCGAGCCAGGCGAAATTGTTCAGCTCGGAGGCCTGCATGCGGATCACGATCGACGCCGTGCAAATCTTCGGCGGCTACGGCTACATGAAAGAGTATCCGGTCGAAAAACTGATGCGCGACGCGAAGCTGCTGCAGATCTACGAGGGCACCTCGCAAATCCAGCGGATGGTAATCGCGCGTGA
The DNA here is from genome assembly GCA_021799495.1 of Deltaproteobacteria bacterium. GTDB lineage: Bacteria > Desulfobacterota > Binatia > Binatales > Binataceae > JADMIL01. The sequence continues at coordinate 18,663 of JAJZAI010000009.1, forward strand.
CCTGCTGAAAGAGTGAACCGCGGCCGCGGTCAAGCGGGCGGGCGATAGATGCGCCGCGCGATCAGGCTGACGAGCGCGCGCGGGACAAACCGGTTCGACTGTGCGGCGATGAAGTTCGCGACGCCCGCGATATGCACCGACCGGCCGCTTTCGGCGGCCGCGATTCCCTGTGCGACGACGGTTTCGGCGTCGAGATAGACGAACGACGGCATCCGTTCCGAGGTTTGGCCGGCGACCGCCTGAAATTCCGTACGCACCGGCCCCGGACAAAGCGCCGACACGCGGATGCCGGTTCCCGCCACTTCGCCGGCGAGAGCTTCGGTGAAATTCAGCACGAACGCCTTGGTCGCGGCGTAGGTCGCCATATAGGGCACGGCCTGAAACGCCGCGGTCGAGGCGACGTTTATGATCGTTCCGGCGCGCCGCTCGACCATCGCGGGCAGGAACAGGCGCGTCATCGCGACCAGCGCCGTCACGTTGAGATCGATCTCTTCGAGTTCGCGCTCGATCGGCAGTTCATGGAACCGTCCGTTCGTGCCGAAGCCGGCGTTGTTGACCAGATAATCGATGCGGGTTTTGGCTTCCTGCACGCGCCGGAAAATTTCCTGCGGCGCGTCGCGGCGCGCAAGATCGATCGGAATCGTCGCGACAATTTCCGCGCCGAGCTTGCGCGACGTTTCCGCGATCGCATTGAGCCGCTCGGCGCGCCGCGCCGTCAGCGCCAATCCATAGCGGCGGCGCGCCAGCGCGTATGCGAACTGCTCGCCCAATCCGCTTGATGCTCCCGTGATCAACGCCGTAGGCATGTCGGTTTGGCTCTCCGTTTATCCGCCGGCCGAATTGAAACCGGCGGGTTGGATGCGCCGGGCGGACGATCAGCCGCCGGCGAGGCCGAGTTCGCGCCGGAAATGGTCCATCGTGATTTCCAGTCCTTCGCGCAAACTGGTGCGCGGCTCCCATTCCAGGACCCGCCGCGCGAGCGAGATATCCGGGCGGCGCCGGATCGGATCGTCAGAACGCGCCGGATGAAACTCGACGCCGGCCGCGCCGCCGGCGAATTCCATGGCGAGCCTCGCCAGATCGAGGATCGTGAACTCGTCGGGATTGCCGATATTCACGGGGCCCGTGAAACCGTTCTCGCTGTTCATCATGCGCACGATCGCGTCGATGATGTCCGAGACGAACGCGAAGGAGCGGGTCTGCCGGCCGTCGCCGTAAATCGGCAGCTTTTCGCCTTTCAGGGCCGCGACGCAAAAGTTCGAGACGACGCGGCCGTCGTTGATCGCCATCCTTGGACCGTAGGTATTGAAGATCCGGACAATCTTGACATCGACATTGTTCTGCCGGTGATAGTCCATCATCAGGCATTCGGCGACGCGCTTGCCCTCGTCGTAACATGAACGCACGCCGATCGGATTGACGTGGCCCCAGTAGCTTTCGGTCTGCGGATGCTGCTCGGGGTCGCCGTACACCTCGCTGGTCGAGGTGAGCAGGATGCGCGCGTGGACCCGCTTGGCCAGTCCCAGCATGTTGATCGAGCCCATCACGCTGGTCTTGATCGTCTTGACCGGATTGTACTGGTAATGCACCGGCGAAGCCGGGCACGCGAGATGGAAGATGCGATCGACTTCGAGCAGGATCGGCTCGACGATGTCGTGGCGGATGATCTCGAAATTCCGATTGCCGATCAGGTTGCGGACGTTGGCGCGCTTGCCGCTGAAAAAATTGTCGAGGCAGATGACTTCGTGACCGTCGTTAAGCAGACGTTCGCAAAGATGCGAGCCCAGAAAACCCGCGCCGCCGGTGACCAACGTTCGCACGCTACACGTCCTTTCGCCAGATTCCGGGCAATCGCGTTTCGACCCGGAAGGCGCTGCGCGCAATCATGATGCGGCCGGCGTCACGCGTCAGCGCCGGTTTTCACGCGCGATCGCGCGCACCGTTTCGATCACATAGGCGGCGTCCTCGTCGCTCATCGCAGGAAAAATCGGCAGCGACAGGCAGCGGCTGTACACGTCCTCCGCGACCGGGAATTGTCCGGCGCGATAGCCGTAGCGCCGCTGATAGTAATGCATCGTGTTCAACGGAATGCAGTGAACGGAGACGCCGACGCCGCGTTCGCGCAGGATTTCGATGAAGCGGTTGCGATCGATTCTGAGCGCCTCCGTCCGCAGCCGCATCACGTAAAGATGCCACGCATGCTCGACGCCCGTTTCAGCGATCGGAATCTGCAGGCCCGGTTCGCCGGCGAACGCCGCGTTGTACCTCGCGGCGATCGCCTGCCGGCGGCGCGTCAGCTCTTCGACGCGGCGCAACTGCGCGAGCCCGATGGCGGAATGAACGTCGGAGAGATTGTATTTGAAGCCGACGTCATGGATTTCGTAATACCATGAACCGCTCGAGTCGTAGCGTTTCCACGCGTCGCGATCCATCCCGTGCAGGCTGGCCACGGCGATCCGGGCCGCGAGCGCGTCGTCTTCGGTGGTTATCATCCCGCCTTCGGCGCTGGTGATGTTCTTGGTCGCGTAGAAGCTGAAGCAGCTCACATCGCCGATCGTGCCGACCCGCGTCATCCCCCGTCCGTCGAGCGTCCGGGCCGAACCGACGGCGTGCGCGGCGTCTTCGATGACGCGCACCCCGTGTTTGCGCGCGAGCGCGAGAATGCGATCCATGTCGCAGGCCTGGCCGGCGAAATGCACCGGCATGATGGCGCGCACGTCCTGGGCGCCGGCGCCGTTCAGCGCCTGTTCAATTTTGTCCGGATCGATATTGAAGGTGTCGGGTTCGATATCGACAAAGACGGGCCGCGCGCCAAGATAGCCCATCACCTCGGCGGTCGCCGTGAACGTGAACGGGGTCGTGATTACGGCGTCGCCCGGGCCGATTCCGATCGCGAACAGCGCCAGATGCAATGCGCCGGTGCAATGCGCGACGGCAAGCGCGTTGCGCGCGCCGACATACTGCGCGAATTCGCGCTCGAACTGCTTGGTTCGCGGGCCGGTGGTAATCCATCCGGAACGCAGCGCGGCGATGACTTCGCGCTCTTCGTCCGGGCCAATCGCGGGCCGGTGAAAGGGAACTTGCCGCATGATCTCAATCCGAAAGGCCCGGAATCGGGCGTATGGAGAAACCGCCGCGCGCGCGACCTGGGGTGGTCACGGCGCGCTCGAGCGCGTCCACGCGCCGTCATCGGAATTGGCCGGATCCGGTTCGCTTTCGGCCCCTGCGCTGGCCGATTCGCTGCCCGTTTCCGAACCGGCCGCGGGAGCGACGGCCGGGGCGCTGGCGGACTCTCCGCTGGCGTTGACCGGCGGCGCGCTGATCGTGGACGGCGAAGGCTCTGAACCCATTCCGATATAGGTTGGTATGCCGGATTTCGCCTCGACTGCTTTTTCGAGCTTGTCCATGTCAATATCGCCGGTCAGGCCGCGCGCCCGCGCGAGTTGCTGGGCGTAGCTCCAGAGCGCCGGATATTTCCCGTACAGGTCTTCGTGCACCTCCACGTAAATCGCCCCGCCGCGCCATCCGAATTTCACCGGCTCATAGACGAAATCGCCGGGCGTGCCGACGGGCACCTTGTGGAATAGCCGGTCGATGTCTTCCGGATACAAACGGACGCATCCGTGGCTGACGGTCATCCCGACGCCCCACGGCACATTCGTGCCGTGCAAGCCGTACTCCGGGATGCTGAGGTCGAGTTTGTAATGGCCGAGGGGATTGTCGGGATCGCCGCCCGGGATCATGTGATCGGCCTCGCCGTCGCGTTCAAGGTGTTCTTCGTAGATGTCCTCCGGAAGCACCCACGTGGGATCTTTTACTTTGGCGGTGACGGTCCATTTTCCGATCGGCGTTTTCCAATCGTAGCGGCCAAGACCGACCGGGAACGTATAGACCACGCGCGCGCCGCGAAACGAGGCGGGAACGAGTTCGGTCTTTCCGTGACGCCGGCGGTAAGCTGACGACGGATAGTAATAATACAGCCGCATCTCGGGAATATTCATGATAATCCCGTTGTGCGGCGCCGCCGGCAGAATATGTTCGGTCGGCAAGATTATGGTCGCGCCGGGCGGCGGCAGCCACCAATCCATATGATGATTGGCGTCTGAGACTTCCTTGGCGCTCAATCCGAACCAGCGGCCGACGTCGAGCAGGGTATCGCCGGGCTGGATTTTGTAAGTCGTGAGCGTGCCGACGATATCGTCGCGCCCTTCAGGCAGCGGATATGCGTAAAGCGGCCGGTTGGCGAAGTCGGTGTTTTTCCAGTCATGGGCCGAAGCCGAAACCGCATAAACCGTCGCCACCGTCACGATCAACGCCGCCAGCCACATCAACGGTTTTTTGGCCATGAATTTCACGCTGACTTGTCGCACGCGCTCGCGGGCGCGATTTTCGCGGCGGGACGTCCGCCGCTGCGGAAATTCTAAGGGATGCGCGGTTAGTCGGCAACGGGCCGCAAATTCGCGAATTTGAGCACCAGCAGTTTCAATCCGACCCGATCGAAATTGACCCAGACCTTGGCTCCGTCGCCGCGCCCTTCGCGCCTGCGGATCACGCCCCGTCCGAACGTCTGATGCTGTACGCGGGCGCCGACCGCGATTTGATGCTCGCCGGCGCCGCCGTCATCGTCCGGAATCTGCGTGTCGGTGTAATCGACATACGGCTCGCGCGAGGGCATCCGCAGCACCGGCTGCGCTCCATGCTCGGGCGCGACGCGCCGCAACAGGCCCGAATCGATTTCGGCCAGAAAGCGCGACGGCCGCGCCTCCTGCCGGTTGCCGTACAATTCGCGCGAAAGCGTGTTGCTCAAATAAAGCAGGCGTTGGGCGCGGGTCATGCCGACGTAGCAAAGCCGCCGTTCCTCTTCGATTTCGCGCTCGGTCTCCTGCGAACGCATGTGCGGAAACAGTCCCTCCTCCATTCCCGCGATGAACACGACCGGATATTCAAGGCCTTTGGAAGTATGCAGCGTCATCAGCGCGACGCGCCCGCCCGCGCCTTGAATCTGATCGGAGTCGTTGACGAGCGCGATTCGTTCGAGGAACTCGCCGAGACCGCCGGGGCCGTGCTCGGCGTCGAAAGCGCTGGCGGCGGCGAGCAGTTCCGCGACGTTTTGCCGCCGCGCGGCGCCGTCGATCATGCCGTCAAGATGCGCGGCGAAGCCGCTGCGCTCGATCACCCGGTCCAGCAGCGCGCGGACGCTGCTTTCCGCGGCGCGGGCGATTAAACCGCGCATCCATGAATAAAGCTCGCCGGCGGCCTTGGCGATGCGAAGGGCGACGTTGGACTGGCTCTCCAGCCGACCGAGCGCTTCAAACGCCGGAAGCGCTTCCCGCGTGGCGATCGCGTTGACCGTTTCGAGCGTTTTCGCGCCGATGCCGCGCGTTGGCGCGCCGGCCATCCGTTCCAGGCTGATCGCGTCCGCGGGATTCAGAATCACGCGCAGATAGGCCAGTAAATCCTTGATTTCCCGCTGATCGTAAAAACGCAGGCCGCCGACGATGTAGTAGGGAAGCCGGCGGCGCACCAGCGCCTCTTCGATCACTCGCGACTGCGCATTCACCCGGTAGAAAACCACGATTTCGGATGGCCGCGCCGCGCCCGCGCCGGTGAGCCGCGCGATCTCTCGCGCGATGAAATCCGCCTCGTCGCGCTCGGTCAGGCCGGTGTAATACGTTACGGGCTCGCCGGCGGCGTTTTCGGTCCAGAGGCGCTTGGCCTTGCGCTCGCGATTGTTCTGAATCACCGTGTCGGCCGCGGCCAGAATCGTCTTGGTCGAACGGTAATTCTGTTCCAGTTTGAAAATTTGCGCGTTCGGGTAGTCGCGCTCGAAATCCAGGATGTTGCGTATATCCGCGCCGCGCCATCGATAGATCGATTGGTCTTCGTCGCCGACCACGCACAGGTTTCCGGTCGCCGCGGCCAACAATCCGACCAGCAGATATTGGACGCGGTTGGTATCCTGATATTCGTCAACCAGCAGATGCCCGGCCCGGCGGCGCCATCGTTCGAGCGCGGCGGGGTTGTCGCGCAGCGTCTCATACGCGCGCAGCAGCAGGCCGCCGAAATCGATCGCGTTCATCGCGGCGAGCCGCTCCTCGTAGAGGGCGTAGATCTGTGCGATCGCGCGATCGCGGCCGTCGGCCGCGTTCTCGGCCATCGCGGCCGGCGTCATCGCCTCGTTTTTCGCCTGATCGATGCGCGCCCGCATCAGCTCCGGCGGCGGCGAATCGGCAAGCTGGGCCTCCTCAAGCACGCGCCGGATAACCGCCATCGTGTCGCCGTCGTCGAGGATCGTGAAATTGCGATCGAAGCCCTTGCCGAGCAAATCCGCCTCGACGCGCAATATTCGCGCGCACGCGGAATGGAACGTGCTCACCAACGGCATCCGCGCTCCCGTTCCGGTCAGCGTCGCGACCCGCTCGCGCATCTCGCCCGCGGCCTTGTTGGTGAAAGTGACCGCCATGACACGGTCGGGCGCGACGCCACGCTCCGCGAGCAAGTGCGCGATCCGGTAGGTCAGCACGCGGGTTTTGCCGGACCCCGCGCCGGCAAGAATGAGAATCGGGCCGTCCGGCGCCAGCACCGCGTCGCGCTGGACGGGATTCAGGTTGTCGAGCTTCAGGACTGACATTGAGGTAAACTGGAAGGCGGATGAAATCTGCCGGACGAACGAAGGATACCGGCTTCACGCGGTCGCGAAAAGTCGGCGGCGCGATCAGCCGTCGCGTAGCGGCCGAAAACGCCGTGGTTGCCGCGCGCGGAGCGGCCGGCTGATGGCGCGCTATCAACCGCGCGACAGCTACTACTGGCGCGCGCGCGAGCGCGGTCTGCCGTCGCGGGCCGCGTTCAAGCTGGACGAATTGCTTGCGCGCCATCGCGTGGTTCGTCCCGGCGCGCGCGTGATCGATCTGGGATGCGCTCCCGGCGGATGGCTGGCGGTGCTTGGCGCGGCGGTGGGTTCCCGCGGCCGGGTGGTCGGAATCGATCTTGCGCCGGCGCGCGCCGCGTCGCCCAACGTGATTCCGCTGACCGGCGATCTGAACGATCCGGCGACCCGCGCCGAAGCGGCCGCGCGGCTCGGCGGTCAAGCCGATCTAATCACCTCCGACCTTTCGCCGAAATTGACCGGAATCGCCGACCGCGATCAGGCGCGTTCGGCCGAGCTGCTGAAGGTCGCGCTTGAATTCGCCCGCACCGCGCTGAGACCGGGCGGCGCGATGGTGGCGAAGGCTTTTATGGGCGCGGCGTTCGACGAAGCCGCGGCGGGCTTCCGCCGGAGGTTCGCGCGCGTCGAACTGGCGCGACCGCGCGCGAGCCGTCCCGGTTCAGCCGAAATTTATCTGGTCGCGACCGGATTTCAGCCCGCGCCCGATTAAACTCAAGCATTATATGATTGGCGTTATTGGCATACCGCGCATAAGCTTCTGACGGGAATGCGATGCCGACCCGGTTGATCAAGACTCTGGCTTCGATTAGCGCCGCGATTCTGTTGGCCTCCTGCACATTGCTCTCATGCGTACGCGACCACGCGGCCGCCCAGTCGGCGGCCAGCGGGACGGTGACCGTCAACGTCGCCCGCGTGGGCTTCGATCAGGATTTGGGGTCGCACTACGTGACGTTGATCGACCGGAGCGGAAATCGGAGCCTCGATATCGTCATCGGCCCCGAAGAAGCGCGCGAGATTCTCTTCGAGCTTCACGGCTTGAAGCCCGAACGGCCGCTTGCCAGCGACCTTCTGCGGACGGTTGTCGAGCGCGCCGGCGTCCATGTCGAGCGGGTCGAAATCACCGGTTTGCGCGATCAGACCTACTTCGCGGCGATCGATCTCGATGGCCAGCGCCAGCCGATCGACAGCCGCCCGAGCGACGCGATCGCGCTGGCGCTCGGCGTGGGCGCGCCGATTTACGTCAAAGCGTCGCTGATGAGCGCAAAGGCGAACGCTCCGAATGCTGGTCCGGCGGTGGCGCGCGCCGCCGGTATCGCGGTGCAGGAACTTACGCCGGAGTTGGCGGAGTACTTTTCATTACCCCCGGAAAGCGGCGTGGTCGTCGCCGATTTCGAAGCTGCACAGGCGCAATCCGGTTTGCGGCGCGGCGATATTGTCACGGCGATTGACGGACACGAGATCAAAACCACCGACGACTTTGTCAAGGCGGCGGCGAGCGCCAAACGTCCGCTCGTGCTGAGCGTCAGGCGCGGCGGCCGCGCGCTATCGATCACGCTGGCGCCGGCGGCGACAGCCGCGTCCGCGCACTGAGGCGCGCCTCGATTCGCGCGCGGCGGCGCCTTCAACGCGTCGGTTCGCGGCGAATCAGCAGGCTGCGGATAAATCGCGGATCGATCGGGCGCGCTGGGTCGATGCCGCCTAAATCCTCCTCGAGCAGGTTGAGGCATGAATTCACGTAGTCCGCGGCGCGGCGGCGCAGATCTTCGCCAAGCCGTTCCCGCATGATGCCGTCTATCCGCCCGCGCAACGCTTCGCTCAGGCGGGCCGGACGCGATTCCAGCGACAACATCGCGCGGCGCGCCTCCTCGAGCCGGTCCGGCTCCAACGGCGCGATCGCCAGCCGGCCGTCGATCAAGGCGCGCGCGAACGCGGTCAATAAAATCTGGCTCAAGCGGATTTCGTGGCCGGCGATCTGCGCGCGGAAAGCCGCGCCGGCGATATCAAGGCCGAGCAGCCCGCGGAAGATGTCAGGCGCCGCGTCTAGCTGTTCGAGCAGCGCATATCCCAAGTGCACGTCGCGCATCGTGCGGAAATCCCGCGTCACGACCGCGCCGTTGCGATCGAGTCCGCCGAAAAAGCGCGGCTGGCGTTCGAGGAATCCGCCCAGCGCTTCGCGGTACGGGGAATCAAGATACGGAATCTCGCGGCCGGGCTCGGGCGTCAATCCGAAACGCCGCGCGATCGATTCGGCGCGCGTGCGCAAATCGATCGTCAGGCTCACGCCGAGCCGGAAGAGCAATTGCAGATGCGTGGCGCGCAGATGTTCGATAGCGGTTTTCAGGTCGCCGCCGGCCAAATGCTCGAGGCCGAGATTCAGGTAGTTGTGCGTCATCTCGACCGCCAGACGCACCGCTTCGAGGTCGCCGAAATCCACCGACCGCGCGACCAGCACCTGGTTCGTCACGATCGCCATCTCGCTGCGCAACTGCCGCCGTCCCTGCGCAGCGAATCCCGCCGTCAGGGCGGCGTTGAAGAGCGAGTTTTCGGAATCGGGCAGGGCCGGCGCAAGTTCCGGCGAGATCAGCTCCGCTTCTTCCAGCGCGTCGCGAATCGGCGGCACGTATTGCGTCCGCAGCGCCGCGAAATTCTGCGGATTCAGGTAGGCGAACACGCCTTGCGCGTCGAAATAATCCGGAAATCCGCGATCGGCGAGGCGGGCACTGCGGAATTGATACGCCTGCTCTTCCAGTTCCGCCTCGACGCCCCAGTAAATCTCCTCCATCAGCGCGGTGAAATACTTGTAGTCGCGCTCGAAGGACTCTTCGAGAAATTCAAGCAAATGGGCGTGAATCGAATCGTGGCGGACAAATTCGATCAGGTAATGCTCGTCGAATTGCACGAAGCGGTCCGACGGCGAATCGGGCGAATCCTGCGGGTCGGCCAGCCGATGGACGCGGATATATTGCCGCAGCAGCAGCGAAACCAGCTCGAGGTCCAGCTCCATCAGGCCGTCGGCCATGCGCTTGCGGCCCGCGTCCGCCATCGCCTCGATCCATTCGCGCATTCGCGCGAGGTTCGGCCGGTCCTTGTCCCAGCAATCCAGATCGAAGAGCCATCGGACCTGTTCCGGCGCTGAAAGTCCGAGCAGATCGCCGGCGTCGGCGGAGCCGATCTCTTTCAGCGTGTAGAAGAGCGTTTCGGGCGCGAACGATTGCACCAGGCGTTCGGCCTCGGGCGCCGATAAAATCAGGTCGCGCTTCTGGCGCGCCGGCAATCCATAGAGAAAATCGAGTTTCTCCTGGAAAGGCAGATTCAAAAATTCTTCCTGCCGCGAATCAGTCATCTGCTTCCTTCGCGCGAGACGTTCCCTGCCGCGCAAGATACCGCCCGCCCAAAGCGGCGATCAAGGCGATCCTCCGCCGCATGAGGTTGGCCGCGCGTTGCGATATAAGCTCTGGTTGCGATGGAAAATTTCCGCCGGAACGAGCGCGGCGCGCGCGCCGTCGCGATGACGATCGCCGGCAGCGATCCCGGCGGCGGCGCCGGTTTGCAGGCCGATCTCAAGACTTTTGCGGCCTTTCGCGTCCACGGCTTTTCCGTAATCGCCGCCGTTATCGCCCAGAACAGCGGCGCGGTCGCGGCCGTTCAGCCGGTCGCCCCCGCGATGGTGACGCGCCAAATCGAAACCCTGGCCGCCGAGCGCCGTCCGGACGCGCTCAAAACCGGCGCGCTGGCCGACGCCGCGATCGTCCGCGCGGTCGCGCGCGCGATCGTCCGTTTCAGGCTGCCGGCGCCGGTCGTCGATCCCGTGTTCGTTTCCAGCGCCGGCGTGCGGCTGCTCGACCCGGCCGGCGAACGCGCCCTCGCCAGGAAATTGCTGCCGCTCGCGCGGATCGTGACGCCGAATCTCCAGGAGGCCGAAGCGCTGACCGGAATCGGGATCGACGGCCCTGAAGCGGCGCGCGCCGCCGCCCGCGCGATTTTTCGGATGGGGCCGCGCGCGGTGCTGATCAAGGGCGGCCATCAGCCGCGAAATTCCCGGCCGGCGTCCAAACTTGTCGATCTGCTCTTCGACGGCAGCGGCTTCACGGAGTATATCGTGCGGCGCATTCCGGGCGGCGGCGCACATGGCACGGGATGCGCCTTTTCCGCTGCGGTCGCCGCGAGCCTGGCCCGCGCGATGTCGCTCGACGAGGCGATTCGCGCCGCGCAGCGCTACCTCGCACGCGCCTTGCGCGGCTCGTATCAATTGTCGGCCGCCGGCCGGCCGCTGCTCGATCATCTCGTGCGTCCGTGATTCCCGAAGCTTGGCGCTTCGCCCGGCTATCCGAGCAGCTCTTTCAGCGCGGCCCGGAAGTTGTGGCTGCGTTCGGCGCCGCCGCCGAGCTTGATCAGCGCGTAACGCTCGTCGGCGTCAAGCCGCGACCATTCGCCGGCGCCGATCGTCACGCCCGCGGCGCGCGCGTTTTCGATGAGGCGCGCGGGCGGCGCGGCGGGCGGATCCGCCGCGCCGATTTCTTCGGCCGGCAATGGCTTGGTCGCGCCGGCTTCGTGCGCCGCGAGCGCGCCGGCGAGAAAATCGCGCAGGGCCGCGCGTTCGTCGTCGTCTCCGGCCGGCAGATGGCATACCGCGGCGCGCTCGTGATGCGCCAGCGCCTGCCATTGCTTGAGGCTGATTTTGACTCCCGCCCGATCTAGCTTCCGCCGCACCGCCATCGGCACGCAGGCGAGACTCTGATGCATTTCATCCTCGAATTCGAAGCGGCGAATCATAATCCAACCTCGTCGCGGGCGATGATCGTCGATTGAAGCCGCTGTCGCCCGGCTGCGTTTAGTCTAGCATCCGCGGCGGCCGCGCGGATGCGGCCGGCGCCTCTTGACGGAAATCTTTCCATGGATGACGCTCGGATCAAGCCGCTGGCGCGGCGCATGAACCGCCGGACACGTGCATGGCCTCCGGCCGAAGATTGTGGACTCGCGATGGATTCTTCCGAAACCTGGAACAAAGACGCGGTTGCGGCCATAGTCGATTCGCTCAGGCACGCGCCGGGAGCGCTGCTGCGTATCCTGCGCCGCGTGCAGGACGATCTGGGATGGATTCCGCCGCCGGCGCTGCCGCTGATTGCGCATGGGCTCAATCTGTCGCGCGCGGAAGTCCACGGCGTGGCCTCGTTTTACCACGATTTCCGCCATACTCCGCCGGCGCGCAACGTAATCCGCCTGTGCCGCGCCGAATCATGTCAGGCGCTGGGTGCCGAAGCGCTCGCCCGGCATGTCCGCGGCCGGCTCGGCGTCGGCTTCGGCGAGACCACGTCCGATCGCGAATTCGCGCTCGAAGCCGTCTATTGCCTCGGCAACTGCGCCTGCTCGCCGGCCGGCGTAATCAACGGACAACTGCTGGGCCGCTTGACGCCGAAGACGTTCGACGACGCGCTCGAAAGCTTGGTGCGCCGATGAGTTCCGCGGCGTCCGCGACGATCTTCGTGCCGCGCGATTCCGGGGCGCTTTCGCTCGGCGCGGATAGCGTCGCCGCCGCGATCGCGGCGGAGGCGTCGCGCCGCGGTATTGCTGTGAAACTGATTCGCACCGGCTCGCGCGGACTCTATTGGCTGGAACCGATGGTCGAAGTGGAAATCGCGGGCGTGCGGCTTGCCTACGGTCCGGTCGGATCGGCGGACGTTCCGTCGCTGTTCGAGAGCGGATTTCTTTCCGCCAGTCCGGGCGGCCATCCGTTGGCTCTCGGTCCGGCGGAAAAAATTCCCGGTATCGCGCGCCAGCATCGGATCGTCTTCGCCCGCGCGGGCGTGACGGATCCGCTTTCGGTCGATGATTATCTCGCCCACGGCGGATTTCGCGGCCTCGCCCGCGCGCTCGCGATGCCGGGCGCCGCGATTGTCGGCGAAGTCGCGCGCGCGAACCTGCGCGGCCGCGGCGGCGCCGCGTTTCCCGCCGGAATCAAATGGAAGACCACGCTCGAACAGGCCGATCAGACGAAATATGTCGTTTGCAACGCGGATGAGGGCGATTCGGGCACTTTCGCCGATCGGATGCTGATGGAGGGCGATCCGCTCCTGCTGATCGAAGGGATGACGATCGCCGGCCTCGCGATCGGCGCCGCGCAGGGCTTTATCTATCTGCGCTCCGAGTATCCGCACGCATTGCGCACCTTGACCGCCGTGATCGCGGCGGCTGAAGCGCGCGGCTATCTCGGCAATAACGTCTGCGGCTCAGGGCGCGCCTTCAATCTTGACGTCGTGGTCGGCGCCGGCGCCTATATCTGCGGCGAAGAGACCGCGATGCTTGAAAGTCTCGAAGGCAAGCGCGGGATGGTTCGCTACAAGCCGCCGGTGCCCGCGGTCGCTGGCCTGTTCGGACGTCCGTCCGTGATTAACAATGTTCTTACTTTCGCGTCGGTCCCGGCGATTATCGAGCACGGCGGCGAGGCCTACAACCAGCTTGGCGTGGGCCGTTCGCGCGGCACGATTCCGCTGCAACTGGCTGGCAATGTGGCGCGTCCCGGCCTGGTCGAGGTTTCTTTCGGTCTGAGCCTGCGCGAACTGATTTACGATTTCGGCGGCGGGACGCGCAGCGGCCGTCCGCTGCGCGCCGTTCAGGTTGGCGGACCGCTCGGCGCATATTTTCCCGCTGCGATGCTCGATTTGAAGATCGATTACGAGGCGTTCGCGGAGGCTGGCGGTTTGCTCGGCCATGGCGGCGTCGTGGTTTTCGACGACACGGTCGATCTGGCGCGGATGGCGCGATATGCGATGGAATTCTGCGCGATCGAATCGTGCGGGAAATGCACGCCCTGCAGAATCGGATCGACGCGCGGCGCGGAATTGCTTGATCGCGTGATCGATAATCGCGCGGGCGGCGGCGCCGAACTCGATCTGCTGCGCGAGCTTTGCGACACGATGGCCGCCGGCTCGCTGTGCGCCTTGGGCGGACTCACGCCGATGCCGGTGATGAGCGCGCTCAGGCATTTCCCCGAAGATTTTGGACTGCCCGCGGCCGCGGCCGCGCGGCCCTGATGTTTGCTGGAACGGGAGAATCGGCGTGCAGGCAATCGACGATCGGGATTTCGGCGTTCCGCGGCGTGACGCGGCGCAGTCCGCCACTCTGACGATCGACGGCAGGGAAATCACCGTTCCGGCCGGAACCGCGCTGATCCGTGCCGCGGCGCTGGCCGGAATCGCGATTCCGAAACTGTGCGCCACCGACTCGCTCGAACCGTTCGGCTCATGCCGGCTCTGCCTGGTCGAAATCGACGGACGCAAGGGGTTTCTCGCGTCGTGCACCACGCCGGCCGAGTCCGGCATGAAAGTCCGCACCCAATCCGAAGCGCTCGGCAAGCTCCGCCGCAATGTGATGGAGCTTTACATGACCGACCATCCGCTCGACCCGTTCGAGTGCAAGGCCGGCGGCGCCTGCGAGTTGCATCGGATGGCGGCCGAAGTCGGATTGCGCGAAGTGCGTTATCCGCGCGGCGGCGAAAACCATCTCGATCTGAAATCCGACGATTCAAATCCATATTTCACTTTCGATCCCGCGCGCTGCATCCTGTGCTCGCGATGCGTGCGCGCCTGCGACGATATTCAGGGCACGTTCGCGCTGACGATCGAGGGCCGCGGCTTCGCGTCGCAGATGACGCCGGGACAGCACGAGCGTTATCTCGATTCGGAATGCGTTTCATGCGGCGCCTGCGTGCAGGCCTGTCCGACCGACGCGTTGATGGAAAAGAGCGCGCTCGAACGCGGCGCCGCCGACCGCGCGATCGTGACCACCTGCGGCTATTGCGGCGTGGGATGTTCATTCAAGGCGGAACTGCGCGGCGACCGGATCGTGCGGATGGTTCCGAACAAGAACGGCCTGCCTAACCACGGCCATTCATGCGTCAAAGGCCGCTTCGCCTGGGGCTACGCGACCCATCCGGATCGCGTTCGCCGCCCGCTGATGCGCAAGCGAATCAGCGATCCGTGGCGCGAAGTCTCGTGGGACGAAGCGCTCCGCCACGCCGCCGCGGAACTCAAGCGCGTGCAGCGGCAATACGGGCGCGGTGCGGTCGGCGGAATCACGTCGTCGCGATGCACCAACGAAGAAGCGTACCTGGTGCAGAAACTGGTGCGCGCCGCGTTCGGCAACAATAACGTCGATACCTGCGCGCGCGTCTGCCATTCGCCGACCGGCTACGGCCTCAAGACCGCGTTCGGCACGCCCGCCGGCACTCAGGATTTCGATTCGATCCTTCAGGCCGACGTGATCATGGTGATCGGCGCGAATCCTACCGAGGGCCATCCGGTGTTCGCGTCGATCATGAAGCGGCGGCTGCGCGAAGGCGCGCGGCTGATCGTCGCCGATCCGCGGGCGATCGAGCTGGTGCGGATGCCGCACGTCACCGCCGACTATTTCCTGCAACTGACGCCGGGCACCAACGTCGCGTTGCTGAACGCGATGGCGCACACGATCGTCGCCGAAGGGCTGGCCGACGATGCGTTCATCGCCGCGCGCTGCGACGCGGACGGCTACGCGCGCTGGCGCCAGTTTATTCTCGAGGAGCGCAATTCGCCGGAAGCGGCCGAATCGATCACCGGCGTTCCGGCTGATCGGATTCGCGGCGCGGCGCGGCTCTACGCCAAAGGCCCGAACTCCGCGATCTATTACGGCTTGGGCGTGACCGAGCATGCACAGGGCAGCACGGCGGTGCTCGCGATGGCGAACCTCGCGATGGCGGCGGGGATGCTTGGCCGGCCGGGCGTCGGCGTGAATCCGTTGCGCGGCCAGAACAACGTGCAAGGCTCGAACGACGTTGGCTCGTTTCCGCACGAACTGACCGGATATCGGCACGTTTCCGATCCGGCGCTGCGCGCGCAATTCGAAGCGGAGTGGGGCGTCACGCTCGATCCGGAGCCGGGGCTGCGCATCCCCAATATGTTCGACGCGGCGCTCGACGGCAGCTTCCGTGGCCTGTACGTCGAGGGCGAGGATATCGCCCAGTCGGATCCGAATTCCCAACACGTCGCGGCGGCGCTCGCGGCGATGGAGATCGTGATCGTTCAGGACATCTTCCTGAACGAGACTTCCAAATACGCTCACGTCTTTTTGCCCGGTTCGTCATTTCTTGAAAAAAACGGCACGTTCACCAACGCCGAGCGCCGGATTTCGCCCGTGCGCAAAGTGATGCCGCCGTTGGCGGGCAAGGAGGATTGGGAGGTCACCTGCGCGCTGGCTGAGGCGTTGGGCTATCCGATGCGCTACGGCCATCCGTCGGAAATCATGGACGAGATTGCGCGCCTGACGCCGACTTTCGCCGGCGTGAGTTACGAAAAGCTCGATCGGCTGGGATCGGTCCAATGGCCATGCAACGAAGCGGCGCCGGCGGGCACGCCGGTGATGCACGTCGGCGAGTTTGTGCGCGGCCGGGGACGGTTCCTGCCCACCGCGTACGTCCCCACGCTGGAAAAGACCGGACCGCGCTATCCGTTGATTCTGACCACCGGCCGGATTTTGACGCAGTACAACGTCGGCACCCAGACGCGCCGCACCGGCAACGTCGCGTGGCATCCCGAGGACCGTCTGGAAATCCATCCGCATGACGCCGAGCAGCGCGGCGTCCGCGAGGGCGATTGGGTCGAAGTGACGAGCCGGGCCGGCGCGATCGTGCTGCGCGCGACGATCACTGATCGGGTCGCGCCGGGCGTCGTCTATACCACGTTTCATCATCCTGAGACGGGCGCGAACGTCGTAACGACCGAAAATTCGGATTGGGCAACCAACTGTCCCGAATACAAGGTCACCGCCGTGCAGGTGATGCCGACCTCGCGCCGTCCTGAACGTTTACCCGCCGATCGGGTGATTCACGCCGCCGCCTCGTGAACGCCAATTCCGCTCACGCCCAGCTACTCTGACAGGACTTGCTACCGCGCCGGCGATAGCTGGCGCGGTAGCAAGTTGTCCGCCGACAAAGATAAAGAGAGAACGACTAGCTAATTCATTATATTATCCTAGCGTTAGCCGTTAACGTTGGCGCCACGAGAGGCGCTCGGAGACTTGCAGGCGAACTCGAAATTTCAAGCACGGTGCAGAGGGCGATCCCGGCGTTACTGGTACTCCTGTTGGGATTTACCTTGGCGATGGCGTTGCCGCGATTCGAAACCCGGAGCAACCTGGTGCTTGACGAATCCAACGCAATCGGAATGGCCCTTCTACGCGCATCGCTTGCGCCCGTGCCGCATCGCTCGATATTCAGCCAATATTGGCTCCGCCGATTCATCGCGTACTCCGGCGCTCTCAGGTTGATGGACTTCCAGATAGAGCCGCTTGTGGCGCCCCGGCTGGCCATAAAGCTGGATTCGTATAAACCGTGAAAAACGCCGGTCGGTTGAAACAGCGCCACCGATCGAAAGCCTGCTTTCGGAACGGTTAGTCGGTACAGCCGAACAAAGCATGATTTGGGGTCATTCCAACGCCGCCTCATGATATTCGGTCTCATGTGCTCCGTGAGGAGCGAACAACATAGCGAGCGCGGTAAGCGCCGATCCGGCTGCGATAGCTGGTAACGCCAACCACCAGGCGAGCGGCATATCCAAGCCCCCGCCCGAAGAGAGCGCAGCGCCTGCTGCAATTGGTCCGACCGCACCTCCGACGAAGCCGACGAGGGAATAGACCGCAAGCGTCGCGCCCTGTTCACCAGGCCGCATTGCCGTTACTGCCCCTGCCGTCAAGGCGCCTGAATCCGCCGAGATTGCGAACGCCCACAAAAACAGGGCCAACGTCGCAAGCGCAACGGAGAAGGTTCCCGCGACTGCCGTACCAAAGCCAACCGCGACACTGGCGAGAGCGACCGCTCTGATCTCGCGGCTTCTTGACCAGCGCATAGCGAACTCCGCGCCCAAGATGCTGGCTGGCACGCTTGCTATCGTGATCACGCTCGCCAAATTGGTGGTGGTCGCGCCTGGGTTTCGGGCTCCAAAACGCGTCCACACGAACAACAGGTACGCCGGGAGCCAGGCGCGGAAGCCGAATAGCTCCCACGCATGGCCCCCGTACGCAAGAACATACGCGAGCGCATCGCGGTTCTTAAAGACGGGGCGGAAGTCGAGCGGATTACGGGTCACGGCAGGCACGCTCATCTCTGTCCCAACCGGCGTGTTTGAGGTTCCGAAAAACATTGTGATCGCCGCGACAACCGGACCTAAGCCACTCGCATAGAACGCGGCCTGCCAGCCGTAGCGTTGCGCTACCCATCCGCTCATCCAGAACGAAAGGCTCACGCCGATTCCGAACGTCGCCGTGTAGTACGGAACCGAGCGGATCCGGGCCTTCGATGGAAGGCGGTCCGTAAGGATGCGTAGGCCCGGCATGTAAGTTGCCGCCAGCGACACCCCAGCGATCGCCCGGAACGCGACGGCACTCCAAAATCCGCTGGCAACAGAAGCGAAGCCAGCGCCGGAAAGGAATCCGATTGCGCAACCGCCAGCGTAAACGGCACGCGAGTCGATTCGATCCGTGAGCCCAACGAGCACTGGCACCCCGACCGCGTAGCCCACCAGATACGCGCTTGCGATCCATCCTGCTCGCGCGGGATCAAGATGCCAAAGTCGCGACAATTCGACGAGAAGCGAGGCGAAGGTCGAAAAACCCGTCATCGCCAGAATTCCGGCCGCTTGGAGGCCGGTGATGAGCCGTATCCTTTCGCGCATTGGCAGATTCCTCGCAAACGGCCCGCGCGAACGACAAGCAAGGAGCTAACGTCGCATAGCAACTATTTCCCAATGGTGATCGACGCGATCGTCAATGGTGCTCGATTCGTTCTGGTCCAGACTCTGGATTGCGAAATCCGTCATGAGATCGAGAGCATCTCGCTCGTCCGCATAATGGTGGGCCACGCCCACCTCGAGCTCCTCGGGCTGAATGAATGTGTTGTGCTCAACCTGCTGGCCTAGGCCGTACTTCCAAGCCTTCGTGAAGATTAAAGTGGCGACGAAAAGTCCGCTGGGCTTCAGAACCCGCACTGCCTCATCGAGTGCCTTCAGCATTGCTATTCGAGCGAGTGTATAGCACGTGAATCGAAATGACGGCATCGAAACGCGGGTCCGGAAAAGGAAGCGCACGAACATCGGCGGCTACTTTACTCTCCGATTCCAACTCGACTTGTAGACCAAACGGCCGCCCTCGGCAAAGTTTTAGCCGGGTTTGGTCCACGGTGTTAGCAGCGGCATCGGGAGTGCCGGATTTCGCGTCTGGCGGGCTTCCGACGGCGAAGATGTTGTTTTTCCTTATCGATTCCGACCGCACGTCTCCTTGCGTCCTCGGCTTCGTCATCGAAAATTGCTCCGCTCTGCGTCTCCGCCTTATCCTGCCCGCGCCGGCGATAGCGCAATCTTCGCCATGCCGCCGGCAAACAGGTGCCGCCACACGCTACCGGGATACAAGGGCGATGACGCTCAACCACTATCATCGACCCCGTTCGCGCGATCGTGGCGGCGAGCCGATCTTGGGCGCGATTGCGGGTCTTTCGTTATTCAATCGTTCCTAGGATGATTCATCCGAAGACCTGCGCGGTGACGCGCGGCGGGAACGAAGAGCTTGGTATGGACCGGCATCATCTGGCGTCGATGGCCAACGAAATCGGCGAATTTTTCGAATCGGCGGCGAGCCACGACGAGGCCGTCGCCGCGATTGCGCAGCATCTGAAGAGTTTTTGGGAGCCCCGGATGCGGCGCGAGATAATTGCTTATGCGGCGGCGGGCGGCGGCGAATTGACGCCGATCGTCCGCGAAGCCGTGCTGACGCTCAAGGCGCCTGCGGAGAACCGCTGACGGTGTTGCGCGGCGTGTTGTCTGGCTTCGGCGCGGTTGCCGCGCAGGCGCATCTGCCGGGATGGCGAGCGCGGCCGGAGGTTTCGCTTGCCGCGATCCACGAGCCTTCGCCCGAACGTCGCCATCAAGCGCTAAAGCTGCTCAAAAACGTCAGAATCTACGACAACTTCGACCTGATGCTCGAAGGCGAGGCACCCGATTTTGTCGATATCGCGAGTCCGCCGGCGTTTCATGCCGCGGCGGCGTGCAAAGCTTTGGCCGCGGGCGCGCACGTACTGGTTGAGAAGCCCCTTTGTCTCGATCCAGCCGAGTTCGACGATCTGGAAAAGCTGGCGGTCGCGAATCGTCGCGTTCTGATGTGCGTGCATAACTGGAAACACGCGCCGCCCTATCATAAAGCGCATCAGTTGATCGCATCGGGACGGCTTGGCCGGATTGGCCATCTGGTTTTGACCAGATGGCGCCCCGGACCGGCCGGAGCGGGCGGCACGGCGGTCAATGGCGAACGCTGGCGGACCGATCTTAAAGCCGGCGGCGGAATCCTTATAGATCATGGCTGGCATACGCTTTATCTCGCCAATTGGCTGATGGGCGGAATAGCGCCCATGACCGTCTCGGCGTGGCTGGACCGGCCGGATGGCGCCGCCGCCGAGGATTTTGCCGATTTGCGATTGGAATATCCCGACCGCCGCCTCGCATCGATCAATCTGTCGTGGCGCGCGACCGTGCGCCGCACTTCAGCGGCGATTTTTGGCGCGGCGGGCGCCATCGAGATCGACGGAGACCGGCTGCTGCTGACTGATCGGTCGGGAAAATCCGAGAACCATGCCGTGGCCGACCAGCCGGATGATTCCTACCACGCGGCCTGGTTCGCCGGGATGGCCGCGGAATTCATCGATGCGATCGCGCAAGGGGGCGCCGGCGCGGTCGCGGCTGTGAATCTTGCCGAGGCGAAATCGGCCGTGCGGGCGATCGCCGCCGCGCGGCGCTCCGCGGAGTCAGACGGCCTCCCGATACGGCTGGCCTAGTCCGGCCGCACCGGCCGCTCGCGCCAAGTTTTTAGGCATGGCCTGACCGATCGGACTGGATCGCCGGCCAGCCCTATTGACTTTCATCCGATGGCGGTTACGATGGTTCATTGACCGGATGGTTAGGGAATTATCATCGCTTTTTCTGGACTTAGTTTGATGCCGCCGCTCAATTTGATTCGTCCGGTCGAAAAGGCGGGCGCGGCGTCAAAACCTCGCATACGATGGCGATTCCTCCTTGGCTGAGAGGCTCGGCGAATCGGTGGCGGCCGCAAACAAGATGAACTCGGCGGAGCAGGGCGCCGGCGCTCCGGAGCTGCGCGCGCCGGAGTCTCGCGACGAGATTCTGAAGGCGGCGATCAAGCTCTTCGCGAATCGGGGTTTCCACGAGACCTCGATGGCCGAAGTGGCGCGCGCCGCCAACGTCAGCAAAGCGCTGATCTTCTGGCACTTCAAGACCAAGGAAGATCTGTTCATGGCGGTGCTGAACCGCCTGCTCGAGCCGTACGTAATCGATTTCGCCGAGGAGGCGGGCGCGCTCGGCGAAGTCGCGCAGATCATGCAACTGGTGGAACTCTACCTGATGTTCGTGCGCGACAACGCGAGTTCGATCCGTTTTTTTGTGGCGCAATTGATGCGCGGCGAACTGGCCTCGGACGCGCTTACCGGCCCGGTGATGCAGCTCTACGACGGTTATCGCGGCCTGTTGGTCGATCTGATTGGACGCGCCCAGGCCAAAGACCTGTGTCTCAAGGATTTTCCGGCCGCGGCGGTGGCGCGGATGCTGCTGTCGATGCTGAATGGGACTTTGATTGAGATGTTGTTCGCTGAAAATGCCAACGCCGACGTTGCGAGCGCGATCGCGATGATCCGGCAGTGGCTGTTCGGCGGCCGCGCGGGAGCCGCGAAAGACGCGCCGCCCGAGCTTTAACCGATTACTTGCGAGGATTGCCAGGAGCTTCGATTCGATGCGCATTCCGCTCAGACAGATGATCGATCTTGGACGCCACATGCGCCGCAAAAAGCGGGCGGGCGAAAAATATTTTCCGCTGGTGCTGATGCTCGAGCCGCTGCACGCCTGCAATCTCGCCTGTATCGGATGCGGCAGGATTGTCGAATACAAGGACACGATCCGCGACCAGATGGCGCTCGAGGACGCGCTCGGCTCGGCTCAGGAAGCGGACGCGCCGATCGTTTCGATCTGCGGCGGCGAACCGCTGATGTACAAGCATATCGCGCCGCTCACGCAGCGGCTGATCAGCGAGCAGCGCCGCCACGTGATGATCTGCACCAACGCGATTCTGCTGGAGCGGTTCGTCAAGCAGGTCGCGCCCAGCCCCTATCTCAGTTTCAATCTGCATATCGACGGCATGCGCGAAACCAACGACCGCGTGCTCGCGCGCAAGGGCCATTTCGATATCGTCGTCAAGATGATCAAGATGCTCAAGGAGCGCGGCTATCGCGTGCAGACCAACTCGACGATCTACCGCGAAACCGGGGCCGACGAAGTCGAGGAGTTGATCCGTTTTCTCGGCGGGCTTGGGGTGGACGGCATGCTGGTGACGCCCGGCTATCACTACCAAGTGCTGACCAACGACGATCTTTATATGACCTCCGACGAGATGCCGTACAAATTCCAGCGCGTACGCAAGCTCGCCGACGACTACAAATTGATCAACACGCCGCTCTATCTCGATTTCCTGGTGGGCGAACGGGACCTCCTGTGCAGTCCGTGGACCACGGTCACGCGTAACCCGCGCGGCTGGAAGGGGCCGTGTTATCTGATCACGAACGGGCATTACGAGACCTTCAAGGAGCTGCACGCCGCGACGGACTGGGAATATTATCGGACCAAGCAGGATATCCGCTGCAAGGATTGCCGGTTGCATTCCGGTTTTGAAGGAACGGTCGCGCTCGATTTCGGCAAGAACCTGAAGGATTCCTGGCGGGTGGTGCGCCATTACCTGGCGTAAAGCCGGCGGCGTCCGGCCGGCGGTCATCGGAAGCGGCGCGGCTTTTCGCGGGCGCCGGCGGAACGAAGCGGCGATTTGGCATGAGGTCGCGGGCGCGAAAGCGGTCGCGGTGGACGTTGGCGGCGGCGCATCCGGATTGCGAGGCGGTGCGGCGGAGGACGAATCATTGAGCATGGCAGAGCCTAAGCCATACGGCGTCGCGGATGGTTCGGCGCGCGCGTTCGATCTGGACGGCTACCTGAAATCGCGCGGCGCGATCGTTGAACGCGCGCTGGCCGCGGTGGTCGCGGAGTCTGACGGCGCCGCGACCCGCCTGCTCGAAGCGATGCGCTACAGCCTGCTCGCGGGCGGCAAGCGCCTGCGTCCGATTTTGGCGCTCGCCGCCTGCGAGGCGGTCGGCGGCGCGCTTGACGACGCGCTTCCTTACGCGTGCGCGATGGAAATGATCCACACCTACTCGCTGATCCACGATGACCTGCCGTGCATGGACGACGATGACCTGCGCCGCGGCCGGCCGACGAATCACAAGGTTTACGGCGAAGCGATCGCGACGCTGGCGGGCGACGGCCTGTTGACCGACGCGTTCAAGGTCCTCGCGCGCAGCGGCGCCCATGCGCCGGCGGCGTTGCTCGAAACGATCGCGGAACTGGCGGAAGCCGCCGGCTCGGCCGGGATGGTGGGCGGCCAGGTTATCGACCTGCTGGGCGAAGGGCGCGAGCTTGGCCTTGCGGAACTCGAAGTGATGCATCGGCGGAAAACCGGCGCGCTGTTCGTAGCCGCGGTGTGCGGCGGCGCGCGGCTCGGCGGCGCGAACGCGGCGCAGCTTGCGGCCTTGCGCGAATATGCCCGGGCGCTCGGACTCGCGTTTCAGGTGATCGACGATTTGCTGGACGTCGAAGCGTCGACCGAAGCGATGGGCAAGCGCACCAACAAGGACGGCGCGCGCGGCAAATCGACCTACCCGGCGCTGATGGGCGCGGGGCGGGCGCGGGAGCTGGCGCACAACCTGATCGCCGAGGCGGCCGGCGCGCTGCGCGAATTCGACCGCCGCGCGGACGCGTTGCGGGCGCTTGCGGCCTACGCGGTGGAGCGCGAGCTGTGAGTCAGGCGGCGCAAATCTACGCCGACCGCATGCACGCGCGGCAGGCGATGCTGCTCGCGCCGGGCCGGCTGGAGCTGCGCGAATTCGCGCCGCCCGCGCCCGGTCCGGGCGAGTTGCTGGTCAAAATCGAGTGCGCGCTCAGTTGCGGCACCGATCTGAAAACCTGGCGTCGGGGCCATCCGGTGTGGAAGCTGCCGGCGCCGTTCGGCCATGAGTTCGCCGGCGTGGTGGCGGCGGCGGGCGCGGGCGTCGAAAAGTTCAAGGCGGGCGACGCGGTGATGGCGGCGCCGACGGCGCCATGCGGCCACTGTTTTTATTGCATGCGCGGACAGGAGAATTTGTGCGCGCAGGCGATGGATCGCATGGTGATGGGCGCCTATGCGGACTACCTGCTGCTGCCGGCGCATATCGTCGCCCGCAACGCTTTCCACAAGCCGCCCGGGCTGCCGTTCGAGGAGGCCGCGCTGCTCGAGCCGCTGTCCTGCGTGGTCCACGCGCAGGAGATGGCGCGGCCGGAGGCGGACGAATGCGTGCTGATTATCGGCGCCGGCGCCTTTGGAATCATGCACGCGATGGCGCTGAAGGCGGCGGGCGTGCGCCAGGTCGCGATCGCCGGACGCGGCGGCAAGCGGCTGCAATGGGCGGGCGAGCTGGGCGCCGACCGCGTGATCGACGCGGCGCGCGAAGACGCCGCGCGCGCGATCGGCGCGCTCAACGGCGGCTACGGCCCGGACCTCGTGATCGAATGCACTGGGCAGGTCGCGGGATGGGAAGAGGCGTTCCGGCGCGTACGCCGCGGCGGCCGCGTGGTGTTTTTCGGCGGATGCGCGGCGGGCACGGCGCTGAACGTGGATACGCGCCGCATGCACTATGACAATTTGACGCTGCTCGCGCCGTTTCATTTCCGGCCGCGCGACGTTACGGCCGCGTTCGCGATGCTGAGCGCGCGGCGGCTGGGCGCGGGCCGCTTGATCAATGCGCGCCGGCGGCTCGACCAATTGACGGAAGTATTCGCGATGCTCGAACGGAGCGCTGCGCTCAAGTGCGCGGTGATTCCCTGAGCGCGCAAGGCAAGGAAGGCGCGCCGCACATCACCGGGCGGAAGCGCACACGTGGCGGAGAATGGATCAGGTTTCGCAAGCAATGAACGGACACGGCGCCGCGGCGCCGGTGCGCGACGAATTCTCGGCGCGTCTCGACTTCACGATCGCGCAGGCGCGGGATTCCCTGATTCGCGAGCAGCGGCCCGAGGGATACTGGCAGGCGGCGCTCGAAGCGAACGCCGAAATGAACGCGGAGTACATCATCTTCAACCGCTTCATGGAGGTCGAGCGCGACCCGGAGCTGGAGGCGAAACTCAAACGGCTGCTGCTCGACACGCAGCAGGCGGACGGCGGATGGTCGTTGTTTCCGGGCGCCGAGAGCCATCTTTCGACCTCGATCGAAACCTATTTCGCGCTGAAGCTCGCCGGGATGCGGCCGAACGACGAAGCGATGATCCAGGCGCGGCGGTTCGTGCTGTCGCAAGGCGGAATCGCCAATGCCGGCACGCTGGCGCGCTTCTATCTCGCCGCGATGAACCAGGCGCCGTGGAGCGCGACGCCGGCGTTGCCGGTCGAAATTACGCTGTTGCCGGGCTGGTTTCCCGTCAACATGTACGAGCTTTCGTCGTGGGCGCGCGGCACGCTGTTCGCGCTGATGACGTTGCAGGCGGCGCGGCCGGCGCGCGTCGTCGATTGGCGCGAAGGCGTGCTGGAGCTCTATATCCAGCCGCCGCACTTCACCAAATTCAGGATGCCGCGCGGCGCGCGCCTGTTCTCGCTGCGCAACGCGCTGCTGGCCGCCGACACGGCGCTGCGCGGCTACGAGCGGATCCATTCGCGCCGGCTGCGCGCCCGCGCGATTCGTTACGCCGAAAACTGGCTGCTCGAGCATCAGGACGCCAACGGCTCATGGGGCGGAATCCAGCCGTGCTATCTGCTTACGCCGATGGCGCTGAAGGGACTCGGCTACCGCAACGACCATCCGGTGATCGTCAAGGCGCTGGAAGCCGCGCGCGAATTGATCTGGGACATGGGCGACCGGATCCTCTACCAGCCGTGCGTGTCGCCGAACTGGGACACCGCGCTGGCGGCGAAAGCGCTACTCGACTCCGGCACTCCCGGCGACCATCCTGCGCTACGCGGCGCGGCGCGCTGGCTGATCGAGCATCAGATATTCAAGCGCGGCGACTGGTCGGTGAAGCGGCCCGATCTGGAACCCGGCGGATGGGCGTTCGAGTTTTACAACGACTGGTTCCCCGATGTTGACGATTCGGCGGTGATTCTGATGGTGCTGGCCGAAGCGGCGCACGACGACGCGGCCGCGCGCGAGCGCGCGATCCGGCTGGGCGCGAACTGGGTGATGGGGATGCAGTGGCGCGACGGCGGCTTCGCCGCGTTCGACGCCGACAACGATTCCCGGTGGCTGAACCACGCGCCGTTCGCCGACGTCGAGGCGTCGACCGACCCGGCGTGCGCGGACCTGACCGGCCGCGTGCTGGAAATGATGGCCGCGGTCGGCTATCGCGCCGACCATCCGGTGGCGCAGCGCGCGATCGCGTGGCTGAAGCGCGATCAGAAAGCCGACGGATCGTGGTGGGGGCGATGGGGCGTCAGCTATATTTACGGGACTTTTTCCGCGCTCTCGGGCCTGCGCGCGATCGGCGCCGATATGAGCGAAGCGTGGATCAAACGGGCGGCCGAGTGGCTGAAGTCGGTGCAGAACGCGGACGGCGGATGGGGCGAGAGCTGCAAGGCGGATCGCGATCCGTCGTGCAAAGGCAAGGGCGCGAGCACGCCGTCGCAAACCGCGTGGGGCATGATTGGCCTGCTCGCGGCCGAGGACGGGTTGAGCGACAATCTCATGCGGGCGGCCTTGTGGCTGTTCGCCGAACAGAATGGCGAGGGCAGGTGGGAGGATCTGGAATTTACCGGCACGGGATTCCCCAACCATTTTTACCTGCGCTACCACATGTACGCGCACTATTTTCCGCTGATGGCGCTGGGGCGGCTCAGGCGGCGGATGGCGGAAGGCGGCGCGCGCTGAGGCTGCCGCGGGCGCCATGAAGGAAATCGCCATACTGGGATCGACCGGATCGGTCGGCGTCACCACGCTCGACGTGGCCGGACGGTTTCAGGATCGCTTCCGCGTCGCCGCGCTGGCGGCCGGGCGCAACGTCGCGTTGCTCGCGGAGCAGGTGCGGCGCTTCGCGCCGGAGCTGGTTTCGGTCGCCACGC
The DNA here is from genome assembly GCA_021799495.1 of Deltaproteobacteria bacterium. Classification (GTDB taxonomy): domain Bacteria; phylum Desulfobacterota; class Binatia; order Binatales; family Binataceae; genus JADMIL01. The sequence continues at coordinate 45,529 of JAJZAI010000009.1, forward strand.
GGGAGCTGGCGGACGAGCTGGCGCAAAGGATCGCGCCGCTCAAGCCGCGCATCGTCCACGGCGCTGAAGGCGCGATCGCGGTGGCCACGTGTCCGCGGGCGCGGCTGGTGATGTCGGCGCTGGTGGGCGCGATCGGGCTCGGCCCGACGCTCGCGGCGATTCGCGCGGGCAAGGATATCGCGTTCGCCAACAAGGAAGTGATGGTCGTCGCGGGCGAAATTGTGACGCGCGCGGCGCGCGAGCATGGCGTGCGGCTGCTGCCTGTGGACAGCGAGCATAACGCGGTGTTTCAGTGCCTCGAAGGCCGGTCGCGTGAAAGCGTCAGGCGGATAATCCTGACCGCTTCGGGCGGGCCGTTCCGCGCCTGGCCGATCGATCGTTTCGGCTCGATTACGGTCGCCGACGCGCTCAACCATCCGACCTGGAAGATGGGCGCGAAAATCACGATCGACTCGGCGACCCTGATGAACAAGGGCCTCGAAGTGATCGAAGCGCGCTGGCTGTTCGATCTTGCGCCGGAACGGATCGACGTGGTGATCCATCCGCAGAGCGTGATTCATTCGATGGTCGAGCTGGTGGACGGATCGGTGCTGGCGGAAATGGCGACGCCGGACATGGCGATTCCCGTGGCGTTCGCGCTCGCGTATCCTGATCGCCTGCCGCTGGAGCATCTCGAACGGCTGGAGTTCGCGCGCTGCGGGAACCTGAGCTTCGAGCCGCCTGACGCGGCGAAATTCCCGTGCCTCGGCCTGGCCTATGAGGCGCTGCGGGCTGGCGGTACGATGCCGGCGTGCCTCAGCGCGGCGAACGAGGAACTGGTGGCGGCGTTTCTCGGCGGACGCCTGCGTTTCGCCGACATTCCGCGCCACGTCGAAACGGTGATGGGGCGTCATCGCAACGGCCCGGCGCGCACGCTTGAGGACGCGCTTGAGGCCGATGGATGGGCGCGCGCGATGGCGCGCGAATTGATCGGCGGGGATGGCGCGAGCGCGGCGCGGGCGTGATGGCGGAATCGAGCGCACAGGCGGACGGCGGTTTGCGAATCGCGCCGCCGCGCGGCGGGGCCGCATCCGCGGCGCCGATCGGCATGGCCGAGGCGTATGCGTGGTGCGGGCGGCTCGCGCGGTCGCACTACGAAAACTTCACTGTGGCGTCATGGCTGATGCCGCGCGCAATGAGGCCGCATATGCATGCGATTTATGCGTATGCGCGGATGGCCGACGATTTCGCGGACGAGGAGCGCAGCCTTGCCCGCCTGGACGAATGGGAGCGGCAGCTCGACTCGGCGTACGCCGGCGCTCCAAAGCATCCGGTGTTCGTCGCGCTGGCCGATACGGTTCGGAAGTTCGATATTCCGCGTCAGCCGTTCGCGGACCTGCTGCGAGCGTTCCGCTCCGACGTGAATTTCAGCGGGTTCGAGACGCTCGACGATCTGCTCGGCTACGCGCGGTATTCGGCGAACCCGGTCGGCCGGCTGGTGCTGTATTTGTTCGGCTATCGCGACGCGGAGCGGCAGCGGCTTTCCGATCTGGTGTGCTCGGGCCTGCAGCTTGCGAATTTCTGGCAGGACGTCGCGATCGATTTCGGCAAAGATCGCATCTACTTTCCGCGCCGTGACATGGCGCGCTTCGGCGTGACGCCCGCAGCGATCGGGGCGGGCGCGGCGGACGAGCGATTCGTCGCGCTGATGCGCCATGAGATCGGCGTGGCGCGTGCGATGTTGCGCGACGGCGCTGAACTTGCGCATGTCGTGGACCGGCGGCTGCGGCGGGACGTGTTGATGTTCGCGGGCGGCGGACTGCGGATTCTTCGGGCGATTGAGCGTATCGGCTACGATGTATTTCGCGCTCGCCCCAAACTCGGCAAGCGCGATTACCTAGCGGTCGGATGGAACGCTTTTTGTGGGCGCATTGCGGACTGAAAAAATAGCCATGCGGCGGGCCGACGCGGCGGCGCTCGCGCGCGATTATGCGCGCTGCGCGGAAGTGACGCGGCGCGCCTCGTCGAACTTCTATTATGCGTTCATGCTGCTGCCGCGCGAGAAGCGTCGCGCGTTGTACGCGGTTTACGCCTTTTGCCGGTTTATCGACGATATCGCCGACGACGAATCGGTCGCCAATCCGTCCGCGATGCTCGCGCGCTGGCGCGAAGAATTGGGCAACGTTTACTCGGGCCTTCCAAAGCGCCCGATTTCGCGCGCGCTGGCCGACAATGTGCGCCGTTTCAATATCCCGCGCCGGCATTTCGAAGAGGTGATCGACGGCGTCGAGATGGACCTGACGCGCCGGCGCTACGAAACTTTCGCCGAACTCGAGCGCTACTGCCACCATGTCGCGTCGGCGGTCGGCCTTATTTGCATCGAGATTTTCGGCTACCGCGAGCCGTCGACCCGGCTGTACGCCGAGAAGCTCGGGCTCGCGTTTCAGCTCACCAATATCCTGCGCGACGTGCGCGAGGACGCCGCCCGCGAACGCATCTATCTGCCGCTCGAGGATTTGCGGCGCTTTGGCGTATCGGAAGCCGACATCCTTGCCTCGGTCCGCACGCCGGAGTTTCGCGCGCTGATGGCGTTCGAGGCCGCGCGGGCGCGCTCGCTCTACCGCGAGGCGGAAGAAGCGCTGTCGGAGGCCGACCGGCCTGCGATGCTCGCGGCCGAAGGCATGCGCGTGATCTACTCCGCGATCCTCGACGAAATCGTTCGCTCGGATTATCGCGTCTTCGAGCGGCGTCTCAGTTTGTCGAGCGCGCGCAAGCTGGCGCTCGTCGCGCGCGTATGGAGCCGCGCCCGGCTGGGCGGCGGCGCGAATTGGGCCAGATGGCGGTCGAAGCAAAGGACGTCGTCGTAATCGGCGGCGGCTTCGCCGGATTGTCCGCCGGAGCCGCGCTCGCCGAGAAGGGATTTCGCGTCGCCGTGCTCGAGAGCAAGCCGGCCCTGGGCGGGCGCGCCTATTCTTTCGCGGATGACGACACGGGCGACTTTGTCGATAACGGCCAGCACGTCTTGATGGGCTGCTACCACGAGACGCTCCGGTTCCTCGACCGAATCGGCGCGCGCGATCGGCTGATTTTCCATCGCGACCTCGAAATTGAAATGCTCGACGGGCCGGGACGGCGGGCGTCGTTGCGCACGTCGCGCCTGCCGGGACCGTTTCATATGAGCGGCGCGCTGCTGCGCTACGCGCATTTGACGGCGGGCGAGCGCGTCAGGCTGATCGCGGGCGGCATGCGGATGATGGCGCTCAGGCGGCGCGATCGCGAGCGGCTGGCGCGCACGAGCGTGGCGGAATTGATGGATTCGCTGGGACAGGGCGAACGTGCGCGGCGGTGTTTCTGGTATCCGCTGGCGATCGCCACACTGAATGACGACCCCGAATTGTCTTCGGCCGCATTGCTGGCCGAAGTGCTCAAGCGCGCCTTCTTCTCGCGCCGCGCGGATTCCGCATTCGTGTATTCGCGGGTCGGCCTGAGCGACCTTTATTGCGGCGCGGCCAGCAAGTTGATCGATCGCTCGGGCGGGGTGGTCGCGACCCGATCGATCGCGGACGGCTTCGAGTTCGACGAGTCGGGGCGCGTCGCAGCCGTTCGTCTGCGCGATGGCGGGCGGCTGGGCGCCGCGAATTTTGTCGCCGCCGTTCCGCCGCGCAATTTCCTTAAGTTGTTGCCGGAAACGGCGGCGGCCGATCCTTTTTTCTCCCGCATCTGCGCGCTCAAGAGTTCGCCGATCGTGTGCGTTCATCTGTGGCTCGACCGGGAAGTGACGGATTCGGCGTTTGTCGGATTCATCGGCGCCCCCACCCAGTGGCTGTTCAACAAGCGGCGCATCTTCACGCGCCACGGCGAACGCGCGCCGGGATATTTGAGCTTCGTCATCAGCGGCGCGCGCAAATTCGTCGATCGCGCGAATGAGGAATTGGCCGGCGTGGTGATGAAGGATCTGCGCGCGATGATTCCGGCGGCGCGCGACGCGCGCGTGCTCAAAGCGATCGTGATCAAGGAAAAGCACGCCACGATCGCTCCGGATCCGCTTTCGGATCGAAGCCGGCCGGCGACCGTCACGCCGATCGGCAACCTCTTTCTGGCCGGCGACTGGATTCAAACCGGCCTGCCGGCGACGATCGAGAGCGCGGTCGCGTCCGGCCACGCCGCCGCCGCGGCCCTGGCCGCGCGGGCCGGCGCGTAGGCGGCGCGATGGCGCGCCGAGCGCTGGTTTCCGGCGCCAACGGTTTCGTTGGAGCGCACGTGGCGCGTGTGCTGCTGCAAAGCGGCCGTGAAGTCCGCGCGATGGCGCGCGGCGCGTCGGATATGCGGGCGCTGGAGGGGGTCGAATGCGAAACGGTCGTCGCCGACCTGCGCGATCCGGACTCGATCGAGCGCGCGGTGGCGGGATGCGATGAAGTTTTTCACGTGGCCGCGGACTATCGTTTGTGGGTTCCCGACGAAGCGCCGATGTACGCCGCGAACGTGGACGGAACACGCAACATAATCGCGGCTTCGTTGCGGGCCCGCGTCAGCCGGATCGTTTATACCAGCACCGTCGGAGCGCTCGGCGGCGGCGGCCGCGAAGACTCGCCCGTCTCGATATCCGAAATGATCGGACCGTACAAACGGTCGAAGTTTCTAGCGGAGCGGGCGGCATTGGACGCGGCGCGCGCCGGAGCGCCGATCGTAATCGTGAATCCCTCCACGCCGATCGGTCCGCTCGATTACAAGCCAACGCCGACCGGCAGGATCGTCGTCGATTTCCTGAATCGGCGGATACCGGCCTATATCGACACGGGCCTGAATCTCGTATGCGTCGAAGATGTCGCGCACGGCCATCTGCTGGCCGCCGAGCGCGGCCGAATCGGAGAAAAATATATCCTTGGCGGCGAAAATCTGACCCTGAAGCAAATGCTCGCACGGCTGGGTCAAATAGCCGGACTGCCCGCGCCCAAATTCCGCGCGCCGTGGATCGCGGCGTATGCGTTTGCGCTAGCCGGCGAAGCGATCGCCCGCACGATTACCCATCGCGCGCCGCGGGCAAGCCTGGTCGAGGTGCGGATGGCGCGCAAGAAGATGTTCTTCGATTCGGGCAAGGCGCGCGCGGAACTGGGATACACAGCGGCGCCGGTCGATGAGGGATTGGCGCGCGCGATAAAATTTTTCCGTGAAATTGGAGCGGCGCCCGCCGCCGCGTGATCGCAAATGCATCTGCTGCTCGCCACAATCATGCTTCGCCCGTACGTTTTTATATTTCTCGCCGCGTTCCTGTTCATCTCGATCGTCAATTTTGGCGTCGGCGCGACCGTCCTGTTCACCGCGCTGACTTATTCGGTCTCTCTTGCTTGCGAGTGGAGTTCGGTCCATAACGGCTTTCCTTTCGGTCTTTACCATTACATCCAGGCGACGCACGGGCGGGAACTCTGGATCGCCGGCGTTCCTTTCATGGACTCGCTGTCGTTCACGTTTCTCGGGTTCGCAAGTTATACCGTGGCCTTGCTGGCGGCTTCGCCCGTCTATCGGCGCGGCGCCGATCTGCGGATTCTCGACACGCGGAAAATCCGCCGCTCGCCGCGCGTCTGGCTGATGGCCGCACTGTTCATGGTGATGGTCGATATGGTGGTCGATCCGCTGAGCGTGCGCGGCGATCGCTGGTTCCTTGGACGGATCTTCTGGTACGACCCGCCGGGACCGCATTTCGGCGTGCCAATCAGCAATTATCTTGGATGGTTCTTCGTCGCGGCGCTCGCGGTCGCGATTTTTCAGACGCTTGACGGCTTGATTAACCAACGCGGGAAAAAGCCCTTGGGCGTTTGTCCGTCGTTTCCGTCGCGCGCGCTGCTCGGTCCGGCGCTCTATCTCGGCGTCGTTGGCTTTGGCGTTACGATGCTGTTTTCGATCGGCGCGGATGAAATCGCATGGGCGGGGATATTTATGTATTTGCCGATGCTCGCGCTGATGCTGCATATCGTCACGCGGCCGGAGAGTTACGGCGACGCGAGTGCGATCCAGCGCCATCTGGATGATTTTCCCTACGATGCGGCGTCATTTCCCGGCCATCCGCGGCTGTTCGGCGAGCGGCAACCGGGGTCGCCGGGACGCCGTCCGGCGGTCGGGCGGGAATGACCGCGGCGGCCGTGGCGTCAATCGAGGTAGGGCGCGCTTCGCGTCACCGCCGTCGCCATCGCGTCCGCCGCGCGCCGGAGATTCCTTATCAGCCGAATCACTCCGAAGACCATCGCGGGATGCGTCAGCAGGGCCGCCGCGGCTTTGCCATACTGGACCGTTCCGTCGGCGTTCGCGAACCTGGCCGCGGCCAGATCGTGATCGACGGTGTCCATGATCGCGCGCATCGCGATATACGGATGGCCGCGCTCCTGAGCCTCGAGCGCGATCGCCGCGGTCTCCATATCGACCGCGACCGCGCCCGATTGCGCGCCCGCAAGCCGCTTCTCCGCGGCGGTAGCGATCGGCAGCTTGCTGGTCAAAATCGCGCCGCGGACGTACCTGATTTCACGGCGCGTCAGCGCCGCCGCCGCGCGATCGAAATAGTCACTCGGAACGTCAAGGGTGATTTCGGGGCGGAAACCGTCATCCGCGCGCGTCATCACGCGATCCGCCAACACCAGGTCGCCGATTTTAAGCCGCGGAGAAAGCGCTCCGGCCACGCCGGTCAGCACCGCGAAATCGATCTCGCGCACGTTGTCGAAAATGCGTCGCGCCGTCGCGCGCGCCCGCCGCATCCCGATGCCGCTTTCGGCGAGCAGCACCGGCACGCCGGCGAGCGTGCCGTAGCAGCCTTTCACCGGTTGCAAGCGGGCGTCTTTTACCGCCTGAAGACGGGCATGGAGCGGCGTGAACTCCGCCCGGAACGCGCAGAGAATGAGGATCATCGCGATGTGCGCGGCCGATAAAAAATCGCCGGGCCGCTTGTGGAAAGTTTCATTGGTCAGCAGAATTGCGCCGATGGCTCATTGCGATCAAGCGCCGGGCCGCGCATCGATGCGGAGCCGCGGGGAATGACGCCTTCCGGCGCGACCGCTGGTTCCACCCGGCCGGATTCGATCGCCGGCCGTGTGACGCGCGGCGTTGCGGCGGAGGCGCCGCGCGCGAGCCGGCGTGCGGGGGCGCGCGCCGTGATCGTCACCTCCGACGATTTCGGCGCTTCGGCTGAAGCCAACGCCGGCATCCTGCGCGCCCATCGCGACGGCATCCTCACGGCTGCCAGCCTGATGGTCGCCGGCGCGGCGCGCGGCGAGGCCGCGGAAATCGCGCGCGATTGTCCGAACCTCGACGTCGGCCTGCATCTGGTCGTATGCATGGGCGCGAGCGTGCTGGGCGCGGAGCGGCTGCGCGGCATTGTCGATGGCGCGGGCCGCTTCGGCGACAATCCGGTTGCTTGCGGGATGCGCTACTTCTTCAGCCGCCGGGCGCGAGTGCTGCTGCGCGACGAAATTCGCGCGCAAATCGAAGCCCATCTCCGCCTGATCGGCCGGCTCGACCATATCGACGGCCATCTCAATTTTCATGTCCATCCCGCGATCGCCGATATCCTGGTGGAGCTTTGCGCGGAATACCGGGTGCCCGCGATGCGGATTCCGCGCGAACCGGTGTTTACGACGCTGCGGCTTGCGCGCGACCATCTTTCGCGAAAGTTGGTCGAAGCGGTAATTTTCCGCGCTCTCTCGCGGCGGACCCGGCGGATGCTCGCCGTGTACGGCATTCGCACGACGGATTGGCTCTTTGGGCTGCATCAAACCGGAAACATGAGCGCGGATTATTTGCTCGGCGTGATTCGCCGCCTGCCTCTGGGCGTGACCGAGCTGTATTTCCATCCGGCGTGGGATATCGGCGGCGCGACTCCATCCGCCGCCGCACGGCATGAAGTGGAATTGCTGACCAATGCCGCCGTGCGCGCGGCGCTCGAAGGCGCGGACGCGCGGCTCACGAATTTCGCCGAGTTGATTCGGTCCTGACGCGGCTCGGGGCGCGCGGAGGAACTCGCCTCCGACTGTCCTTTGCGCTTAGAATGCATCGTTCCGGAGCGCGCAGGATTGCGCTTCCGGTTATCCAACCCGGAGAAGATCGCCAGATGTTCGATCAGGAAACCACGCTTGCGGCCGACAAGGCGCTGGAACACCGCCTGCCCGCCAACGTCACTCCCGAACGATACGACCTGCGCCTGACGCCCGATTTGCAAACTTTCACTTTCGACGGAGAAGAGACCGTCGCCGTCAGGGTCCATCAGGCGACCGCCGAGGTCGCGCTGAATGCGCTCGAATTGCAAATCGATTCCGTCGCCGCCGAACGCGGCGGCGAATCCCTTTCGGCGCGCATCGAAATGGAGTCTGCGCGCGAGCGCGCCCGATTTATTTTCCCGCACGCGCTGGAGCCCGGCGAATGGAAGTTGACGATCCGGTTCCGCGGCGTGCTCAACGACAAGCTGCACGGCTTCTATCGCAGCCAATACGTCGATTCCGCGGGCAAAACCCACGTTCTGGCGACCACTCAGTTCGAGGCGACCGACGCGCGGCGCGCGCTGCCGTGCTGGGACGAACCGGCGCTCAAGGCGGTGTTCGGCGTGACGCTGGTGGTCGATGAAAAACTCACCGCGCTTTCCAACGCCGGCGTGAAAGCGGCGCGCACGCTCAGCGGCGGCAAAAAGGAAGTCGTCTTCCATGACACGATCCGGATGTCCACCTATCTGCTCGCGTTCATCGTCGGCGAATTCGAGGCGACCGAAACCGTCGATGCGGGCACGCCGCTCAGGGTCGTGCACGTTCCGGGCAAGGGCGGGCTTACCGAATGGGCGAAGCAGATCGGTTCGTTCTCGCTGAAATTTTTCGCCGGCTACTACGGAATTCCCTATCCCGGCGACAAGCTCGACCTGATTGCGATACCGGACTTCGCCGCCGGCGCGATGGAGAATCTGGGCGCGATCACGTTCCGCGAAACCGCGCTGCTCGCCGACGACAAGACCGCGTCGCGCGCCGAACTCGAACGGGTCGCCGACGTGGTTTCGCACGAAAACGCGCACATGTGGTTTGGCGATCTGGTCACGATGCGCTGGTGGAACGGAATCTGGCTCAACGAGGCGTTCGCCACGTTCATGGAGATGTTGGCGGTCGATGCGTGGAAGCCGCAATGGAAACGCTGGGAGAGCTTCGGCGTGTCGCGCGGCGCCGCGATGGCGATCGACGCGCTCAAAAGCACCCGTTCGATTGAATACACCGTGCTCAGCCCGGAGGACTGCCGTTCGATGTTCGATGTGCTGACGTACGAAAAGGGCGCGTCGGTGTTGCGGATGCTCGAGCAGTTCCTCGGCGCCGAGGAGTTTCGCAAAGGCATCTCGCTCTATTTGAAGAAGCATCAGTACGCCAACGCCGAGACCGGCGATCTCTGGGACGCGCTGGAGGAATCGACCGGCCAGCCGGCGCGCGCGATGATGGATACGTGGATTTTTCAGCAGGGCTTTCCGGTCGTCAGCGCCGAACTGGCCGCTGATGGCCGGTCGCTGCGCCTGAGTCAGCGGCGGTTCTTTTACGCGCCGCCGGCAAATCCCGAACCGCAGCTCTGGCATGCGCCGATCATGGTTCGCGCCGCGACCGATTCGGGCGTCGCTTCGCGCAAGCTGCTGCTCACCACCGCCGAAGCCACGCTCGAATTGCCAGGCAAACCGCGATGGGCGTTGCTGAATGAGGGCGGACACGGCTTTTTCCGGGTGCGTTATGCGCCCGATTTGCTGGCCGCGCTCACTGCCAATTTGGGCGAGTTGCAGCCGATCGAGCGCTTCGGACTGGTCAGCGACACCTGGGCCGCGACCGTCGCCGGTCTCACGTCGCTGAGCGAGTTCATGCGAATGGCGGCGCTGTTTCGCGACGAAACGAACCTCAACGTGTGGCGCGCGCTGATTGCCGCGTTCAATTATCTGGATATGATCGCGTCTCCGGCGCAGCGTCCCGCCGTCGCCGCGGCAGTGCGCGAGATCGCCGGACCCGCCGCGAGCCGCCTCGGATGGTCGCCGACGCCGGGCGAGGACGAATTGCGCGGCCAGTTGCGCGCGACTTTGATAGGCGCGCTCGGAACGATCGGCGACGATCCGGCCGTGCAGGCGCGGGCCCGCGAACTTTACGCGGAGTGGGACGCGAATCCCGCGCGCGCCGACCGCGATCTGACGCCCGCGCTGGTCGCGATTCTCGCGCATTGCGGCGACGCCGCCCGTTACCAGGATTTCAAGCGCCGCTTCAAGTCCGCGCGCACGCCGCAGGAGGAGCAGCGCTATCTGTTTTCGCTGGCCAATTTCCGCGATCCGGCTTTGCTCGCGGAGACCATGGAGATGACGCTCAACGGTGAAGTGCGCACGCAGAACGCTCCGTACCTGATGCATTCGCTGCTTTACAATAATGTTTCCCGCTACGCCGCGTGGGACTTTGTGAAAGCCCATTGGGACGTCATCGTCGATCGCTATCCGGACAGCGCGCTGCCGCGGATGTGCGAGGCGATCAACGGCCTGCTCGACCGGCAGGCGGAGGTCGAGGAGTTCTTCGCCAAACACAAAGTCCGGCTGGGCGGCAAGCTGATCGATCAGCATCTCGAGCGGCTCGGAGTCGCGGCTGCCTTCCGCAATCGCGAGGGCGCCCGGCTGGAAGCGTCGCTGCGGCCGTGAGCCGGCCGGCGGCGCGCAGGATCGGCTAGGCGCGCGGCGGAGGAATTGCCACGGCCACGCCGCATTTGCGCGCCGTGTACCGGCCGAGCAGCCTGACCACATCGGGAATCACGTGGCCGATCGCTTCGGGCCGGTAACCGACCGCTTCCGGCCCCTGCGCCCGCATCATCCCGAACGTCGAGAGCCGGAATAGTCCGGCGACCGCCTGGCAGTACCGGAAGTGCTTGAGATCCATCGGCGCGAGCGCCTGATAGGCCGGAATGTAGAGCGCCGCGAACAGGCGGCGCAACGTATTTCCCGCCGGGTTGTCCCGCATCCATCGCGGCCGATCCATCGCGCTGGTTGCGAGTATCGCCGCGGTGGTCGCGGCGTCCAGATGGCGGTCGCCGCGGTCCGCTTTTACCCAATCGATTACGCCGGTCACCCTGAAGCCGCTGACGATCACGTTCTGCGGATGGTAATCCAGATGCACGGGAACTTCCGGCGCCGATCGGAAGCGCGGCGCCTCTTGCCGCAGCTTGAGGAAAGCGTCTTCAAGGCCGGGCAACGGTCCGCGTTCGATCCGTTCGCCGATCGCCGCCAGCGCGCGATCGAGCAGCGTCGCCGCGGACTGCGAACCGGCGCCATTTCCGTTGTTCGGGTTCGGCGCGGCGGCTCCGCCGGCTGGAATCGTCGCGGCCGGCAATCGATGCAATTTTGTCTGAGCGTGCACGAACGCGGCGAATCCCAGCGAGAAGGTTTGGAACGCCTGCGGAAAACTTTTAGTCGCAAAGAGCGGTCCGCCCGCCGCCCGTTCCATGATCATAAACGGCGCGCCCAGCGCCGCCCGGTTTGGTTCGAAGGCGAACGGACGCGGCGTTGGATAGCCGGCCCGCGCCAGATTGAACATCACGCGGCTTTCATGCGCCGCCTTGGCGTGGGCCGCTAATCCTTCATAGCAGCGCAACACCAGCCGCGCGCCGGTTGGAATATCCGCGGCGCGCTGGGTGTGCGCCGCAAGCTCGAACTCGAAGATGGTCGTTTCCCATCCGGAGGCGAGCGGGCGGAAAAGGCCGAGCGGGGCGCCTAGCCATTCGCTCAGCCTTTCGCTGATCGCTTCAACGGCCGATGGGCCGCCGGCTTCAACCGCCGATTCCATAACGCGCCGGCACCGTTCAGCCGGAAATCGCCGGCGCGCATCCGGAGCGCGGAACGCGCGCGGTTTCAGTGCTGGATTGCGGGCTGATTGGACGGCGCTCCGATCATGCCGGGCGGCAGTTGCAGCGGCACTTGCAGCTTTTCAGGCGCATAATCCGGATTCTCCTTGCCCTCGTGGTACTGCTGCTGCAAGGTCGAGGTGAGCAGCGGCCCGTTGGTCTTGCTCACGTCGATCGTGACCTCGACCGACAGGCCCATTCTAAGCGGCTTGTCCGCCGGCGGAGGCTCGTTCAACACGATTTTGACCGGTACACGCTGAACCACTTTGACCCAATTGCCGGTCGCGTTTTCGGGCGGCAACAACGCGAACGCCGCGCCCGTGCCGACGCTAATCGAATCGACGTGCGCTTGGTACACGTACCCTGGATAGATGTCGGCTTCGACCTCCGCGGGCTGGCCGACGCGAACGTCAGTAAGCTGGGTCTCTTTGTAATTCGCCGTGACATAGAGGCGATCGACTGGCACGATCGCCATCAGCGGCTCGCCCGGCTGAATCCGGTTGCCGACATGCACGCTCTTGCGCGTAACGATTCCCGGCAGCGGCGCGCGGATGATCGAGTAGCTCAGATCGAGCTTCGCCGCTTCGACCGCGGCTTGGGCCTGCTGCACAATCGGCCGATCGTAGCGTGAATGGTCCAAGCCCACTTCGCTTTCGCCGCCGAGCGCGGCTTGCGCCTGCTGCACCTGATGCTCGGCGAGCGCGCGATCGGCCAGCGCAACCCGGTAAGCGGTCGTGGCCTGATCGTAGTACTCGCGCGAAACCACGCCCTGCTCGCGCAGCGCCTTGCCGCGCTGATAATCGATTTCCGCCTGCCGGAGCTGCGAATCCGCCAGCTGGTAGCCGGCCTGCGCGGCGGCAAGCTGCGCGTAAAGCTGGTCGACCGATTGCCGCGCGCGCTCCAGTTGCGCCTGTGCCTGATCGAGCCGCACCTCGTAGTCCCGTGGATCGAGTTCCAGCAGCAGGTCACCGGCTTTTACGCGCCAGTTTTCTTCGACGAAAAGCTTTGCGACGGTTCCCGGAATCCGCGAGGAAACCAGGGCCACGGTGCCGTCAACGTAGGCGTCGTCGGTCGAGACGTGGCTTTCGAGGTATTGATAATAACGCCAGCCCGGAGCCAATAGGGCGATCACGGCAATCGCCACCACCACCAAAACGATCTTGCGCGCGGCAGGCTTCATGTATGCGCCGCCCGAAAGGGTTCGCCGATGGTGAATGCGTCAGTCATTCCCATTTCATGCTTGTCCGATTTCACGTGACGCTAAATATGATTTTAAGCCCTTGCTGTCAAACGCGGAACTCTCCGGTCCCGCTGATTGCGCGATTTGCGGGACTAGGCCGCGGTGGCGGCTTTTGGCGCCTGTCTCAAGGAGGAAACTTGAGCGTGACATCGGTGCCGGTAAAAACGCTCTGCACCACTTCGTTGTTGTAAATAAGGTCAATGTTGAATACGCCGCGAAACCCGACTTCCGTGAAGGTCGCGTCCACCCGCGCCCCGGCCCCTCCCGCCGGCGAGTCGAACAGGATTATGGCCGGGGCGGTCGCTTCGACGACGTAGGCATTTTGTTCGTCTTCGACCAGCGCGTCGAATACTTGTAGATACGGACCTTTCACAAAAAACCTCACGTCGGGACTGGCTTCGGGTGGAAAATTCGACACCGGCCCCCAATTGCCGACGGCCAGTCCGAAGCGATCCACCGTCGAGCCCAGATGTCTGACCGTCAGGCCGGTGATGATCTCGACGCTGAGCAGCGAATCGTCGTTGGTCAGTTTGTTGACCGCGATCCGCACCGGCGGCGCATTGTTGACGATTATAATATTCAGCGGCACGACGCCGGTAATCGTCCACGACGAACGCGAGTCGGCGATCTTTGCGACGAACGGCGTGCCCAGCCGTCCAACGATGCGGAAGCTGTTTTGCGGCGGGATATTCGGCGTGTTGCCCGGCAGCGTGATGTCGGTATAGCCGAACCCGTTGCATCCCGCCGACCCGAGGACGAGTAGCGCCAGCGCGAGCGCTCCGGCCGCGGCCCGGAGGATTGAGGCGGCGTTTCTCATGATGCTTGTTCGTTCCATCCGCGCTTACGGAGTGGGAGCGACCACGACCGGGCCGATCGTTTGATTGCATATCAGGCACTGCGACCCTTGACCGGAATCGCAGACTTGCGGGCACGGCGACGGCGTTGGCGAAGGCGCCGGAACCGGAGTCGAGACCACCGCCGCAACCGGACTCCCGGCGACGCCGGAATCGAACGCGGTCAGCTCATAGGCGTCCGGCGGCGCGCAAATCGCGTAGGTCGCCGAAGTCGAGGAGGGCGGCGGCGCGACGCCGATGGTCTGGACGTCGACGTATTCGCCGTTAGTCGGATCCTGCTTCGACAAAACAAGGCTCGTGTCCGTGCCGACGTTTGCGACCGATTGCGGGCCGAACAGGCTGCCGTGGCCAGCGCATTCGATCGTCAGCGGGTCCTGCGGCGGCGAAATAGCCGTTGGCGAGGACGTGCAGGAGTCAGTCACATTCTGGATATTCGCCGCGACGCTGTAGGTGTGGCCGGTCGTGATCTGGGGCATGCCATTAAAGACGTCCTGCGCGGTCGCGAAGACGTCGAAACTGCCGACCGAGCTTGACAGCGGCACGTTTATCGAGAACGGAATTTGCGTGCTGGCCGTCGATCCGGGCGGAATCGTGACCATCTGCACGTTTTCGATATTGTTGGAGCCGTGGTCCTCCGCGACGACCAGCACGTTGACCTGCGGCAGCGTCGGCGACGCGTTGGCGGGAATCGCCACCGCGACATGGCCGGTCAGCGTTCCGTGCGACAGGCTGATCGTGCAGACATTGCTCACACGGGTCGCCGGCGACGGGCATTTGTAGTTGGTTTGCGCCGGGACGATTTCCGCGAGAAACGAGTCAAAACCGGCGGCATTGACCGAAAGTCCATAATTGGATTCGTTCGGCTCAACCGGCAGATGGGCGAATGGCGATCTGTTGAAGCCGTTGCCCGGCATCGGGAAGTATCCAGCCTCATCGGAGCTCCCGGTCGCCACCGAAACGCATCCGGTTGGCGAGGTCCCGCAGTCGGCGCCGCTGACTGCCGGATCAGGCACCAGAAGCTGCAAGGTCGCCGCCGCTATCCCAACGCCCGCGCCGCATTGATCAACGATTCTGCCGCTAAAGGACGACGACGTGCGCTGTTCGATTTGCAGGGTGGGCGCGACGACCGACTGGCTCGCGACCAGAACCAGATTACCGGCCACCGCGAAGCTGTTTGATTTCCCCGATGCGTAAATGTCGTACGCGGTGCCGACGCTGGTCGCCGGCAAAAACAGGGAAAACCCGCACGTCGATTTTTTGTTGCACGAAGCCGGCAGCGGCACGCTTTCAATTACCTGGTTGGTGCCGGAAAGTTCCGCCGTGATAGTCACCGGGCGGTGGGATGCGTCGAAGGTTGTTTTGCCCTTCGGGTACTCGACCGTGCCCGTGATTGTCCCCGCCAGCGCTCCCGCCGGAAAGACGCCGTTCGAGCCGGTCTGGATCAGATTGTCGATAGCCGGCGTGATCGTGACGGGTCCGGTTGAGCCCAGCGGCGGCGGGCCGACCGCGACGTTCAGCGCGAAAATAAGCGGCGAAAGCTGCTGCTTCGCAACCTGGAATCCAGATCCCGAAGCCGGCAGCGAAAACTTGAGGTACCTGGTTTGAAGCGACGAATTCATCACCGCCGGATAGTTGACGCAGCCCTCGCCGAGCGCGCCGCTACAGGTGGGAATCACGTTGCCGGCTTGCAGAGGATCAAGAAAGACCTCGAACTGGTAATAGGATCTCGGCGGAGCCTGGGCGACATTGAACAACTCCGAGGTGTTCTGCAGAGCGTTCATGTCGATTTGCATTTCCGGACGGCCCTGACCGATCAGCGCGTTGCTGGTGGCGCCGTAAAACAATCCGCCGAATCCCGAACCCGTACTTATAAAACCGGTTGGGGCCCGGATGCCGGTGGCTTGCGGCGCGGTAATCGTAACCCAGTGCGGGCTGAATTCGCTGACATCCGGGCTGGTCGAAGGATTCATCCGTATTTCGACCACGTTCAGAAAAACGTTTTTGTATCCGCTCGCGCTCAAATTTGACGTGTTGAAGCCAACCGCGACGTAGCCGTTACTGACTGGCACGCGCGCGGCCGCCGCCGTGCCGGAACTGCTTCCTCCTCCGCCGCAGCCGTCGGCCAGGACCAGGCCAAGCACGGCCAAAAGCGGAACGATCAGCGCCAACGCCGTCCATTTTGACGATAAATTCTTCACTCGATCGCGACCATCCGCCGAATCTGGATTACGGGTTGGGATAACCTAACGATGAAGTGAAGGCAAGTAAGCGAATCTCACGGGATGATTTAGTGGCGCTTTATGATGCGCTGGCTGATTCGGCGGCGTATATTGGGAGGGCTTGACTGTGGCCATTGGCGGTTTGGAAAATCAGATATGCGCAAAATCCCGAGTCGCCGGCTGATCGGCGCGGCGTTCAGCTTCCTGCTTCTGACTGTCGCGCTGACGCTCGCCGCGGCGGCCACCGCGCGCGCGTCGCTGCAGATCACCGTCGGCAATCCGGGTCTCGAACATTTCGACACCGACGGCGCGGTGCAACTCGATTTCGGCTTGACCGACCAGAACGGCCAGCCCGTCGGAAATCTGCGGGTCGAGAACCTCAAGGTCCTGGAAGACGGCGTACAGGCCAAGATTCTCGACTTCCGCGGCGTCGGCCAGGGCCGCCCGGTCGATATCGTTTTCGTGATGGACGTGACGGAGTCGATGCAGCCGTATATCGACGCGATCAAGCAGAACATAATCCAGTTCGCGCAAGATCTGGCGGCCAACAACCGCGATTACCGGCTGGGCCTCGTCACTTTCGAGGACTACGTCGTATCCGCCTATCCGGACTGCAATTGCGCGTACCGCAAAACGCTGACCTCGAATGTCCAGCAGTTCATCCAGTGGGTTGGCGGGCTGCACGCGGGCGGCGGCGGCGACATTCCCGAGGATCAGCTCGACGCGCTCGCCTATGCCTCGACGTTTCCGTACCGGCCCAACGCGCAGAGCATCGTAATCATGATCACCGACGCGCCGCCGCACGTGAAAGGGGACGGTCCGGATCGTTCCGGCGACGCCGCCTACCAGGCGCACCACCCAGATCCCAACGCCGACGTGACCGAAGAAACCGCGGCGACCGTCGCGGCCAAATTGCAGAATGCGGGCCTCACGCTCTATGCGGTCGCGCCGCCGCCGTTCATCGCGCCGCAGTACGCCCAGATCGTGCAGGCCACGCACGGCAGGCTCTACAACATCATTTCCGAGGAAAATCGCTTTCCGGAGTTGGTGCGCGAGATCGGCCATTCGATCGCCACCGAATATTCGCTGACCTACCAGACGCCGCGGCCGGTCGAGGACGGCACCAACCGCGGCGTCGAACTCCAGATCGACTACAATGGCGAGACTGGCAGCGCTGACACATCCTATCAGGTGCGCGGCGTCGGCGGCGCGGCGATCAACATACCGGCCGGCGGCGCTGCGGGAACTGAATCCGCGGTGGGCGAAGGCCTCGGCGCGATATCGTTCAAATGGTGGAATGGCGCCGTTCCGCTGATCGCGATCGCCGCGCTGTTCGCGCTCTCGCGGATGCGGTTCGGCGTCTCGGCCGACGAGCTCAAATCGATCGTTGACGCGCAGCGCGCCGCCGCGCCCGTCGCGGCCGGCAATATCGTCACGAGCGCGCGCGATTATCTGCGCGATCGCGGCCAGCGCGCCGCGGCGGCGCAAGCGCGGAGCGCGGCGCCCACCCAGGCGCGCACGGCCGCTCCCGCCGGGCCGCTGCCGAGCGGCGAGGCGCGCCTCACGACCATCAATCCGGTCGATCCCGTGCCGGCCGAATATGCGCTGTTCAAGGACGAGGTTTCGCTCGGCCGCGGCGAGGACAACGACGTCGTGATTCCGCACGCCAGCATCTCGCGCGCGCATGCGCGCCTGACCCGCCGCAACGGCGCTTTCGAGCTGCGCGATCTCAATTCGACCAACGGCAGTTTCGTCAACGGGCAACAGGTGCGCGGCAGCGTCGCCGTGGCGAACGGCAGCGAAGTGCGCTTCGGCGATATCAGCTTCATCCTGTGGTTCTGAATTTCCGGTGCTGCGCGCGCCGCACCGGAACGTTACGGCCCGTGCGATTTCGCGGCTCGGCGCGCGCCGCCGCGTCGAATCGGTCAGGCCGGATCGCCATCGCCAATCCATCGAAATTTCGCGCGAAATTTCGCGCCCGAACCGCGCGCCGCGGCGCCAATTCGCCGGCCCGCGTTGTGCCTGCCCCGTCCGCTGGTGTACTTTTATACGACTTATGGCCTTTTCGCGGCCTGCGCCATGTCCAGACAGCCACGTTCCATGAAAAAGCTGACCGGAGCCCAAATCGTTATCGAGAGTCTGATTGCCGAGGGGGTCGATGTGATATTCGGCTATCCCGGCGGCGCGATTCTGCCCACCTACGACGCTTTGCTCGATTCCAAAATCCGCCACGTCCTCGTCCGCCACGAACAGGGCGCGACCCACATGGCGGAGGGCTACGCGCGCGTCAGCGGCCGGCCGGGGGTCGTGATCGTCACGTCGGGACCGGGAGCCACCAACGCCGTGACCGGAATCGCCG
Organism: Deltaproteobacteria bacterium; assembly: GCA_021799495.1. Classification (GTDB taxonomy): domain Bacteria; phylum Desulfobacterota; class Binatia; order Binatales; family Binataceae; genus JADMIL01. Next base: position 64,042 of record JAJZAI010000009.1, read on the forward strand.
ACGCCTACATGGATTCGACCCCGATGGTGGTCATCTCGGGCCAGGTCGGCACCTCGCTGATCGGCAACGACGCTTTTCAGGAGGTCGATTTCGTCGGCATCACGCGCCCCTGCACGAAGCACAACTATCTCGTCAAGGACGTTCGCGACGTCGCGCGCATCGTCAAGGAAGCGTTCTACATCGCCGGCACCGGCCGTCCTGGCCCGGTCGTGATCGACATGCCCAAGGATGTGCAGCAGGCCGAGCATCCGTTCAGCTATCCGAACAAGGTCGATCTGCGTGGCTTCAAACCGACCATCCGCGGCAATCCGCGGCAAATCGAACGCGCGGTCGAGGCGATCGAACAGAGCGAAAAGCCGCTGCTTTACGTTGGCGGCGGCGTGCAATGGTCCGGCGCCGCGGCGGAACTGACGGCGCTCGCGCGCGGCCTCGGCATCCCGGTGACGGAGACCTTGATGGGCCTCGGCTCCGTGCCGGCCTCCGATTCGCTGTGTCTTGGGATGCTCGGGATGCACGGTTCGTATGGCACCAACACGGCGGTCTGCAATACCGACTGCCTGATCGCGGTCGGCGCGCGCTTCGACGATCGCGTCACCGGCCGCATCGCCGACTTCGCGCCCAACGCCAGGTCGATCATTCACGTCGATATCGATCCGTCGTCGATTTCCAAGAACGTAAAGGTCGATGTGCCGATCGTCGGCGATATCAAGGCCGTGCTGACCGACATGCTCGATGCCGTGCGCGCGCGCGAAAGTATCGGCAAGCGCAAAGCGGTCTGGGCGAAATGGCATCAGCAGATTCTCGAATGGAAGCGCGAACGGCCGCTTTACGAGAACGGAAATCACAAGGAGCGCGATTCCGTGTCGCCGCTCCACGTGATCGAGGAGATGCATCGCCTGACCAAGGGCGACTGCATTATCGCGACCGACGTTGGACAGCATCAGATGTGGATCGCGCAGCTCTTTCCGTTCGAGCGGCCGCGCTCGCTGCTGACCTCGGGCGGGCTGGGCACGATGGGCTACGGATTGCCGGCGGGAATCGGCGCGAAATTTGCCGCGCCCGATCGCAAGGTGATCGTGGTCACGGGCGACGGCTCGATCCAGATGAACATCCAGGAACTCGGCACGGCGGTGCAGTACGGCGTCGACGTCAAGGTCGTGATCCTGAACAACTATTTCCTCGGGATGGTGCGGCAGTGGCAGGAGCGCTTCTATCAGGAGCGCTATTCGTACTCCGCGATGTCGGTGCCGAACTTCGTCAAGCTTGCGGACGCATACGGCGCGAAGGGCTTCCGGATCGAAAAATCCAAAGAGCTGGCGGCGACGATGAAAGAGGCGTTCGCCACGCCCGGTCCGGTGCTGATCGACATCGTGATACCGAAGGAAGAAGCGGTGATGCCGATGATACCGCCGGGCGGCTCGATGTCCGAGATGCTGTTCGCGTAATCCGCGCGCGGCGTTTTCCCAGTTTCGGTTCAATCGCAAAGCCCGGAGCGGCCGCGCAACGCGCGGCACAGTCCTCCGGGCGCGCGCACTATCGCGCGTCCTCGCATCCGCGACAAGGATGAATTCCTTCACCCTTGCTCCTCTTGGGTCATCGTGCGATGGTCGCGCGGGTAAGAGCAAAGGTCAGGAAATTGCGGGGTCGATCTCCTACCATGTGCCACGGTAGCGCTCGAAAGTCTCATTATGATAACTGGTCTCGTCAAATGTGGTGGCGGAGGTCAGGGCGCGTATGGCGAGAAGCAATCGAATTGCGCAAATAGCGGAGTTGGAAAAACTCCGCGGTGGTCGGCACGTTATCTCTTATGTGACTTCAACTCGAACTAATTTTGAGATGCAAATCGCGGATGATGTTCTCCCGCTAATTCATGAGCATTTGGACGCAGCTGGGGAGAAGACCGAAAAAGGAGTGGACCTTTTTATCCACAGCAACGGTGGTTCTGGAACGGTTCCGTGGCGTCTCGTGAGCCTAATTCGAGAATACACGAAGAACTTTGCGGTGCTTGTTCCTCACCGGGCTTTCAGCGCCGCAACCTTGATTGCTTTGGGAGCGGACGAGATCGTTATGCATCGGATGGGTTGTCTCGGTCCCATCGACCCTTCGGTGGCAAATCAATTCAATCCGCCGAATCTTCAAAATCCAGCTCTGCCGATACCAATCAGTGTCGAAGACGTAACGGCATATTTTCGGTTAGTTAAAGAAGAGGTTGGAATCAACCATCAGGATGAGCTTGTGCAGGCATTGGTCGCCTTAACTGAAAAAATACACCCCTTGGCGTTGGGTAATGTCCAACGGTCACATAATCAATCGCGTCTTATGGCACGAAAATTGCTTAGAAATCACATGGAAGCAAAGCAAGAGCACGAGATCGACACGATTATTGAAAATCTCAAATCAAATCTTTTCTTTCATGGACACCCGATTAATCGAAAAGAGGCGAAAGAGGACCTCAATCTTAAGGTAGAAAGCGCACCGCGCGAGCTGGAAGCCGCTATGTGGCGTCTCTATTCAGAGTATAATTCCACGCTAAAGCTTGACGAACCATTTAGCGCTTTGCATGAATTGGACGTCGCCTCAATTCGTTTGCAACAAGCCTCGGGCACCCAGCCTCCCAGTCCAGGTGCGGGGGGCGCGGCGACACCAGCACAGGCCGTCAAGGTGAGGCTCGATAAAATGCCTGGAATTTACGTAGAATCGACGCTTCGCGCTGACGTATTTCTTACCGACATCGTTCTCCAACGGGCGACTATCAACACGGCTGCAGGACCGCAGGACGCGATCAGGCAGGAGGTCATATGGCAGCGTTGGGAGCAGGAGGAATAAGAATTATGCGGACCAAATCTATCGCTCGTGAGCATTCCTCCGAGGAGATGGGACCGGACGGGCGCATCTCCATAACCGGGGTGGTCATCTGCATGCCGATGGAGATAATCCCGAGCCCGTCTTTCGATTCCGCGAAGATGGGACCTCCGATCATGCCCGAGGGCTTCGTCATCGACTCGGGCTTTTTGCTGACCAGTTCACGGGTTATAAACTTCGCAATGGGGAGATTAGTGACGCCTCTCTGGTAGGGAGAACGAAAGCGGGCTTCTGGTTCCCTTTATGATCGATCCTCATGGCACTTAGATTAGCTGCTTTATCGTTTGAGGCCATTGTCGCTCAATTGCCCCAAATTGGCGCGCTTAAGCCGAGGCGGCTGTACGATGAGCCTAAAGCTTTGCTTCTCGGCAATTGATAGGAATCTGGGCGAAAGCGTGGCTCGTGCGCGCGCCGCTTAGGATTGCCCCAACAAGGCTCTCGGCGAAACCAGCTCATCTTTGCGAGTGCGCGTTTGGGGATTTCCGGGCGGGCGGGGTAGGGTGACGAGCGACCTACCGCATGCGCGCGCGTGCGGAGTATCCCGACGGAGGCGCTGATCATGGCCCGATTGCCCTATCTCACCCGTGACGATCTGCCCGAGGCCGATCGCGAAATCTACGACCGTTTCGTGCAGGAGCGCGGCAGCCAGCCCGGCCACGTCCATCGAATCGTCGCCAACGCGCCCAATCTCTTGCGCCGGTTCCTCGGTCTCGCCAACGAACTGCGCAACGGCACGCAACTCGACCCGCGCCTGCGCGAGCTGGCCCTGATGACGGTCGGGCGAATCGCCGGGGCCGAGTACGAATTCACCCATCATTGGAATATCGCGCTGCGCGTCGGCGTGCGCCGCGAACAGCTCGAGCATCTGGCGGATTTCGAGACCTCGCCGCTGTTCAACGAACAGGAACGCGCCGTGATGCGATACGCGGCCCAGGTCACGACCAACGTCAACGTGGGCGACGCGACCTTCAACGCGCTGCGCGGGTTTCTCGACAATCGGAAAATCATGGAGCTGGCGATGAACGTCGCGTTCTACAACGCGGTGGTGCGAATCCTCGTGCCGATGGGGGTCGAATTGGAGTCCGGCGCGAAAAGGGACTAATACGCGAACGCTCGCTTGATTAGCCTGTTTTGCCGAAATATCCGCGACCCGCATCCGCTGGTGTTCAGGAATCTTCGGCTCCAGACCCCGGTATGGTTGACTTCTTTAGGTGGAAAGTGCGAGTAACGTGCTGGGGCACTCTAAAAATCTAACGCGGAGATCTGCTATGCCAGAATTCGACTTAGTCATTAAGAACGGGATGATCGTTGACGGAACGCTCGCGCCGCGTTTCCGCGACGACATCGGAATCAAGGACGGCCGGATCGCGAAGATCGGCCGGATCATGCCGCACGAAGCGGCCAAAGTCATTGAAGCCGACGGATTGATCGTCGCGCCCGGCTTTATCGACCTCCATACCCACTATGATGCTCAGGTTTTCTGGGATCCGTACCTGACCATTTCGGGATGGCACGGCGTGACGTCGGTGGTGCTCGGCAACTGCGGCTTCGGCTTCGCTCCCGTGAAGCCCAAGGACGTCGAGCGCGCGATGCTTACGATGGTCCGCACCGAGGCGATTCCGCTGGCCTCGATGCAGACCGCGCTCAAATTCGATTGGGAAACTTATCCGCAGTTCATGGACGCGCTCGATCGGCAGCCCAAGGGCGTCAATCTGCTGCCCTATGTGCCGATGAACCCGCTGATGGGCTATGTGATGGGTATCGACGAGTCCAAGACCGGCCGCATGCCGACCGATCAGGAGCACGCCGAGATGCGCCGCCTGCTGAACGAAGCGATGGACGCCGGCGCGTGCGGATGGTCGGCGCAGCGGCTGGTGCCGAACGGCCCGTCGTCGGTGCAGCGCGACTTTGACGGCTCGCCGATGAACACGGACCTGATGCACGACGAGACCTGCATCGAGATGGCGCGCGTGCTCGGCGAACGCGGCGAGGGCTTTCAGGAGCTGACGCTTTCGAGCTGGGATCCGAAGGCCGACGCCAAGCATTTCGAGCTGCTCGCGGAAATCAGCGGCCGGCCGATCATGTTCGAGGTCGTCGCCACCCAGGACCGCTTCCCGCATCGCCATCGCAACACGATGAAATGGCTCGAGCGCTGCCGCAACAAGGGACTGCGCGTGTATGGCCAGGGCGTCACCACCGACGCCGGCCTGAGCTTCACCTTCGAGGACTGGAACCTGTTCGACGATTCCGATGCGTGGCGCGAGGCGACCACCGGCACAATCAAGGAGCGCCAGGAGAAGCTTGGCGATCCCCGCCGGCGCGAAGCGCTGAAGAACCAGATGCCGCGCGAGAGCCTGATCACCAGTTACTTCGACGAAATCATCATCACCGATTGCGTCAAGCCCGAGAACAAGCACCTCGAAGGACTCACGCTGCGCAAGGCCGCCGCGCAGACCGGCAAGCATCCGGTGGACGTGATGCTTGACCTCGCGGCGTCGGAAGATTTGCGGACCGAGTTTTTCGCTCCGGCGGTCAATCAGAACATGGAGCTGATGAAGGAGCTGATCGAGTATCCGCACATCCCGTTCGGCGTCTCCGACGGCGGCGCGCATACCAAATTCCTCACGGCGGGACGCTACCCGACCGAGGGCATCGTGAAGTACTGCCGCGAGAACCAGTGGCTCACGCTCGAACAGATTCACTGGCGCCTGAGCGCGCTGCCGGCCTTCTGCGCGGGCTTCAAGGACCGCGGCTTTTTGCGCGAGGGCGCGCCGGCCGACATGGTAATCTACGATTTCGACAAGCTCAACGTGATGCCGATCGAAATCGTGCACGACCTGCCGGGCAACGAATGGCGGCGCGTGCAGCGGGCGCAGGGCTACAAGTGGATCATCGTCAACGGCGAGCCCACTTTCGAGAACGATCGCTGCACCGGCGCGACTCCGGGCCGGCTGCTGCGCCACGGCGTCGGCGCTTGACGCGACTCGGCGGCTGAAACGCGTTGTGAAATACGGGCGGCGGATTTCGATCCGCCGCCCGTTCGCATTGCGCGCGTTCCGATCGAGCCTTTACGCGCCGGGGCGGTAAAGCGCCTCGATATCGTCGTGGTAATGCTGATGCACGATCCGCCGGCGCAGCTTCAAGGTCGGCGTCAATTCGCCGTTTTCCTGCGTGAACGGATGCGCGAGCAGGCGGAAATCCGCGATCGCCTCGGCGTCGGAGAGCGCTTTGTTGATTTCGCGAATCCGGCCGTGAATCAACTCGCGCACGCGCGGATCGGAGATCGTCTCTTCCGGCGGACGGCCGTTCAGGCCGAGCTTCGCCAGCGGTTCGGCGAGGTTGTCGAAGTTCGGCACGATCAGCGCCGCCAGATGCTTGCGGCGATCGCCGATCACGCACGCCTGGGCGATGAATGGATCGGCCGCAAGGCGGGTTTCGAGATGCGCCGGCGAAACGTTCTTGCCGCCCGACAGCACGATGATTTCCTTCTTGCGGTCGGTGATGCGGATATAGCCTTCGGCGTCGATTTTCACGATGTCGCCGGTGTGCAGCCAGCCTTGCTCGTCGAGCACTTCCCGCGTTTCGCGTTCCAGCCCGAAGTAGCCCTTCATCACGTTCGGCCCGCGCACCAGCAGTTCGCCGTCCTCGAGCGTCTTGATTTGAACGCCGCGCAGGGGGCGGCCGACGGATCCGACGCGCGTATGGCCATGCAGGTTGACGGCCACCACCGGCGCCGCCTCGGTCAGGCCGTAACCTTCCACGATCGGCACTTCGGCGGCGGCGAGCAGGCGATTCACTTCGATGGGCAGCGGCGCGCCGCCGGAAATCAGGTAGCGGATGCGCGATCCGAAAATCGCGTGGATCCGGCGGAACACCAGCTTGCGATACAGCGCCATCCGCATCCGTAGCAGGGGCGGGATGCGGCCGCCGCGATGACGGTAAAAGGACGCGCGGATGCCGGCCGCCAGGGCCCACCGGAAAATGATCCGCCGCGCGAGCGACGAACCGTCCACCGTCCGCATCACCCGCTGATATATGGCCTCGAGCAGCCGCGGCACCGTCAGCACCACGGTCGGCTCGACCTCGAGCAGGTTTTGCGGAATTTGCGCGAGGCCTTCGGCGAACGCGATCGTCGCGCCCGCCGCCATCACCGTGTAGTAGCCGGCGGTGCGCTCGAAGGCGTGCGCGATCGGCAGGAACGAAAGCGTCATGTCGTTCTCGCCCAGGCCGAGCGCTTCGAGGTTGGCCTCGCTATTCGAGAGGATGTTGCGATGCGTCAGCATCACGCCCTTCGGCATCCCGGTGGTGCCGGACGTGTAGATCAATGTGGCCAGGTCCTCGCCGCCGCCGGTAATCGATCCCGCCGGTTCAAACTGGCTGATCTGATCGGCGGTGACGACTTCGAGCGTTTCATCGTCGCTCGCCGCCGCCCCCGGATGCATCGCGATGGCGCCTTCGAGGTCGGGCAGCTTGCCGAGGCCGCGCACCTTCTTGATCAGCGCGTCGCCATACGCCGCAACCAGCCGCGCGCCCGAGTCGTCGAGCACGTGGCGCATCTCCTCCGCGCCGCTGGTGGTGTAGAGCGGCACCACGACCCCGCCCAAACCCAGCACGGCCTGATCCATCACGATCCAGTGCGGGCCGTTTTCAGCGAGAATCGCGACGCGATCTCCGGCGCCGATGCCGAGCTTCGCGAGTCCGCCGCGCAGCTTGCGAATCTGATTGTCGAGGTCGGCCCACGAATGGTCGCGCCAGACCTTGTCGTGCTTGTCTTTGAGGAATGATCGGCCGTCGAGGCGTCGCGCCTGGCTCTCGAAAACGCGGGGGATGGTATCGGCTGGCAGCGGCATGGGTTTTCCTTCGGCGTCAGCGGCCGGCGCAAGCAGTTCTAGCCAAAGCCGAGCGCCGCGCCAACCATGGCGTCCAAAAACGTTTCCACAGCGTGCGGCGTCTGGTCTATCATCTGCCGGTCCGGTTAAGCGCGGCGCCGGCGCGAGGAGCATACGGGGATGCTGACGATCGATCAGATTGACCTTGCCGATGTCGATTTTTTCGTAAGCGGCGATATCCATGCGGCGTTCCGCACGCTCCGCGAGCAAGACCCCGTGCATTGGCAGGAACGCCAGCCCGGCCGCGGCTTCTGGTCGCTGACCCGTTATGACGACGTGCTGGCGGCCTACCGCGATCCGCTGGCGCTCAGCTCCGAGCGCGGCGTCACGCTGTATTTCGGCGAACCGCCGCCGCCGGAGCAGAGCGGCTTCGGCAAGATGATGATTACCACCGATCCGCCGCGCCATCCGAAGATGCGCCAGATCGTGAGCCGCCGTTTCACGCCGCACGCGGTCAAGGCGCACGAGCCGATGATCCGCCAGCTCGCGGGCGAAATCGTTGACGACGTGATCGAACGCGGCGAATGCGATTTTGTCGCCGACATCGCCGCGCGCCTGCCGACCGCCGCGATCTGCGAGATGATGGGCATCGGGCGCGAGCATTGGGGATTGATGTTCGCGATCGCCAACGAGACGGTCGGCCGTCACGACCAGGAGTACGCGCGCGGCCGCACCGGTCAGGAGGCGGTCTATGCCGCGCAGGCGCAGGCCCACGAATTCTTCGCCAGGGAGGCGGACCGGCGCAGGGCGCATCCGACCGGCGATCTGATCAGCGCGCTGGTACATGGCGCCGCGGGCGGCGCGCCGCTTTCCCAAAACGAGATTTCGTTCAACGCGATTCTGCTGATCCTTGGCGGCCAGGAGACGACCCGCAACGCCACGTCGGGCGGGATGCTCGCGCTGATTCAGCATCCGGGCGAGCGCGCGAAATTCCTCGCCAGCCCCGACGCGCCCGAAGCGGTGGAAGAGTTTCTGCGCTGGACCTCGCCGGTGACGCATATCATGCGCACGGCGACGCGCGATCTCGAGATCCGCGGCAAGAAAATCCGCGCCGGCGAGCGCGTGTTGCTTTGGAACGCGGCGGCGAATCGCGATCCCGAGCAGTTCACCGATCCCGGCCGCTTCGACGTGGCGCGCACGCCAAACGATCACGTCGCGTTCGGACACGGCGAACATTTCTGTCTCGGCGCTAACCTGGCGCGGCTCGAGATGCGCGTGATTTTCGAGGAGGTTTCGCGCCGGATGCCCGATATCGAGTTGGCCGGTCCGGTCGAGCGGCTGCGCTCGAATTTCGTCGCCGGCATCAAGCGGATGCCCGTCAGGTTCACGCCGCGGCCGGCGCGGGCGGCGGCGGCGGTCTGAAAGCGGGCGTGAAAGCGGGCGGAAGTTCGCCGCGACTCTGGCGACGGGCGGTCAACCTTGCTATCGTCCTTAAGATTTGGTTGATTTTAAACGGCGGTCGTTTTCAAATTTCTAATAATGGCCGCGAACTGGCGCGGCCTCCGGGGCCGCGCCCGCTTTACGCTGATGCCGTTCTCTGAGAGTTCTCTCGCCGCTGCAAGGCCCGCTCCGGGACTTCATCGCTTCGCGATCCTGACCGCGGCGGCGACCTTCGCGCTGATTTTTATCGGTGGTCTCGTAACCTCCACTGGCTCCGCCCTGGCGGTGCCGGATTGGCCGCTCGCCTTTGGCCATCTGGTGCCCCGGCTGGTCGGGGGCGTGCGCTTCGAATACGGCCACCGGGTGGCGGCCGGCGTCGTTGTCTGCCTGACGGCGGTGCTGGCGGCATGGACCTGGATGGTCGAGCCGCGCCGCTGGGTGCGGCGGGTCGCGCTCGCCGCTATCGCGATCATTATCGTTCAGGCGATCCTCGGCGGCATCACGGTGCTCTACCTGCTGCCGCTGCCGGTCGCGGTCGCGCACGCCGGGACCGCGCAGGCGCTGGTTTGCGTGATGGTCGCGCTCGCGCTGTTCACCAATCCGGAGTTCGGCATGGCCGGGCCGATCGCCGATGACGGCCGCCGGCCGCGGCTGGGCGCGCTGGCGATCGCGACGTCGTGCGTGATTTACCTGCAAATCCTGATCGGCGCCGTGATGCGCCATCTGGGCGCCGGACTGGCGATTCCGGACTTTCCGACGGCGTTCGGCGGACTGATTCCGCCCTTCGCTTCGGCCGGAATCGACGTCAACTTCGCGCATCGGTGCGGCGCGGTCGTGGTGACGATCTTCATCGTCTGGACGGTCGCGCGGATTTTCCGCGGCTATCGCGGCGTGAGCCGGTTGACCCGTCCGGCGCTGCTGCTGCTGGCGCTGCTGGCGGCGCAGATTACGCTGGGCGCGTTGACGATCTGGAGCGGCCGGGCGGTCATCCCCACCACCGCGCACGTGTTGTGCGGCGCGGGCGTGCTGGCAACCAGCGTCGCGCTGTCGATTCGGATCTGGGCGCTGGGCGGCTTGGCCGCGCCGGCGGAAGCGGCTAATCTCCGTGCGCGCGAAGGCGTCGCGATGAAGAACAAGGTGACTGCGTGAATTCCGAAGCCGCCGCGATCGATACCGGCATGTCCTCGCTTTACGGCCGCGCAGCGGCCTACGCCGAACTGACCAAGCCGCGCGTGCTGCTGATGGTGCTGATCACCACGCTGGCGGGCTTCTACATGGGCGACGGCGCGCGCTTCGACGCCGCGGTCGCGCTGAAGACGCTGTTCGGGACCGCGCTGGCGGCGGGCGGCACGCTTGCGCTCAATCAATATTTCGAGCGGGCTTTCGACGCGCGGATGAACCGCACGCGGCATCGGCCGCTGCCCTCCGGCCGGCTCAAGCCGATCGAGGCGCTGGTCTTCGGCGTTAGCGCCACGATCGCCGGCCTCGCCTACCTCTGGGTCGCGGTGAATCCGCTCGCGGCGGGCGTGACCGGCGCGATTACGGCGCTCTATCTCGGCGCCTACACGCCGATGAAGCGCTACACCTGGCTCTGCCAGATCGTGGGCGCCGCGCCGGGCGCGCTGCCGCCGGTGATCGGATGGGCGGCGGCGCGGAACAATCTCGCGGCCGAACCGATGGTGCTGTTCGGCATCATGTTTCTGTGGCAGTTGCCGCACGCGCTTTCGATCGCGCGGCTCTATCAGCATGATTACGACCGCGCCGGCTACAAACTGTTGCCGGCCGAGCGCGAGTGGGGCAATCCGGCGAACCTCGCGATGATTGTCGCGACGATCATGCTGGTGGCGTTCGGCATGCTGCCGACCCTGATGGGCTTCGCGGGACGGATTTATTTGCCAGTCGCGGCCGGACTGGGACTGCTGATGCTCTTTCACGCGTTCAAGCTGCTGCGCCGCCCGACGGTCGCCGCCGACGCGCGCCGCGTGATGCTGGTTTCGCTGGTGTATCTGCCGATGGTGCTGCTGGTGATGGTGCTCGACAAGGTCTGAGCGCCATCGCGGCTTCCGGATTCCGCCGCTTCGACAAACCGGCGAGCCGTGAAACGTTTCAGTCTGACGGTGCGAAATTGCGATTGGCATGCGCTCGCACGCGAGTTAAATTATCGCCTCATTCGTTGATCGACAAAGTGCGGGAAGATTGCTCCAGCATGCACCCGAAAACGATGGTCGCCGGCGCCTTGGCGCTCGCGCTTGTTGTTTTTTCGATTTCCGCCCGCGCCCAGCAGGCGCCGGCCGCCCCGGACAGTGGTTTGAAGCCGGTCGCGGGCGCGCCCGGCCTCAGCGCGGGTCCCAACGGCATTCCGATCGGCACGAAAATCACGATGGCGAACTGGCAGCGGTACAAACAGTTCATGCCCGACGGAATGATCGAGCTGTTCGCTGGCGCGCAATTCTGGAAAATGCCGCCGGATATCGAAATCGATATCGGCCCGACCTACGATTATCCGCTGCCCGCCAGCTACACGCAGGCGACCGAGCAATACGCCTCGCAGGTCAAGCTGGAGCGCCTGCCGGACGGACATTGGACGCTGGAAAACTACGTCGCCGGGCGGCCGTTTCCGAACCCCGGGGAGCCCAACAAGGGCCAGAAGATTTTAGCCGACGAATGGTTCGCGTACGGGCCGCATCTGGCGGTGCTTTCGCCCGAAACCGGGCTCGGCAGCACCTGCACGTCGGATCGATTCGGCAACGCCAACTGCCTCAAATTCGCCGCCGTCTATCGCCAGCTCGCCTACAACACCGACCCGGGAATTCCGCGCGCGGAACCGGGCGCGCAGGGCGCATGGTACACCGAATGGCTGATGATCGAAGAGCCGGAGGAGTCGAAGTACACGGCTGACCTGACGATTTTCTATCAGGATATCGACAAGGACGAAGGAAATTTCATCTACGTGCCGGCGTTGCGCCGCTCGCTTCGATTGGCGAGCACCGCGCGCTGCGCGCCGCTGTTCAGCACCGACTTCACCCACGACGACGAGCGCGCGGGATTCAACGGCGGAATCGCGGTCTTCGACGCGGCCTTCATCCGCGACCAGAAGGTGCTTGCGCTCGCGAATTTGACCACGGCCGACGGCGCATTTCCCGCCAACTACGATATGCCGCTCGGCTTCGCCAAGCCGTCGTGGGGTGCGTGGAGCGTGCGCGACACCTACATGCTCGATGTGCGGCGCGTGGCGTCGGAAGCCAAGGGCTACTGCTACGGCAAGCGAATCATGTACGTCGATAAGCATTTTTTCCATGAACAGTGGATGGACCTGTACGACGCGAACATGAAGTTATGGAAAACCGGGGTGGTCTCGTTCCGCGTGCGCAATGTGCCGGGCGTCGGCTATGCGTCGCTGTCGTCGCTCGCGTTCCAGTTCTGGGACATGCAGAACGATCACTCGACCTATACGTTCACGGCGGACGGCGCTGGACGCGATATCGTGATTAACGACGCCGTGCCGCCCCAGTACAACGATATCGAAAAGTACTCGACGCCGGGCGGATTGATGCAGATCATGCGGTGAACGCCGCGGATCGACTCTGTTGCGGTCCGTTGAATGCCGGATAACGTCACCGGCCGCCGCGGCGCGTGATGATGTTCAAGCTTGCCATTTCGCGCCAGTCGGCGCCGCTCTCGCGTATCCGTATTTCCGGGGAAAAATTTTTTCCGCCAGTTTTTGGGAACTGATCGCCCGGCTAAATCATTGACAGTTTGATTAATATGGCTTAATGCCACGGTTACGCTGGCGCACCCATGTGGGGAAAGACCGGAGCGCCAAGCCCTGCGGCGTGAAAGCAAAATGGGGAAAGACCGCATCAAGCGGAGGGAGGGAGATCGCGAAAATGAGCAGAATTTTCAGAAGTATTGGGGCCTTGCTGTTGATTCTGGCGGCGGGCTCGCTGATCGGGAGCGCGCACGCCGATCCCGTTCAGGACACGATGAGTCAGTGGCTGGCCGATACCGCCCATCAGGGCACGATCGCGCCGGGCACGACGATCACGATGCAGAACTGGCAGCAGTACAAGCAATATATGCCGGTCGGGATGGTCGATTTCTTCCAGGGAACCTACTACTGGAAGATGCCGTCGGACGTGCAGTTGCAGGTCGGCCCGACGGTGATTCATCCGTTGTCGAAGGCTTATCTCGAAGCGACCGAAAAGTACGGCTCGCAGACCCGCGTCGTCCATCGTCCGGACGGCACGATGGATATCGCCAACTACGTCGCGGGGATGCCTTTTCCGAATCCGCAGGAACCGGACATGGGCTACAAGATACTCGCCAACGTCTGGTTTCCCGATGAACCGTATCTGCTCGTGCTCTCGGCCAAGAACGGACTGGCGAGCTTTTGCACTGCCGATCGATTTGGCAATCGCGCCTGCACCAAAACCTCGGTGGTTTACCGCCAGCTCGCTTACAATAGCCATCCAGGCATTCCGCGAACCGAGCCGCAAGCGGCCGGCGCGTGGTACACGGAATGGCTGATGGTCGAGGAGCCGGAACAGTCGCGCTACACCGCCGACCTCACGATTTTCTGGCAGGATTTGACCAAGACCGAGGACAACTACGTCTTCGTGCCGGCGCTGCGCCGCTCGCTGCGCCTGTCGGCGACCGCGCGCTGCTCGCCGCTGTTTGGCAGCGACATGATTCATGACGATCAGCGCGGCGGCTACAATGGCGGACTCAACCTGTTCAACGCGAAGATGGTTGGCGAGCGCAAAATCCTTGCGATTACCGACCTGACCGCGGCCGACGGCGTTTATCCGGGCAATTACGCCGGCGAAATCGGCTGGGCGGAACCGTCGTGGGGACCGTGGAATCTGCGCGACGTGTACGTGCTGGACGTGCGCCGCGTGCCCTCGCAGGCGCAGGGCTACTGCTACGGCAGCAAAATCATGTACGTGGACAAGCAGTTCATGCATCAGCTTTGGGAGGAGATATACGACAGCAACATGAAGTTGTGGAAAATCGTCCGCATCCACCTTCATCCGGCTGAAGTCGATCCCGGCCAGGGCAAGATTCCGCTCGACGGCGCGCTGATCGAGAGCTACTGGGACGTGCAGAACGATCATAAGAGCGACGTTTTTACCGCCAATTCAGACGGTAAAACCGACGGCTTGACTTTCAATTCGAGCGCACCGACCGAGTACAACAACATCACGCGCTATTCCACGCCGGGCGGCTTGATGCAGATCATGCGTTAGTCGCGATTTGCACAGGCGTGGCGCCTTCGGGGCCGGCGGATTTTCCGTCGGCCCCGTTTTTTGTCGCGCACGGCGCGCTGCTTTGGCTGCCATTGCGCCGCGTTTTCACAAAGTCAGTTGACAATCCGGCTCAATCGGCTTATTTGCCGAATGTAGAAAGATTGAACATTCCAAAAACAGACTTAAATTTGGAAAGGCTTTGTTTGCTTATATTTTAATCGTTTAGCCATGCTCCAGGAGATTGAAATAGTTATATTAATTTTTCGATAGCTTTAGCATCTGATCGTCGAAACCTCGGCCGGCGTTTCTTCCACCAGCGCCTGCGCTTTCTGCGGATTTGAAGGGGACAATCGGGGAAATATCTCCGCGGACCACGCATACTAGGAGGGAAGCACCAATGACCGCACTTCGGAGGGTTGGCGTCCTGCTGGTTCTTCTGATGGCTGCCGGACCGCTCGCCGGTATCGGCCGGGCCGATCCGGTACAGGACGCGATGAAACAGTGGTTTGCCGACACGGCGAATCAGGGAACGATCCCGCCCGGAACGACGATCACGATGGACAACTGGCAGCAGTACAAGCAGTACATGCCGGTTGGGATGATCGTGCTGTTCCAGGGATCGTATTTCTGGAAGATGCCGTCGGATGCGCAGATTCCGATCGGGCCGACGACGATTCATCCGCTGCCCAGGAGTTATATCGCCGCCAGCGAAAAATACGGCGGGCAGACCCGCGTCGTTCACGAGCCCGACGGCACGATGAACGTGGAAAACTACGTCGCCGGGATGCCGTTTCCGAATCCGCAGGAGCCTGACCAGGGCTACAAGATCCTCGCGAATCTATGGTTCCCCGGCGGGCCGTATCTGTCGGTGCTGTCGACCGAATCGGGACTGGCGAGCTTCTGCACGGCCGACCGTTTCAACAACTCGGCCTGCACGCGGACCTCGGTGGTCTATCGCCAGTTGGCTTACAACTGGGCGCCCGGAATTCCGCGCACCGACCCGCAGGCGTCGGGCGCATGGTTCTCGGAATGGCTGATGGTCGAGCAGCCGGAACAATCGCGGTACACCGCCGACCTGACGCTGTTCTGGCAGGACCTGACAAAGATGGAAGACAGCTACGTTTTCATGCCGGCGCTGCGCCGCTCGCTCAGGCTCTCGACTTCGGCGCGATGCGCGCCGCTGTTCGGCAGCGACATGGTGCACGACGACCAGCGCGTCGGATACAACGGCGGACTGTCGCTGTTCAACGCCGCCTTCATGGGCTCGCGCAAAATTATCGCGCTGACCGACCTGACCAACGCCGACGGCGCATGGCCCGGCAATTACGATATGCCGCTGGGATGGTCGAAGCCGTCGTGGGGGCCCTGGAGCCTGCGCACGGTTGACGTTATCGACGTGCGCCGCGTGCCCTCGCAAGCGCAGGGCTACTGCTACGGCAGCAAGATCATGTACGTCGACCATCAGTTCTACCATCAGCTCTGGGAAGACGTTTACGACGCCAACATGAAGCTGTGGAAAGTGGTCCATATCGGGCTGCAGCCCGCCAGTCTGACCGCCGGCGAAGCGGAAGCGCCGTATGGCGGCGGCATTATCGAGACCTATTGGGACCTGCAGAACGATCACGTAAGCCATGTCTTTACCGCCAACGCCGACGGCAAGACCGACGGCCTGCGTTTCAACAAGAACGTCCCGACGCAATACGACAACATCACGCGGTATTCGACGCCGGGCGGCTTGATGCAGATCATGCGGTAGCGTTCCGGACAGCCAGAATTTCTGGCGGCAAATGCGGCGGCCGGCGCTTTGCGCGAGCGCCGGCCGCCGTGAATTTTCGGCGCGCGCCAGAGTCAGCTTCGCGCCGCGAATCAATTCAGGACGCGCCGCATTCGGCCGTGCGGCGGATCAAAATTCCCAGTTGACATCGCGGTCCATTCGGGAGTAGTGCCAAGTATTAGATTTAATTGTGTTTGGGATTAGAAAGTTTGCTACAAAAAACGTCCAAATTCGTGATTTTAAGCAATTTTGAGAGGAATTTAAGCAATTTTCTCTTGTTTGCGCTTTATTGCGACATAAGGAAAAAATAAGAATCGTTTAACTGCGTATCAGAGAAAACCGGGGTTATCTGCAGAGCGATTTTCTTCATGCCGGAATCAAAGGGGACAACCGCACTGGCGCCAAAAAAATGCGAACGTGCGGCGATTCAGCGAGAAGGAGGCGCGGTAATCCATGAACAGGTCACGGGGATGGGGGATCTTTGCGATTGTGCTTGGCGCGTTAATCGCGTTTCCGGCGCTGGCGTTGGCGGACTGCGACGCCAAGCCGGGCACGGTTATCACCAAGCAGAATTGGATGCAGTACAAGGATTGTTTCTCGGAAGGCGTGCAATATTTTTGGCAGGGCGCGGGCTTCTGGAAGATGCCCGACGATGTCGAAATTCACGTCGGCCCGCAGCATCATTGGGAGTATCCCAAGGAATTCACCGAGGCCAACGAGAAATACGGCGGGCAGGCGCGTCTAGTGCCTCAGGCAAACGGCGAGTATCAGCTTGAAAATTACATCGCGGGCTTTCCGTTCCCGGATCCGAGCGGGCCGGAGAAGGGCACCGAAATCGCCGCGAACGTAACCTACCGCCTGCAGAGTTTCCTGTATGCCGGTTTTCCCGACAACGGCTCGGCGGCTCCGTTCTACACCAAGGATCGCTTCAACAACTGGAACCAGGAGACGGTCGATTTCGATTACCGGCAGTTGGCGTACAACTGGGATCCTGCGGTGCCCCGCGTCGATCCTAACGCCGCCGGAGCGTGGTACAGCGAATGGCTGATGGTCGAAACGCCCGAGCAGTCTCGTTATACCGCGGACCTCACGATTTTCTGGCAGGACAACCTCAAAGACGAGTCCAATTACGTCTTTATTCCAGCCCTGCGCCGCACCTTGCGGCTGGCTACGTCGGCGCGATGCGCGCCGCTGCTCGGCAGCGACATGACGCACGACGATCAGCGCGTCGGATGGAACGGCGGCGTCGGAAAATTCAACGGCAAGTTCATCAGGGATCAGAACCTGCTTGAGCTGACCATGATGAATTTGAAGGAGACCGGCAATTTCCCCGGCTCATACGACGGTACGTTGGGATGGCCGAAACCGTCGTGGGGCGATTGGGAAGTGCGGCCGGTCGATGTCATCGACGTCCAGCGCGTGCCGTCGATGCAGGCGGGATACTGCTACGGCAAGCGGCGGATGTATATCGACAAGCAGTTTTACCAGACCATGTCGGAAGACCTCTATGACTCGAACATGAAGTTGTGGAAGGTCGTGTGGATGGGCCTCGATGAAGGCATGCTCGACGGCAAGTGGAAAGAGTTCGGCGCCGGCGGCATCATCGAAACCTATTGGGATGTGCAGAACGATCACGTCAGCTATGTGACCAGCGCGGGACGCGAGGGCAAGCCCTTCATCACGGGCGTGATGGTCAAGCCGCAGTACAACGACGTGGTCAAGTATTCGACACCGGCAGGTTTGGCGCAGTTGATGCGGTAGCGGTTTGGTTGGCAGGCTGGCGCGCGGGAGGCGTTTCGCCTCCCGCGCCGTTCTTTCCTGAACAGTCGAATTCAAAGCGCGCGCGGATTCACGCCGGTGCGGGAAACCCGGCGGTTCGCCGCGGATGGCGAGACGCTCAACGTTCGCCGGAGGATTTCGGCGCGCGTTTCGCAGTCGCGGCGATTTCGTTAATCTGGCCTTCGGCCGGCGCCCGGGACGCGCCGCTGGAGGCAGTGCGTTGGCGCGAGACGAGAATCGGGCGAAGGAAGAGGCGGAACGCTTCGGCCGCAACGCCGTTGAAGTAATTTCCAGTCCGGAGCTGGAAGCGCGGCTCGCGCAAGGCCGCCCGCTCAGAATCAAGCTCGGGATGGATCCGACCGCGCCGGATCTTCATCTGGGCCATTCGATTACGCTCAAGAAACTGCGCGATTTTCAGCGCGCCGGCCATACGGTGGTGTTCCT
>JAJZAI010000049.1 GCA_021799495.1 Deltaproteobacteria bacterium
CTGGCAGAACCTGACCACCATCAGCGAACATCCGGAGGCTGCCTAGTAGCAACTTGATAATTCAACTGCGCAACTCTCGCGGATCTCGGATGCCACTGCTTTTCTACCAATTGACAGACACCACCCGTTTCGAATCCCGAACCAAGAAAAGCGATTCCATCTATCAGCCAGCCCATGTGAAGCGTGTTGCCACAGGCGCTTGCGGAGGCGATTCTGTTCTCCTCTGCCAGTCTGGCCAGTGTAGACGATCTTGAATGTCTCGTCATATAGGACATAAACCCCCTGCTGTTTCGAGAAGTCCACTTTCCTGCCTCTGAGATTGTTCGATGGGACTCCCCAAAGGGCACCCTCGTTATTCTGTTTACCCCAGAATATCCAGTCGCGCCTCCAGAACAAACCGTAGTTTTTGATCAGGCCCATATTGCTTGCACCGCGAAACTCGGCGTCTTTGACTTCTCGTCGAGATTTTAAATTCAGTGTAGTTTGGCCGCCGGTTCCACCCACTCGCGCGCCATCGCTTCGAGCGCCTTGGGCAGTTCGGCCTCGCGCTCGGGCATCCGGAAGGTCCGCACGATTTCGCTCACCCCCGCCTTGTGGTAGCCCTTCAGATCTCTGGGCGCGACCGGCTGCGTATAGGGCGCCGCGATAATCTCGACGTCGGCCGGAGCGCGGCCGGTTTCCTTGAGCAGCTCATGCAGGCGCGCGACCTTCGCCCTGGCGGTATCGGGAGTGAGATTGAAGCCGAACCATCCGTTGCCGACTTCGGCGACGCGGCGCAGCGCCGGACCGCTTTCGCCGCCGAAAATAATCGGCACGCGGCCGCCCTGCGCCGGCTTGGGATAGCTGCGCGCTCCGTCGAAGTTGACGAATTCGCCATGGAAGGTGGTGCGTTCCTCGCTCCACAGGCGGCGCATCACGGCGATATATTCGCGCGTGCGCTGGGCGCGGCGCTCGAACGAGACGCCGAGCGCTTTGAATTCTTCCGACGACCATCCGATGCCCACGCCGAGCGCGAAACGTCCGCCGCTCAGGCGATCGACGCTTGCGATCGTCTTCGCCAGTTCGAGCGGGTTGTGCTCCGGCACGAGACAGATGCCGGTGGCGAGCCGAATCCGGTTGGTGTGCGCGGCGGCCCAGGTCAGCGCGACAAACGGATCCATCCAGTCCGCGTCGGCGGCGGTCGCGAAGGCGCCGTCGGCGGAATACGGGTATTTCGATTCGCCATAGGCGTCGAAGAGCACGACGTGTTCGGGCGCCCAGAGCGTTCCGAAGCCGAGCCGTTCCACTTCGCGCGCCATCGTGCGCAGATAATCGGGCTGCGCTCCCTGCATCAGGCCGGCGGCCAATAATCCGATTTTCATCTCGTCGTCCTCGTTAGCTGTGCGCGGCTTTCGTCGCGATCAAGGCTTGACGAACTTCAACACGAAGCGATCCTGCGTGTGGTTCATTTTCCAGAACGGTTGGGTGCGCGGATCGTTGGGATTGCGCAGGACGTTCGAGGTCGCGGCGAGCCTGAATCCCGCCGCCTCGACCTGCTTGATCAGGGTCGCTTCGTCGATGCGGTGCAGCGTTTTGGTTTCGCTCGTGCCGGCGCCCGGCTTCGCGCTGTTGTCGACGATCGCGTAGACGCCGCCGGGCTTGAGCGCTTTGAAGACGGTGGCGTTAAGCGTGGCGGGGTCCGCGCCGAGGTTGAAGAGGTCGTGATAGTTCATGTTGATGAAGACCATGTCGAGCGAACCCGGCGCGACCGGCAAAAGATCCGGCGAGCCGAATGGCTTGGAGACCTCGACGACGTTAGACATCCCCGGTTCCTTCAACCGGCCTTGCCACAACGTTTCGTTCTTCTTGAATTTTTCCGGGAATGGACCGTTTTGCGAATAGACTTTGCCGCCGGGTCCGACAATTCGCGCCAGGAGTTCGGTGGTATAGCCGCCGCCGGCCCACAGGTCAGCCACGCGCATGCCGGGCGCTACGCCATAGAAAGCCATTACCTGGGCGGGTTTGCGCGACGCGTCGAGCGCGCGATCGGCGGCCGGACGATCCGGCGAGTCGATCGCGGCGGTGATATACGCCGGGATTTTTCCAGCCGGTATCGCGGCCGCGTGGACAACCTTTGAATTTCCCGAGGCGGCGTGCGCACGGTTCGGCGCCGCGGCCATCAGAGCGATCGTCGCGAGAGCGGCGAGCGGTATCGTGGACCTAACCTTCAAAGAGCGCCGATTGTACTGGTTCAAGCAAATTACCTTATTCATTTGCGTGGTCCCGATTGCGTCCGTCCGCGTTCCATCACGGCCGCGCGCTGCTGGTCGAAGTTTTCGAGATTCGCGCGCGAATTGAAGGCGCGGAAAGCCTCCAGCTCCAGTTTGATCGCTTCGCCCAGCGAGGCCCGCGTGGTCTTGTCGTATAGCTGTTTGAGTTCGCGCACCACGGTCTGGTTGGCGCTCAGGATTTGCGCCGCCAGCGCGCGCGCTTCGTTGAGGGCTTCGCCGGCCGGCGTTACGCGATTAACCAGACCCATCCGCTCGGCCTCGCGCGCGGTCAGATAATTTCCGGTCAGCGACAGTTCTTTCGCTTTGCGGACGCCGACGGCGCGCGGCAGCCGGGCCGTCATCCCGCCCCCCGGCATCACGCCGACGCGGGCGTGGGTATCCGCGAACTGCGCGTTTTCCGCCGCGACGATCATGTCGCAAGCGAGCGCCAGTTCGAAGCCGCCGGTCACCGCGAAGCCGTTGACCGCCGCGATCACGGGGACCTTCATGTCCTCGATAACCGAAATGAAATTCACCGCCGAGCCGTCGCGCGCGAGCGCGCCGCTTTCGCGGCTGGAATCCGCGCCAAGTTCGCGCAGATCCAGGCCGGCGCAAAACGCGCGGCCAGCCCCGGTGATAATCACCACGCTCGCCTCAGGGTCGTCGCGCAACGCGGCCATCGCGCGGCAGAATGCGCCGCGCAGCTCGCGGTTGAGGGCGTTTAGTTTTTCAGGCCGGTTGAGGGTGACGACGGCGACTCCGTCGGACTTGTCGATCAGAACCACGGGTTCGCTCATGATCTTTTAGCGACCTCCGCGGTGAAGTCGTAACATAGCGGCGGCGGCTTGCCAAAAGCGCGGAAGATCGGCCCGTGCGGGCGGCCGTCGAAGCCGCTTCACAATCGCGAGATTAATGGCGCGCAAGGTTTCGCGCCATCGTATAATCTGGTTGATAACCGAGAGGTGTTCCGCGACCTGCGGAGGGCGAGACGAACCTGATGATCGACGCGACGGCGCACGATGAAAAGCGCGGCGGATTCGGCGGACTGCACGTGATTGCGTTTGAGAGCCGGATGGCCGCCGAGACGCGCGCGCTTATCGAGCGTTTCGGCGGGCGCGCGATGGTTGCGCCAGCGATGGCCGAAGCGCCGATCGAGGACAATCCGGCGGCGTTCGAATTCGCGGATCGCCTGCTGGCGGGCGGATTCGACGTCGTGATCTTTCTCACCGGCGTCGGGGTGCGCGAGTTGTTTCGGGCGCTCGATGGACGTTATCGGCGGGAAGATTTAGTCGCGGCGCTCCGCGGCGCGACGACCGTGGCGCGCGGACCCAAGCCGGCCGCGGCGCTGCGAGAATTGGGCGTCGAGCCGTCGATCAGCGTTCCGGAGCCCAATACCTGGCGCGAAATTCTGGCGGCCGTCGACGAGCTTGCCAAAATTGCGGAGCGGCGTATCGCAATTCAGGAATACGGCACGGCAAATCATGATCTGTGCGCGGCGCTTGAGGCGCGGGGCGCGGTCGTGACTGCGGTGCCGGTTTACCGATGGACCATGCCGGCGGATCGAGAGCCTTTGCGCGCCGCGATTCGGGCGATCGTCGAGCGGCAGGCCGATTGCGTGCTGTTCACCAGTTCGCATCAGATCGCCAATCTGATGCGCCAGGCGGCCGACGACGGCGCGCTTCCCCAACTGCGCCAAGGGTTGAATCGCGCGGCGGTCGGTTCGATCGGTCCGATCTGTGCGGCGGAATTGCGCGCCCGCGGAATCGAAGTCGATATCGAACCGGCGCATCCGAAGCTCGGTCATTTGGTCAAAGCGGCGGCGGCGCAGGCTCCGGCGATCATCGAACAAAAACGAAAATCCGCGTTGGCGGGCGCGCGGATGGCGGCGCCGCAAGCGCGGACGCAGAAGGGCGGCGAAGCGGATATTAGTCCACTATACGCGCGCGCCGACCATCCGCTGCTGCGAGCGTGCCGTCGCGAACGGCCGCCGTACACGCCGGTTTGGCTGATGCGTCAGGCGGGCCGCTATATGCCGGAGTACCGGCGCGTACGCGAGCGCCATTCGTTTCTCGAGATGTGTCAGCGGCCGGAATTGGCGGCGGAGGTCACGGTCACGGCGGTCGAGCGCCTGGGCGTCGACGCGGCGATTATTTTCGCCGATATCCTGCTTCCTTTGCTGCCGCTGAACGTTGGCCTGCATTACGAAAAGGGCGACGGGCCGGTTATCGACCGGCCCGTGCGGCGCGCCGCGGATCTCGAGCGGGCCGCGCCGCTGGCCTCGGCGGAAGCGCTGGGCTTTGTCGGCGACGCGATCAAAATGACGCGGACGGCGCTTGGCGATCGCAAACCGATCATCGGCTTCGCCGGCGCGCCCTTCACGCTTGCGTCGTACCTGATCGAGGGCGGCGGCTCGCGCAACTATCAGGCGACGAAAACCCTGATGTACACGCAGCCGGACCTGTGGGATCGCATCATGAAAATGATCGTCCGCGTCACCGGCGACTATTTGAACCTTCAAATCGAGGCGGGCGCCGACCTGGTGCAAATCTTCGATAGCTGGGTTGGATGCCTTGGACCGGACGACTATCGGCGGTACGTGATGCCCTATTCGCGCGCGACGATCGCGGCGGTGCGATCGGGAACGCCGGTGATACATTTCAGCGCGGACACCGCGAGCCTGCTGGAGTTGATGCGCGCCGCGGGCGGCGACGTTATCGGCGTCGATTGGCGGGTCGATCTGGCGCATGCATGGGCGCGGTTGGGAGATGGCGTCGGCGTGCAGGGAAACTTCGATCCGATCGCGCTTTTCGCCGATACGGGCGAGATTCGGCGGCGCGCGAAGGCGATACTCGACGCGGCCGGCGGCCGGCCCGGCCATATTTTCAACCTCGGCCACGGCATTCTTCCCGAAACCCCGGTCGATAACGTTCGCGCGCTGATCGACATCGTGCACGAGTTGAGCGCGCGATGACCTTGCGCCCGGCCGAACCGAAGATTCGAGAGATGGATTCCGGAAGCGGCGCGCACGAGCCGTGCGATGCGGTGATGATCATCGGTTTCGGCGGTCCGTCGTCGTCCGATGAAATCCGTCCGTTTCTCGATCGCGTGTTGAAAGGCCGCCCCGTATCGCGCGAACGCTACGAAGAAGTCGTTCACCACTACGAATTGCTCGGCGGCCGGTCGCCGTATAACGAACTGACCTTTCGCCAGGCCGCGGCGCTGCGCGGGAGGCTGGAAGCCGAAGGGATCGGCGCTCCGGTCGTCGTCGGGATGCGCAACACGGAGCCCTATATCGATGAAGCGCTTCGCGATCTGGCGGCGAGCGGCGCGCGCCGGGTCTTCGGCTTCATCCTTGCGGCGCATCGATGCGAAGCGAGTTGGGAACGCTATCAGCGCGACGTGGCGGAGGCGCGCGCGCGAATCGGATCGTCGGCGCCCGAGGTAGTTTATCCGTCATCGTGGCACGACGATCCGCGCTTTATCGCCGCCGTCGCCGACCGCACACGCGCCGCGATCGAGCGCCTTGATGGCGCGGTGCGCGACGATGCCGAATTGATTTTTACCGCGCACAGCATTCCCGCGCGGATGGCGGCGGAATCGCCCTATGTGGCCCAGTTGCGACGTTCCGCCGAACTGGTTGCCGCGCTGCTGGAGCGCACGCGATGGCGGGTCGCGTACCAGAGCCGCAGCGGCAGTCCGCGCGAACCGTGGTTGGAGCCTGATATCAACGAGACGCTGCGAACGATATCCGGCCGTGCGGCCGTGGTGGTTCCAATCGGATTTCTCTGCGACCACGTCGAGGTGCTTTACGACCTCGATAGCGAAGCGGCCGGCACGGCGCGCTCCGCCGGGGTGGCGTTCGCGCGCGCGGCGACCGTCAGCGACCATCCGCAATTTATCGATTTGATCGCGGCGCGGGCGCGCGCGTATCTGAGTTCCGGAGCGGAAGCGTAACCGGCGATGGCGGAAGTACGGCCAGCGAAGGTCGCTGTGATCGGCGGCGGAATCGCCGGACTCAGCGCGGCCAACCGGCTCCGCGAGCTTGCGTTCGAGCGGAAACTGCCGCTTGCGATCGAGCTATACGAAGGCGGCGCGCGCCTTGGCGGCGCGCTCGAAACAGTGCGGCGCGGGGAGTTCGTGATCGAAACCGGCGCCGATTCGATACTTTCCGAAAAGCCCGCCGCCCTGAAACTTGCCGAACGACTCGGCCTGGGCGTGGAAATCGTCGGCACCGATCAGCGCTTCCGCAAGACGTTTGTCGTCCGAAACGGCCGGCTGCTCGAAATTCCCGAGGGCTTCTCGCTCCTTGCGCCGTCGCGGATCGGGCCGGTGATGCGCAGTCCGCTGTTCAGTCCGCGCGGCAAATTTCGCATCGCGCTGGAGCCGTGGATACCGCGCCGGCGCGGCGGCGGCGATGAAAGCCTGGCGGCGTTCGTGCGCCGGCGTCTCGGCGACGAGACGTTGACGCGGGTCGCGCAGGCGCTGGCCGGGGGAATCTACACCGCGGATCCGGAACGGCTCAGTATCGCCGCGACTCTGCCGCGCTTCGTCGAAATGGAGCGCAAGCACGGCAGCGTGATGCGCGGATTGCGCGCCGCCGCGGCCGGGCGCGGCGAAAGCGGCGCTCGCTGGAGCCTGTTCGTGAGTTTCCGCGCTGGCGTTGGCCGCCTCGTGGAGGCGCTTGCCGCGCGGCTCGCGGATTCGATTCAGACGGGCCGCGCGGTGGCGTCGATCCTTCCCGATGACTCCGGCCCGGACCGGTCGCGGCGATGGCGCCTGCGGTTCGCGGACGGCGGCGAGTCCGTCGCCGACGCCGTGGTAATCGCCGCGCCGGCATATGCGGCGGCGACCGCGCTCAGCGCGGCGTTTCCCGCGCTGAGCGCGAAGCTGGCCCTGATCGAATATGCCTCGGCCGCGGTGGTGAATCTGGCGTATCATGCCGATGATTTTCCGGATGCTCCGGCGGGCTTCGGTTTTGTCGCGCCGGCGATCGAGCGGCGCAGGATAATTGCCGGTAGCTTTACGAGCCTCAAATATCCCGGCCGCGCGCCCGCCGGGATGTTGCTCGTGCGGGCGTTTATCGGCGGCGCGCTGAATCGCGGGTTGATGGCGCTGACCGACGCGGAAATGGTCGCCGCGGCGCGCGACGAATTTCGCGATCTGCTCGGCGCGACCGCGGAACCCGCGCTGACGCTCGTCCGCCGCTGGCCGAATTCGATGCCGCAGTACGCCGTTGGCCATCTCGATCGCGTCGCCGAAATCGAACGGCTCGCCGATCGGATTCCCGGCGTCGAGCTTGCCGGCGCTTACTTGCGCGGCGTGGGCATTCCCGATTGCGTGGCTGGCGGCGAGCGCGCCGCCGAGGCGATCGCCGCTTTCCTCGATCGCAACGTATTGTCCGGCGCCGCAAGCGATGCGTCGCCATAGCAGGTAATGCGATAATAGCCGTCGAGGCGATTCGCGATGCCGCGGGCCGAAGATGGAGATCGCGCCGAACTCGCATCCGGCGGCGCCCGGGATTCGCGGCGCGTGATTGCCCACGCCGACATGGACGCCTTCTATGCGTCGGTCGAGATGCTCGACAATCCCGAATTGCGCGGTCGGCCAGTGATCGTCGGCGGCGGCTCGAACCGTGGCGTCGTCAGCTCGGCGTCATACGAGGCGCGCCATTTCGGCGTGCGTTCGGCGATGCCGACGGTTGAAGCGCGCCGGCTTTGCCCGGAGGGCGTGTTCGTGCGCGGCCGGATGGATCGATACGCCGAGATTTCACGCAGGATTCGTGAAATTTTCCTGAGCTTCAGTCCGATCGTCGAGCCGCTTTCGCTCGATGAGGCGTTTATCGATTTGACCGGAACCGAACGCCTGCTGGGAGAGCCGCTCGAGGCGGCGCGCGCCTTGAAGCGGCGCGTGCTTGAAGGTACCGGCCTGGTGGCGTCGATCGGCGTTGCGCCGGTCAAGATGGCGGCGAAGATTCTGAGCGACATGTCCAAACCCGACGGCCTGCTGGCGATCGGCCCGGAGCATCTGCGCGAATTTCTCGATCCGCTGCCGGTGGAGCGCTTGTGGGGCGTCGGAAGCGTTACGCTGGAGCGGATGCATCGCGCGGGCATTCGCCTGATTGGCGATCTGGCGCGCCGCGACGCGGGCGAACTTCGTTCCCTGTTCGGCTCGTTCGGCCCGCAGCTGCGCGAGCTTGCGCTCGGCCGCGACCCGCGTCCGGTAATCGCCGATTGGGAGCGGAAATCCTACGGCGAGGAAAACACCTTCGAGCGCGATCTCGAAGCCGGGTCGGACGAGTTGGCGCGCGCGTTAATCGCGCACGCCGAGGCGCTCGGACGGCGCCTGCGCGCCGATCGGGTAGCGGCGCGCACAATCACGCTCAAGCTCAAGCTGGCGCGGCCGTTGGGCGGCGGGCGCTATCCGTTGCTGACGCGCAGTCTTTCTCTCGACGCGCCCACCGACGACGGCGCGGCTATTATGCGGGCGGTTCGATCCCTGCTTGCGCGCGCGGCCAATGGTGAAAAAATCCGCTTGGCCGGAGTGCAGGCGCACAACCTTGAACGCTCCGATCCGCGCCAGTTGGGATTGTTCGATCCCGCGGCTGCCAATTCAGCCGCGCGCAACGTCAGGCTGAATCGCGCGCTCGATGCCGTTACCCGCCGCTTCGGCGAGGACGCCGTCACTCGCGGTCTGGCGCACGCCGAACGCGCCGCGCCGACGCATCGGATTAAGTGACGTTCCTGCTTCGCGTATCCGCATAGCTGCCCCCTTCAGGCGGGACATTTCTCGAGTTGTTCGAGAAATAACGGATACACGTCGTGGCTGGCGTTGCATCCCATGAAGCCGTCGATATGGCCGTAGCCCGGCACGACGTGGCGCGTGTACAACGCCGGGTCGTTGACCGACCGCAGCCAATCGCAGGTTCGCTGCGTCGAAATCGGCAGAAAGGTTTGATTGAGCGCGCCCGAAACGAAAGTGATCGGTATCCGCAGATGCTCAGGCGCGACGTAACTGGGCGGCGTCGCCGCGCCATAGCGCTTGAGATTTTCGGCGGCGCCGTAATCGAATTTCGCCGCCTCGCCCCGCCGCACCATCTGCGCCAGATGCCGAAATGCGGTGATGTTGCACTTGCCGAATTGTTCGGCGAGCCGCTGATGGGTCGGCGGATTAAGCTGCTCATGCCGGTAGAGTTCGCCGTACATGAAGAATATTCGATGGCATACGGGCGAATCGCACTGATGGTACATGGCGTTGACGAAAGCCGTGAACAGCGCCTGGAACGCCGGATGCGCGGGGTCTTCGCCCGCCGACAGGTATTCGACGCCGCCTTTTTCCAGGATTTCCCCGAGATGCATCGCGCACTTGATTTGCGTCGCGGCCGGCGGATTGTAATGCAGCGCGATCTGCGAACAACTGACGCACCGGATCTCCGGCAGCAAGCCGCTCGCGAGCGCCAGAAAAAACGTGCTCGAACCCGCGCAATGCACGACGGCCTGAAGCGAGTCGGAGCGGGTGGCGTCGCGAATATGCTTCACGGCGGCGGGAAAATCGTTCGCGGCGGCTTCGTCGAGAGTAAACTGCCGCAGCGGCAGTTTGATGCTTGCGCGCCAGTCCAG
Organism: Deltaproteobacteria bacterium; assembly: GCA_021799495.1. Classification (GTDB taxonomy): domain Bacteria; phylum Desulfobacterota; class Binatia; order Binatales; family Binataceae; genus JADMIL01. The sequence goes on from JAJZAI010000049.1 coordinate 9,866, forward strand.
CAGCCAAACGTCATAGCCGTGCTTGACTATGTAATCGGCGAAATGCTCGTCGATCGTCGGCAACGTGAACATCCCGCTCCATACGCCGGCGCCGTGCGCAATCATCACCGGCCCTTTCGTTCCCCCGCGGTAGCGCGTCAGCGTCAGCGCGACGCCATCGGCGGTCGTAACCGAATGAACTTCCGGCATCGGCAGAGCCATATTGAAAGTCCCCCTTTCCCTGAATGGCGCGAACGTCAGGGCAATCGCGGCCTGACGAAGACGTCCCACAGCGTGCCCATGAACAGGCGGCCGAAGCGCGCGATCGCCGCGGCTTTCGCCGCCGGATCGTTCGTGCCGCTGACCGTGAAGGTTGTGAGTTGGCGCATGAAGTCGGGCATCAGGATATGCATCACGCCCGACGCGACGACCGCGCCTGTGCGCTCGTGTCCGTCGCGAATCGACGTGTACAGCGTGCTGGTCGCGCCCCATACGTCGAAATTGCCGTGGTCCCGCACGTCCTTGAAGCCGTCGAGCAGATACGGCTTGCCGTCCGCTCCGATAAACGGCAGCGCATAGAGCATCCGGCGCTCGCTTGGAGCGTTCGAGTCGACAAACAAGTTGAAAACGCCATTGTTCACCGGCGCTCCAGCCGGTCCGGTGAATCCGGCGGCGTGGATGACGCCGCTCGCGACGCCCGGATGGCGCGGGTCGGCGATCGCCGCGTCGAGATTGGGAAAATTGATAGTCAGTGTGAAATCGACAAGCGTATTAGCCGCCTGACCGGCTTTTTCCGCGCCGAGGAAGTCATCGGCGGGATTATGTCCCTTGTCGATAAAGCCTTTCATCGTTTCAGTGAATGACAAGCCAATAATCTGTGTCTTCGGCTCCATCGTACCACCCGCGGGAATTGTCACTTGCGCCAGAGGATCGATTACCGGCGCGGCGCTGGCCGTTTCGGGCGCGCGCCATGACCGATCGCCGGTGATTTTTCGAATCGCAATTTCGATATTGCGTTCCGCCACCGCCGCGATCGTATGCGACGGATTTACGCCGGTGGCGCCAGGCAGTATCGCTCCGTCCAGCACGAACAAATTGGGATAGCCGAATGCTTCGCCGTCGCCGTTGACGACGCCGCGCTCCGCCGAATCGGCCATCACGCATCCGCCCAGATTGTGCACCGAGACCGGCTGCCGAAGCCGCTCCCAAAACGGGTTCAGCGCGAGCTTGCCGCCAAGCGCGGAGGCGATATCGCCGCCGAGTCCCGCTTCGGCTTCGTAGAGCGGCAGGTTGCTGGCGACGTTCCATTCGACAAACAGCGAATTGACGACGGGCGCAAGCGTGATTTTGCCATTCGCGCGGTCGCGGCCCATCGCGAGAAAAACCGCGCTGTTCGCGCCGACGGCCGTCGCGGACGCGCTTTGGCTGGCCGCGCCTTTGAGCGCGGCGATGAGTTCGCTTTGCGTCATTGTCGCGATTGCGCCGAGCGCGCCGCCGTTGGGGTTCAGGATCTGGAGCATGCCGGCGATCTGTTTTGGATAGCCGCCTTCTTCAAAAATGAACCAGTTTCGTTCGGCGTCCACGCCGCGATCGTAAACAATCCCGGTGGTGATCGTGGGACCGCGGGAAGGATCGACCTTCTCCGCGGTGTCAAAAGCGAACGCAAGAAAATCTCCGTTGGCCGAGTAATTATCGCCGAGGCGGCGACTGAGATTCGGCATAGTGCGATGCTGATCGCGGCATCGCAATAGCAATTCGGTCGAGTTGATGGCGCCGCCGCACAGAAAGAGAAACTTCGCTTGTATATTATCTTCGGAATCGCCCGCCGCGTGGTCGATGAATGACACGTTATAGCCAGTCGCAACCTGCGTGATGCGTGTCGCTTCGCATTGCAACCGCGTTTCCGCGCCGTGGCGCTCGGCCAGCGCCAGATAGTTCAGGTCAAGCGTGTTTTTCGCGTGAAGATTGCATCCGATGTCGCATTCGCCGCAGTAATTGCATCCCTTTTGATCGATTCCGAATCGGTTTTGATGGATTTTTTCGGGTTCGCCGAAATCGACGGCTATCGTCGGATAGATGAATTGGCCCTCGCGGCCGAGTTTCCGCGCCGCCGCCCGCATTGCGGCGGTCTTCGGCGGGATGCCCAGATGGCGCGATTCGGTGATCGGCTTGATGTCGAGCATCCACGCGGCGAGATCGTAATACGGATCGAGCGCGGCGCGGCTGTATCCGGCCGGCCATCCCGATGCGAACACGTCGGCGGGCGCGCGCAGATGGACGTTCGCGTAAATCAGCGAGCCGCCGCCATAGCCGGCGCCCTGCACGATCATCATTTGATTGAGCGGGCGAACGTCGAACAGCCCTTGCCCGACGCTCCACAGCCATCCGTTCAGCGGATTGTCGAAATCGCGCGGGAAGGAATTCATCGGATAGCGCCGGCCGCGTTCGATAATCCCGACCGCAAGCCCCGCCTGAGCGAGCCGGCAGGCCGCGACCGCGCCGCCGAAGCCCGTGCCAATCACGATGGCGTCGTAGGATTGCCGCATGTGCCCCCTTTTGCCGCGGCGGATGCGGGCTGTTTATGCGCCGCGATTAGTCGATAATACATCCAATAGCATCACATCGCTAGCGTTCAAGCGGGGCCGTCCGGCAACCATGGAGATGCCGTTTTTGACCTCGATAGGCGCTCTCCGCTAATCCTGTTACTCTTTGAGTTTCGAGTGGAGGAGCCAATTCCACGTTATGGCAGCGCAAACGCTCTTCGATAAAATCTGGAACGCTCACGTCGTCCGCGAACAAGCGGGCGAGCCGGCGCTGATTTATATCGATCTTCACCTGATTCACGAGGTTACGTCGCCGCAAGCCTTCGAAGGTCTCGCCAAGGCCGGACGCAAGGTGCGCCGGACCGATCGCACGTTCGCCACGATGGATCACAACGTGCCGACCACCGATCGCTCGATCCCGATTGCGGACCCCGACGCCAGGCTGCAAATCGAGATGCTGCGCAAGAACTGCAATCAGTTCGGCGTCAAGCTGTTCGATCTCGGGATGGTCGAGCAGGGCATCGTTCACGTCATCGGCCCCGAGTTGGGACTGACGCAGCCCGGCATGACGATCGTATGCGGCGACAGCCATACCGCGACGCACGGCGCGTTCGGCGCGCTCGCCTTCGGCATCGGCACCAGCGAGGTCGAACACGTATTGGCGACCCAATGCCTGTGGCAGGCGAAGCCGCGCACGATGGAAGTCCGCGTCGATGGCCAGCTCGGCCTCGGCGTAACCGCGAAAGACGTCATCCTCGGCATCATCGGACGCATCACGGCCGATGGCGGCACCGGCCATGTGATCGAGTATCGCGGCTCGACCTTCGGCGCGATGTCGATGGAAGAGCGGATGACCGTGTGCAACATGTCGATCGAGGGCGGCGCGCGCGCGGGGATGATCGCGGCCGACCAGAAGACCGTCGATTATCTGCGTGGCCGCCGCTATGCTCCGGCGGGCGCCGAGTTCGAGCGCATCTCGCGCGAATGGCTGGAATTCCGCACCGACGATGGCGCGAGGTTCGACCGTTCCATCGCCTTCAAGGCCGCGGAATTCGCTCCGCAGGTCACTTGGGGAACCAATCCGGGGATGGTCGCCGAGGTCACGGGCAAAATTCCCGATCCGGCGAGCTTCGCCGACGCGACCGCGCGCCGCGCCGCCGAGCTGGCGCTCGAATACATGGGGTTGCAGCCGGGCGTGCCGATCGAGGACGTGCGCATCGACCGCGTCTTTATCGGCTCATGCACCAATTCACGCATCAGCGACCTGCAGGCCGCCGCCGCGATCGTCAAGGGCCGCAAGGTCGCCGCGACGGTCAACGCGATGGTTGTGCCAGGTTCGGAGCAGGTCAAAATCGAAGCCGAAAAGCTCGGTCTCGACCGCGTCTTCAAAGAAGCCGGCTTCGAGTGGCGCGAGGCGGGATGCAGCATGTGTCTGGGCATGAATCCCGATATCCTGCAGCCGGGCGAACGATGCGCCAGCACCTCGAACCGCAATTTCGAGGGGCGGCAGGGCAAGGGCGGCCGGACCCATCTGGTCAGCCCGATCATGGCCGCCGCGGCTGCTGTCGCCGGCCATTTCGTCGACGTCAGGGAGTGGGCGAACCGCTGATTCAACTCCGGCGCGAAAGGAAACCGCATCGATGGAACCCTTCAAGAATTTCACCGGCATCGTCGCTCCGCTCGACCGGCCCAATGTCGATACCGATCAGATAATTCCCAAGCAGTTTCTCAAGGCCGTCGTGCGCAGCGGACTCGGCCGCGGTCTGTTTTTCGATTGGCGCAATCAGCCCGACAGCCAGTTCGTGCTCAATCAGCCGCGCTTCGAGAAGGCGACGATTCTGGTCGCGCGCGCCAACTTCGGATGCGGCAGCTCGCGCGAGCACGCGGTATGGGCGCTGGCCGATTTCGGTTTCAAAGCGGTCATCGCGCCGACTTTCGCCGATATCTTCCGCAACAACTGCCTCAAAAACGGCCTGCTCACGATTATCCTCAAGCCGGATGAGGTCGAGGCGATTTTCGCCGCGATCAAGCGCAACGAGGACTACCGGCTGACGGTCGATTTGGCCGGCCAGAAGGTCGCGGACGACGCCGGATGGTCCGCGCGGTTCGATATCGATCCGTTTCCGAAACGATGTCTGCTCGAAGGGCTTGACGATATTGCTCTTACGCTTGCCCATGACGAGGCGATCAAGCGGTACGAAGCGGCCCATCCGACCACCATTCGCGCCTGACGGCCAGCCGGGCGGCGCGCCGCGATGACGCAGCGGGAACTGATCGCGGGCGCGGCGGACGCGCGGATGCGGCTCGATCAATTTGTCGCCGCGGCGCTCACGCCCGAATGTTCCCGGTCGCAAGCGGCCAGGATGATCAAGGCGGGCGCCGTGACGGTGAACGGCGCTCCGGCGCGCGCCGCCGCCGCCCTGCGCCCCGGCGATCGCGTGGCGATCGCGCCGCTTGCCGCGCCGGCCGCGCCAGCGCCCAAAGCCGCGCCGCCGCTCGACGTTCTCCATGCCGACGCGGACATAATCGTCGTCAACAAGGCCGCTGGCGTCGCCGTGCATCCCGCGCCCGGCCATCCCGACGGCACGCTGGTTGACGCCCTGCTCGCGCGCTTTCCCGATCTCGCCGCGCTGGCCGATCCCGACGGCGTGCGCCGGCCCGGCATTGTCCATCGCCTCGACAAGGACACTTCAGGCGTGATCGCGATCGCGCGCACACTGGCGGCGCGGATCGATCTGGCGCGGCAGTTCAAGGACCGCACGGTGCGCAAGACCTATCTGGCGATCGTTCGCGGCGTCGTCGCGCGCGATCGCTTCACCATCTCCCGCCCCGTCGGCCGTCATCCGACGGAACGCAAGCGGATGTCGGTGCGGTCGCGCAATCCGCGCGCGGCGGTCAGCCAAATCGCCGTGCTGGCGCGTTTCGACTCGCCCGCGCCGCCGGCGACGTTCGTGCTTGTGCGGCCTGAGACCGGCCGCACCCATCAGATTCGCGTGCATCTCGCGGCGAGCGGACATCCCTGCCTCGGCGACGCCTTGTACGGCGGCGCGGTCGGGGCAGCTGCGGGCGGCTTCGAACGGCAGGCGCTGCATGCGCTGGCGCTCGAAATAGCGCATCCGCGCGAGGGCGCGCGCCGCCAATTCGTCGCGCCGCTGCCGCCCGATTTCGCCGCGATGCTTGGCGCGCGCGGCGTGGACATCGCGCCCGCGACGGTCCGGCGATGGATTGCGCTGGAGTGAAACGGATTGGACGGCGATCGGGCGCATCGTTGACAGATTGGCGCCCCTTGGTTACTTTCAGAGTGTACTCCCGCATCGAATGCGCCGACGCGGATCGAATTTCGATATCTGCCCGCCCCGGGACGAAGATCGGATCAGCAACAGTCAACGGCGACGCTTCCAGGCAGCCGATTTGGCGATTTAAGCAGGGTATTCTCGAGGCGGATCAAGCAACCCGCCGGCCGGGACTCCGGCCGGCAAGAAAAATTTCACGTCGCCGCCTGCACAGGCGCCTCCAGACGCCTGGAGAACAAAATCAAAAATTGTGGGGATAGTCAGGATGCGGGGAGGGTATATGGGTAAAGGACGAGGAGCGACCAAACACGATTCTCAGGAGCCGCTTGAAGAGGGCCATCAGGCTCCAGCGACGATTATCCGGCCGCGCGGCCATCATCCGCATCATGCGGCCGCCCAGCCGCCGGTCGAGGCTCCGGCGGCCGACGCGAACGGCGCCGCACGCCCGGCCGAGGCCCGGCCATTCGTGCCCAACCGCCACGCCGCCGTGCCGGTTATCAGCGAAACCGGTGCGCTCAATCTCAAGGCGCTGAAGGGCGCGAAAATCACCGAGCTGGCGCAAATCGCGCGCGACTACGCGATTGACGGCGCGATCAACATGCGCAAGCAGGAGATGATCTTCGCGATCCTGCAGGCGCAGGCCGCGCGGGGCGGTTCAATTCTGGGCGAGGGCGTGCTCGAGATACTGCCCGACGGTTTCGGCTTTCTGCGCGCGCCCGATTACAACTATCTGCCCGGTCCCGACGACATCTATATCTCCCCGAGCCAGATCCGGAAGTTCAATCTGCGCACCGGCGATATCGTCTCCGGCCTGATTCGGCCGCCCAAAGAGGGCGAACGCTATTTCGCCCTGCTCAAGGTCGAATCGATCAATTACGAAGAGCCCGAAAAGGCGCGCGACAAGATCCTTTTCGACAACCTGACTCCGCTCTATCCGGAGGAACGGCTCAAGCTCGAATACGACCACGAGGATTACACCACCCGCATCATCGATTTGATCGCGCCGATCGGCAAAGGGCAGCGCGGACTTATCGTGGCGGCGCCGTTCACCGGCAAAACCATGATGATGCAGGCGATCGCCAAGGCGATCGCACACAACCATCCGGAAGTCATCCTGATCGTGCTGCTGGTTGACGAACGGCCCGAAGAAGTCACCGACATGCTGCGCTCGGTGCAGGGCGAGGTGGTCAGTTCGACTTTCGACGAACCGGCGACCCGTCACGTGCAGGTGGCCGAGATGGTGATCGAAAAGGCGCGGCGGCTGGTCGAACACGGACGCGACGTCGTGATCCTGCTCGATTCGATCACGCGGCTCGCGCGCGCCTACAACACAGTCGTGCCGCCTTCCGGCAAGATTCTTTCCGGCGGCGTGGATTCCAACGCGCTGCACAAGCCCAAGAAATTTTTCGGCGCCGCCCGCAATACCGAGGACGGCGGCAGCCTGACGATTATCGCCACGGCGCTGGTCGATACCGGCAGCCGGATGGACGAAGTGATCTTCGAGGAGTTCAAGGGCACCGGCAATCAGCAAATCGCGCTCGACCGCCGGCTGCTCGAAAAACGCATCTTCCCGACCATCGATATGCAACGCTCCTCGACGCGCAAGGAAGAGCTGCTGCTGCCGCGCAGCACGCTCAACCGGGTCTGGATTCTGCGCAAGCTGCTGTCGCAGTTGAACGCGGTGGAGTCGATGGAGTTCCTGCTCGACAAGATGCAGGGCACCAAAACCAACGAGGAATTTCTCGATTCGATGAACGGCTAGCCGCCGCGCCGCGCCATGCCGCCGGAGCGTCCGGGTTGTCGCCCTATGCAACCTTCGCCGGGACGGTTATGATGGCCGGTTAGCGCCGCGAGACGGCAAAGCGAGAACAAAGAGAGACTCTAAATGACCGAAATCAGCATGAAGCAGCTGCTTGAGGCCGGCGTCCATTTCGGCCATCAGACCAGCCGCTGGAATCCGAAGATGAAGCCTTACATCTTCGGCGCCCGCAACGGCATCTACATCATCGACCTGCAGCAGACGGTCAAGATGTTCCGCTCGACCTACGATTTCGCCCGCGACCTCGCCGCCCAGGGCGGCACAATCCTGTTCGTCGGCACCAAGAAGCAGGCCCAGGATATCGTGCGCGAAGAGGCCGAACGCTGCGGAATGTTCTACGTCAACAACCGCTGGCTGGGCGGGATGCTGACCAATTTCCAGACCATCCGCGCCTCGATCGATCGGCTCAAGAAGCTCGAGGAGATGATGGCGGATCCGGAGATGATCCAGGCGCTCACCAAGAAAGAGATGAGCGAGAACGCGCAGCAGCACGCCAAGCTGATGGCCAACCTCGCGGGCATCAAGAATATGCGCAAGCTCCCCGACGCGCTCTGGGTGATCGACACCAAGAAAGAGGAAATCGCCGTCGCCGAAGCGAACCGGCTCGGCATTCCGGTAATCGCGGTGGTCGACACCAACTGCGATCCCGATTTGATCGCGTATCGGGTGCCCGGCAACGACGATGCGATTCGCGCGATCAAGCTGTTCACCGCCGCGATCGCCGACGCCGTGCTGGAAGGCAAACGCCTGGCCGAAGAACGCGCGAAGGGCCTTGAGGACGAGGCGGTCGAGGAGAGGCCGGCGCCAGAACCGCCATCGCCGCAGGTTTGACGCGCATACGATGGTTGGTCGCCGAATCCGGCCGCGGCGGACGCGGTCGGCGCGCCTTTGTCGAATAAAGACCTGAACGGAAAGTTTCCCCGGAATTGATGATGGACGTAAACGCTAATCTGGTCAGAGAACTGCGCGACAAGACCGGCGCCGGCGTGATGGATTGCAAGAAGGCGCTGGCCGAAGCCAAGGGCGATCTCGAAGCCGCCGCCGTCTGGCTGCGCGAAAAGGGCATCGCCGCCGCCGCGAAGCGCGCCGGACGGGTGGCGTCGGAAGGCGCCGTGGGTTCCTATATTCACGCGGGCGGCAAGCTCGGCGTGCTGCTCGAAGTCAACTGCGAGAGCGATTTCGTGGCCAAGACGCCGGAATTTCAGACGCTGGTGAAGGAACTCGCGATGCAGATCGCGGCCTCCAACCCGCGCAGCGTGCGGCGCGAGGAACTGTCCGCCGAAGTGATCGAGCAGGAGCGGCAGATCTACGCCTCGCAGGCCGCCGGCGCCGGCAAGCCCGAAGCCGTGATCAACAAGATCGTCGACGGCAAGCTCGAAAAGTTCTACGCCGAGTCCTGCCTCTACGAGCAGGCGTGGGTGCGCGATCCCAATCGCACGATCAAGGATTTGGTCGGCGAATATGTGGGCAAGCTGGGCGAGAAAATCGAGGTTCGGCGCTTCGTCCGCTTCCAGCTTGGCGAAAACCTCGAAGCGCGCGCGGCCTGAACCGAAGCCGCCGGACGATCGTTCGTCACCGCCGCCGCCGAAAGGGGGAATTTCGCGATGGCCGAAGCGGACAGCGAAGCAAATCACAAACCCCGCTTCCGGCGCGTGTTGCTGAAGCTGTCGGGCGAGGCGCTGGCGCCGCGCCAGGGCAGCGGCATCGATCCCGAAGCGCTCGTCGAAATCGCGCGTGAAGTGCGCGACGTCGCCGCGCTCGAAATCCAGCTCGCGCTGGTGATTGGCGCGGGCAATATCCTGCGCGGCAGCGAATACGAAGCGCGCGGGATGGATCGTTCGACCGCCGACCAGATGGGGATGCTGGCGACGGTGATCAACGCGCTCGCGCTGCAGAACGCGCTCGAGCAACTGGGCGTGCCGACGCGCGTGCTCTCGGCGATCGCGATGCATTCGGTGTGCGAGCCGTATATCCTGCGCCGCGCCACGCGCCATCTCGAAAAAGGCCGCGTGGTGATTTTCGCCGCCGGCACCGGCAATCCCTATTTCACGACCGATACCGCCGCCAGCCTGCGCGCGCTCGAAATCGGCGCCGACGTGATCCTCAAGGCGAGCCATACGGTGGACGGCGTTTACGATCGCGATCCGGTGCGCGATCCGGACGCGCGCCGGTTCGATCGGCTCACCTATATCGAAGTCCTGCAAAAAAACCTGAAGGTGATGGATTCGACGGCGATTTCGATGTGCATGGACAATGGACTGCCGATTATCGTCTTTAATTTGCGCAAACCGGGGAATATAAAAAGAGCGGTGATGGGCGAGGCGATCGGAACCAGCGTCGGAAGCGATGCCTGACCGCGGAGGCGCCGACCAGATGAACGAGGAAATCGAGCTTGCGCAGATGGAGATGGACGAAGCGCTGAGCGCTTTTCGCGGCGAACTCGCCCGCGTGCGCACTGGCCGCGCCTCCACCGCTTTGCTGGAAAATCTTCACGTCAATTATTACGGCGCGCGCACGCCCCTGCGCCAGCTTGCCGGCCTTGCCGCGCCCGAGCCGCGCCTGCTGGTCGTCACGCCCTACGACAAGGGGGCGATGGGCGAGATCGAAAAAGCGATCCAGACCTCCGACCTCGGGCTTAATCCGATGAACGACGGCAAGGTGATTCGGATTCCGATTCCGGAACTGAATGAGGAGCGGCGCAAGGAATTGGTGCGCCATATTCGCAAGATCGCCGAGGAATTCCGCGTTTCGATCCGGAACCATCGGCGCGACGCCAATGATCATCTTAAAGCCCGGCACAAGGACAAAAAGATTACCGATGACGAGCTGCGCGCGGCCGAAGCCAAAGTTCAGGCCCTTACCACCGAGCACATCGAAAAGGTCGATCGTGTTCTAGCCGCCAAAGAAGCGGAAATAATGGAGGTCTGATTGGCCCGTCGCAGCGGCGCCGAATCGTTTCAGCCGGTGGCCTCGACCCTTCCGTTAGCGGACTTTCCCAATCTGTCGCTCGCGGCGGCGCGGATGCCGCGCCATATTGCGATCGTGATGGACGGCAACGGCCGCTGGGCGAATCAGCGCGGCCTCGCCCGCTGCGAAGGCCATCGCCGCGGCAAAGACTCGGTTCGCGCGGTGGTCGAGGCGGCGCGGGAGCTGGGCATCCCGTATCTGACGCTGTTCGCCTTCTCGCATGAAAATTGGCGGCGGCCGGGCGGCGAAGTGCGCTTTCTGATGCAGTTGCTGCATCGCTATCTGACCACCGAACTCAAGCGCATGATGAAACGCGGAATCCGGGTGATCGCCCTGGGCGAACTGGAGCGGCTTCCGGCGCCGGTGCGGAGCGCGCTGGAGCGCACGATCGAGGCGACTGCGGAGAATCGCGGGATGACGGTGGCGCTGGCGCTGTCGTACGGCGGCCGGCAGGAAATCGTGAAAGCGGCGCGGCGGCTGGCCGAAGCGGCGGCGGCCGGTCAAATCCGTCCCGACCAAATCGACGAGCCGGCTTTCGCCGGCGCTCTCGGCAACGGCGGCATTCCCGATCCCGACCTGCTGATCAGAACATCGGGCGAGATACGCATTTCCAATTTTTTCCTGTTTCAACTCGCCTATACAGAGCTTTATTTCACCGAGACGCTGTGGCCGGATTTCCGCGAACGCGACTTGCTGGCGGCGCTCGAAGCCTACCAGGCGCGGCAGCGGCGATTCGGTGCGGTGGCCGAGAACGCCGCGTCCGCGCCGTTCAGTGTTGCGAACTAGGCTTTTGACGGCGGCGATCGGGCTGCCGATCGTGCTGGCGATCGTGCTGTGGGCGCCGCCCCATGTCTTTACCGCGTTTATCGCGATTCTGACCGCGTTGGCGCTCTACGAACTAATCTCGATGACGCGGGCGAGCGGCGTCGAGGCGGCGCTTATCGTAGCGATTGCGGTGTTCTGGACCGCCGCGCTGCTTACATTCGCATATATGGACGTGGGCAAAGTCCCGACCGCGATCGTGTTCGTCTCGGGCGTGATTATGCTCGCGGTGATGGCGCAAGTGGCGCGCCGGGGCGCCGAAAGCGTGCCGCGTGACGGCTGGTTCCTGTTTGCCGGCGCGCTATGGGTTGGAGGGTTCTTTCCGTACCTCGCGATGACGCGGAATCGGCCCGGCGGTATCGCGGAGATTATCATGATATTCTTGATGGTTGTGGCGAGCGACAGCGGCGCCTATTTCGCCGGCCGGATGCTCGGACGGCGCAAATTGGCGCCGCGGGTCAGTCCGAACAAAACGATCGAAGGCGCGATCGGCGGACTTGTCGCCTGCGTTGTCGCCGCGCTGATCCTGCGTCCGTGGCTGGAGGCGGGATGGAGCTGGCTGGCGGCGGCGTTGATTGCCGCTGGCGTCAGCGTGCTTGCGCAGGCGGGCGATCTGGTCAATTCAGCATACAAAAGAGTGGCTGGAGTGAAAGATTCGGGATGGATTTTCCCCGGCCATGGCGGCCTGCTCGATCGCGTATGCGGCCTGTTATTTGCCGTGGCTTTTGCCTACTATTGTACTTCTTGAGACGATCGTTCTCCGCTGGCAATTAGGCGCATATAAGCAGCTCATATGATTACATCGATTGTTGCAGCCGTTGTTGTATTCGGGATCCTGATCGTGGTTCACGAAGCCGGCCATTTTTTTGTCGCGAAGCGGATGGGCGTGCGGGTGTTGCGCTTTTCGATCGGCTATCCGCCGCGGATTTGGGGAATCAGGCGCGGCGAGACGGACTACGCGATCGGCGCGACGCCGTTGGGCGGCTACGTGCGGATGCTCGGCGACGAAATTTCCGACCAGCCGAGTGCGGCGACGGTCGAGAATTACGTTCGCGAGCTTGAGCAGGACCTGATTGGCGCGGCGAAGACCAATCGCTTGCTCTCGCGGGATAATCACGATCAGGACGATGCGATTAAAGCGATTGTCGCCGAAATCGCTCCCGATGGCGCAATCTCGCCGGATCGGGCGCGCCTGATTCTCGGCCGCGAGCCGAAGGTCGAGGAGTCGATCGTAATTCGGGAGATCGCCGCCTGCGGCGCGCCCAAGCTGGCGCGCGAACGGTTGGGAGAAAACAAGCCGTCGGCGTTGATCGAGCAATTCAACGCCCGCGCTTTTCCGACGCAGCCGCTCAGGCGGCGGTTCGCGATCGTGCTGGCGGGTCCGGCGGCGAATATCCTGTTCGCGCCCATAACGATAGCGCTGATCTTCATGCTGGGCGCGCCGATCGCGCTGCCGGTAATCGGCGATATGCAGAAAGACCTGCCCGCTTACGCTGCCGGACTGCGCGGCGGCGATCGCGTACTGTCGGTCAACGGGACAAAAGTCGATTCATGGGATGAATTGTCGGCGCTGGTCAAATCGAGCGGCGGTTCTCCCATTCATTTCGTGATCCAGCGTCCCGAAGCCGGCGGGAAAGCGACTCTCGATTTCACGATCCGGCCGAAGCTGGTGCCCGAGACGACGATTTACGGATCGAAGAAACCGATGTGGATCATCGGCGTGTTGCCGCGCGGCGACGAGCGGATAAGGCGCGACGGACCGATCGACGCCTGCAAGCGCGCCGTCGTCCAGACCGGCGACATGATCGCCGCGCTGGTTTGGGGAATTTACCAAATTGTTTCGGGCGCGACGCCGGTGCGCCAGGCCCTGGGCGGACCGATCATGATTGCTCAGGTAGCGGGGCGGGAAGCGCAACAAGGACTTGCGGATCTGGCGATGTTCGCGGTGATGCTCAGCATCGAACTGGGCATCATCAATCTATTGCCGGTGCCGCTGCTCGACGGCGGACATCTGCTGTTTTTCGCGATCGAAGGGCTGCGCGGAAAACCGCTCAAGGTACGGCATCGCGAAATCGCGATGGAGGTTGGGCTGTTTCTGCTCTTCATTTTGATGGCGTTCGTAATCATCAATGACATATCGCGTATTATTGGCTGACCAACTGCTTGCGTCCGGCGCCGCCGCCGGGCCGGTCCTCGGCATCGAGACGGGAACGCCGGTTGCGCGAATAGGGGTCGTCGGCGACGGCCGCGTGATGGCGTCGCTGAACCGTCCCGCGCGGTCCCACGGCGCCGATCTGCCGGATTTGGTGGACGCCGCGATGGCCGAAGCGGGTCTCAGGATGGCCGACCTTGCCGCGATCGCGGTCGGGATCGGTCCGGGATCGTTCACGGGTCTCAGGGTTGGTTTAAGCTACGTCAAAGGCCTCGTAATTGCTTCAAGCTTGAAATTGGTTGGAATACCATCGCTGGACGCAATGGCGCTGTGCGGAGCGACGCTCTCTGAAGCCGGTCCGGGAACCGCCATCTGCCCCCTGATCGACGCGCGGCGCGGCGAGGTTTACGCTTCCCTTTACCGCGTCGGCGCCGATGCGCTAGAAAGACTTTCAGGTGATTTGGTCGTTCCCCTTGAAGACTTCGCCAAGCAGACGACCGGCGAGGTTGTTTTCGTCGGAGAGAAAATGGCTCATGAAGCCTGCGCGTTCGTGCAAGGACGCGGCGGGCGGGCCGTCGCGCATGCCGGGAACGCCGAACTCAAGCTTGCGGGAGCGTATATCGCGGCGCTGGGCGCGGTGCGGATTGCGCGGGGCGAGAGCGATCGGCCTGAAAGCCTCGAACCGCGTTATGTGCGGCCGTCCGGCGCGGCGATCAATTCCACCACCGTAAATCGGAAAGAAGGCGTCGAAAATGGAACATCGAGAGGAAGAGCTAATCCAGCGGCATGCCGTTCATGACGAGCGCCTGAGGGAACTGTATCAGGAGCATCTCCAACTCAAGCAGCAGCTCGAAGCCTTCCGCCACAAGATTTATCTGACTCCCGCCGAGGAACTGGAAAAGAAACGCATTCAGAAGCTGAAATTGGCCTCGAAGGATCGTATGATGGACCTCCTCAATCGCCATCAGCACGA
>JAJZAI010000010.1 GCA_021799495.1 Deltaproteobacteria bacterium
AGCTCGAAGCCTTCCGCCACAAGATTTATCTGACTCCCGCCGAGGAACTGGAAAAGAAACGCATTCAGAAGCTGAAATTGGCCTCGAAGGATCGTATGATGGACCTCCTCAATCGCCATCAGCACGATGAAGCGCATTAAGCGCATACCGGGGCGGGGCCGATTGTGATGATCCATCCGCGATGCCTAGTCATACGATATCGGTTCTGGTTGAGAACGAATTCGGCGTACTGTCCCGCGTAGCCGGGCTTTTTTCGAGCCGCGGCTTCAACATCGAGTCGCTCACGGTCAACGAGGATCCGCAGGATCCGACGGTCTCGCGGATTGTGCTGGTCACGTCCGGCGACGATCAGATACTCGAGCAGATCAACAAGCAGCTCAACAAGCTGGTCTCGGTGATCAAGGTCACCGATTTCAAGGAAGTCGATACCGTCGATCGCGAACTGGTGATGGTGAAGATCGCGGTCGACGAGCGCACCCGCACCGAGCTGGATTCGATCGTGCACGCGTTCCGCGCCCATGTCGTGGACATCGGCCCGCGCTCGGTGACGGTGGAAGTGACCGGCGACACCGGCAAGATCAAGGCGTTCATCGCGCTGGTCCGGCCGTTGGGGATCAAAGAGATGGTGCGCACGGGAAAGATCGCGATGGCGCGATCGGTCCAACTCGAATCAAATCACAACCATCGTCACGTCAGGGAATAAAAATTCCGGGAGAAAATCGGGATGAAAGTATTTTACGACCGCGACGCCGACCTCAGCGCGCTCCGGCCGAAGAAGATCGCGATCATCGGATTCGGCAGCCAGGGCCACGCGCACGCGCTTAATCTGCGCGACAGCGGGATGGACGTGCGGGTGGGATTGCGCAAGGGCAGCCCGACCTGGGAAAAGGCGGCCAAGCAGGGCCTGCGCGTGCTCGACACGGCGGCGGCCGCCGCCGAAGCCGACATCATCATGATGCTGACGCCGGATGAGATGGCGAGCGACATCTACAAGGCGGAAATCGCGCCGCATCTGGGCAAGGGCAAATACCTGGCCTTCGGCCACGGCTTCAATATCCATTTCAAATTCATCGAGCCGCCCGCCGACGTGAACGTTTTCATGATCGCGCCGAAGGGGCCCGGCCATCTGGTGCGTTCCGAATTCGTCAAGGGGCGGGGAGTGCCGTGCCTGCTCGCGATTCAGCAGGATCCTTCCGGCGACACGGAGAAAATCGGCCTTGCCTACGGATGCGCGATCGGCGGCGGACGCGCGGCGGTTATCGAAACCTCGTTCCGCGAAGAGACCGAGACCGATCTGTTCGGCGAACAGTCGGTGCTCTGCGGCGGGCTGACCGAACTTATCCGCGCCGGTTTCGAGACGCTGGTCGAAGCGGGTTACGCGCCGGAGATGGCTTATTTCGAGTGCCTGCACGAGGTCAAGCTGATTGTCGATCTGATTTACGAGGGCGGCATCGCGAACATGCGCTACTCGATCAGCAACACCGCGGAGTACGGCGACATGACCCGCGGCAATCGCGTGGTCGGACCGGCGACGCGCGAAGCGATGAAGAAAATTCTCGCCGATATCCAGTCGGGCAAGTTCGCCAACGAATGGATCGCCGAGTATCGCGCGGGCCTGCCGAACTTCAAGCGTTTACGCGGCGAGGCGGAACAGCATCAGACCGAACAGGTCGGACGGCAACTGCGTTCGTTCATGCCGTGGCTGGGCAGCGATCGGCTGGTCGATAAAGCGAAGAACTAGGCCCGCACCTTGAACGAATCCGAAGCAGGCGGCGCCGCGGCGCCGGAGGGGATGCGCGCGTGGATCGCGCGGCGGATGGGCATCGCGCCGGAAGGGGCCTACTATGCCGCCGGCGCGGCTGCGGCCGGCGTGATCTTCGCCGCTTCGGGAGCGGAGTCGCTGGGAGTTCTGATCCTGATCGCCGCGTTCGCGATCGGGATGTTTTTCCGCGATCCGGAACGCACCACGGCCGCGCCCGCCGGCGCGATTCTGTCGGCGGCCGACGGCAAGGTCACGGATATCGGCGCGGGCGCGCCGGCCGAGCTCAAGCTCGAAGATGGGAGCCTGCGGATCTCGGTTTTCATGTCGCCGCTGGACGTGCACGTGAATCGCGCGCCGGTCGCGGGCGAAATTTCGGCCGTCAGGCATACGCCCGGCGAATTTCGCGCCGCTTACAGCGACGCGGCCAGCGAGCATAACGAGCGCAATCTGATCGTAATCGCCGACGCCGCCGGACGGCGGCATGCGATAGTGCAGATGGCGGGTTATCTGGCGCGGCGAATCGTATGCCGGGTGCGGCCAGGCGCGAAGGTCGCGCGCGGCGAGCGCGTCGGCATAATCATGTTCGGCAGCCGCGTCGATCATTATCTGCCGGCGGGTTACCGGGCGACGGTCGCTGTCGGCGAGCGCGTGCGTGCGGGCGAAAGCGCGATTGGAGAACCGGATCGATGAAAGGCGGCGAGGCGCGGAGCGATTCCGGCGGGCGTGAGCGGATGCGGCTTGCGCCGGCCGCGCTCAAAGCGCGTCGGGAAAAGATGGCCGAACCACTCAGGCGGGGGGTTTTCGTGGTGCCGGCGACGATTACGTCGCTGGGCCTGCTCGCCGGATTCTACTCGCTGATTTCGTCGATGAGCGCGCACTTCGAGCTGGCCGCGACCATGATCGTCGCGGCCTTCGTGTGCGACGGTCTCGACGGGCGAATCGCCCGCCTGTCGCGCAGTTCGAGCCAGTTCGGAGTCGAGTACGACAGCCTGTCCGACGTCGTCGCCTTCGGCGTCGCGCCGGCGGGACTAGTCTATAGCTGGGCGATTCGTTCGCTGGGTTCGCTCGGAATCGTGATAAGCGGGCTGTTCGTGGTATGCGCGGCGCTGCGCCTCGCCCGGTTCAACGTGCAGACGGCGGTGACGGACAAGCGCCGCTTCACCGGATTGCCGGTGCCCGGCGCCGCGGCGCTGATCGCGGGCGCGGTGCTTGCCTACAGCTATTTCGAAATCGATTCGCCGCGCACGCTGTGCGTCGTGATGACGCCGGTCACGCTGGGGCTGGCGGCGCTGATGATCTCGCGCGTGCCGTATCCGAGTTTCAAAACCTTTACCCCGCATCGCCGCGCCCAGGTCGAGCTGATGGCGGTGGTGCTGGTGATAGCGGCGATGCTGTTCGCGATGCCGCAATTCACGTTTTTCGCGCTTGCGCTCGCATACGTTTCGTCCGGGCTGTTCCTGCTGGCGCGGGGCGAGCGAATCGCGAAATTGCCGGCCGCGCCGCCGCTGCCGGCGGCGGGCACGGCGCCGCAAGCCGCAGACCCAGCCGCGCCGCGACCGGGCGAAACCGCCGCGACCGAGCCTTGACGCGGGAATGTTCCGCTGGCTAGGATGCCAAGCGTAATGACGTTGAACCTGCATCTCGGACTGCTGCTTATTCTGGCCCTTAGCGGGGCCCACGCCGCGGGCGTCGAGGTGCAGGCCTGACCAAGGCTTGAAAAGCTGAGACCAACGCCCCGGGTGGGCCGAACAGGCGACCCGGGGCGTTTTCTTTTTTTGGCCCGGCGCGGTCGCCGTTACGGTTCACGAGATGGGCTGAAGACGAGGGAGATGCGCAATGTCCACGACCAGTTCCGATCACGCTGGCGCCGATTACGTAAGGATTTTCGACACCACGCTGCGCGACGGCGAACAATCGCCGGGCTGCACGATGAACGTCGAAGAGAAGGTCGCGATCGCGCGCCAGCTCGAGCGCCTGAACGTCGATATTATCGAGGCGGGGTTCGCCGCGTCGTCGCCGGGGGATTTCGAGTCGGTGCGCCGGATCGCCGAGGCGCTCGAGCGGCCGACCGTGTTGAGCCTCTCGCGCACGCGCGACGAAGACGTGGACGCGGCGCTGAAGGCGGTCGAGGGAGCGAAGCGGCCGGGCGTCCATATTTTCATCGCGACCTCGGATATCCATCTCAAGTACAAGCTGAACATGACGCGCGAGGACGTGCTCAACGCCGCGACCTGGGCGGTGACGCGCGCCAAACGGCATCTGGACCATATCGAATTTTCGTGCGAAGACGCCTCGCGCAGCGACTGGGACTACATGACGAAGATCTGCGAAGAGGTGATTCGCGCGGGCGCGCGGATTATCAACCTGCCCGACACCACCGGCCACGCGATTCCGGAGGAATTCGGGCGGATGTTCGCCTACATGCGTGAGCATGTGGCCGGCGCGGACCAGGTGATCTGGAGCGCGCATTGCCATAACGATCTGGGGCTTGCGGTCGCGAACTCGCTGGCGGCGGTGCGCAACGGCGCCCGCCAGGTCGAATGCACGATCAACGGAATCGGCGAACGCGCCGGCAACACCTCGATGGAAGAGGTGGTGATGGCGGTCCGGACCCGCAAAGACCTGATGGAGGTGCGGACCGGAATCGACACGCGCCAGATTTATCCGGCGTCGCGGCTGCTGTCGCAGATAATCGGCCAGCCGGTGCCGCCGAACAAGCCGATCGTCGGCGACAACGCGTTCGCGCACGAAGCCGGAATCCATCAGGACGGCGTGCTCAAGAACAAGCTGACCTACGAAATCATGAAGCCCGAGGATATCGGGATTCCGTCCAACAAGCTGGTGCTGGGCAAGCATTCGGGACGCCACGCCTTCGTCAACCGGCTGAAGGAGCTTGGAGTCGAGCCGGCGGCGATCGACGTGGAGAAGGCGTTCGCGGCGTTCAAGGCGCTGTGCGACAAGAAAAAGGTCGTGTACGACGACGACATTCTGGCGCTGGCGAACGAAGAGACGCGGCGCACGGCGGAACGGTTCGAACTGGTGGACGTGGCCGTCACCTCGTCGAGCCGCACGGAGCCGCGGGCCGAGGTCACGATGCGCGTGGCGGGCGAGGAGCGCAACGCCGCGGCGACCGGCGACGGGATGGTGGACGCCTGCTACAAGGCGATTTACAAGATCGCGGGAATCACGCCGGCGCTGGAGCGCTACTCGGTCAAGGCGATTACCGGCGGCACGGACGCGCTGGGCGAAGTGTCGTGCCTGGTGCGCGAGGACGGAATGACCGTCGCCGGGCAGGGGGCGCATAGCGATATCGTGATGGCGAGCGCGCTGGCGCTGGTGAACGCGCTCAACCGGCTCAAGGCGCGGGAGGCGAGCGCGGCGCGTCCGGTCGAAGGACCGTAAAGCGCGCGGGACTTGCCGCGGCGCGGCGCTTGGGCTAAGTGCTGATACGTTGTAATTTTTGCGCGTTGATTCGGGACGTTGGATATTCAATCGTTTGCGAAACGGCGGCGTCTGGCGGCGCGCCCCGGGCGCATCGGCAATGGGCGCGCGGTAAGCCGGTTTCGCGCAAGCGGAGCGCCCGCAATCCGAAATCCCGAAAACACCGGCGAGGGAGAAGAGCGTTTCGTCCGCGCGCGTCGCGGTCAGGCGTCAGCGGCTGGTAATGGCCTACAAAATTCTTGTGCTCAAGGGTGACGGTATCGGTCCCGAGGTCGTCGGCGAGGCCTTGCAGGCGCTCAAGGTAGTCGCACGGCGCGACGCCGTGGATATCGAATTCAAGGAAGCGCCGATCGGCGGCCACGCGATCGACGCGCACGGCAAACCGCTGCCCGATGCGACCTTGGCGGCCGCGCGCGACTGCGACGCGATATTGCTCGGCGCGGTCGGCGGGCCGAAATGGGACAATCCGAAGGCCGAGATGCGGCCTGAGCAGGCGCTGCTTGGACTGCGCAAGGAGCTTGGGCTGTTCGCGAACGTGCGGCCGGTCAAGAGCGTGAAGGAATTCCTGCCGGCCTCGCCGTTGCGCGCGGATATTGTCAACGGCGTCGATTTGGTGGTGATTCGCGAACTCACCGGCGGCATCTATTACGGCAAACCCAGCGAGCGGCGCGTCGGCGCGGACGGACGCGAGGCGGTTGATACCTGCTATTACTCGGAAGGCGAAATCGAACGGGTGTTGCGCTACGGCTTCGAGCTGGCGCGCGAACGGCGCAAGCATCTCACCTCGGTCGACAAGGCCAACGTGCTTTCGACTTCGCGCCTGTGGCGCGAGGTCGCAACAGAGGTCGCCGCGCGTTATCCGGACGTCAAATGCGACCATCAGCTGGTCGATTCGATGGCGATGCATCTGATTCGCCGGCCTCGCGATTTCGACGTGATCGTCACCGAAAACATGTTCGGCGACATTCTGACCGACGAAGCGTCGGTTCTGGCCGGTTCGATGGGGCTGTTGCCGTCGGCGTCGCTCGGCGAGGAGCTTAACGGCGCGGGCTATCGGATTGGATTGTATGAGCCGATCCACGGCAGCGCGCCCGATATCGCCGGGCGGGACGAAGCGAATCCGCTGGCGGCGATTCTGTCGGCGGCGATGCTGCTGGAGCATTCGCTGGGGATGCGCGCGGAGGCGGAATTGATTACGCAGGCGGTCGAGGGCGTCGTGCGCGACGGCTACCGCACGCGCGATCTCGGCGGCGGCGCGGGCGTCAAGGTCGTCGGATGCAAGGCGATGGGCCGGCTCGTGCGCGAGCGTATCGAGAACCTTGAGCCGGAAGCCTGAGCGCAAGCGGTCGGGAGCGGCGCGCCGATGAATTCGGCAGGCCGAAAAGAGGCGCGATTTTGAGCAACGGGCGCAAACCGCGCGTCGCGATCGTCGGAGCGACGGGAATCGTCGGCGGCCAGATCGCGGATCTGATCGGCGAACGCGAATTCCCGCATGCGGAACTGAAGCTGTTCGCCACAGAAAGCGGCGCGTTTGATTCGGTCGAGGCGGCCGGTGAAAGCCATCCGGTGGCGCGTCTCGATGAGCCCTCGGAGCTCGCGAATTTCGACATTGTTTTCCTCGCCGTGCCTGACGCGGCCGCGCGTGCTCTGGGCGAGCGGCTCGATGTGCAAATAGTTATTGACCTGAGCGCGGCGCTTCGGGCGCCGGACGACGCCCGATTGGCGGCGCCGGGACTCACGCCGCGCGAGCGGATCAAAACGCTCGTCAAAGGCGGGAGGGTCGCGCCGCCGCATCCGGCGGCGCAGGTGATCGCGACGATTTTGCGCGCGCTGGAAATCGATTCGGGATTTGTCGGCGCAAGCGTGATCACGGGAGCGAGCGGCGCGGGCCGCGAAAAAGTCTCCGAGCTGTTCAATCAAACCGCCGACCTGCTGAACGCGCGGCTCGATCTCGGCGAAGACGGGCAGCAGCTCGCATTCAACCTGTTTATGCCCCCCGGCGCCGCTGAGAACGCGCAAGCGCTCGGCGCGCAGATTTCAGCGCTGGCCGGAGACGCCGTATCGCCGGCCGTGCAGATTGTGCAGGCCCCCGTTTTTCATGGCGGCGGCGTCGCGCTTTCCGTGCCGGCGAACGGACGCGATTCGGTGGATTGGGTAAAAAAGATGCGCTCCGCGCCGGGAATTCTCTTTATCGAGGGCGAGGATCCGGCCGGCTTCGTCGATGCGATCGGCCAGGAAGCGGTGATTGTGCGGATGGCGCGCAACGCGGAAGGCGCGATCTTCTGGTGCGTTTTCGACGCCGCGCGAGTCGCCGCGATGACGGCCCTTTGGATCGCCGAAAGCGCCTGGTTCACCTTTTCCTGATTCGGTCCGGCGTTCCAGCGCACTGCGGCGCGGCGCCGCACATCAATGAAAATCCGCATCACTCTCGAATACGACGGCGCGAATTACGCGGGCTGGCAGATTCAACCGGGCGCGGATTCGATTCAGGCGCGGCTCGAGGAGGCGCTGGCCCGCATCTTCGGCGCCGCCGTCCGGGTGCATGGCGCCGGGCGCACCGACGCGGGCGTGCACGCGCGCGGACAGGTCGCGGCGTTCGATCCGCCGCGCGCGTTCGATCCGGAAGATCTGCATCGCGCGCTGAACGCGTTGCTGCCGCCGGATATCGCGATTCTGGAAGCCGCGGCGGCGGCGGACGATTTCGATCCGCGGCGCTCGGCCCGTTCGCGAATTTACGAATATCGCGTGCTGAATCGCGAACGGCGCTCGGCATTTGAATTTCGCCACGCATGGCTGCTGCCGGGCGCGCTCGACCTCGATGGGATGGCGCAAACCGCCGAAGTCTTCATCGGCGAGCATGATTTCGCGGCGTTCCGTTCGCTCGGCTCCGATGAACGTACGACGATGCGGCGGGTCATTGCGAGTCAATGGCGGCGCGAGGGCGAGTTCTTGATCTATCGCGTCGAGGCGACGGCGTTCCTGCGCCGGATGGTCAGAACGATGGTCGCGGCGATGGTCGAAGCCGGCCGCGGCCGGTTGTCGCCGGAAGACGCCGCCGGAATTCTCGCCTCGCGCGATCGCGCGCGTGCGCCGGCCGCCGCGCCGGCCGCGGGACTTTTTCTGATCGCCGTGAATTATTGATTTCACATGCCACGAAGTCGCAAAACCGCCGTCAGGCGCTAATTTCCTGCCGCCGGTGGCGCGTTTTCAACGCCCCGCGCGCGTTCCGGCGATCGCTTGTGCAAAATTCCGCATGGTTGTAGGGGAAAACGCGCGATGAACGCTTGAATTACGGCGTTCTCTGGTTCACGCTTGAAAACAGGCCAAAATCGGGCCGCAAGGAGGAGGATGATGACGCAGTCGCAGGTCGCAGCCCATCTTGCCGACAAACTCGGCATCACGAAGAAGCAGGCGAAGTCAGCGCTTGAGGAACTCACGGGCCTCGTCGTTCGCGAACTCAAGAAGGAAGGTTCGCTGCGTCTGGCGGGCCTTGGAATTTTCCGCAAGCGCAAGACCAAGGCGCGGATGGGGCGCAATCCCATGACCGGCGCGCAAATCAAAATTCCCGCGCGCACGCGCCTGCGCTTCACGCCGGCGAAATCGTTGAAGGATTCCGTGCTCGGCGCCCGCTGATTCGACTACTCATGTGATCAAGCGACGCCGCGGGGTTGGGATGTGACGCCCGATCCCGCGGCGCGCGTTTCAGGGCAAAGCCAAATCGCATATTGGATTGCCAATGCCGATCGCGCTTTCGCGCAGGTTATTCTTTGCGCTGATTCTTCCTGGATTTTGTTTTTCCGGGCGCGGAACCTTGAGCACCGGCGAGGTTGCGGCGAGGCGGCGTCATCCGCTCCGTGGTCCTAATCCTTGCGGCGCGCCGCGGCGCGCGCCTTGCGCACACGTTCCAGATAATCGCGGATGCGCGCTTCGTAGCCGCGGTCGGACGGCGAATAGTAAATCGTGCCGATTAGTTTGCCGGGCAGGCAATCCTGATCGGCCAGCGCGCCTTCATATTCGTGCGGATATTTGTAGCCTGAACCGTATCCGAGCTCCCGCATCAGCCTGGTCGGCGCGTTCCGCAGATGCATCGGAACCGGCAGCGCGCCGTGCTGGCGGGCAGCGTCGCGCGCGGCGTTCATCGCCAGATATGAGGCGTTGGATTTCGGCGCGCTCGCAAGATAGGTCACGCCCTGCGCGAGCGGAATGATTCCTTCCGGCAGTCCGACGAAATCCACCGCGTCCTTGACCGCGATCGCGATCTGCAGCGCGCGCGGATCCGCGTTGCCGATATCTTCCGAGGCGAAAATCGCCATCCGGCGCACGATGAACAACGGATCTTCGCCCGCTTCGATCATCCGCGTCATCCAGTAGAGCGCCGCGTCGGGATCGCTCGCGCGCATGCTTTTGATGAACGCCGAGATTACGTTGTAGTGCTCTTCGCCGGCGCGATCGTATTGCAGCGCCTTGTGCTGCGCGGCCTCGGTGACGTCGCCGATCGCGATCGCGCGCCGTCCGGCGCTTTGCGCCAGGTCCGCCGCGACTTCCAGCGTGCCAAGCGCGCGCCGCGCATCGCCGCCGGAGATTCGAACTATCTCGTCGATCGCGTCGCCGGCGAGCGTGAGGTCCATCGCGCCGAGACCGCGCTCGCGATCCGCGAGCGCGCGCCGGACCAGCGCCGCAATCGCGTCATCGCCGAGCGGCTTGAGCACCAGCACGCGCGCCCGCGAAAGCAGCGGTGAAATTACTTCAAATGACGGATTCTCGGTGGTCGCGCCGATCAGCGTGACCAGGCCGCTTTCGACGTGCGGCAGAATGGCGTCCTGTTGGGCGCGGTTCCAGCGATGGATTTCGTCGATGAAAATGATCGTGCGGCGGCCTTCGAGCTCCAGCGCGCGCCGCGCTTCCTCGACCGCCTCGCGCAGGTCGGCGACTCCGGCCGAGACCGCGGCGAGGGTTTTGAAAACCGCCCCGGACTGGCGCGCGACCAAAAGCGCGATGGTCGTTTTGCCGGTTCCCGGCGGACCCCACAGGATGATCGAATGGATCGCGCCGGTCGCCGCCATCTGCGCCAGCAGCTTGCCCGGTCCGAGCAGATGTTCCTGTCCGACGACTTCGGCGAGCGCCTGCGGCCGCATCCGATCCGCGAGCGGCTGCGCCGGGGCGCGCGGCGTTGCGAAAAGACCGCGGCTTTCGTCGCTTTTTCGTCGCGCCATCGCGGCGAACTTAGCATAACCGCGGGAACGTGAAACCGCCTGCGCGGACGCCCGTCAAAAATTGCCGGATTGCGCCGCGGTTCCTTGATGTTCTAGCTTGGGAGCGGGCTGAACAGGAGTCGGCACCAGACTATGCTCGTCGGAATCGATATCGGCGGATCCACCACGGACGCCGTGATCCTCGACAATGGCGGGGTTCACGTCGTCACCATCGAAGCCAACGACCCTATCGCCGCGGCCGCGGGCGCGCTTGGAAAACTGGTCGAATCGTGCGGCCTTCACCTCGATCGCGTCGAGCGGATCGCGGCCACCGGCGCGGGTTCTCGCGTGCTGGGCGAAACCCTGCTCGGGCGGCCGGTCGTGAAAGTGAACGAGTTTTCCGCAATCGGCATCGGTGGCACCTCGCTGGCGGCGCGCAAGAAAGCCCTGGTCGTTTCGCTCGGCACCGGCACGGCGATCGTTTCGGTGACCGGCGAAAAAATCGAGCACGTCAGCGGCACCGGTCTCGGCGGCGGCACCCTGCGCGGACTCTCGAAACATATGCTTGGCGTTTCCACTTTGGAAACGCTGGAAGCGATGGCGGCGCGCGGCGATTTAAGCCGCGTGGATTTGACCGTGCGCGATATCGCGGGCGGAGCGATCGGCGACCTGCCGCCCGGCACCACCGCCTCGAATTTCGGCAAGGTTGGCGCGGACGCGACCGCCGATGACAAAGCGTTGGCGATCATGAACATGATCGTCGAGGTCGTCTCGGTGCTGAGTATCGCGGCGGCGCGCGCGTGCGGCCAGGAAGATATCGTATTGACCGGTAAATTGACGCGCATTTTCCGTTTCATGCAGAGGGCGAAGCGGTTGAACTTCGGTTTCGGCCGCGGTTTCCTGATTCCCGAACACGCCGACTATGCGACCGCGATCGGCGCGGCGCGCGCGGCGATGCAATAGCCGCGATTCCAGTTCCGCCCGCCGCGTGATTCCATTTCGCATCGCGCGCCGAAGCGGTTACAATTCGCTCGCTGTGCGCGCTTGCCGGCCGTTCGCCGATTCATCGCGTTGCCGCGCATTCAAATTCGCCTGGGGAGCCGAACGATGCGCTCGGAATTGCTCAAGGGCCTGCGGATGCTCGACCTTTCGGACGAGAAAGGCGCGCTGTGCGGGAAAATCTTCGCTGACATGGGCGCCGACGTGATCAAGGTCGAGCCGCCCTCCGGATGTTCCAGCCGCAATATTCCGCCGTTTCTGGAGGACCGGCCGGGCCTCGATCGCGGACTCGGCTTTTTGGCGTGGAACGCCGGCAAAAAATCGATAACCTTGAATCTCGCTTGCGAAGACGGACGCCAGCTCCTGCGGATGCTCGCGGAACAGGCGGATTTCCTGGTTGACTCGTTTCCTCCCGATTATCTGCAATCGCTCGGAATCGGATACGAGACGCTCGCCGCGCTGAATCCGGGCCTGATTCATGCGACCGTCACCGCGTTCGGCGACCGCGGTCCGGGCAAAAACTACAAGGCCGCGGACATCAACGGATGGGCCTCCGGCGGCGCGATGTTTCTGATGGGAGAGGAGGGCAAGCCGCCGATCCAGATGAGCGTGCCGCAGGGCTGGCTGCACGCGGCGGCCGAAGCCGCCGTCGCCGCGATGATCGCATACTACGCGCGCGCCGCCGACGGCCTTGGACAGCATATCGTGGTGGACATGCAGGCCTGCGTTGCGTGGACGCTGATGAACGAGCAGGCGATGCCGTTGTTGCACGGCGATTATCTGCGGCGCAGCGGAGTTTTCAGCGGCGCGGTCGGCGGGCGGCGCAAAACCGTGTACCGATGCGCCGACGGTTTTATCTCGTTCATAATCGCGGGCGGTCCATACCTCGGATCGACGAATGCGGTAATCGCATGGATGAAGGAAGAGGGCGCCGCTCCCGATTGGCTGACCCGCGAAGGCGGATTGAAATCGCTGACGCCCACCAGCTTCATGGCGGCGACGGCGGCGGACCTGGCGGAACTCGAGCGCACCGAAGAAGCCGTGCAGAAATTTTTCCTTGGCAAAACCAAGAAAGAATTGTGGGCGAACATTCTCAAGCGCAGGCTCTTCGGGGCGCCGGTCGCCGACGCCGCCGATATCGCCGAAGACCCGCAGCTAAAGGCGCGCGGCTATTTCGTCACGGTCGAGCATCGCGGGCTTGATCGCACGCTCACGTTGCCGGGCGCCTTCGCGAAGCTGAGCGAGACGCCGGTCGGGCCGCAGGGACCGGCGCCGGGGCTGGGCGAACACAACGACGAAATCTACGGCGCTCTGCTCGGATTGAGCGCGCGTGAAATCGTCGAGCTGCGCGCGGTCGGCGCGATTTAGCCGCGGCGGAGGTTGGCGCATCGATGGGCAAATTGCCGTTTGAAGGAATTCGCGTGCTGGATTTCACCTGGTACGCGGTCGGTCCCGTGACGACCAAGTACCTCGCTGATTACGGCGCCGACGTCGTCCGGATCGAATCCGCGGCCCGGCTCGACGGCCTCAGGCTGGCGCCGCCATGGAAAGACGCGCGGCCCGGCGTCGATCGCAGCCAGTTCTTCGCTAGCTTCAATACCTCCAAACGCGGAATCACGCTCGACATGAGCAAGCCCGCGGCGCGCGAGATTTTTCTGCGGATGCTGCCGTGGGCCGATCTTGTGACGGAGAGCTTCACGCCCAAGACGCTGCGCAACTGGGGCCTCGATTACGAACTGCTCCGCGCGATCAAGCCCGATCTGATCATGCTTTCGACGTGCATGCAGGGCCAGACCGGGCCGCATCGCGACTATCCCGGATTCGGCAATCTGATGGCGGCGTTGTCGGGCTTCTATCACATTTCCGGATATTCGAAAGACGAACCATGCCCGCCGTACGGCGCGTTCACGGATTTTATCGCGCCGCGCTTTTCCGCTTGCGCGTTGATCGCCGCGCTGGATTATCGGCGCCACACCGGCAAGGGGCAGTACATAGATATGTCGCAGTACGAAGCGGCGCTGCACAATCTTGCGCCGATGCTAGTCGATTATTTCGCGACCGG
Organism: Deltaproteobacteria bacterium; assembly: GCA_021799495.1. Taxonomy (GTDB): domain Bacteria; phylum Desulfobacterota; class Binatia; order Binatales; family Binataceae; genus JADMIL01. The sequence goes on from JAJZAI010000010.1 coordinate 13,457, forward strand.
CCGCGTGCTCGGACCCGAGGGCAACAAATCCCAGCGCTATGCGCCGCACGGCACCTACCGATGCGCCGATGAAGACGGCCATGAGCGCTGGATCTCGATCGCGGCCGGCGCGGATTCTGAATGGTCGGCGTTGACCAAGATTCTGCGCATCGACGATTCCGCCGGTCGATTCGCAACGATGCGTGCGAGGATGGGCGCCCGTGATGCGCTCGATGAAACGATCGGAGCGGCGGTCCGCGGCCGTTCAGCGGAAGAGTTGACCGAAACTCTGCAAAAGGCGGGAGTCGCGGCGTATCCGGTTCAGAACTGCATGGATTTGCATCGCGACGAAAATCTCGAGGCCTTCGGTTTCTGGCGGTGGCTGGATCATAAGGAAATGGGTCCGTCGCCGTATGAGGGACTGGAGCATCGGATGAGCCGCACGCCCGGCGACTTGCGGCGCCCCGCGCCGGCGCTCGGCCAGCATAACGACGAAGTCTTCCGCGAAATTCTTGGCATGAAAGACGACGAGATCGAACGGCTTCGGCGCGACAAAGTGATATATTAGGCGCGGCGGCGGCGCGAGGGCCTGTCTCGTTCGCGCGCCAATTTTCGCCCGGCCGGATTGGTCCATTGCGTTACGAACTGCATATCGCGGCGCGCTATTTGCGCGCGCGCCGGCGCGACGCGTTCATTTCGGTCACGACCGTGTTTACCGCGATCGGCGTTATGATCGGCGTCGCGGCGCTGGTGGTGGTGCTTGCCGTGATGGGCGGATTCGAGCGCAGCCTCCGCCAGCGTATCCTGACGCTCACGCCCCAGGTCGAAATCCTGAGCTACTCCGGATCGATCGGCGACGCCTCCGCATTGCTCGCACGCGCGGATGCGGTTCCCGGAGTCGCGGGTTCCGATCCGTTCCTCGTCGGCCAGGCGATGATGAGTTCGCCGCGCGGAATCAGCGGCGTGATAGTGCGCGGCATCGACCCGCGGAACGCGGCGATCGTCGGCCAGCTCAAGCGCTACATCCAGTCTGGTTCGCTCGCGAATCTGGCCCAGGCGCCGCCGGCTTCAGACGGCGAAGTCGCGCTGGGCTCCACGCTCGCCGAAAAACTGAAAGTCGGCGTCGGCGATCCGCTGACCGCCGTCGCGCCCGTGGCCGCCGGTCCCGATAACGAGATTGCGACGCGCACGGGCCATTTCACGGTCGGCGCGATATTCGAGTCGGGCGTTGCGTTTCTCGATCGCGATCTGGCGTTCATGCGCCTGGAGAATGCGCAGGCGTTCTTCGGACGTCCCGGCAAGGTGGATGGAATCGAATTGCGCCTGAGCAATCTCGATCAGACCAGCGCGATTACCCGGCGGCTGAGCGCGGCGTTCGGTCCGGGTTATCGCGTCAGCAACTGGATGGAATTCAACGAATCGGCCGCGGCCGGATTCGAACTGCTGAAGCGCGTTTATGCGCTGGTGCTGCTGTTGCTGATCGGCGTCGCCGCGTTCAATCTTGTCGCCACCCTGATTATGGTGGTGATGGAAAAGCGCAAGGACATCGCCGTGCTGATGGCGATGGGCGCCACGCGCCGGGAAGTGCGATCGATTTTCGTGCTCAAGGGGCTAATCGTTGGCGCGATCGGCACGATCGCCGGTTTGATGCTGGGCGCGGCGACCTGTTTTGCGTTGGGGCGCTACCACTTCATCCATATCCAGAAAGAAATCTACGGCATCGCGACGCTGCCCGTCGCCTTTCAACCGCTCTCGTATGTCGTGGTGGCGATCGCCTCGATGCTGCTGTGCTGGGTCGCGACTTTCTATCCGGCGCGGCAGGCGTCGCGCGAGATGCCCGTGGAAATTTTCCGCGGCTGAATGCGCGCGCCGCGGCGCGTCCGCAAAAACGCGCCGTTGTTCCATCCGGCACCGGCGAATCGAATCTGGCGGAGGATCAGCGGCTGTCGCGGTCGCTGTTCGCGAGCGGAGGTTTCGGGCTTAGCTTCGGCTTGCGAATCACCAGCGTTTCGTGGCCCCGAACCTTGATTGTGCGCGCCGAATCGGACTGGAAATTGCCGCGCGGTTCGTCGTTGCGCCGCGGATGGCCCGACGTGCGCCGCCGCCGCCAGTTGCTCAATTCCTTCGAAAGCTTCGACGCCAGCAGGTCGCTGTCTTCTTCGGCGCCGCGGCCCGTCGCTTCTGGTTCGACCGGTCCGTCGGTCAAGTTCTCTGCGCTCATGTGTTCACCTTATCCAACCTTGTGATGGAATTATCGGGGATGTTTCCCCGCGCTTTGATTTCGCCGCAATGGCCCCGCATTCGGGAGAAATTTCAGCCGGTTCGAATCAGGAAAGAATGAAATTAGCCGACATGGAAGTGCGCATCGGATGCGAACTCAAGCCCGCGCCGCAATCGCTGCCGCGCGGCGTCCCGCCATTCCCGGATGCATCTGCGTGATTTCCTTGCGTGGAGATTCTCGTCTGGAAGGAGCTTTCAGCTTGCGATCGATTCGCGCCGGACGCCCGCCTTCGCGCCGTCCGTTCCGCGCAAATCCCGATTCCGTCTTATGAGAACAGGCTCTGCAACCTCAATGCGAGGCCCATGTCGCCCGCGATACGAAGTTTGCCGGTCATGAACGCCATCTGGCCGTTCAACTTCCCGTTGACCATGTCCAGATAATCGTGCGCCGTCATCGAGATGGTGATGTTCGGCGACGCATGCGCGCCTTCTTTAACCTCGCACGTCTCGTCCTTGATTATTGCGTGCCACTTGCCGCCGCCGTCGCCGGAAAGATCGAATTGGTAAACCGCGTTCAGACCCTTCGCCGCCGCTTTATTGAAACGGCCCGGCATATCGGTAAACACCTGCTTACAAGACGTTGCGGTTTCAGCCATGTTCGGGAATTCCTCCTCGCGGAGCGGGGCGAGCCAACGATTCTCTGATCGCAATCTAAGCGTTGGCCCGCGAAATTGTCAATAGCGCGCGCCGATGGTTTTGCCTAATCTCCGCTCACCATCCGAAAAATCCCGGATCGACGCGAATCAGATTCGTGCTCACTTTCACCGGCGCCGCGCCCATCGCGATCGTCACCGCGCGCTCGCGATCCATCTCGGTCTTCACTTTGCCGTCCAGGTAGCAGCTTTTGCCGATCACCTTCGCCGTGACGTTGGTCAAGCCCGCCGCCTGCAACGCCGATTGAATCGCCGCCTGGTTCGCCGCCCATTGCGAAGTCTCGGTCGTCAGATCGTTCACCACCGACGTCACGCCGCCGACATTGCGCACCGCGCGCGCCGCCGCCGCCTTCGCATTGCCATCGAATACCGTGCCCGTCAGCGTCACCAGTCCGCCCGGACTCGCGTAGGCCCGCACGCGCCCGAATCTGCGATCGCGCCCCAACGTCTGCGCGACGCGCTCGCTGAGCGGCGGCGCCGCCGGACGCGAAGGCCTTCGCACCGCCGCCAGTTCCTCGCGGCGGCGCCGCGCGCGCCGTTCCATCTCGGCCTTCGACGGCCCTGGCGGTGGCGCCGCGGGCGTGGCGGTCGCCAGAGGCGGCGGCGTTGCCGCAACGACCGCGGTCGGCGCCGGCGAGCTGGCGTATTCGGGCGATTCGCCCGGCGACCGCGACGCCATCTTCGTGCTCAAATCGGCCTCGAGCGCGCCGATATCGCCCGGTCCCGACGCGAAGATTACCGGGTAATCGACGTCCGCGGCGCCGCCGCTCACGGCCGGGAATTTCCATCCCCCGGCCGCCGCGACCACTTCCGCGTCGAGGCTCGGATTCTGCGCCGTCGAGAGCACCACCGAGCCGCCGTTCACGCTCCCGTCGGGCATCACATGCAGCCGCATCACCATCCCGTCGCGCAGCGTCGCATCGGTTTCGAGCGCGCGCTTGTAGGTATCGAGCAGCGCGCCGCTATTTGCATCGAAAACCGTCTTCGCCCCCGCCGGATCGCGCTGCAATGCACCCGCGAGGTCGCTTCCCCGAACCGATATCTGCATGTTGCGCGCGAGCGTTACGCTCGGCTGCTGCGCGATCGGACTCGCTGCCGGCGACGCCTGTGCGATTGGCGTTTCAGCGTGCCGATGGCCGCTCAGATGAATCGCAAGCCATATTCCCGCGACCAGCGCGGCCACCGCCGCCAGTGAATAGCCGAGCAATCCCGCCCATCGATGGCCGGCCGGCTCTTCCTCTTCCGGCTCGGTTTCGATCTCGGCCGATTCGTCGCCGAACTCTCGCGGCCCGCCGCGTTCCGCCTGCGGCGACCATCCTCTCCCCAATTGCGCGGTCGCCGTCGCGCCCGTAAGCGGTTCGCCCTCGCCGCCCAGCCGGGTTCCGCAAAAATTGCAGATCAATTCGCCCGGCTCGGCCCGGCCACCACAGGTCGGACATTCGATCGCCTGCTGGCCGCCCGCCGCGCTCGGACCCGCCGCCGCGCCGGACGCGCTCGCCGCTCCGTGCTCGGCCAGTTTCGAGCCGTCGGCTTCGCAGAAAGTGTCGCCGTCAGGATAGGACCGGCCGCAATGCGGACAGTTCTTCATTGTCGCTCTCGCCCGCCTTCACGCATTTACCTGCTCGATGATAAACGCGGGCGCGACAATATACCAAGCCCGGCGTCCAGTCTTCCGGCCGGCGGCTTATCCGCCGGCGATCCGGCGCGCGCGAATCAGTTCACCGGAGCGCCTTCGAGCCGGAAGCCGATCCGCACCTCGACCTGAAATTCTAGCTTGTCGCCGTGAACCCCGCCGCGGATATTCTGCACCTCGAACCAATCGATATTGCGCAGCGTCTGGCTGGCCTTGTTCAGGGCGTTACGGACCGCCTGCTGAATGCTTTCCTCGGAAACCCCGACCACTTCCACGATTTTGTAAGTTTTGTCAGGCATCGGAAGTTCCTCCGCGGCGCGCAGTTGCGCCTAACGCCGGTTTACGTCCAAACCTTGGCGATGCGCAAGCGGTTGATGCGCCGTTCAGGGTGGAAAAGTCACGGCGAGCGCGGACGCGTCCTCGATCGCGCGGAGATCGATCATGAACGCGCCGTCGCGAATTCTGCCGATCACCGGCGGCCGCGCGCGCCGGAACATCGCGGCGATCGCGTCGGCGGAGCGCTCCGGATGCGTAATCCTGAGCGCGCGCGATTCGATCTGTTCGGCCGGCTGCGCGCCTGAGCCGATTTCAGCCGCTGACTCGATTACTTCGATTCCGAAGCCGCTGTCCAGGCGGCCGGCCAGAACCGCGCGCGCGGCCTGCGCGATTTCTTCGAGTTCGGCCGGATTTCGCCGCAGCATCCGCAGCGCCGGAATTAGTTCGGCCGGTTCGTCCTCGCGCCGATAAATCCTGAGGGTCGCGGCCAGCGCCGCGAGCGTCAGCTTGTCGCAGCGCAGCGCACGCTTGAGCGGATTCCGCCGGATTCGATCGATCAGTTCCCGCCGTCCGGCGACAATTCCCGCCTGCGGGCCGCCGAGCAGTTTGTCGCCCGAAAACGTCACGAGATCGGCGCCCGCCGCGATTCGCTCGGCGACGATCGGCTCGTGCGGCAATCCGTAACGGCTCAAATCAATCATCGCGCCGGCGCCGAGATCCTCGGCCACGGGCAATCGATGCGCCCGGCCGATCGCGGCGAGTTCGCCCAGTTCGACCGCCGTCGTGAAGCCGACGATGCGGTAGTTCGACGGATGCACCTTCAGGAGCATCGCCGTGTCCGGTCCGATCGCGCCAACGTAGTCGGCCGGATGGGTCCGGTTGGTCGTGCCGACTTCCCTTAGCCGCGCGCCGCTTTGCGCCATCAATTCAGGCAAGCGGAACGAACCGCCGATTTCGATCAATTCGCCGCGCGAAACGATCGCCTCGCGGCCGTTGGCCAGGGTATTCAGCGCGATCAGCAGCGCCGCCGCGTTGTTGTTCACGACCGTCGCCGCTTCCGCGCCGGTCAGCGCGCACAAGTCGCCTTCGACAATCGTGTCGCGCTCGCCGCGTCCGCCCGAGTCGAGGTCGTATTCGAGGTTGACCGGCGCGCGCGCCGCCGCCGCGATCGCATCGATCGCGCTTTCGGCCAGCAGAGCGCGGCCGAGATTGGTGTGGAGCACGACGCCGGCGCCGTTGACGACCGCGCGCAGCCGCGGCTCGTCGCTGGCGAGCGCCGCGCGCGCCTGCGCGATCACCAGCGCGGCGATTCGCTCGCGCGATTCGGCGGGTTCGCACGCGCCGGCGGCAAGCCGCGTTCGCACCTGCGCGAGCGCGCTCCGGAGCAGTTCGACGCGCCATCCGCGCCCGATTGCGCCGAGCGCGCCGTCGCTCTCGGCGGCGCGGAGGCATTCGTCCACCGACGGCAGCATCCGCAGCGCCGCCGCCGCGGCTCTGGTGTTGGCTTTCGCTTTGCCGCTTTTGTCCGCCGGCCGCATCCTGGCGCGATTATACCGATTCGCGCGTTGTCGCGATGCGGTCCGTGCTGGCGCCCGCGTTCGCGGCGAACCGCCGCGAACGCCGCCCCTGCCGGGTCGGCCGCGCGAATCGATTCCGATTCGCGCGGCGGGCGCGCGCGCCGCCTCAGACCGCGGAGACGGCCTGCGCCGTTTCGATTCCAGCCTGCGCGGCGGCGAACAGCCGCAGCCGCGTCAGCAGGATCAGCGCGCACGCCAGCGACAGCGCGCCGCAGACCACGACCGCCGCTTCCGGACTGAAATGCTCGCCGAGGTAGCCGACCGCGAGCGCGCCGAGCGGCGCGATACCGATGAACGAGAGCGTGTAGAAGCTCATCACGCGCCCGCGCAATTCGTCGGAGACGAACAACTGCAGCATCGTGTTGGTCGCCGCCATGTAGTTGATCAGCCCGGCCCCCACGCAGGTTTGCGCCGCGAGCGAAAGCCACATCGAGGACGAGGCGCCGAAACCGATTATCGCGAACGCAGTGAGAAAAAGTCCGACCGTCAGGTTTTCGCGCAGTCCGCGCGCCGTGCCCGAGCGCGACGCCAGCGCGATCGCGCCGATCACCGCGCCGACGCCCTGCGCCGCCATCAACAGGCCGTAGCCGCGCGCGCCCGCATGCAGGATATTTTTGGCGAAGACGGGAATCAGCACCGCGTATTGCGCGCCCAGTCCGCTGTTCAGCGCGACCAGCACGAGCAGGTAAAAGGTCGGCCGATGCGCCCAGACGTAAGCCGCGCCTTCGCGCAGCCGCCGCAGCATGCTCATGCCCCGCGGCTCGTTCGCCCGCGGCGCGAGCCGCATCGCGAACAGGCTCCAGATCACCGCGATATAGCTGACGCCGTTCAGAAAAAAGCAGGTCGCGATTCCGGCCAGCGCGATCAGGAAGCCGGCGACCGCCGGCCCGATCGTGCGCGCGCCGTTGAACATCATCGAGTTGAGCGCGATCGCGTTGGGCAAATCCTCCAGCCCCACCATCTCGACCACGAACGCCTGGCGCCCCGGCATGTCGAAGGAGCTGACCACGCCGTTGAACGCCGCCAGGAAGATGACGTGTTCGACCCTGACCGCGCCCGCCCAGGTGAGCGCGGCGAGCGCGAACGCGCTCAGCATCAGCAGCGCCTGCGTGAGGATTATCAGCCGGCGCCGATCGACGTGATCGACGATCACGCCCGCGAACAGCGCCACCAGTAGAATCGGCAGATAGTTCGCGAACGTGACCACGCCGAGCATCAGCGCCGAGTTCGTGAGCTTCAGCACCAGCCACGATTGCGCCACGGTCTGCATCCAGGTGCCGATCAGCGAAGTGAGTTGGCCGCCGAAGTAGAGGCGGAAATTGCGATGGCGCAGCGCGCGGAACGCTTCGCGCCATCCTGCGGGCCGCTCGCCCGCGATTTCGCCGGCCCGCGCTTCGGCCTCGGGACCGGCGTCCGGAGCGGAATCGCCGGAATTGAGCGCGGGGCTTGAACCTGCTTCGTCTGGCATCGGGATACTGCGCCGGTCGTGAAGCCGTCAGCATGGCAAACCCCGCTCCCCAGCGCGAGCGCCGCCGCATCGGCCGCGCCGCGGCGGGTCAAGATGCGGGAAGATCGGGAAACGCGCCGAACAGCCTCGCGCGCTCGCGGCCTGACAGCGAGAATTTGCCGCGCCTACTTTCGCGTCGATCATGTTCTATCTGGAGGTTTTCGCTCTGCCGGCGCTGTTCGTTTTTGTCATGGGACTTTTGGATTGGCGATTCCGCCCCGGTCCCTGGCAAGACTGGTTGTGCGATTTGGATTGGGATTCTCATGTGTTGGCGTGGGGCGCCTTAGGCGGCGTTTTCACCAATCCCGAGATAGAGCGCTCGTTGGGAAATCGGAATCAGGAATTGGTTGTGGCAACGTTGTTTTGCGTTGGCGTGCTTTTGGTCCTGGCGATCGTTTTGCTTGGGCTGATGCCGAAGCGGTACGAAAGGCAGGTTGGATGGAAAGCGATAGCGGCCCTGCTGCTGGGAGGGTTTGCGCTCGCCGTGCCGTGGGCTGTGGCATATCACGCCCACATGTCATAATTGGGCTGGCGGCGATGGATCTCGTATGCAGCTACTGATGATTCATATTGGTTTGGGCGGCGCGGTCGCGGCCGCCGGCGCGCTCGTCGCTGGAATAATTCTCGTGGGCCTGAGGATTCTTTTCAGCCCGCGATTTCGCGAACAATACGCCGCGGTCGTTCGGCAGTTTGGCGTCGTTGGCGCAATCCGCCAGGCGCTGTTCGACGATCCTCGGTCGGAAACCGACCTGCACAAGGGCGCGGCAACCTAGACCTCAACTCCAGCGATACAAACGATCGAATCGCGGGTATCGTGTCGCGCGAATAACTGACGGAATACCCCGGTCTTGACCGGAATTCTTCGCTTCGCTCAGGACCAGCCCGGAATGACAACAGCGGTAGGGATATTCCCGCTTCCGTATGCCGACATTCAGACCCGCATGGCGCTGATGGTCTTCCGGCCGGTCGGCGCGCGGATGGCGCCAGCCGCGATCGCGGCTCCCACAGCGTCATTCGCGGGCTTGACCCGCGAATCCATAACACTGGATGCCCGGGTCAAGCCCGGGCATGACTAACCAGAGGAACTCGCCAAATCGACGGCTGCCCGGGCATGACTATCAGAGAACCTCTGCGCAAGTCAGATTGTCATTCTGAGCGCGGCGAAGAATCCCGGACCAGTTGAATCAGCTTCACGGTAATTGCGGGACGGCGCGCTGGCCCGGTGTTGCCGGGTTTTTCGCGTTCGCGATGCCGCGGCCGCCGTGAAATTGCGCGGCGTTCGCTGAAACCATGCGTTCAGGCGGTTTGGTCCTGACGTTTCCTGTTCGCCGGAGCGGCGCGAGTAGGTTAGAATTGAACGGTCAATCGATCTAATGGCGTCTGGCCGGGCGCTGATCCCGTGCCGGCCCGGCGCGAGGTTCATGGCCATGTTCGGTGAAATCACGCCGCGCGTTCACGCTCCGACCGCTCCGTTCATCACGATCGAAGAGGCGCTCGAAGAGACCCGCCGCGGCCACATGATCATCCTGATGGATGACGAAAATCGCGAAAACGAAGGCGACCTCTGCATGGCCGCCGAAAAGGCCACGCCAGACGCGATCAATTTCATGGCGAAATATGGCCGGGGCCTGATCTGCCTGCCGATGGCGGGTGAACGGATCGATCAGCTTGGCCTGAACATGATGGTCGGCGACAACCAGGCCCCGCTCGGCACGGCCTTCACGATTCCGATCACCGCGCGTCGGGCCGCCGGCTCAGGCATCTCGGCGCAGGACCGCGCGACCACGATTCTGCAGGCCGTGCGCGAAGATGCGACCGGCGCGGAATTCATCACGCCCGGCTATGTTTACCCGCTGCGGGCGCGCGACGGCGGCGTGCTGGTGCGGACGGGACAGACCGAGGGCGCGGTCGACTTGGCGCGGCTCGCGGGACTCAAGCCCGCCGGCGTGATTTGCGAGATTCTGAAGGAAGACGGCACGATGGCGCGGCGGGACGACCTGGTCGAATTCGCGCGCGTCCACGGCCTTAAAATCGTCACAGTGGCCGACATAATCGAGTACCGGCTGCGCAACGAAACGATGGTGCAGCGGATCGCGGAAGCGCGGCTGCCCACCGATTTCGGCGAATTCCGCGCCTACGTCTATCGCAACCGCGTCGACCAGAGCGAGCATCTGGTGTTGGTCATGGGCGAACTCGGTCCGGATCGTCCGGTGCTGGTGCGGGCGCATCGCGAGTACCTGCCGGGCGACGTCTTCGGCTACATGAAGCGCAATACGCGCGCGCTGCTGCAGGCCGCGATGGAACATATCGCACAGGCGGGACAGGGCGTGATTCTCTACCTCAAGCGCGAGTCCGACGCGATCGCGGGCGATATCGACAGCAACGGACCGCGCCGAATCATGCGCCGCGCCACCACGCGGCTGAATGCGCCGGAAGCCGATTTTCGCGATTACGGCGTAGGCGCTCAGATTTTGCGCGACGTCGGCGTGCGCAAGATGGTGCTGCTGACCGACAAGCCGCCGCGGCTTGCGAATCTGCCCGGTTATGGTCTCGAAATCGTCGATAGCGAGCCGCTTTCGATCGAAGGGCAGGGACCGCTGGACGGTTGACATCAGCCGCTTAGAGGGTTTCGCCACGCATCGGCATCGACCGCGGGACGCGTCGCGCGTCCAACCCGATTCGCTCAAACCTGAGCGCGGCTGGCTCCTTTTCCTTCTCGCGCTTCTGATCGCCGCCGCGACTGGATGCGATGGCGGCGCGCCTGCCGCGGCGCAAACGCCCCCGGTGGTTTCGTTCGGATCGATCGCGCTTGCGCATCCGCTCCGTCCCAGCGGATCGAGCCAGCTTGAAGTGACGGCGCGGATCGCCCCCGGATGGCATATCAATTCCAACCGGCCGCTGGATTCCGCCTACGTCGCAACGCGGTTTGAAATCGCAACGCCGGCGGAGGTCGTCGCGCAGGCTCCGATTTTTCCGCCCGCGGAGGTAGAGCAGCTCAAGTTTTCCGGCGGCGAGAAGCTGGCGGTCTTTTCCGGCGACCTGCAAATCAGCGTGCCGGTCACCGCCGCGGCGGCCTTTCGAGCGGGTATCGGCGCGCCGGCGCAAATCAGGCTCGACTACCAGGCGTGCAACGACGTCCAGTGCCTACGGCCGTCGTCGATCGAGACGACCATCGACCTTGCAGGCGCCGGTGCGGCGGACGCGGGCGGTGCGGGTGCCGGCGGGACGACAAGTGGCGCCGCGGGACCGTCCGGGACATCGCGGGGCGCCGCGGGCGTGTCCGGGACGGCGGACGGCTCGCACGATTTTATCGCGGGAGTTTTCGCCCGCTACGGATTTCTATTCGGATTTATAGCGGTCTTTTTGGGCGGGATGGCGCTGAACCTCACGCCCTGCGTCTATCCGCTGATCGGCGTGACGATCGCGTACTTCGGCAACGAATCGGGCGGGCCGCGCAAGGTGATTGTTCTTGCGTTGCTTTACGTACTCGGAATCGCGCTGATGTTTTCCAGCGTGGGCGTCGCCGTCGCGCTCTCCGGCGGACTGTTCGGCGCCGCGATGCAGAATCCGTGGGTGCTCGCCACGATCGCCGGAGTGCTGTTTGTGCTGGCTGGTTCGAGCTTCGGGATGTATTCGCTGCAACCTCCGCGATGGCTGATGAATCGCGCCGGGACGGCCCGTCCCGGCTACGCCGGCGCGCTCCTGATGGGCCTTGGGATGGGCGTCGTGGCTGCGCCATGTATCGGACCGATCGTGCTCGGGCTGCTCCTGATGGTTCAGCGGAGCGGCAGCGCGATCTTTGGCTTTGCGCTTTTTTTCACGCTCGCGCTAGGCCTTGGATTGCCTTACGTCGCGCTGGCTATCGCCGCCGGGAGTATCCGCAGTCTGCCTCGCTCGGGCGAGTGGCTGGGATGGATCGAGCAGCTATTTGGTTTCGTGCTGGTTGGTCTCGCGCTCTACTTTCTCGATCCGGTCGCGCCCGATGGAATTATTTCTCGCGCATTGCCCTTCTATGCCGCCGTTGCGGGAATTTACCTGGGCTTTATTACCCGGATGGGTAAATCGTGGCGGCCGTTCATGGCGATACGCGCGCTGATCGGCGTCGTCGCCGTCGTGGCGCTGGCCGTGATGCTGTTCGACCTGCGCGCGCAGCCGCCGCAAACGCTAAAATTCGCGCCATTTGACGATGCCATGCTGGCCAAGGCGCGCGCGGCCGGACAGCCCGTCGTGGTCGATTTCAGCGCCGATTGGTGCGTGCCGTGCCGCGAGATGGAGCATACGACCTTCACCGATCCGGCGGTGATTCGCGCGGCCGCCGGGTTCGTCCTGATGCGCGCAAATTTGACCGCCAGGGACAAACAAAACGACGCGCTGATGCGACAGTTCAAGGTTGAAGGCGTGCCAACCTCGCTATTCATCGATGCGTCCGGCCGCGTCCGCGAGCGCCGCGTCGGCTACGTCGGTCCCGCCGATTTTGTGAAATACCTGCACGAGACCGGCTAAGCGTGTCCTGACGCGATCCGATTCAAGGTCTTGGGTTGCAATTCCAGAAAGCCCGCATGGGGGTCGTTTCAAGGTCTCTGCAAATTTTCAAATCATGTTATATTGACGTGTATTACAAATTGCCCGAGATGGCGTTCCGAGTACGACTAGTCGAGCGCTAAAAATTTACATGTAATAAGGCGATTTCGACGATACCAAGGTTATTTTGAGATATTGTTTTATAAAATTCAAGATTATTTCTCTGGTCGCTTTACTAATCGAGCCTCGGAGCGTAAAATTTGGATCGGGGAAGTGGCGGTTGGGGGCGGCTCGAAAGTTCGATTCTTATCATGGCAAACAAACAATCTTCTGACGGTTATGGCGCTGATTCGATCCGCGTGCTCGAGGGGCTTGAGGCGGTCCGCAAGCGTCCCGGGATGTACATCGGCGACACGGCGGAACGCGGATTGCACCATTTGGTTTCCGAAATCGTGGACAACTCGGTCGATGAAGCGCTGGCCGGCCATTGCACCGAAATCAACGTCGTCATTCTTGGCGACGATCGCATCTCGGTCGAAGACGACGGCCGCGGCATCCCCGTTGGACCGCATCCGACGGAAAAGCGCGACACGCTCGAAGTCGTCCATACGGTGCTGCACGCGGGCGGCAAGTTCGATCGCGGCGCCTACAAGGTTTCGGGCGGATTGCACGGCGTGGGCGCGTCGGTCGTCAATGCGCTGAGCGAAGAGTTCGAGGTCGAAGTCCGCCGCGGCGGCCGGCTCTGGTTTCAACGTTATGAGCGCGGCGCGCCCGCGACCCGCGTCGAAGATCGCGGCCCGGCCAAAAACACCGGCACGCGCACGACGTTTTCGCCCGATCCGCAAATCTTCAAGGAGGTGAAGTTCAAGTACGAGATCGTCGCGCGCTACTTGCGCGAGATGGCGTATCTGAACGCGGGCCTCAAGATTGCGCTCGCCGACGAGCGCACCGGCAAGCGCGAGGAGTTTCACTACGCGGGCGGAATCGCGGAATTCGTCGCCTCGCTGGGAAAATCGAACGAAACCCTGCACGACGTGATTTTTTTCAAGGGCGTGCGCGACGGAATCGACGCGGAAGCCGCGCTGCAATGGACCGACGCGATTCACGAGACGGTTTTCACTTACGCCAACAATATTCACACGATCGAAGGCGGCACTCATCTGTCGGGCCTCAAATCCGCCCTCACGCGCACGCTCAACAGCTACGCGCAGAAGAACAATCTGTTCGCGAAGAACAAGGAGATGCGGCTTGAGGGCGACGACACGCGCGAGGGCCTGATCGCGGTCGTCAGCGTCAAGATTCCGGAACCGCAATTCGAGGGACAGACGAAAACCAAGCTCGGCAATTCCGAAGTCGAGGGCGTGGTCGCCGCGCTGGTCAACGAAAGGCTCGGCGAGTATTTCGAGAAGAATCCCGGCGTCGCGAAGCGGATTGTCGGCCGCGCGGTTGAGGCGGCGACCGCGCGCGAGGCCGCCCGCAAGGCCAAGGAACTGGTGCGGCGCAAGGGCGCGCTCGATTCCGGATCGCTGCCGGGCAAGCTGGCGGATTGCCAGGAGCGCGATCCCGCGCGCAGCGAACTGTTTCTGGTCGAAGGACAATCGGCGGGCGGAACCGCCAAGGAAGGGCGCGATCGCAAGATTCAGGCGATTCTGCCGCTGCGCGGAAAAATCCTGAACGTCGAGCGCGCGCGCATCGACAAGATGCTCTCGTCGGCCGAGTTGCGCACGCTGATCACGGCGCTCGGGATGGGCGTGGGCGACGAAAAGGATTTGGCGAAGCTGCGCTATCACAAAATCGTGATCATGACCGACGCCGACGTCGACGGCTCGCATATCCGCACGCTGCTGCTGACGTTTTTCTTTCGGCAATTTATCGAGATTATCGAAAACGGCTATCTCTACGTCGCGCAGCCGCCGCTGTTCCGCGCCAAAAAAGGCAAGACTGAGCGTTACCTCAAGGACGAGGCGGCGCTTGAGGATTACCTGACCGATCTCGGCGTGGACTCGGTGACGCTCGAAACGGGCGCCGGCAAGGAGGCGCGCGAATACAAAGGCGCCGCGCTCAAAACGCTGGTGCGCAAGGCGCTCCATCATGACCGCATGTTCGAGGCGCTCGAACGGCGCTCCAAGTCGCGCGACGTGATCGCGGCGCTGGCGCGGCTGGCCGCCGACCGGACGGTTGGCGACGCGAGTTTCGATTCCGAAGACGCGGCTCGCGCGATGGGCGACGCGATCGTCAAGGCCGGCGGCGCGAATCTCGCCGCGAAGGTCGAACCGGACGGCGAGGCGCGATGGCGCGTGGCGGTTACGCATAGCAACAACGGCCGCACCCCGCCGACCGTGATCGATCTTGCGACTTTTCACAGCGGAGAGCTGCGGGAAATTCGCCGGCTGGGCGCCGACCTTGGCGCGGTCGCGCGCCCCTTCACGCTTGCCGCGGGCGACGAGCGGCGCACGCTCGAATCGCTAAAGGCCGTCGCCGACGCGGTGCTCGCCGCGGGCCAGAAGGGCGTTGAAATTTCGCGTTACAAAGGATTGGGGGAGATGAACGCCGAGCAGCTTTGGGAGACGACGATGGATCCCGAGCGGCGCACGATGCTCAAGGTGCAGATTTCCTCGATGGAGGACGCGGAAGAGGTGTTTGCGCGGCTGATGGGAGATCAGGTCGAGCCGCGCCGCCAGTTTATCGAAGAGAACGCGCTCAACGTCCGCAATCTCGACATCTGACGCGATCGCAAAGCTATCGGCTCAGCGCGGAGAGTTTCCGCCCGATGGAAAACGACGACGAAGCGGTCTGGCTCTTGTTCTCTCTCCTTGGACAAGGAGAGGATTAGGGAGAGGCGCAGGGGTCGGGTCGGCGCGCAACTATCGAGGCGGTTTCGTTATCGATGAGCGAACGTGAAGATATTCCGATGCCGCGGACGGAGGCCGGAAATTTTGCAGGCGGCGCCGAGCGCGATATTGATCGGCAAGCCGGCGCGGCGCAAAACGCCGAGCGGCGCGCGGACGCTTCGCGCGAGCGGCGTGCGCTCGCCGGCGACGACGAAGCGGTGCGGCTGTTGCGCGAAATCCGCGGCGACTTGGCGCGGCTGACGCGGATTTCGGAAAAAGCCGCGCGCCGCGCCCGTGATTTCAACCGGCAAATCGAGCGGAGCAAGGCCGCGCGCCGGGTGGTGATCGGCCTGCTAATCGCGATCGCCGTGCTGCTGCTGATTCAGATTCTGCAGATGATGGGCTACGGGCCGGGCGGCGGCGGAAGCGACTCGGGCAGCTCGCAAACGCTGCAGAAGGTTTATCAGCATCCTGCCGCGCCTCCGATGCGGGCGCTTTGGGAATGAAGCGGCGCGACGAAGGGCGCCGCGCGGGTTTGCCTTGATTGAAAGCGTGGATCGCGGTTCGAGCGCGCAGCGCGCCGCGGAAAGCGCGGCGAAAAATCATTTCTTCCGACTTGAAAAGGTAATGACCGGCAACGCCGCGCGGAAATACTAATCGCGCCGGCGGAGATACATTTCAGAATATGGCGGAAACCAACGGAAACGAACCGATTCGCAACGAACCGACGCTGCTGAATATCGAAGACGACATGCGGCAGTCCTATCTGGACTACGCGATGTCGGTGAATATCGGCCGCGCGCTGCCGGATATCCGCGACGGCCTCAAGCCGGTGCATCGGCGGATTCTCTACGCAATGTTCACCGCCGGATTGCTGGCGAACCGGCGCCACGCCAAATCGGCGCGCGTGGTCGGCGAAGTGCTCGGCAAGTTCCATCCGCACGGCGACACCGCGGTTTACGACGCGCTGGCGCGGATGGCGCAGACCTTCAGCATGCGCTACCCGCTGATCGACGGGCAGGGAAATTTCGGCTCCGTGGACGGCGATCCGCCGGCCGCGATGCGTTACACGGAGTGCCGGCTGACGCGGCTGGCGGAACGGCTGCTCGCCGATATCGACAGCGAGACGGTGGATTTCGTCGACAACTTCGACGGCTCGCAGCAGGAGCCGGAGGTGCTGCCGGCGCAGATTCCGAATCTGCTGATGAACGGCTCGGACGGAATCGCGGTCGGGATGGCGACCAATATGCCGCCGCATAACCTGGGCGAGGTCTGCGACGCACTACTGGCGCTGATCGAAAATCCCGATCTGCCGCTGGAAAAAATCCTCGACATTATCCCGGGGCCGGATTTTCCTACCGGCGGACAGATCCTTGGCCGCCAGGCGATCCGGCAGGCCTATTTGAGCGGGCGCGGAACGATCGTGATGCGGGCGCTCGCCGCGGTCGAAACCGACAAGCGCACCTCGAAGGCGTCGATAATCGTGCGCGAGATTCCGTACCAGGTGAACAAGGCGCGGATGATCGAGCGGATCGCCGAGCTGGTCAACGACAAGCGTATCGAGGGCATCACCGATATCCGTGACGAATCGAGCCGCGACGGGATGCGGGTGGTGATCGAGCTTCGGCGCGACGCCGAACCGAAGATCGTGCTCAACCAGCTCTACAAGCTGACGCAGATGCAGGCCGGCTTCGGCATGATCATGCTGGCGATTCACGAGGGGCGGCCGCGCGAGATGAGCCTGCGCGACCTGCTGCTCGAATTTCTGCATCACCGCCAGCGCGTCATCATTCGCCGCTCGCAATACGAGTTGAAGCAGGCGGAGGCGCGCCTGCACGTCCTCGAGGGCCTGTTGATCGCGCTCAAGAATCTCGACGCCGTGATCAAGCTGATTCGCGAATCGGCCGACGCCGAGGCGGCGCGCGCCGGCCTGATGAACCGCTTCGGGCTGACGCAGATTCAGGCGCAGGCGATCCTCGACCTGACGCTGCGCCGCCTGACCTCGCTGGAGCGCGGCAAAATCGAGGCCGAGCACAAGGAGATGCAGGAGACGATCGCGCGGCTCAGGAAAATCCTCGGCGACGAGCGCGAACAGATGGCGCTGATCGCGGAAGACCTGCGCGAAATCCGCAAGGAGTTCGGCGACGAGCGCCGCACCCAGATTATCGAGGCCGAAGGCGACTTTTCGATCGAGGATCTGATCGTCGAGGAGGACGTGCTGGTCACCGTCACCCACGGCGGCTATATCAAGCGCACTCCGCTTTCGCTTTTCCGCACGCAGAAGCGGGGCGGCGGCGGCAAGCGCGGCGCGAGCACGGCCGAGGACGATTTCGTCGAGTATCTGGTGCCGGTCGGCACGCACGACCGGCTGCTGTTTTTCACCAGCGCCGGCAAAGTTTACGAGAAGAAGGCCTACGAGCTGCCCGAAGCAGGCCGCGGCGCGCGCGGAAGATCGATCGCGAACCTGCTGAGCCTCGCCGCCGACGAAAAGCTGTCGGCATTCCTGCCACTGCCGAAAGAGGTCAGCGGCAAGTATGTCTTTTTCGCGACGCGGCGCGGTCTGGTCAAGAAAACCGAGCTCGAGCAGTACGACAATATCCGCGCCAACGGCATAATCGCGATCAATCTCGAAGATGGCGACGAGTTGATCGGCGTCAGGCTGACCGACGGCGATCAGCAGATCGTGCTTTCGACCCGCGAGGGCCAGGCGATCCGCTTCCGCGAGGACGAGGTGCGCTCGATGGGACGTGGCACCTACGGCGTGGTCGGGATGGAGCTCGAAGAGCGCGCGGTCAAGGAAGGCAAGACGGTCACGCTGGTCAAGGACGAGGTCGTGTCGATCGCGGTCGTGCGCGACACCGAGACGCTGCTGACGGTTTCGGAGCGCGGCTACGGCAAGCGCACCGAGGCGTCGGAGTATCGCCTGACGCATCGCGGCGGCAAGGGCGTGATCACGATGAACGTCACGGACAAGACCGGCAAAGTGGTGGGAGTCCGGCAGGTCGGACCGGACGATCAACTGGTGCTGGTGACCGATCGCGGCAACATAATCCGGCTCGCGGTGAAGCAGGTGCGGATCACCGGGCGCAACGCGCAGGGCGTGCGGCTGGTGAAGCTCGAAGAGGGAAATTTCGTGCGCGCGGTCGCGCCGCTCGCGGAAAAAGACGACGAGGCGGACAACGGCGCCAACGGCACGGCCGCGCCCGACGACGTTGGGGAATAATCGTACGTGCCGTTGGACGGAAACGGGCGGCGGCGCTATTAGATAGCGCATGCCACTCGATTCGACCCTGGTTGGAACGCAAGCCGAGCCGCGCGCCTATGACGTCGATGCGCGCTGGACGATGGCTTACGCCGCGTCGCTCGGCGACGTAATCGATCGCTATATCGATACGCGCCGCGCTGAAGGAATCGTGGCGCATCCGCTGTTCCCGGTATGCCTCGAATGGCCGACGGCGGGCGCGCTGCGCACGCGCCATCGCGGCACGCTGACGGCGGCGGAGGCGGCGCGCGGCGTTCATGCGACCCATCACGCGGTGGTGCATCGCGCGATTCGTCCGCCGGAGCGCCTCACGACGCGCGCGGAGATCGCCGGAATCGAGGCGCGCAAGGCGGGCGCGTACGAAATCACGAAATTCGAGACGGTCGATGAGCGCGGCGGACTGGTCAATACGACCTGGTACGGCACGCTCTATCGGCAGGTGGATGTGGCCGGCGGAGATCGGACCGGCGAAGCGCCGGCGCCGCAAGCGCTCGCGGCGCCGCCCGCGCGGGCGCGCGCCGAGATGCGCGCGCCGGTGGGCGCGGGCGCGGCGCACATCTATACCGAGTGCGCGCGCATCTGGAATCCGATCCAAACCGACGCGGCGGTGGCCGCGGCCGCCGGCCGGCCGGGGCTGATCCTGCACGGCACGGCGACGCTGGCGATGAGCGTATCGCGGATTATCGCGGCGGAAGCCGGCGGCGATCCCGAACGGGTCGCGGAAATTTCGGGACGCTTCAGCGCGATGGTGTTCATGCCGTCGGAGCTGACGATCCGGATTTTCGCCCGGGAACGGCGCGGTTCGTGCGACGCGGTTTTCTTCGAAACGCTCAGCGCCGAAGGCGGCCGGGCGATTCGCGACGGCGTAATCATGCTGCGCCGCTGACGCCCGGCGGATCATTGCGGGCGCGCCGGCGGACGGCCCCGGCCGCGCCGCTGGAGGGAAAGATGCCCTGCGATTCCTCGCTGGTTGGTGCCACGCTCGGACCGTTCGAGTTCGAGATCGATCAATTCCGCACGATGGCGTACGCGGCCGGACTTGGCGACGCGAATCCGCGTTATCTCGATTCGCTCAAGTCGGGCCGGCTGGTCGCGCATCCCTTTTTTCCGGCGACGTTCGCCGTCGCGGCGCCGATGGCGGAGATGGATCGGTTGATGGACGCGGCCGGCCTGACGCGCGAGGAATCGATTCGGCGCGTGCACGCCACGCATGACATGCGCGTCCATCGGCTGGCGCGACCGCCGGAAAAACTTTTCGTGCGCACCACGCTGCTCGGCGTCGAGCGCCGTCCTCCGGGTGCCTACGTGGTGACGCGCTACGAAACTCTCGACGCGGCGGGCGCGCCGGTCGCGACGATCGATTGGGGGCGGATTTTTCGCGGCGTCGCGGTGAAAGGAGACGATCGTCCGGCGGCGATCGAGCCGCCGCCGGTTTGGCGCGGCGCGGCCGATGCCTTTCGCGCGGAGTGCAAGCTTCCGATCGCGGCGACGGCGGCGATCGTGTACACCGCATGCGCGCGTCCGGGAAATCCGGTGAATTTTCATACCGATACGGCGGCGGCCAGACGATCGGGACTGCCGGCGCCGATCCTGATGGGCGTGGCGACGCTGGCGATGAGCGTATCGCGCGTGATCGACGCCGAAGCCGGCGGAAATCCGGAACGGGTCGCGCGAATTCGCGGCCGGTTCGGCGCGATGGTCTTCATGCCGTCGGAGGCGACGGTGAGGATCTCCGCTCGCGCGAAGATCGCGGACGGCGAGGAAGCGGTTTTCTTCGAGACGTTAACCGCCGAGGGCGGCCGCGCGGTGCGCGACGGAGTCGTGACGCTGCGCGCCTGATGGCGGCGCGGCGCGCTTGCGCGATCGCTCGGGCGCGGCGAAGATCGGATCGATTATCCATCCCGAAACGGGGAGGTTTCGTGAAAGCAAGAGCCGCGGTGGCGCGCCGGGCGGGCGCGCCGCTTGAAATTGCGCAGGTCGATCTCGAAGGGCCGAAGGCGGGCGAAGCGCTGGTCGAAATCAAGGCGACCGGCGTATGCCATACGGACGCGTTTACGCTTTCCGGCGCCGATCCCGAGGGGCTTTTTCCGTCGATCATGGGCCATGAGGGCGCGGGCGTCGTGGTCGAAGCCGGCGCCGGCGTGACCACGCTCAAGCCCGGCGACCACGTGATTCCGCTGTATATTCCGGAGTGCCGGAATTGTCCGGCGTGCCTTTCGGGAAAGACGAACCTCTGCACCGCTATTCGTGAAACGCAGGGCAAAGGCCTGATGCCCGACGGAACCAGCCGCTTTTCAGAGAACGGCCGGATGGTCCATCACTACATGGGCACCTCGACGTTCGCGAACTACACGGTGGTGCCTGAAATCGCGCTGGCGAAAATCCGGTCCGACGCGCCGTTCGACAAGGTTTGTTACATCGGATGCGGCGTGACGACCGGAATCGGCGCAGTGCTCAATACGGCGAAGGTGCAGGCGGGCGACCGCGTGGTCGTGTTTGGTTTGGGCGGAATCGGTCTCAACGTTGTGCAGGGCGCGCGGATGGCGGGCGCGGCGATGATTGTGGGCGTGGATTTGAATCCGGCGCGGCGCGCGATCGCGGAAAAATTCGGCATCACCCATTTCGTCAATCCTTCCGAAACACGGGCCGAGCTGGTTCCGTATCTGATCGATTTAACCAGGGGCGGCGCGGATTTTTCGTTTGAATGCGTCGGCAACGTCGGCCTGATGCGCCAGGCGCTGGAATGCTGCCAGCGCGGATGGGGCACGAGCGTCATTATCGGCGTCGCGGGCGCCGGGCAGGAAATCTCGACGCGGCCGTTTCAACTGGTGACGGGCCGCACCTGGAAAGGCACGGCGTTCGGCGGCGCACGCGGCCGGCGCGACGTGCCGAAAATCGTCGATTGGTACATGGAAGGACGGATCAATATCGACGATTTGATTACGCATACGATGCCGCTCGAACGGATCAACGAAGCGTTCGACTTGATGCATCGCGGCGAATCGATTCGCAGCGTAGTGATATATTGAAATGTGGGGCGGTGGAGCGACGGTTAAAAGTTTTATGAGCTGGGCCGCGGCGCTGGCGTTGGCGGCCGGTTGGGCCGGCGCCGCGATCGCGCGGGATATTCCGGCGGCCAACAGTCTGCCGATAACAAAATATCTTCAAGTCGCGGTCAGGCCGTCCTCGCCGAGCGTTGACGGGTTCGTCGGGGACGATCGCGCGCACGCGGCCTACGAATTGTACGTCACCAACTTCGGCGACAAGCCAATCCGGATAGTCGCGGCGAGAATCGCCGCCGCCGCGGGCGGACCGGCATTTTCGCGGATGATCGATCGCGACGAATTGGCGGGGGATTTCGCAAAAATCGGCGCGCGGCGCGGAACCCGGCAGACGCCGCTGCTCGGCCGCGGAGAGTCCGGCGTCATTTTTCTCTTTCTCGATTTCGGTCCGCCGGAAAAAACCCCGGCGGCGCTGGTCAATTCGCTCGATATCGAGATCGAAGGCAAACCGGACACGGAGCAGCGTCTCACGATCGCTCAAATCGAAGTGAGCGGTAACGGCGCGGCCGTGATTCGGCCGCCGTTCACGGGCGCCAACTGGCTTGCCGCCAATGGCCCGTCGAATACCTCGACGCATCGAAGGACGATTTTGACCGTGGACGGACGCCCGCGAATCGGTCAGAGATTCGCGATCGATTTTGTCCAACTCGGAGCGGACGGCCGCACCTATCGCGGCGATCCGAACCGCAACGCCAGCTATCTGGCCTACGACACGCCGATCGCGGCGGTCGCCGCCGGAACGATCGCGGCGGCGCTCGACGGCGTGCCCGAAAACACGCCGCAATCGCCAAAGATGGCGGTCGAGCTGAATCTCTCGAACGTTGGCGGGAATTTTATCGCCGAAAAAATTGGCGCCGGCCGCTACGTGATGTACGCGCATCTGAAGCCGGGCTCGCTCAAGGTAAAGCCCGGCGACAAGGTCGCCGCCGGCCAGATAATCGCCCGCTTGGGGAATTCCGGCAATTCGACCGAGCCGCATCTTCATTTGCAGGTGTGCGACGCGCCGTCATTTGCCGCATCGAGCGGAATTCCATATGAATTCGACTCGTTCAAACTGGAAAAGTATCGAATTGATCGAAAGGACGGGCAGCCCGTAAACTTGACGATCGAAGGTTCGACCCA
Source organism: Deltaproteobacteria bacterium (assembly GCA_021799495.1). Taxonomy (GTDB): domain Bacteria; phylum Desulfobacterota; class Binatia; order Binatales; family Binataceae; genus JADMIL01. Next base: position 36,160 of record JAJZAI010000010.1, read on the forward strand.
CGTCGAGCGGCAGACTCCGATGGAAGATGAACTCGTCGCTTTCCCCGGCGGGCAATAGCGAATGGCCAACGCCAATACTTATACGTTCAAGCCGGGGCGTGGGCACGGCGAGCCAGCGTCGAAGCTGGCGTGCGCGCGATCCGTCTCGATCGCGATGTTGCTGGCGGGGGCCGTCGCCGGATGTTCATTGTTTCATCATGGCGAATCCCAGCAACAGAAGTTTATCGACGAGCTGAATCGCGGGAATGGGGCGCAGGCAAGCCAGACTTGGCTGAACATGTCCGAGCAGGATCGGGAAGCGCTTTCCCATAATCAGGGGTTCAAACCGCAGTTGACGCAGAAGGAGGTCGAGGAAGCGGTCGAGCGGCAGGCGGAACACAGGGCTGAAGCAGGCGTCACCGATCCCGATTCCACGGGAATCGACGACTCGGTCACGCCCGATCCCGAAAACGGCGACATCACCACGCAAATGATTGAACAACCCGGCGTTCAAGTCGATCCGAACGCCAATGGCCTGTCGTCGCTTCCGAAACTGACCGCGCCGGATCAAGCGCCAGCGTCGCTTGAAGAAAGTCCGCAATAGATCCGGCCGAACGTTCTGAACCATGATTGCGAGATGGCGCCGGCAGTCGATCGCCGTCGTGTGGCTGTGCCTGGCCCTGACAGGCGCGGCATGGGGGGCGAGCGGTTCGTGCGGCCCTTTCGGCGATCCGCCGGCGCGATTCATCAAGAGCATCATTCCGGAATGTACGAACGGCGCAAGGCTCGGCCCGTGGAGCGACGGCGGCGGAGCGCCGCGCTACGCCTGCCTGTACGAACCGCCGCAAAGTTCGGCGGCGAAACCTTTGCCGCTTGTGGTGTACCTGCATCCTTCGCTTTTCACGGCCGACAGCGTAAGGGACGCGACCAATTTGCTCGATCTGCTCGCGACCGCGAACGTCAGCGACAATCCCGCCCGGCCGGGATTCATTCTTCTGGCGCCGCAAGGCCGCGACACCACCCATCAATATTCGTGGCCCGACCGCACCGGAAGCGGATGGGACGTATGGTATCGGCAATTGAGTCCGGCGGGAGCGGTCAAGATGGACGGACGCGATTATCCGGAAAACGCCGATGCGGCGGCGATCGATCACTTTATCGATGCGGTCGTCGCCAGCGGCAAGGTCGATCGCGGCCGGATCTATCTGACCGGATGGTCGAACGGCGGATCGATGGCGTATCTGTACGGTTTGAACCGTCCGCAAATCGCGTCGGCAGCGGTTTATTCGGCGCCGGATCCTTTCGGATTGGCGCCAGACGCTTGCCCGCAAACTCCGGTCGCCAAACCACCGTCCGGCGAACGCGAAGTGCGCGTGTACAATCCAACGCTGGCCGCCTACCAGGTGCATAATAGCTGCGATATCGCCGGCATTTGTCCGAACGTGCTGCGGCTTGAGAGCAATCTTTCAAAGTCCGGCGCGCGCGTCTCCGATACGATTATCGATCGCAAAGGGCACATGACGCGCGACTGCGAGGCTTTTTGCGGAACGGATCCGAACGGCGGCGTGCATAATCCGATCGGCGCGATGATCGGCCTTGAGCGGCACCTGCACTGGCCGCGTCCGTGGACCGCGGCGATGCTGGACTACTTTCGGCGCCATCCGTTGAAACCCGCGCCGCCGCCGCGCGCGCATGGGAAATGAACGCGGATATACTGGGGAGAATTTATGGATTTTAATTTCACCGAAGACCAGAACCTGCTCCGGCGCACGATTTCGGAATTCGCCGCGCGCGAATTGGCGCCGCACTATCAGGAGCGCGACAAGGATGAAGACTTGCCGCGCGAAGTGGTGCGCCATCTCGGCGAATTGGGCTTGCTCGCGCCTATGGTCGATCCGGCTTACGGCGGCCAAGCGCTGGATTTCGTCGCGCTGGGAATCGCGTTCGAAGAGTTCGGCCGTCACGACTTCAACGCCGCGTATGTGCTGCTGCTCTCGGCGCTGGTCGGCGCGATCATCAGCTCGCGCGGCGACGAGCGTCAAAAGCGCGAGTATCTTCCCGCGATTTGCAGCGGGGAGGTCGTGCCGGCGCTGGGCGTGACGGAGCCATCCGGCGGCTCCGACGCGGCGCACGTGAAGCTCACCGCCCGCCGCGATGGCGACAGCTACATCCTGGACGGCGAAAAAAGCTCCATCTCGTTCGCGTCGTGGGCGGACACGATCCTGTTGATGGCGCGCACGGGAACGATCGAGCAGGGCGCGCGCGGCGTCAGCGCGTTTTACGTCGATCTGAAATCGCCGGGAGTGAGCCGGGCGCGATTTCGCGACCTCGGCACGAAGGCGATCGGCCGCGGCCAGCTATTCTTCGACTCGGTGCGAGTGCCCACCGGCGCCCGCGTCGGCGACGAGGGGATGGGTTTCATCCAGGTGATGCAAGGCTTTGATTTCAGCCGGTCGCTGATCGGCCTGATGTGCGTTGGCGCCGCGCAACAGAGCGTTGACGAGACCTGCAAGTATGTGGCCGACCGCCAGGCTTTCGGCGGCAGCCTTGCGCGTTTTGAAGGAGTGTCGTTTCCCCTTGCCGAAGCGGCGGTGCAACTGCGCGCGGCGCGGCTGCTCTGCTACGAAGCGCTCTGGAAGAAAGATCGCGGCGAACCGCACGGATGGCTTGCCGCTGGATGCAAATGGTGGGCGCCCGAGCTGGCGGCGAAGGTCCTGCATCAGTGCCTGCTGCTGCACGGACATCTCGGCTTCAGCATGGACCTGCCGCATCAGCAGCGGATGCGCGACGTAATCGGACTCGAAATCGGCGACGGCACCGCGCAAATCATGAAGCTGCTGGTCGCGCGGGAACTGATCGGGCAGGTTGCGCGCGGCTACTGAGCGAGTTCGCGCTTCCATCCGATCGAGCGCGCGCGGTCGCGGCGTGATTCAGGGCGCATGCGCCTTGAAGCGCAGCCGGATGTAATCGCCTGTCCATCGTCCGGTTTCGTCGCACAGCACCGGCTTAAGCCGCCCGACGGCTTCGGCGATCGCATCCTGCCGTTCACTTTGCGGCAGCCGGTTGAACAGGGGTTGTCCGAACAATTCCAGCCATCCGGCCATATTGGTTGGGAGCGGGGTTGGCCGCGGAATCAACTCAATGTAATCGACGCCGAATCCGGCCGCCTCAAGCCGCACGCGATAGTCGTTTACCGTCGGGAAATACCATGGGATGCCGGCGGCCGCGCCGGTTACGCCCCGCCGCTCAAGCGTCGCGACGATCGAGACGATAATCGCGGCGACGCATCCATGCCCGCCCATCTCGGCGACAAAGCGGCCGCCCGGTTTGAGCGCGCGCTTGACGCCGGCAATTACCGCGTCAGGCGCGGATGCCATCCAATGGAGCGCCGCGTTCGAGAAAACCGCGTCGAATTCGCCGGCAAACGCCAGCTTTTCGCCGGCGCATACGCGAGCGTCGAGCCCGCGCGCCCGCGCCGCCGCGATCATGTCCGGCGCCGCATCGACGCCCACCACGGTAGCGCCAGCGGCGGCAATCTTTTCGGTCAGAACGCCGTCGCCGCAGCCGAGGTCGAGGATGCGTTCGCCCGGCTGCGGCGCCAAAAGTTCGAGCACGGGCGCGCCCAGGGCCGGCACAAAGTGCGCGTGCCGGGCGTAATTGTCGGCCTTCCATTCCTGTTTCGGCGTTTCGTTCGACTCCATCGTGAACTGCTCCGGCGGCGGCATCGATCGCCGCCGTCCATCCGCTTTAATTGATCTCTCGCATGAGGAGCAAGCCTGCGACGATTTTGGGCCTTGCGAGAACGACGACATTATACATAGTTATTGCTGCCAGATGAGAGTTCGCGACCTCAACGCACCAGCAACCGCTTGCTTGTGGCGCGTCCGAGCAAGCCAGGCAATGCTCGCGCCGGCGCTCATCCAATCAGCGAAATCCATCGTAGAATTGTCAGGGCATCGTGATTAAGCCTCCTCCTGCCGAACTTACCGACGAAGCGGTAGTGCGCGCGGTCGCGGCTGGCGATCGCGAGGCTTTGCGTATTTTGAATCAACGTTACGGAAATGCGCTTGCGGTCGTCGCCGAACGCATCCTGGGCGAACGGGCCGACGCCGAAGAGATTGCGGCCGACGTGCTCTGGCAGGTATGGCGGCAGGCGGGGACTTACGATCGCGCGCGCGGCTCGGTCGGCGCATGGTTGATGACCGTCGTGCGCAGCCGCGCGATCGACCGATTGCGATCGCGCAACGCCCGCGCGTCGGCGCACGAGCGCGCTGGCGATGAGGCTGGCGCGCATGGCGGCGCCGATCCGGTCGCGGATCTGCACAGCGCGGAGCGGCGGCGCGCCGTCGCGGCGGCGATGGCCACGCTGCACGAGAACGAGCGCGCGGTGCTTGAATTGGCCTATTTTTCGGATTTGAGCCAGTCGATTATTGCGGAACGAACCGGGCTGCCGTTGGGGACGGTAAAGAGCAGAATCAGGAGCGCTTTGCTGAAATTGCGCGAGGGGCTGCAACAATTCGGCAGATAGCGGCGATGGATCACGACCAGTTGAAAGATCTTCTGCCGCTCGAAGCGCTGGGCCGCCTGGAAGGCGAAGAGCGCGCCGCGATGGCGGCGCATCTGGCCGCGAGTTGCGACGAGTGCGAGGCGGAACTGCGCGAGTTCCGCGAGGCGTTGGCCGCAATGGCGATGAATGCGGCGGGCGCGGCGCCGGCCGATCGCATTTGGAGCCGTCTCGAAAGCAGACTCAAATTCGAGCAGGCGGTGGATTCCGGTGCGCCGGCCGGAGCGATGCGCGCGCCGATGTCCTCTCGCGGCGCTCCGGCGATGCGCCGATGGCGGATTGCGACTGCGGTCGCCGCAGCAGCCGCTGTCGCGCTTGCCGTGACCGCAGGCCGCTATGCGAACGATGCGGAAATGACGCGCCGGCAGAGTGCGGACCGGATCGCCGCGTTGCTCGATCAGAATCGCGCGCTCGCGGTCGCAAACGAAAATCAGCGGCGCGAACTGGCGATCGCCCATCTGAAACTTTCCGCGAGCGGACGGCTGACGCAGGCGATGCTCGCTCCCGATGCCCAGGTGATTCGTCTGGGGCCGCTGGCGCCTGCCCGCGGCGCCGCCGGAATCGTGGCGGTGAGCGCAGCCGATCAGCAGGCGGTGTTGCACGTCGCGGGGTTGCCGGCGCCTCCGCCGGGCAAAGAATACGAACTGTGGTGGATTGGCGCCAAAAGCGGACCGCTGCGCGCCGCCGTTTTTGCGCCCGGAGCGAAGGGAAGCGCGACGGTCGCCTCGACGATGCCGCCGGCCGGCGAACGTTTGCTCGCCAGCGCCATTACGCTCGAGCCCGCTGGCGGCGTGGACAAGCCGACCGGCGCGGCGTACCTGAAAGGCGTTCCCTGAATATTCAGTTGGGCCCCGCGCTCGCGAGCCGCGGGCGTGGCGCGCGGAGCGCGATCGCGTAAAATTGTGCAATGTCGAGCGCGGACGGCACGCCACGGATCCTGATCGGCACGACCGGAAGCGGAGTCGGCAAGACGACCGTGAGCATAGGATTGATCTCGGCGCGCGCCCGGGTTTCGTCGCAATGAACGCGCGCACTCTGATGGTGCAGGGCACGGCCTCGTCGGTCGGCAAAAGCCTGATCGTCACGGCTTTCTGCCGGATTTTGCGTGATTGCGGCATGTCGGTCGCCCCTTTCAAGGCGCAAAACATGGCGCTCAATTCCTTCGTTACGCCTGACGGTTTCGAAATCGGCCGCGCGCAGGCCGTACAGGCCGAAGCCGCGGGAATCGCGCCCGCCGTCGAGATGAATCCAATCCTGCTCAAACCCGAACCGGGGATGCGTTCGCAGGTCGTCGTGATGGGCCGGCCGGTGGCGTCGATGAGCTTTCGCGATTACCACTCGATGCGGCCGGAGCTGGTCCGGGTGATTCACGACGCGCTGACGCGCCTGCGCGCCACGCACGATTTCGTGGTGATCGAAGGCGCGGGCAGTCCCGCGGAAATCAATTTGCGTTCGCAAGACCTTGTGAACATGCACGTCGCGCGGGCGGCGGATGCGCCGGTGGTGCTGGTCGGCGATATCGATCGCGGCGGTGTGTTCGCGCAATTCGTCGGCACTCTCGATTTGCTCGAACCGCCTGATCGCGCGCGCGTGGCCGCCTTCCTGATCAACAAGTTTCGCGGCGATGCGGGACTGCTGGCGCCGGGAATCGAATACCTCGAAGGAAGATTCGGCATTCCGATGCTGGGCGTGGCGCCGTTTATCGCGGATCTGAAAATTGCCGATGAGGATTCGGTCGCGCTGGAGAATCGTCGCGGACGGCGTGCGGCGCGCGGCGATCTGGAGATCGCGGTGATTCAACTCCCGCATATTTCCAACTACGACGACTTTCTGCCCCTCGAGCACGAACGTGGCGTTTGCGTACGCTTCGTTCGGCGCGGCGACGCAATCGGCGCGCCCGATCTTCTGATCATTCCCGGAACAAAGAGCACCGTCGCCGATCTCGCATGGATGCGCGCATCAGGCTTCGCCGATGCGATCGTGGCGCGCGCGCGGCGGCGCGAGCCGGTAATCGGAATTTGCGGCGGTTGCCAGATGCTCGGGCGGCGAATCGACGATCCTTACGGCGTGGAATCGACGGCCGAGTCCACGCCGGCGCTGGGGCTTTTGCCGATCGCGACGCGCTTCGCACGGGAAAAGCGCACCACCCAGGTTCGCGGCCGGGCGCTCGCGCCGTCGGTCTTCACGGGGATGTCGCCGGAGGATATAGGTGAAATTTCCGGTTATGAAATCCACATGGGCGGAATCGAGCGCGACGCCGGCGCCGCGCCCTGCTTTGAAATTTTGAGCCGCAATTCCACCGCCGTGAAAGCTGAGGACGGCGCGATCGCCGGCTCCGGCGCTACGGTCGCCGGGACGATGATTCACGGCATTTTCGACAACGATCGCTTGCGCGCGCGGATGCTCGCGTGGCTGGGGTCGCGGCGTGGCGCCGCCGCACCGGCGTTCGACTCGTCGTTTTCGCGCGATGCCGAGTATGAACGGCTGGCGAGCGTCGTGCGCGAAAATATAAACTGGTCTTTATTCGCACGAATCGCCGGACTTGCGTAGCGCGGCGCGCCGCAGTATTCCGGCTGAAAGCGGCGCCCCGATGCAATCATGAAACATCCCCATTCCGAAGATAATTCTCGAACCACGGGCGATCTGCCGGCCGTTCCGCTGACGCTGGAAGGCGCGGCGCTTCTGCATCAATTTTTCCGCATCCGCCGGCCACGATGGAATTCTTTGACCGTGAGCCGTCGCGCCGAAATCGTCGATCAGGCCGCGGACGCATTCGCGTCCATGGAGCGGCGCGAAGGCGGAAAAACCGCGCTCTTCTCGGAAATCGGACACAAGGGCGATCTGATTGCGGTTCATTTCCGGTCCGGGATGGAGGAACTCGACGCGGCGCAGCTCGAGGTCTCGCGGCTCGCGCTTTCCGAATTTCTCGAACCCGCTTCATCCTATGTCTCCGTGGTTGAAATCGGATTGTACGAAGCCTCGGTCAAATTGTATCGCGAACTCGCGGAGCGCGGCGTGGCGGCGCATTCGCCGCAATGGAACGACGCCGTGGCCGCGGCTCTGGCGGATCAGCGCGAAAAACTCGCGGCGCGCCTGTTTCCGCAAATTCCGGACCGTCGGTTTCTATGTTTTTATCCGATGAACAAGCGGCGTTCCGGCGCCGATAACTGGTATTCGCTGCCGATCGCCGAGCGTCAGCGCATGATGCGCGATCACGGCATGATCGGGCGGCGTTACGCCGGCCAGATCACGCAGGTGATTTCGGGTTCGATCGGTTTCGACGATTGGGAATGGGGCGTTGATCTGTTCGCCGACGATCCGCTGGTCTTCAAAAAACTCGTGTACGAGATGCGGTTTGACGAATCGAGCGCCCGTTACGCCGAATTCGGGCCGTTCTTCGTCGGCGTGCGGCTGGCCGCGAATGATCTCGGCCGTATCCTGGCCACGCCCGAAGATCGCTGACGGAATCAGGCGCCGCGGTTTGCTTTTCCCGCTCCGCGCCCTTGATTAGTCGATTTAGCCGCGTTCAGGCCGGATTGATCCTGGACAATGCGTCTTCGACCTCGCCGTCAACCGGAAAGCGCCCGGTTTGTGCTTTCGAATAAATCAGCGATCCGTCCACGATCACGTCGAACTGGCCGGTGCGGCCTGGCTTGATTTCGGTCGGCTGATTAAACCGCTTTGCGATGCTGGCGGCCAGACTGGCCGCGCGAGGTTTATACCCTCAGGGAACGCAGTACAGAATCTCGATCTTCATGATCCAAGCGTAGGGTCGCCGGTGCGGCGATGCAACCGGCGCGCACCCTGCCGATTATTTGCCGTTCGGCAGATCGACGAACACTGCCGCCGCCACCACCGAAGTCCATAACCCGTCGCGATCTCCGATCGCCGATTGCGTGACGTTGCGCGTCGAGACGATCTTGTCGGAGACGCGCCAGATATCCTTGCGCTCGTCGTAGCTGGCGTTGGGATCGAAGTCCACGCCGAGAATCGTCGCCAGCATCATCGCGGCCAGATCTTCTGCGTAATCGCCCGCCTTCTGTTCGGTTTCGCCGAAGCTGTGATGTTCCGACAGATAGCCGTAATGGCGGGGATCGGCGGGAATGGCCACCCCGACCGATGCCGCGCACAGCCGATGCGGCTCGTACGTCGCGTTGTCGCTCATCACGGCGAATACGATCTGTCCCGGCTTCAGGTAGCGCAGCCCCTCTTGCGGCGTAATCAGCTTGCAGTTCGGCGGGAAAATCGACTTCACGCGCACGAGATTGAATTCCGCGATTTGCGCGGACCGCAGCGAAAGCTCGAATGCCGTCAGCTTCTCGCGATGTCGGCCGACGCCCTTGGTCAGAAACACCCCTTTCGGAAAAGGACCCATCTATCTCGTCTCTCCGTATGCGCGCGACCGTCCGCAAGCGCAATGATGCGCCTTCATTATCCTGACGGCGGCCCGCAAGAAAAGTCCGTGTGACGGCAAACTTCGTTCGACGCGTTACGAACTCGTTAAACTTCGTTGCTCGGATGATACTCGCCGAACACGCGTCGCATCGCGTCCGCAATTTCACCCAGGGTCGCGTAGGAACGCACCGCGTCGATAATCGGCGGCATCAGGTTGCCGCCTTCGCGCGCGCTCCGCTCCACCCGATCGAGCGCGGCGGCCGCCGCCGGTTGCGATCGCTCCGCCCGCACCCGCTCGATGCGCGCGCGCTGCTTTTCCTCGGTCGCCGGATTCACCTTCAGGATATCGCCCGCGGGCGCGTCGCCGGTGGTGAATTCGTTCACGCCCACGATGATCCGCGCCCTGGTCTCGATCTCGCGCTGATAAGCATACGCGGCGTTATGGATTTCGCGCTGCTGAAAGGCGCGTTCGATTCCCGCGACCGCTCCGCCAAGGTCGTCGATCGTGTTCAGATACTCGTTGGCCTTCTTTTCCAGTTCCGCGGTCAGCGTCTCGATGTAATACGATCCGCCCAGCGGATCGATCGTGTCGGTCACGTCGGATTCGTGCGCAATCACCTGCTGCGTGCGCAGCGCCAGCAGCACCGAATTTTCCGTCGGCAGCGCCAGCGCCTCGTCCCTGGAATTCGTGTGCAGCGATTGCGCTCCGCCGAGCACGGCGGCGAGTGCCTGCAGCGTCACTCGCACGACGTTGTTCTCGACCTGCTGCGCGGTCAGGGTCGAACCTGCCGTCTGCGCGTGGAACCGCATTATCATCGAACGCTCGTCCTTCGCGCCGAAGCGTTCTTTCATGATCCGCGCCCACATCCGGCGCGCCGCCCGGTATTTCGCGATTTCCTCGAAGAAATTGTTGTGGACGTTGAAGAAGAACGACAGCCGGCTCGCGAAGTCATCCACCTTCAGCCCCGCCTTCACCGCCGCTTCGACGTACGCGATTCCGTCGGCCAGCGTGAACGCCAGCTCCTGCGCGGCGGTCGAGCCCGCTTCGCGAATATGGTAGCCCGAGATCGAAATCGTGTTCCAGTTCGGAACTTCCTTGCTCGCGAACTCGAAAATATCCGTGATTACCCGCATCGATCCGCGCGGCGGGTAAATATAGGTGCCGCGCGCGATATATTCCTTGAGGATGTCGTTCTGGATCGTGCCGTTGACCTTGCCCCACGGCACGCCGCGTTTTTCCGCGACCGCCAGATAGAGCGCCAGCAGCGTCGATGCGGTCGCGTTGATCGTCATAGACGTGGAAATCTTGTCGAGCGGCAGTTCCGCCAGCAGGGTTTCCATGTCGGCCAGCGACGCGATCGACACCCCGACGCGCCCGACCTCGCCGCGCGCCAGCGGATGGTCCGGGTCGCGGCCCATCTGCGTCGGCAAATCGAACGCGACCGAAAGGCCGGTCTGGCCGTTGGCGAACAGGTAGCGGTAGCGTCGGTTCGATTCCTCGGCGTCGCCGAAACCCGCATACTGGCGCATCGTCCACAGCCGCCCGCGATACATCGTCGGCTGCACGCCGCGCGTGAACGGATATTCGCCCGGAAACCCCAGGTCGCTAAGGAAATCGAAACCGTTCAGATCCCCCGGATCGTATTCGCGCTTGATCTCGATTCCCGAACTCGTCGCGAACCTGTCGCGCCGCTCGCCGCCGCGTTTCAGCGCCGGCGCCACGCGCTTTTCCTCCCAATCCTTCCGCGCTTCAGCCAGCGTGCGTTCCCGCTCAGCCATGGTTCTCGCCTCGCCGCCTATTCGACCACGACCAGCAGTTCGCCTTTTTCGACGGTCTGGCCAGGTTTTACCTTGATTTCGGCGATCTTGCCGGCCTTGGGCGATTTCAGTTCGTTCTCCATCTTCATCGCCTCGACCACGACGATTCCCTGGTGCGCCGCGACCTCGTCGCCGACCGCGACCAGCACGTTCACCACCCGTCCCGGCATCATCGCCTTGAGTTCGGCGCGTCCGCCCGCATGCTCGCGCGCCGCGCCGCCATGATGGCGTTTGCGGGCGGCGTCCGCCAGCCCGACCCGCGTCGCGCCCCGGCGCGACGCCACGACCATCTCGTCGCCGTCGCGGGCGACGTCGAAATCGAACGATCGCCGCTCCAGCAGAATCGAGTACGACGAGGGGCCGACCTGCCGCACGTCCACTTCGAAATCCCGCCCGCCAATCCCGAGGCGCAGCGTATGCGCCGCAAGTTCTTCGACTTCAATCTGATGTTCGGCGTCGCCCAGCGTCGCCACGAATCGCGTCGGCATCGTGCCGTCTTCTCCTTGCCCGTTCTAGCGCCGCAGCATGTCGAGGCGGCCGAGTATCTTCCACGGCGAAACCGCGCCGCCCGCCGCCGGCGCCGCCATCGGCTGCGCGGCCGGCGCGCCGTTATGGCCGTTGCGATACGCCATCACGGCCGCCGCCAGCAGCGCCGCCAGATGCGCGTCGTCGCCGCCTTTGGCGGCTTCAGGGCGGTATTCCTGATTGATGAAATTGGTGTCGAAATCTCCCGCGATAAAGCGCGGATGCTCGACGATCCAGCGATGGAAATCCAGGTTCGTGGTCAGGGCTCCGGTTACCACGAACTCGCCCAGCGCGCGCCGCATCCGCCCGATTGCCTCGTTCCGATCGCGGCCCCACGCCACCAGCTTCGCGATCATCGGATCGTAAAAGAGCGAGACCTCCGCTCCTTCATAGACGCCCGCGTCAACCCTAACGCCGGGACCGTCCGGCAGCCGCATCGTTTCGATCTTGCCGGGCGCCGGCACGAAGCCCGCCGCCGGATTCTCGGCGTAAATCCGGCACTCCAGCGCCCATCCGCGCTGCGCCAAATCGTTCTGCCTGAACGGCAGCGGCATCCCCGCCGCGACTTCGATCTGCGCCTTCACCAGATCGATCCCCGTGACCATCTCGGTCACCGGATGCTCCACCTGAATGCGCGTGTTCATTTCGAGGAAGTAGAAATTCCGCTCGGCGTCGGCGAGAAATTCGATCGTGCCCGCGCCGACGTAGCCGACGGCGCGCGCCGCCCGCACCGCGACCTCGCCCATCTCGCGGCGCATTGCCGGCGTGATAAACGGCGACGGCGATTCCTCGACCACCTTCTGATGGCGCCGCTGGATCGAGCATTCGCGTTCGAACAGATGCACCGTTTCGCCGAGCGTGTCGGCGAACACCTGCACTTCGATATGGCGCGGCCGGTTCAGATATTTCTCGACGTAGAACCGCCCGTCGCCGAACGACGATTTGGCTTCGCTCGCGACCGTGCGCACCGCCGAGGCGAGGTCCTTGTCGTTCTCGATCATGCGCATTCCTTTGCCGCCGCCGCCGGCCGCCGCTTTCAGCATGATCGGAAAACCGACTTTCTTCGCGATCGCGCGCACCTCATCTTCCGTTTCAAGGGTGTCGGGCGATCCCGGCGTCACCGGCACGCCGGCCGCCGACATCAGCTTGCGCGCCTCGACCTTGTCGCCCATTTTCTCGATCGCCTCGGGCGGCGGTCCGATGAACGTGATTCCCGCCTTCGCGACGGCGCGCGAAAACCCCGCGTTTTCGGAGAAGAAGCCGTACCCCGGATGGATCGCGTCAGCGCCGGTCGCGCGGGCGGCGTCGAGAATCCGTTCGATATTCAAATAGCTCTCGCGCGCCGGCGCCGGCCCCACCGCGACCGCGTAGTCGGCCTCGCGAACGTGCAAGGCCGCCCGATCCGCCTCCGAGTACACGGCGACCGACTCGATTCCCAAATCGCGGCAGGCGCGAATCACGCGCACCGCGATTTCGCCGCGGTTCGCAATCAAAATTCTCTTGAACATCAGTTCTGGCCCGATTTTCCTCGAATTGCGCGGCGCCATCCGCGCCGTTTTACAGCGGTATGTTGCCGTGTTTGCGCGGCGGATTTTTCTCGCGCTTGTTCTCCAGCGCCTTCAGCGAAGCGATCAGCCGCGGCCGCGTGTCGCGCGGCATAATCACCTCGTCGATATAGCCCAGCTCGGCGGCCTTGAACGGATTTGCGAAGGTCCGCCGGTATTCCTCGACCAGCCGCGCCTTTTCGGCGGCCGGATCCGCGGCTTTCTCGATCTGCCCGCGGAAAATAATGTTGACGGCGCCGTCCGGCCCCATCACCGCGATCTCCGAGGTCGGCCACGCGAAATTGAAATCGCCGCGGATGTGCTTCGACGACATCACGTCGTACGCGCCGCCATAGGCCTTGCGCGTGATCACCGTCACCTTCGGCACGGTCGCCTCGCAGAAGGCGTAGAGCAGCTTGGCGCCGTGCCGGATAATTCCGCCGAACTCCTGCGCCGTGCCCGGCAGGAATCCCGGCACGTCCACGAAGGTCACCAGCGGTATATTGAAACAATCGCAAAAGCGCACGAAGCGCGCGCCCTTGACCGACGCGTCGATATCGAGGCATCCCGCCAGATAACCCGGCTGGTTCGCGACCACGCCCACCGCGTAGCCGCCCAGATGCGCGAAACCGATCAGCATGTTCTGCGCCCAGTCGGGCTGAATCTCGAAAAAATGCCCGTCGTCCACGACCCGCGTGATCACGTCGCGCATGTCGTACGGCCTGTTCGGATTTTCCGGCACGATCGAATCGAGCGCGTCGTCGCGCCGGCCCGGATCGTCGCCGGTCGGTTTGAACGGCGGGTCCTCGACGTTGTTCGACGGCATGTAGGAGAGCAGCTCGCGAATCGTCAGCAGCGCCGCTTCGTCGTCGGGCGCCTCCAGATGGCATACGCCGGACTTCATCGAATGCGTGTCGGCGCCGCCCAGCGCCTGCATCGTGACCTCTTCGTGCGTGGTCGCCTTGATCACGTCGGGCCCCGTGATGAACATGTAGGAGGTGTCGCGTACCATCACGATAAAGTCGGTCATCGCCGGCGAATAGACCGCGCCGCCCGCGCACGGTCCCATGATCGCCGAGATCTGCGGCACCACCCCCGACGAGAGCACGTTGCGCAGGAAAATATCGGCGTAACCGGCGAGCGAAACCACGCCCTCCTGAATCCGCGCGCCGCCCGAGTCGTTGATCCCGATCACCGGGCATCCCGACTTCGTCGCAAGGTCCATCACCTTGCAGACTTTTTCGGCGAAGGCCCCCGAAAGGCTGCCGCCGAAGACCGTGAAGTCCTGCGAAAAGACGCACACCTGCCGGCCGTCGATCATGCCGTAGCCGGTCACGACGCCGTCACCCGGAATCTTCCGCTCGCCCATCCCGAAATCGTCGCAGCGATGCGTTTTGAATTTGTCGAGTTCGACAAACGAACCGGGGTCGAGCAGAAAATCGATTCTTTCGCGCGCGGTCATGCGGCCGCCTTCGCGCTGGCGCTTGAGCCGCTCGGCGCCGCCGCCGCTTTCGGCCTGGCGCGTCAATTCCTGGATTCGTTCGATGTTTTCTTTTAATCCCATCAGCTAAACCGTCTATCCAGCGGACCGGTGATCGCGTCAGAATATGACGCAACCCGAAAATATATCAATTGAGCGTATGGCGGCGAAACCCGTCCGCGCCGCTCGCCGCGCTGCGGATTTACCGGTATTTGAGGAGCATGAACGACACCCTGAACAAGATTTTCGTCGCCTGCGGATGGCTCGCCGCGGGCGCAATCGGTATCCTCAGCACCGCTTATGTCGCCAGCGGCCCAGAAGGCGGCTACGCCAAATATTATGTCATCCCGATGATGTTCATCGTGCTGGCCTTCGGCATCTATCGCATCAGCCGGCTCTGCGCGCTTGCCGCGCTGATTGTTTTCGCCGGGTCTCGCTTCCTATTTTATTCCGCCGCGGTCAGCCGGCAGCATTCCGCTGTGGCCAGCCAGTCGCATTCCGCCGCGGTCAGCCGGCAGCATTCCGCTGTGGCCAGCCAGTCGCATTCCGCCGCGGTCAGCCAGCCTCATCCTGATGTGGCCAGCCAGCCTCATCCCGCTGCGGTCAGCCAGCAGCAGGCGCGCGAAGGTGATGTCGTGATCGGTTTCTGGATTTCCTCCGTCTCCCTGAGTCTGCTTCTGATGCTTGGCGCGGTTGGAACCGTCGCATGGCATGCGCGCCACCCCGAAGCCTCGGCTCCGACGTTTGAGTCCTAGAAAAGCTCTGCAAAAGGTCCATCCCGTCATTCTTGTATGTTGGGTTTGTTAAAGAAGAAAGCAACGGGACGGGAGACCGTCGTCATTCGCGGTCGCAGGAAGCCGGCGTTCAGCAAGGTTCCCCGTCCGGCGCCGCAAGGGGCGAGGCAACCCGCACAGTCGCCCGGGCCAGGCGAGTCCGCATCGTGCGCAAAAATGGATGAAGCCCCAGCGGGTGGCGCGGCTGATGTGCGCGGCCGAGCTGCGCGGCGTGAGCCGGCGCAGTTGGATAACCACCACGGTGCGCGATCGTCACGCGCGCCCTGCGCTCGATCTGGCCGAGCGCGACTTCGCCGCCGCGGCGCCCAATCGGCTGTGGGTCGCCGACATCGCCTACATCCCGACCTGGGCGGGCTTCCTCTACTTGGCCGTGGTTCTCGACGCGTTCAGCCGCAGGATTGTCGGCTGGGCGATGGATACCAATCTCAGGACCGAGCTGGCGCCAAAGGCGCTCGACATGGCGCTCGGCCAACGACGCCCGGCCGGCGTGATTCATCATTCCGGCCAGGGCGGCCAATACACTTCAATTGCCTTTGGCAAGCGCTGCGCGCAGGCCGGAGTCCGGCCCTCGCTGGGTTAGGTCGGCGACTGCTCTTCGACAACGCCATGTGCGAGAGTTTCTTCGCCACCGTGGAATGCGAGCTGCTCAGCCGCCGGTGCTTCAAGACCCGGGCCGAGGCGCGGATGGCCGTCTTCGATTTCATCGAGGGCTGGTACAACCCCCATCGCCGCCACTCCGCCCTCAACTATCGCTCGCCCATCAACTACGAAAGGAGCCATTCAGCGCAGGCTCATTACCGCAGCCCAACACCGTCTACCGAAACGGGTTAACTCCAACATCACGAGCTGCCCAACTTCTGCCCGCGCGATTTCGGCCAGCTCAGCTATCAGGCGCGCCGCGCGCTGTGGCGCATGCGCCGACGCCCACCTCTGGTGCGGTCCTTCTGGCGGCAAGCAAGTCTGTCACTATGATATGCAGGCCTCAATAAGCTGAGGAACGCCTAACAAGTCGGCGACCCGTCGAATCGCGTTCACGATATCGGTCGTCGAGTAGTCGGTCAGGCGATCCAGTTCGAATTTAAAAGACATCGGGTTGCCGCGAAAAGAATGGTAGCGTAGCGATGTGCAACGCAGGATACTACGAATCGCGTGATGCACAAAACCACGAAGAACAGGGACGGCAAGGAAAAAACGTGGGCATCCGCCACGCATAGTGGATTGAGATGATTGTTCTTTTCCACCACCCGCCAGAAAGCAGGCGCCATACGTGAACGCCACGACACCGCCGGGAGGAGAAAGGGGCTATCGGATAGAAATCGGTCGTTCATCTCGAAGTCGCGGACAGCGATGCTGCCGGAATGCCCCGACTGCGCGTTCGCTTGGGCGTTCTGTCCGACGATCTTTACATCGAACCGGAGACGCGGCCTCGCATCGGTCGGCCGCCGAAGCACCACGTTGAGACATGGACCGTCACGGACGATTGGCCCGAGCACGTCCCGGTCGCGCAAGCCGACGCTGCGCGTGCCGTCGCAATGCTGGAGACATCAAGCCAGCAATCCACCATGCGGCAAATGGTCCAGCGATTCGCCAGGACGGCGCGCGAGCGGATCAGGATCGAGGGCGGCGGCTACCGCCGCGATCGTCTCCGCGCGATTGTTCAGCGCGTCGAGGTCTCGGACCGCAAGCTGTGCATCATCGGCTCGAAAAGAAATCTGCTTCAGACGCTGGCCGCAGCCGGCGGCGTAAAACCGGCTACTCTCGGCGTTCGCAGTTCTGTTCTGAAGTGGCGGAGAGGGAGGGATTCGAACCCTCGGTACCGGTTACCCAGTACGCCAGATTAGCAATCTGGTGCCTTCGACCACTCGGCCACCTCTCCGCAGCGCCGATTTTGCGAGCGATTCCACGGGCTTGCGCCCGATCACTATGTCTGCACCCTAGGGTCTGAATCCATCGTTTTCCCGCATTTTTGCCGAGTAAGCCGCGCCGCCGCCAACGATTGACAATCACCGAGACGATGGACAGTGGAATGGCCCATCTGACGAGCAGCGTGGAGCGGACTCAACCCCTTCAAAAGAAGCAATCTGACATAACCGTGGCGGCGCTGGTAGAGGCGCCGCTCCCGGAATCGCGTGCGCCGAAGCGCGTCAAGTTGCGCGCCACGATAATGACGGCCGCGCGGACGGTCACGCCATGCGACCGCATCCGCGCGATTTTACGCGCTTGATTCAGGCGCCGGCGCGCCGATTCCGGCGCAGTTCCGCCATCAGGCTGAACAACTCCGCGATCGGCGGCATCGGCGCCGCGCCTCCGGAAAACTCGCGATAGAGCGTGGCCACGTTCACAACGATACGTTCGGCGTCGCCCCACGACTCGTAGTCGGCAAGCGAAATATCGCGCGCGGCGTCCGCGGCCGGCATCCCGGCGTCGAAGCGCCGACGCGCTTCGCGCTCGATGTACTCCAAATATCCTTTAACGGCCGCGACTCCGCGCTTGTCGGTAATCGGGCCGTGGCCGGGAACGACGGTTTCGAGATCGAGGTCGAGCATCAACTGGCAGGCCTTGATCCAGTTGCGAATCGGACCGGCCCAGATGATCGGATGGCCGCCGACGAACAGGATATCGCCGGTATAGACCACTCGATCGGCCGGAACGTAAGCGAGGACGTCTCCGCGCGTATGAGCGGGCCCAACCTCGATCAGACGCACCGTCTTGTCGCCGACGGGCACGTCTAGTTCTCCGCCGAAAGTTCGCGTCGGCATCGCGACGCTGATTCCCTCGAAATCGAAGGGGGCGAAAATTTCGGCGAAGAATTTTCCCGCCTCGCCCATCGCGGCGGCGTTGCGCTTGAAATTCGCGAGCCGGTCCGCGCCGCCATCATGCCGCATCTCCTCGTCGCAGGCGCGCGACGCGATTATTTCGGCCCCGGCGACCAATTCGTTCCCAAAAATGTGATCGCCGTTGGAATGCGTGTTGACCAGCGTGCCGATTTGCGCCGCCGCCTCCGGTTCGGCGCGCCGCATCGCCTCAAGCATCTCGCGGGTGAGCTTCAGGTCGAATAGCGTATCGACCAGCAGCGACTCGCCCGCCGAGACAACCAGTCCCGCGTTGCTCCATCCCCACGACCCGTCGGGCTGAAGATAGGCGTAGCACCCGTCGCCAAGGTCATGCAGTCCTTTGCTGTACGTCCATGCGCGCGCGCTCATCGATGACCCTCCATTGGCGGCCGGATGCGGTCCGCTCCGCACAGATAGCATCGGCCCGCCGTTCCCGCCAGAACGGATCGCGCGGCGCCGGCAGCGGCGGTCAGTGGCGCGAACGTTCGTGCGCCGGACCGACCTCGCGGCTGAGATTGTGCGCGGTGTTGATCAAAAAAACATGAGTGAAAGCTTGCGGGAAATTTCCGAGCATCCGGCGCGCCCGCGGATCGTACTCCTCTGAAATAAGCCCGACGTCGTTGCAGAGTTCGAGCAGCCGCTCGAAAATCCGCCGCGCCTCTTCCATCCTGCCCATCATCGCCAGATTGTCGGCGAGCCAAAACGTGCACGGCAGGAACACTCCTTCGCCGGGAGGGAGGCCGTCCACTCCCGACGCCGAGGTTTTGTAGCGTTTGACAAATCCCTGATCGGTCAAATCCCGCTGAATCGCCGCGACCGTGCCGACGATTCGCGGATCGTTGGCCGGCAAAAAACCGACCAGCGGCATGATCATCACCGACGCATCGAGCGCGTCGGCGCCGTACGACTGAACGAAGGCGTTGAGCTGGGGATTGAACGCCTGACGGCAGATATCTTCATGAATCTGGCTGCGCAGCGTGCGCCATCGTTCGATCGGACCCGCGAATCCATGCCGTTCGACGCCTTTGATCGCGCGATCGACGGCGACCCACGCCATCACCTTGGAATGGGTGAAATGGCGCCGCGGGCCGCGCACCTCCCAGATTCCTTCGTCGGGCTGCCGCCAGTTCTGATCGACGAAATCGACCATCACGTTCAGGATCTGCCATGCGTCCTCGCCCGGCTCCATCCCGGCCTGCAGGGCGACGTGAAACACGTCGATCACTTCGCCATAGACGTCGAGTTGGAATTGTTCGTGGGCGGCGTTGCCGATTCTTACCGGCCGGCTTCCTTCGTATCCCGGCAGCCACGACGCCTCAAATTCCGTGAGCCGCCGCTCGCCGGCGATCCCGTACATGATTTGGGTTTGGCCGGGCTGGCCGGCGACCGCGCGCACCAGCCATTCGCGCCACGCCGCCGCTTCCTCGTGATAACCCGAACTCAGCATCGCGTAGAGCGTGAAGGTGGCGTCGCGCAGCCAGCAATAGCGGTAGTCCCAGTTCCGGGCGCCGCCAATCCATTCCGGCAGCGACGTCGTCGGCGCCGCGACGATCCCGCCCGTGGGCGCGTAAGTTAGCGCTTTCAGAGTTATCAACGAGCGCAACACCTGCGACCGGTAAGGTCCGGCGCAGCGCGCGCGTCCGGACCACTCCATCCACCACGCTTCAGTCTCGTCGAGCGCCCTGATCGGATGGCGCGTGCCCGGTTCGGCGTGATGCGACGGATACCAGGTGAGGGTGAAGGGAATTCGCTCGCCCTCCGCGATATGGAAATCGGCGACCGTCCGGAAATTTTCGCCGCGCATCCGCACTCCTGTGCGCAACTGGAGCGCGTCCGGACCGGCGCCGGCGCTCAGACCGTAATCGCGCCTGCCAACCCACGGCACCACCCGCCCGTAGTCGAACCGAAACGCGGCGTCCATCGCCATCGGCACCCGGCCGCGCCGTCCCTCGACGATGCGCACAACGTCCGCGCGATCTTCGCGTTTTTCGATCGGCATGAAATCGATTAAGGCGACGCGCTCGCCGCCGGGCATCTCGAATTCGGTTTCGAGCACGAGCGTGTCGCCGCGATACGCTCGGCGCACGGATTTCGCCGGCGCCGCGGGCGCGATTTTCCAGCAACCGTGTTCGGGCCCGCCCAGCAACGCCGCGAAGCAGGCGGCTGAATCGAAACGCGGCATGCAGAGCCAATCGATCGAGCCGTCCCGGCCGACCAATGCGGCCGTGCCGGTGTTGCCAATCAGCGCGTAATCCTCGATCCGTTGCGGCATCAAACACCTCGCCCGGCGCGAATCCGCCGTCAATCGTCAACTATACCGTTTTGGCGGAGCCGAGCACGCCGCCGATCTCCGGCGCGCTCCGTGCATTTGCGCGGTGGATGCGGTATCAAAGGCGTGGAACCGGAAGCACCGGCTTATTCGACTTGTCGCGGGAGAATTCGGCATGGGACGGCTGGACGGAAAAATCGCGCTAATCGTGGGTGGCGGTGCCGACGGTCCGCCGAATAGCGGCGAAAAGCTCTCGATCGGCAACGGCCGCGCCACCGCGATCATGTGCGCCCGCGAAGGCGCCGCCGTGATGGCCGCGGACCTGAAACTCGACCTTGCCCGCGAGACCGCCGACGCGATTCGCGCCGAGGGCGGCGCAGCCGAGGCGATTGCCTGCGACGTGAGCCGCGAAGAGGACTGCCGTCGCATCGTGGACGCGACCGTGCGCAAATTCGGCCGCCTGAACCTGATGGTCAACAATGTCGGAATCGCGCTCGGCGGCGCGTTGCTGCGCACGGCCACCGATCAGTTCGACAAGATGTACACGGTCAATCTGCGCAGCCAATTCCTTACGATGCGCTATGCCGTGCCGGAAATGACCAAGGCTGGTGGCGGCGCGATCGTGAATGTTTCGTCGCTTTCCGCCGTGATCGCCGGCGCCGGAATCGCGTATGAAGCCACCAAGGCCGCCTTGCTGGGCCTGTCGCGCTCGGTCGCCGTCCGCTACGCCCGCGACGGCGTGCGCGTCAACACGATTCTGCCGGGGTTGATCAACTCCTCGATGGTGCGGCGGGAGATCGGCGACCGCGAAGCGCGCGTCGCCCCGCGCATCCCGATGGGGCGGCAGGGCACGCCATGGGAAATCGCCAAAGCGATCGTCTTCCTGCTCTCCGATGACGCATCGTATATCACCGGAACCGAATTGATCGTCGATGGCGGCTTGCGGGCGGGCGAAGGCGTGCGCCGCCGCGAGGATCGCAACCCCGCCACGGGAGGGTGAGATGAAGCTCTTTACCTTCGCGACCAGCCCGTACGCGCGCAACGGCTTTGTCGATCTGGTAACGCGCGAATTCAAGGCGTACAAAATGATGTTTCCGCCGCACGCATCCCAGGATATAGAATTTTTCATGGATGATACGGAGGTACCTGGATAATGCCGGTTGAATATATCCCGCGCACGCGCGAGCTTTATCGCGCCTTTGTGCCCTACCGATGGGTCGTCAATACGGATACGCCGCCATGGACTCCCCTGCGCAAGCCGATCGCCGAATCAAAGCTCGCGCTGGCCGGCTCGGGCGGAATTCTCTATCGCGATCAGCCGCGGTTCCATCGCGAAGATGCGACCTACCGCCTCATCCCGAAAAATGCGACGCAGGCCGATCTCGATGTTTGGCACTTCGGCTACAAGATTGACGACGCGCGCCATGATCATAATTGCGTCTTTCCGCTGGCCCGCCTGCGCGAACTCGAGGCCGAGGGCGTTATCGGCGAATTCGCGGACCCGGCCTACAGTTTCATGGGCGGCATCTATTCCGCACGCAAGGTCCGTGAGGAATTGGCGCCGCGTATCGCCGACGAGCTGAAATCCGCCCACGTCGACGCGCTCCTGCTGGTGCCTGCCTGACCCGTGTGCCATCAGTCCGTTGGACTGATCGCTCGCATTGTCGAAGCCGCCGGCATCCCGACCCTCTGCATGACCTCGGCGCTGGATATCACTCAAGCGGTGAATCCGCCGCGCGCGGTGTTCCTGAATTTCCCGCTGGGCCATCAGACCGGCAAACCCGATCAGCCAGATTTGCAGCGCCGGATAGTCCGCGACGCGCTGCGCGCCTTCGATTCGATCGATCGGCCCGGCTCGATCGTCGAATTGCCCTACGTTTGGGACGAAAACGATCGGACCTGGGAGGCGACGGACTATACCGACGGCTTTTTGTCCGAACGCCCGGCCAAGGTCGATGCCGATAAAGCCGAAGCGGATCGCCGCGCCCGCTTTACCGAGTCGTCGTGATCGATTCGCCCGTCGCTTTACCTCCGCCCGGCGCGCGCTTGCACGTGGCGCCGGGCGTTTTTTCGCTCCGCTCGCAACGTCAAAAATCGAGGAATATCCGTCATGCGATGGCTTGAACTGATCACGTTGCTTGCCCTGATCGAGTACCTGGCGATGGGCCTGATGGTCGGACGCGCGCGCGACTTGTACAAGGTCGCCGCGCCCGCCACGACCGGCGATCCGACTTTCGAGCGCTATTACCGCATCCACTACAACACGCTCGAAGCGTTGATCATCTTTATCCCGGCGCTATGGATCTTCGCGATGCTGGCGAATCGTCCGCTCGCGATCATCCTGGGCGCCGTCTTTATCGTCGTGCGCGCATGGTATGCGCGCTCCTATATCGCCGATCCCGCCAGCCGCGCGCCCGGCGCAATCGCGACCTTCGCGGTCAACGCGATTCTTCTGCTCGGCGCGCTTATCGGCTTGATCGTCCGCGCGCTTTGACGCTTGCGCCCGCGTCCGGCCGTCCGCCGGTTTACGCGCGGCGCCCAAGCGGTTAGATTCTTAGACCCGATAGGTTAACTATCCGTCTTCAAGAAGGAGAGGCTGCTATGGCGGTAGAACGCAGCGGCGCCGTGACGATGCGCGGCAATCCGCTTACCCTGATTGGCGCTGAACTCAAGCCCGGACAGCCGGCGCCCGCATTCAAACTGGTCGGCGCCGGATTGAAGGAAGTCGCCCTCGATCAATTCAAGGGCAAGGTCAAAATCATCTCGACCATCCCCTCGGTCGATACCCCCGTCTGCGACGCCGAGACCCGCCGCTTTAATGAAGAAGCGGGCAAGCTGCCCGGCGACGTCGTGATTCTGACGGTTTCGATGGATTTGCCGTTCGCGCAGGCGCGCTGGTGCGGCGCCGCCGGCGTGGACAAGGTGACCACGCTCAGCGATTACCGCGGCGCCCACTTCGGCGAAGCCTATGGAGTGCTGATCAAAGAACTGTATCTCCTCGCCCGCGTGGTCTTCGTGGTCGACAAGCACGACCAGATCACTTACGTCGAATACGTCAAGGAAGTCGCCAACCATCCTAATTACGAGGCCGCGCTGGAAGCGGCGCGCAAGGCGGCCGCCTGATTTTGTTTCCTGGTGGCGATGCGAGCGGACTTTGCGCCGCTCGCGCCGCCGCGGTCTCCCCCGATGTCCGAAAAACCATCCATCGAACCTCGTAACGGCGATCGTGGCGCCGCCGCGATTCAGGATTTGCGGCGCGCATTCCCGGCGTCGTTGCGCCGCGGCCTGTACGAAGCGATCTTCCGCCGCCGCGACATCCGCTCGTTTCTGCCCGATCCGGTTCCTGACGAAACGCTCGCGCGCGTGCTGGTCGCGGCGCATCACGCCGCTAGCGTCGGATTCACGCAACCGTGGGATTTCGTGGTGATCCGCGATCTCGAACGCCGCCGCGAGGTGCATCGCGTCTTCGACGAAGAACGCCGCCGCAACGCCGATCAGTTCATTGGCGCGCGCCGCGAAAAATTCTTCTCCTTCAAGCTCGAAGGCATCCTCGACGCGCCCCTGAACCTGCTCGTCACCTGCGAGCCCGAGCGTTTCGGCCCGGCAGTGCTCGGCAAAACCAGCATCCGCGACGTCGAAATCTATTCGACCTGCCTCGCGGTGGGGAATTTGTGGCTGGCGGCGCGCGCCGAAGGTCTGGGCGTCGGATGGGTCAGTATTCTGCGCAATGACGCGCTCGCCGCGATTTTCGGCCTGCCGGACAAGGTGATTCCGATCGCCTACCTGTGCGTTGGCCACGTCGCGGAGTTTCCCGATCGTCCGCTGCTGGAGAGCGCCGAATGGGCGGCGCGGCTGCCCCCCAAATCGCTAATCCATTTTGACGCCTGGAACGGCGCGGGCGACGCGCGCGACCATCGCCTTGCCGAGCTCGTGCAAAGCGCCGAAATCTGGAAGTCGGTCTTTTCCGCCGATCCGGATTGACCGCTCCGTTCGCGGCCGACGCCACGATGAACGAGCCGCGAGCTTCGCGCGCCATCGCCCGCGCGATCCGAAATCCGCCGCGCTGAGCCGCGCTCGCCATCCATGCGCTACGCCGTTTATCTCTCCGCGCCGATGATTCTCGCGGCGCTCCTGGGCGACGCCGCTTTTGGCGATCCCGCCGGGCTGCCTCATCCGGTGCGGCTCTTCGGTGCGATGATTGCCGCGGGAGAACGCGCGCTGTGGTCGGGCGATTCGCGCCGCGATTCCGTCCGCGGCGCGCTGCTCGCCTGCGCCGTGATCTGCCTGGCCGCGATGCTCGCGGCGCTCCCGATCCTTGCAGCCGGAACGATCGCGCGATGGCTCGCCGCGGTCGTCGCCATCGCGCTGGCGTGGACGACGCTCGCGGCGCGCGGACTCGGCGATGCCGCGACGGCGATCGAACGCGCGCTCGCGGCGAATGATCTGGCGGGAGCGCGCAAGGCGATTCCGGCATTGGTGGGGCGCGATCCGGAAAGTCTCGACCCGGCCGGGATGATTCGCGCGACGATCGAATCCGTCGCCGAAAACGCCTCCGACGGAATCATCGCGCCGCTGTTCTTTCTCTTCATCGGCGGACCCGCCGCGGCTTTCGCTTACAAGGCGATCAACACGCTCGACTCGATGATCGGTTATCGCGACGCGCGCTATCTTTATTTCGGCCGCGCGGCGGCGCGAATCGACGACGCCGCTAATTTCCTGCCCGCCCGCCTGACCGCGCTTTGCCTGATCGCCGCCGCGCATCTGACCGAATTGCGGGGCGGCGCGGCGTGGCGCGTATGCCGCGCCGACGCCCGGCGCCATCAGAGTCCCAACGCCGGATATCCGGAGGCGGCGATGGCCGGCGCGCTCGGCCTGCGGCTCGGCGGCGACGCGATTTATGGCGGCGAGATCGAGCGCCGCGCGTCCTTCGGCGCCGCCGGGCGCGAACCGGCCGTCGCGGATATCGCCGCCGCGCGCCGCCTGATGCGCCTCGCGGTCGCGCTGGGGTTTTGCCTGCTGGCGCTCCTGCGTCTTATCCTGACCGGCGGACTATGATGAAATCCGCACATGCCGTCCGCATCTGACCATCGCCGTCTCGCCGCGGTTCGCGTCAATTGCGTCCAACGCCCGGAACGTCCGCCGATTCCGATCGATCGCACTCACGGCGGCGACGCGCCGCCCGGCGTGCTCGATTTCAGCGTCAGTCTGAATCCGCTCGGACCGCCGGAAGCGGCGCTCGCGGCGTACTTTCGCGCGGCCGGCGAAATCTGCCGTTATCCCGCTCCTTATCCAGGCGCGCTGGCCGCGCAAATCGCGGATTGGGTGGGGGTCGCGCCGGAAAACGTGGTCGTCGGCAACGGTTCGACCCAGTTGATCCATTTGCTGGCGCGGCTGTTCCGATGGCGGCGGCCCGCCGTCGCCATCCCGACGTTCAGCGAAATCGCCAACGCGCTGACGCTCGCCGGCGGCGAACCCGCGGCAATCCGGCTCCGCGCCGACCGCGATTGGCGGCTCGCCGCGAACGACGCGATGGGCGCGCTGGCCGGCGGCGCCGACGCGATTCTGGCCGGACGCCCGAACAGTCCGACCGGCGCGATGCTGGAGTACGAAGAAGCGCAAGCCATAGCCGCCGCCGCGGCGGAATCCGGCGCCGCGTGCGTATGCGACGAAGCCTTTATCGAATTCGCCGCCGGCGCGCGCTCGCTCGCGCAATTCGCCGCCGCGTCCTCGAACCTCATCGTGCTGCGCTCGCTCACCAAGATCTTCGCGATTCCGGGCCTGCGCCTGGGCTTCGCGGTGGCGAACCGGGAGATTGCCGAGCGGATGCGCGATGCGCTCGAGCCGTGGTCGGTGAACGTCGCGGCCGAGCGCGTCGGCGCGGCATGTCTCGACCATGCCGCCGGCTATATCGCTCGAACCCACGCATTGATCGCGCGCGAGCGGGCTTTCGTGAGCGGGGAACTGGCGCGAACACCGCGCTTGCGGCCGTTCCCGTCGGCGGCCAACTTCCTGATGCTCGCGGCGGACGAAAACGCGCCGGGCGCATTCGGAAATTTCATGCACGAGCGCGGAATCGCGATCCGCAATCTGGCGGCGCTGCCCGGATGCGATCCGCATCTGTATCGAATCGGCCTGCGCAGCCGCGCCGAGAACCAGCGCCTGATCGAAGCCGCGCGCGAATTTGCCGGCGGAAACGGCCATGTCGTTGCTCGATGAGACCGTCGCGGCGATCGCGCCGCCTGACGAGGATGCGGCGCGCCGCGCCGCCGCGCGGCTCGATTCGCTCACCAAGCCGCCGGGAAGCCTTGGCTATCTCGAGGAGATCGTGCGGCGCTACGCCGCGATTCGCCGCGATCCCGAAGCGTTATTCACGCGCGGCGCGATCGCCGTCTTCGCCGCCGACCACGGCGTCGCCGCCGCCGGCGTGAGCGCGTATCCCGCCGCGGTCACAGTCGAGATGCTGCGCAATATCGGCGCGGGCGGCGCGGCGATTAGCGTGCTCGCCCGCCGCTTCGGCTATGAACTTCTGGTCACCGACGTCGGCGTCGCGACCGATACCAGCACCGCGCCGTTTCCCGGCGTTCGCTACCGGCGCGTGGGCGCGGGCACGCGCAATTTCCTGGACGGCCCGGCGATGACTCCCGCGCAGGCGCGCAGCGCGCTCGAAGCCGGAATCGCGACTGCGCGCGAGGCGATCGCCGGCGGCGCGGCGCTGCTCGGAATCGGCGAAATGGGCATCGCGAACAGCACGCCCGCCGCCGCTCTGCTCGCTGCGGTCACCGGAATCGCGCCCGCCCGGCTCGCTGGCCGCGGCACGGGAGTGGACGATCGCGGACTCGCCCGCAAAATCGAAGTGATCGAGCGCGCGCTCGCGCTCCATCGCGACGCGTTCGGCGACGGCGCCGCGACCCTCGCGGCGATCGGCGGTTTCGAGATCGCGGCGATGGCCGGCGTATGCCTTGCCGGCGCCGCGGCTTCGACTCCGGTCGTCGTGGACGGATTTATCGCGACGGCCGCCGCGGCGATCGCCGAACGAATCCGTCCGGGCGTGCTCGGCCATCTGTTTTTCAGCCATCGATCGGCCGAAGGCGGACATGCGCTCGCGCTGGACGCGCTCGGCGCGCGGCCGCTGCTCGACCTGGATATGCGGCTCGGCGAGGGAACCGGCGCCGCGCTCGCGATGAACGTAATCGAGTCGGCGCTCGCGCTGTTCCATCAGATGGCGACGTTCGCCAGCGCCGGCGTTTCCGGAAAGCTTGAATGAACGCGGCGGGGACGGGACCCGCGCGATCCGCCGCGCCGATCGCGCGGCATATCGGCACGCGGATCCGGCTGGCGGCGGCGTTTCTGACGATCCTGCCCGTCGCGCCGTCCGCTCAGGCCGATCCCGCCGACGTCGCCGCGTCCTACGGGTGGTTTCCGCTCGTCGGGTTTCTGATCGGCGCGGCGCTTTGCGTCCTCGATCGCGCGCTCGCGCCGGTTCTCAATCCGTCGCTGCGATCGATTCTCGTGATTGCGGCGCTGACCGCCGTCACCGGCGCGGTCCATCTTGACGGTCTCGCCGACGCCGCCGACGCGCTGGGCGCCGGACGCGACCGCGCGCGCACGCTCGAAATATTGCGCGACAGCCGGATCGGCAGTTTCGGCGCGATCGCGCTGATTTTCATTTTGACGCTCAAGTTCGTCGCGCTCGCGGCCGCGGATCCGGCCAATCGCGGCGCGGCGTTGATTCTCGCGCCCGGCCTTGGCCGGTGGGCGATGGTTGCGGTGGCGCGCGGATTGGATTATTTGCGGCCGAGCGGCGCCGGCTCCGGATTGCTCGCGGAGACCAACGGCCGCAATCTGCGCGTCGCCACCATAATTGCGCTGGCGGGCGTCGCGCTTTTCGCCGTCCGCCGCCCCTTGGCCGCGATCATCGCGGCCGTGGCGTTGGCCTACGCGCTGCGTGCGTTGTACCGGCGCTGGCTGGGAGGCGTCACGGGAGATCTGATCGGCGCCGCCGGAGAGATTATCGAAACCGCCGTACTGATCACTCTGTCGTGCTGAGCCGCGCGGGCGGCGCGCCGGTTATTTGAGCCGGATTGGATAACCAGCGGCCATCAGAAAGGCGTCGTCGGCCGCGCGCGCGATTATTTGATTGGTCCATCCGAGCAGATCGCGAAACCGCCGCGCCAGCGGATTTTCCGGAACGATTCCGGCGCCCACTTCGCCGCTGACCACGATGATGCGCGGTTTCGCGGCGGCGAGCGCCGCGCCAAGCTCGCCGGCCGCGCGCATTATCGCGGCGTCATCGAGACCGTCGCCGAGCAGGTTCGATATCCACAGCGTGAGGCAATCGATTACCGCGACGCCCGCGCCGCGCCGATCGATCTCCGCGATCGCTTGAACGACGGCCCGCGGCGCCTCGATCGTGACGTAATCGCTCGCGCGATGCGCGCGATGATGCGCGATGCGCTCGCGCATCTCGTCGTCGAGCGCCTCGGCCGTGGCGATGAAATATCGCGGCGGCGCGCACGATTCTCCGGCGAGCGCGAGCGCATACGCGCTTTTGCCGCTGCGCGCGCCGCCGGTAATGAACGTCACTCGCGCCATACCCGGCAGGGTAACGGATTTTCGGCCAGTCCTGAATTCGCCGGGCGCGACGGGGATCGCCCTGCCTGATTTTTACTGAGAAGAAAATGTTTAGCCTGGCATTGACCGCGAGGATCGCTTCGCATATCAAGATAGGCCGCATCCGGTGCACGGGAAGCCGGTTAAAATCCGGCGCTGCCCCGCAACTGTGAGGGAGGACGGAGGCCCATCGCGCCACCGCGCAAGCGGGAAGGCGGGCCCGAGCGAGATTCCCAAGCCAGGAGACCGGCCGGATGATCTGGCTGTCTGCCGTCCGCGGGGATGGCGGCCGCGCACGACCCTAATCAAAATCGCGCCCGATGATCGCATCGGGCCGGTCCGGGCCGCCCGTGGCGCCTTGATAACCCGCCGGACGCGGACGCCGCATCACGAGGGTGGTCATGTGGCGTTTTATTTCTTTTTTTCTCTTGTCGTTAGTTTTCGCGCTTTGGATTTTTCCTATTGACGCACACGCGGGACCGCCCGCGGCGCCATCGCAAGTCCTCGCCGCGCCCGGCACCGCCGCATCAGCGCCGCAGGAAAAGCGCGAATCGCCGCATGATCGGGCAAAAATTCATCCGGCCAGCGACCACAAAATCGCGCCGAAACGGGCGCCAAAACTGCCGCGCATGATGATCGTCGTAACGGCGACGCGGATGAAAACGCCGCTCGGCGAGGTCGGCACGGCCGCATCGGTCGTGACTGACACAAAGATTCAAGCCCAGCAGATGCACGATGTGACCAACGCGCTGCGCGAGGTTCCCGGCGTTCAAGTCACGCAGGACGGCGCACCCGGCACGCTCGCCGAAGTCTCGATCCGCGGCGCAACGCCCGCGCAGACGCTGGTGCTGATCGACGGAGTGCCATTGAACGATTCGACCGACGGCGCGTTCGACTTGAGCAATCTGATGACGGACGATCTCGACCGCATCGAGGTGGTCCGCGGCGCGGGCGGCTCGCTGTACGGATCGAATGCGATCGGCGGCGTGATTAACATGATTACGAAGGAGGGGTCGGGCGCGCCGAAATTCTCCCTGACCTCGGAGGGCGGCAACGCCGGAACGCAGCGCCAGGTCGCGACAGCCAATGGCGCGGACGGCAAACTCGCCTATTCCGGCGCGCTTTCCTACTTCACGACCAACGGTTTTCTGCAGCGCAATGACGGTTCCGACAATCTCTCGGGCGCCGGCCGGCTCGATTACCATCTGGACCCGGACACGACGCTTCGCGCCTTCGCCCGCTATACGACCGCCAACGTCGGTCTTGCGACCTATTCGATTTACGCCGGCATCCCGATCAATCCGGTCGCCCATCAGCGCACCGAATTCATGCTTTACAAGGGCGAGATCGACCATCGCTTCGGCGAGAAGCTAACCACCAGCCTGAGCGGCTACTTCGTTCGCGACATGCTGCGGATCAACGCGCCGCCGTTCAGCGGTCTCGACATTTTCGAGGCCGATCATATCGCGCAGGAAACGCGCGGCGCGATCGCGCAGGCGATCTATCAATGGAGCCGCGATTTCAGATCCTTGATGGGCTTCGAACTGCGCGATCGCTGGGCCCATTCGCAAAGCGATTATTTTTTCTACAAGCCTCCTCCGACTACCCAATCGCTCACGATGTTCAACGCGCATCGCGATGATTTTTCGGGATACGTCGAGCAGGAGGCGCATTTCTTCAATAATCATCTGATTGCGACCGGCGGCTTCCGCGTGGACGGCAACACCCAATTCGGAACCGAAGTCAGCCCGTCGTGGGCGGTGGCGATACCGTTCCGGGAACAGGGCCTGACTTTCCGCGGCAGCTACAGCGAAGGGTTTCGCGCGCCCGACTTCGATTCGCTCTATTTTCCGGGCTATGGAAATCCGAACCTGGCGCCGGAAATTTCTTCGGAGTGGGACGGCGGCGTCACCAAGGATCTGGGCGAGGGCGTGGAGATCACCGTCAACTATTTCTCGCGCCGCGTGCACAATCTGATCGTCGCCGTGCCCTGCGCCTATAATGCGGCGACTTGTCCCGACGGCGCCCACGCGGGCAACGCGGGCCGTGTCGATACTCAGGGAATCGAGTTCATCCCGGCGGCCCATCCGGTCAAAGGGATCAGTCTGTCGGGCAGCTTCACTTATCTCGACGAAACCCACGTCTCGAACGCCCCGGACATTCAACCGACCCGCGTGCCGAAATATTCCGCGCAGGCGCTGGCCGAGTGCGCGCATGCGGACCTGCTGCGCTCCGAGGACCGCGGCGTGCTCACAATCGCATACACTTTCGTCGGCGATCGCAACGACATAACGCCGAGTGGCGGTTTCGCCAACAACCCCGCGTACCATCGCGTGGATCTCGCGGCCAGCTACACGCCGGGCGTCACGTGGGGCTTCGTGCGCGGCGCGACGCTGTTTACCCGCATCAACAATCTGCTTAACCGGCGCTACCAGGCCGCGCTCGGTTTTCCCGCGCCGACGATCAATTATGTCGCCGGCATGACCGTCGATTTCTAACGCGCGGGATCAAGCGCGCGGCGTCCATCACCCCGCCCGTTCGACTCTCAGGACGGTTCGAATTCGCGCGCGAAGCAGGCGTCGAAGGCGGCGCGCACCCGCGTGCGCCGCCGCTCGAGTTCGTCAAGCAGGCGCGCCGATGCGTCCGCGCCCTCGTAGCCCATCCGCCGCGCCAGCGGCGCCAGTTGGTCGAGACGGGTCGGCAGCGCCCACGCGGCCTGGTCGGTCTCAATCCGCAGGCGATTCTCCAGCCGCGTCAGATACCGATAGTCGTCTTCGAGCGCCTCCGCGTCGGCAAGCGGCGCCAGGCGCGCCGCGCCGAGCGCGCGAATCAGCGCGATCGTTCCGCGGCGGCGCAATTCCGGAAACGCGTAGCCATGCCGCAGCGCCATCATCTGGGTGATGAATTCGATATCGACGAGGCCGCCGCGCCCCTGTTTCAAATTCAGCCGATTGCGGGTTTCGGCGCCGATCTCGCGCTCCATCCGCTCGCGCATCGCGGCGATTTCCCGCACCTCGGCGGCGCCGAGGCCGCGGCCAAAGACGAAATCGCGCCGCGCCTGTTCGACCTCGTCCCACAGCCATGCGTCGCCCGCCACCACCCGCGCCCGCACCAGCGCCTGGCGCTCCCAGACCGCGGAGCTGTGGCGATGGTAGTCGCGGAAACCGCCGAGCGAAGTGACGAGCGGACCGGCGTTGCCGGAAGGCCGCAACCGCACGTCGATTTTGTAGGCGATTCCTTCGCGCGTCGGAACTTCAAGAATCGCGATCAGTTTCTGCACGATGCGCGCGGCCGCCTCGTGGCCGGAGCCGTCCGCCTCGCCCCCGAGATGATAAACGAAAATCAAATCGAGGTCGGAATTGTAGGTCATCTCCGCCGCGCCCAGCCTGCCCATCGCGACCGCGCACAGCGCCAGCCCCGGCGGAGGCGCCGCCTGCGCGGCGTATTCCGCGCGCGCCAGCGCCATGGCTTCGCTCAAAACCGTCTCGGCAAGATGCGTCAGCTCGATTTGCAATTCCTCGAGTTCGAGATTGCCGGAAAGATCGGCGATCGCGATACGCAGGTACTCCTGATGCCGAAACGAGCGGACCGCGTCGAGCCGCGCCTCGAAATCGGCGCTCGCGGCGATCAGTCCATGCAGTTCCGCGCGCAAGTCGTCGCGGGAGCGGCGGGTATGCGCCAAATCCGATAGCACCAGCGTGTCGAGCATCTCGGGATGGCGGATGAACAGGGTCGAAAGATGGTCGCTTGACGCGAACAGGCGCAGCAGCACGATGCGGGTCGCCGGATGTTCTTCGAGCAGCGCCAGAAACGAGGTGCGGGCGCCGACCGCGAGGATGAACGAAGCGAGGTTGCGCAGCGCCAAATCGGGATCGGCCAGCGCGCGCATCTCGTCGATCAGGACCGGAGCGAGACGCTCGATCAGCTCGCGCCGGTGCGGACTCGCCGAGGCGTGCGGCGGGCCTTCGGCCAGCAAGGCCAGATGGCCGGCGCTTTCGGCGGGATGGGCGAAGCCCAATTCCTTCAAAACCGCGGCCGATTGCTCGCGATCCGCGGCCGTGCGCCACACCGCCACCGCGGCGTCCGAGGCTTCGCGCTCGCCGCGTTCGCCGCCGCCCGCCAGCATCTCGCGGAACTGCCGCGCCACGAATTCGCGATGCGTGCGCAGGCGCGCTTCCAGACGCGCCGGCGCCTCCGCGTCCTTGCCGAAGCCCATCCGCGCCGCGAACGCCGCGAAATTCGCCGGGTCGGCGGGCAGCGAATGGGTCTGCAGGCCGGCGACCACCTGCAATTTGTGTTCGGCGTCGCGCAGAAAAAGATAGGCGTCGCGCAGATGGCCGGCCAGCCGCGGCGCGACATAGCCGTGCTGTTCGAGCCGATCGATCGCCGCGATTGTGCCCGACACGCGCAGCCGCGGGTCGCGTCCGCCGTAGATCAGCGTCAGCGACTGCACGAAGAATTCGAGTTCGCGGATGCCGCCGCGGCCGAGTTTCAGGTCGCGCGCGACCCGCTCCGGCGATCCCAATTCGTGCTCGATCTGCCGTTTCATCGCGCGCAACTGGCGCAGCGTGTCGAAATCAAGAAAACGGCGATAGATGAACGGCGCAAGGTCTTCGAGAAAGCGCTCGCCGGCGGCGCAAGCGCCGGCGGCCGGACGCGCGCGCAAAAGCGCCGCGCGCTCCCACGTGTCGCCCATTCTTTCGTACCAGCGCAGCGCGCTTTCGAACGGAATCGCGAGCGGCGATCCGCGCCCGCCCGGCCGCAAGCGCATGTCCACGCGGAAACAGCGCGCGGCTAATAGCTCGGTCAACGCTTCGCCCAACCGGTTCGCGGTTTCGGTTCGGGTCGGATCCGCGGTGCCGGAAAAGAGATAGATCAAATCGATATCCGAACTGAGATTAAGCTCGCGCGCCCCCAGCTTGCCCATCGCGATTACGCAAAAGTCGGCGGCGAGGCCGAACCGATCGCCGGTCTGGTCGAGCACGATCGCCAAAGCTCCGCGGATGCATTCGTCCGCCAGTCGCGACAGCGCCCGGGCCGTTTCGAGCGCGTTGGCGCGGCCGAGCAGATCCGCAATCGCGATTTTCAGAAAAACGCGCCGCTTGAAGCCGCCCAGATAATCCGCCCCTTCGCCGGCGCGCGCGTCGTCGAAGGCGATCGCGCCGGGCCAATCCGCCGGCGCCGTCGCGCGCGCCGTCGCGAAAAAATCGGGCCAGCCGGAGCCCAGTCCGCTGAGACCGTCGCCGGCCAATTCCGACGCGCCGAGACAGAAAATCAGGTCGCTCGCGAAGGCCTCGTCCGCCAGCGCCCGCGCAAGCACGCCCGCGTCCTGTTCCGCCAACTTGAGCAGCATCGCGAGCGCCAGGCGCTCATCCGGAGCCCGCGCGCGCGCCAACTCGAGCAGGCGCGCGCCGGAAGCCGCGCCGGTCTCGCGTGCGACGCGGCTGGCGAGACCGCGCAAATCCGGCGAAAACGAACCCGGTTCCATCGCTATGAAAGTCTAGCAGAGCGAAATCGAAGACGCCGGAATTGTCGCGGCCCCGCGATTGGCGGGCGCGGCGTCGGATGCGCAATCCTGGACAGATGCGGCGCCGTTTCCCCACCTGTCGCCGTCCGGCGCGGGCGGAGTCGTTGAGATTGAACTCAATTCGACGCCAAACCATCGCATAAGTTTAATCAGCATAAATTCGCGAATATTCGTGAACCATGCCCGCGGCATCCGGGAATAGTACGATTCTTGCTCCCTTTGAAGATGAGGCCGAGAGGCTGGGAAAGGCTGGTGTTCTGCCGGATGTTTCGATCTTCGCGCGAACGGAAATACGCAATCGTGGTCGGCGTGGCGCTCTGCGCCGCCGCGATCGCGGGAGCGGCGTGGTTCGCCGGCAACCGCGGCGGCGCCGGCAAAATCCTCACGATTTACGGCAACGTGGATATCCGCGAGGTTCAGGTCGCTTTCAACGACGCCGATCGGATCGCGCGGATGTACGTTCAGGAGGGCGATTTCGTCCGGCCCGGCGAGCTGCTCGCCGAACTGGACGATCGGCGCTACGCCGCGAACGAAAATCAGGCGCGCCGCGCCGCCGAAGCGCAACGGCAAACTCTGACGCGGCTCCTGAACGGCTCGCGGCCCGAGGAAATCGCGCAAGCGCGCGCGACGATGGACGCGATGTTCGCGACCTTGCGCGACAACGAAGTCACCTATCGCCGCAATCTTGAACTGCGGCGCAAAGAGGTGATTCCGCAGCAGGCGCTGGACGATTCCGAGGCGCGGCTCAAAGAGGCCCAGGGCGATTACGAAGCGGCGCGCCAGACGTGGATCCTCGCGGTCAAGGGGCCCCGTATCGAGGACATCGACGAGGCCCGCGCGACGCTCAAGGCCGACGAAGCCGCGCTCGCATTCGCCGAGCGCGAACTTGCCGACACGAAGTTAATCGCTCATTCGGCCGGCGTGATCGAGGATCGCATCCTCGAGCCGGGCGACATGGCGTCGCCCGGCGTGCCGGCGTTCACCATGGCGCTGACGAACCCGGTATGGGTGCGCGCCTACGTGCCCGAGACGTACATGGGGCGGATTTATCTAGGGATGCGCGCGGAAATCGCCGCCGACAGCTTTCCCGGCAGGATTTTTCCGGGATGGATTGGTTACATCTCGCCGACGGCGGAATTCACCCCAAAAAACGTCGAGACGCCGGAACTGCGCACGCGGCTGGTTTATCAAGTGCGGGTTTACGCCTGTAATCCGCTCAACGAACTGCGGCTCGGGATGCCGGCGACGGTGACGGTCGCGCTCGACCAGCCGATTCCGCCCGCCAACAAGGTCAACGGGCTTGGATGCGGACAATCAAATAGCGCGGGCGAACAATCGCAACTCCACTGATGCCGCTCTGCGATTCGACGCGGTGAGCAAGAGCTTCGCGCGCGCCGGCCGCATCGTCGCCGCGCTGGATCGCGTCAGTTTCATCGCGCGGCGCGCGCTCGTGACCGGCCTGATCGGCTCCGACGGTTCCGGCAAAACCACGGTGATGCGGCTGGCGGCGGGACTTTATCTTCCGAACGCCGGGCGGATCGAGGTGCTGGGAATCGACGCCGCTGCCGATCCGCAGCGGGTGCAGTCGATCATCGGCTACATGCCGCAGCGGTTCGGACTCTATGAAGACCTGAGCGTTCAGGAGAATCTTGATCTTCACGCCGATCTGCACGGCGTGGCGCATCCGGACCGGCCGGGCCGGTACGCCGACCTGATGCATATGACGGGCCTCGCGCCTTTCACCCGCCGGCTCGCGGGAAAGCTTTCCGGCGGCATGAAGCAGAAGCTCGGCCTGGCCTGCGCGCTGATCGCGGCGCCGCCGTTTCTGCTGCTCGATGAGCCGACGGTCGGCGTCGATCCGGTTTCGCGCCGCGAGCTGTGGGTGATCGTCCATCGGCTGGTCGAGGAACGCGGCGCCACGGTGCTGCTCAGCACCTCCTATCTGGACGAGGCGGAGCGCTGCGACGAAGTCGTGCTGATGCAGGGCGGCGGAGTGCTTGGCCAGGACCGGCCGCAGGCGTACACGCGGCGGCTCGAAGGCCGCAGCTTTCGTGTCAGCGCGAGCGGAATCTCCAAGCGGGCGCTGCAGGAAAGAATCGGCCGCGCGCCCGGAGTGCTCGACGCGACCATTCAGGGATCGCACGTGCGCATCGTCACCGAACGCGCCGCGCCGCCCAGCCCCGCGCAAGTGGCCGGCGGCGAATTTCCGCTCGAAATCGCGCCGGTCGCGCCGCGCTTCGAAGACAGCTTCATCAGCCTGCTCAAGGAGCAAGGTAAAAGCGCGTCCGCTGGCGGCGATCGCGCAATCCCGCTCGCGCGCGCCGACGGCGCCGACGGCGACGTGATCGTGGTGCGCAACCTCAGTCGACGCTTCGGCGATTTTCAGGCGGTGAGCGATATCAGCTTCACGGTCAGGCGCGGAGAGATTTTCGGACTGCTGGGCGCGAACGGCGCGGGCAAATCAACGACGTTCCGGATGCTGTGCGGGCTGCTGCCGGCGTCGGGCGGAAGCCTCAGTCTCGCGGGGCTGGATTTGCGCGTCGCGCCCGCCCGGGCGCGCGGCCGAATCGGTTACATGGCGCAGAAATTTTCGCTCTACGGCGATCTTTCGGCGCGCGAGAATCTGCGTTTTTTCAGCGCGGCGTATGGTCTTGCGGGCGCGCGCCGCCAGGACCGCATCGCTTGGGCGCTGGACGAATTCGCTCTGCGCCCGTTCGCCGACGCCCCCAGCCGCGACCTGCCGCTCGGCTTCAAGCAGCGTCTCGCGCTCGCCGCCGCATTGATGCACGAGCCGGAAATTCTTTTCCTCGACGAGCCGACCTCCGGCGTCGATCCGCTCGGCCGGCGCGATTTCTGGCGCCGCATCAACGCGCTCGCCGAAGGCGGAATCACGGTGATGGTCACCACGCATTTCATGGACGAGGCGGAATACTGCGATCGGCTCGCGATCATGTCGCGCGGGCGGATTCTCGCCGAAAGCGGCTCCGAGGAGATGCGCGCGCGCTTCAGGTCGGCGGCCTTGCCGAATCCGACGATGGAAGACGCGTTCGTCGCCCTGATCGCCGCCGCCGAAGCCCCGTCCGCGGGCGCCGCATGAACGCGCGGCGCTGGATGCGATTGCGCGGCCTGCTGCGCAAGGAATCGCTGCAAATCCTGCGCGATCCTTCGAGTATCGCAATCGCTTTCGTGATGCCGGTCGTGCTGCTGCTGCTGATCGGTTACGGCCTCTCGCTCGACGCGAAGAACGTGCCGCTGGCGCTCGTGATCGAAAATCCCAACGCCGAGAGCGCGAGCTTCGCCGCCGGATTTTTCCAGTCGCCCTACTTCATACCCGTCCGTTTCGGCGCGGTGCAGGACGCCGAGGCGGCGATGCGCGCGCGCGAAGTTGACGGCATAATCTGGCTGCGCTCCAACTTCACCCGCCAGATGCTCGGCGCCGGCGCCGCGCCGATCGGCGTGATCGTCAACGGCGTCGACGCCAACAACGCGCGGATCGTCGAAGGATATTTGCAGCAGGTGTGGGCCGGATGGCTCGCGAGCTACGCCGCCGCGCACGGAATCGCGTTCGCCGAGCCGCTGAACGTCGAATTCCGCGTATGGTTCAATCCCGCGGTCGAAAGCGCCGACTTTCTCGCGCCGGGACTGATCGCGCTGATCATGACGCTCACCGGCGCGTTGCTCACCGCGATGGTCGTCGCGCGTGAATGGGAGCGCGGAACGATGGAGGCGCTGCTGGTCACGCCCGCCGCCATCTCGGAAATTATCGTGAGCAAGCTGCTGCCCTATTTCGGACTCGGGATGGGCGGGATGGCGCTGTCCGTCGCGGTTACAACCGGACTCTTCCACGTGCCGCTGCGCGGATCGATCTGGCTGCTGATGGCCGCTTCGGCGGTCTTC
Source organism: Deltaproteobacteria bacterium (assembly GCA_021799495.1). Taxonomy (GTDB): domain Bacteria; phylum Desulfobacterota; class Binatia; order Binatales; family Binataceae; genus JADMIL01. Next base: position 74,396 of record JAJZAI010000010.1, read on the forward strand.
ATGCTTTCCGCGCTGGGGATGGGGCTGGTGATCTCCACTTTCAGCAAAAACCAGTTCGCCGCCGGCCAAATCGCGATCACCGTCGCCTACATGCCGGCGTTCATGCTTTCCGGCTTCGTCTTCGATATCGCCAGCATGCCCGCGCCGATCCGCGTGATCACCTACGTCGTCGGCGCGCGCTACTTCGTCGCGATTCTCCAAAGCCTGTTTCTCGCCGGCAATGTCTGGCCGGTTGTGCTTCCGAACATGGCGGCGCTCGCCCTGATGGCCGCGATCTTTATCGCCGTCGCCCGGCGTCTTGCGCGCAAGAGCCTCGAATAGGCGGCCTCGCGATGTTGCGCCGGATCGCCGCACTGATCGTCAAGGAACTTCTCGCCGTCCTCAAGGACGGGAAAAGCCGCTTCGTCCTGATCGCGCCGCCGCTGATTCAGCTTATCGTCTTCGGCTACGCCGCGACTTTCGATCTGAACCATGTCCCGTTCGCGGCGTACAACGAGGATCCGAGCGCGGCGTCGCGCGAACTGGTCGCGCGCTTCGCCGGTTCGCCGGCCTTTACCGAGGTCGCGAGCATTCACAGCGACGGCGAAATCGCGCCGCTTATCGATCGCCGCAAGGTGCTGATGGTGTTGCACATCGACCGGCGTTTCACGCGCGATCTGATGCGCGGATCGCCCGGCCGCGTCCAGTTCATCCTGGACGGACGCAATTCCAATACCGCGCTGATCGCGATGGGTTACGCGAACGCCATCCTCAACACGTACGGCGATTGGTGGAGCGCGCGCCGCGGCTTAAAGCCCGCGCGCGCCGTGCTGGATATCCGCGCGCGCTTCAACGAGAACCTGGATTCGCAATGGTTCATCGTGCCTGGAATCGTCGCGTTGCTCGCTGAAATAGTGACTTTGCTGATGACGGCGCTGTCCGTCGCGCGCGAGCGCGAAGCGGGCACCTTCGACCAGCTTCTGGTCACGCCGATGCGCCCGGTGGAAATATTAATCGGCAAAAGCGCGCCGGGATTGCTGGTCGGCGTGATCGAGGCAACCGCGATCGTCGTCGCCGGCGTGGTCTGGTTCCATGTGCCGATGCGCGGCGGGTTGTTCGCCCTTTACGCCGGACTGCTGCTGTTCGTGCTGTCGGTAATCGGCGCGGGCCTGATGATTTCGTCGCTGGCCGCGACGCAACAGCAGGCCCTGCTCGGCGCCTTTATGTTCATAGCGCCGTCGACGATTTTATCGGGATTCGCCACACCGATCGCGAACATGCCCCGGCTCATCCAGTATGTGACGTATCTCAATCCCCTGCGCTACATCTTGATCGTCGCGCGCGGGGTGTTTCTCGAAGGCGCAACCGCAGGCTCGTTGATTCCGCAATACTGGCCCATGGCTCTGATCGGCATAGTGACCCTGGCCGTGGCGGGCGCGATGTTCCGCCGCAGGCTGTATTAGATTTCCGAACCGCCGCAGGTACATATTTGGGCGCCACGGGGCGCCGCGGTACATCGCTGGACGCGGCGGACCGGAGTTTGGCGTCGGCAACCGATAAGTCTTTGATTTTAAACGAGATTGGATTGATTAAAATAAAAAACGGCCGGGCTACTTTCTTTGACCGTACGTTGGGGGGACCTACGGTCGCAGTAGCCCGGCCTTGCTTGGGGACAAAGCGCTGAAGTTCTCGGGGGGAGATGAACAGCGCTGTTCAAAGGATGAAGCAAATCTGGCGCCGAAAAATATCCCAATTTTATCACGGGATTTTTATTGATAATTTTCGCAATTTCCGAAATCTCGCCGTTGAAACTTTCAAGTTCCATTTTAACTAATTGATAAATAAGGGCTTTTGTTTTTTGCGAAGCATGTGCGCCAGTCTGCGCAGTTTTCGCTCTTTGCAGTACAACGGAAATTATCGTTGATCATTTCCGCAACCGCCGGAAAAACTGGCGCCAACGAAACGAATCGAATGGCGCACCGGTCGCGCGCGCGGCCATGAGATGGCGGGACGGTCAAGACTTCGCATCGTGGCGATGAAACAGACAAAGAGTTGAGAGCGCCGCCAGGACATGTTAATGAATTCAGCTTCGGGGCGTGGCGCAGCCTGGTAGCGCACCTGCCTTGGGAGCAGGGGGTCGGCCGTTCAAATCGGCTCGCCCCGATCGCGCCAGTAGCTCAGGTGGACAGAGCAGCGGCCTTCTAAGCCGCGGGTCAGGGGTTCGAGTCCCTTCTGGCGCGCCACGAGCGGAATGCGGGCGCGACGACGCGGCACCAGCCGCATTTGAAAAACCGCGCACGGTGAGTGTAGCTCAGTTGGCAGAGCACCGGATTGTGGCTCCGGTGGTCGAGGGTTCAAATCCCTTCACTCACCCCAATCTTCCTGCTAGGGATAGTTCCCCGCATCGGTGGGCCGTTAGCTCAGTTGGTAGAGCAGCTGACTCTTAATCAGCGGGTCCGGAGTTCGAGTCTCCGACGGCCCACCAAAAAATCAAGTTTTCCTCCTCCGCCGTCTTAAAATCCGCGCCGGCGTTTGTATGGCGCCTGTAGCGCCCCGGAACCGCGTCGAGGAAGTCGCCATAGCGAGCGGCCTCGCTCGGCAATCAGTGCGCGACCTCCACCTAAGGGTCGTCGTTGGATTCGCATGACCAAATTGCGCCGTCACATACGTGATGGGCGCCTTGGCTTCTCCGGGACGAAGGCCGGCCTGCGGTCAAGGGCGGCACGCATCGCGCGCTAATCCTCGACGGCGTGACGGCGGTCAGTGAGTGAGCGCGTCAAGATCGCTGAGGATATAATCCGGGGACGCTCGCAGATCCACTTGCGCACGGCGATCCTTGCGGGTTGGCGCATTATTCACCAATGGGGAATTGCCGGCGCTTATGCGGCCGACGACTTGGATGTCGCCAAATCGTCGCCGAAGGCGGTAATTTGTGCAGATTGCTCTTTCGAGACGCAAAGTCCAAAAGAGCATTTCTGAAATTGACAAAATTGTGGATAGCATAGTGGACTTTCCAAACCTGATCGTTGTGAGCGATCCGGCTAAGCAGCGATTTTCGCAAAGTCGATTTCCGAAGCTTTGAATTGCGCGGTTTGCAAGTATTTTGTTCTTCCCGCGCACGACGGGTCGAAAAAGGGCATTCATTGGTTTAAAAGGAAAGGCACGTTTGAGCATCGAGCGCGCCATCGGAGGCTTCATGACCATCCCAGTTCGCGAGAGAGGCCAGCAAGCATGGGTTTTCCCGAAATCTGCGCGCTTGGAGCCATCGCCTCTCTCCAGCAGCAACTCCGGGGCGACGATTGTCCGCATGCGGATGCTGGGTTGAGATTTGATCGTTCGTGCTTGGGCCACCTGTAAGCCTGCCGTTGAGTGAAAAATCCGCGCGTGGCTAACCGCATCCTGAGATTCCTCGTGGCCCTCGCCGCGGCGGCGGGATTTGCGCTGTTTGTCGTGATATTTGCGCTGGCGGTACTGGTGCGCGAACGCCAGGCACTGGCTCGCGGGGCGCTCGCGAAGATTGCCGCAAAGACTGGGGCGGCCGTCACCGTCAGGACTGTAGACTTCGGAATCTCGACACGCGGCCTTGAGCTCGTCGCGCACGACGCCAACGTCAACTATAAAAACGATCGCGCGCACGTGGAGCGGCTGACGGCGATAGTGGGTTACGGCGAACTGACGCGCATGCAAGTGACGCCGCTCGAAGATGTGAGTATGACTTCGGCGGTTATCGCACTCGCGCCCCAGACGAAATCGCAACCTGTCGATCTGCGGCATTACATGGCGATGTTGCCGCATGCGGCGGCTGAATTCGCAAAGCTGGCCCGACGCGTGAATCTGATGCGCGTCGCGGTCGAACCGAGCGGACAGCCCAACGCGAAGCTGACGATGGATCTCAGGATCGACGCGGACGCCGAGCGCGCCCGCGTCAACGTTGAGCGCCTCGCCTGGAACGGTCCCCCGGCCGACGGATTCTCGGCACGCGCCCTGTTTACCGTCCCGAGCGCGCCCGCGCAAATCACGCAGGGCACAATCGCGTTCCTCCGGCGCGCGACGGATCGCGTGCAAGGCAGCACGTCGATACGCATCGCACGGGAGGCGATGCTCGACGGGGATTTGCGGCTTGCTTTGTCGGCGCCGGGATTGCCTGGCGCCACCAGTTTTGCCGGAACCTACTCCGCGCGACAAGATCGGCTCGAACTCGACGGCACATTACAAGTCGGCGGCAAATCCAGAGCCGTGGAAACGGTGCCCTTGCGAATTGCGCTTGGCGAGCCGTTTTCGAACAATCCGATGCTGACGGCGGCGGCCGGACCGCTTGATGTCGCGCCCGCTCTGTTTGCGCGGCTATTGGGCAGGCTCATGCCCGCTATTGGCGGATATGGCAGAATCGGCGCCGCCAACCTTGCGCTCGCGCTTGGGCCGGTGCGCAGCGCGATTGCAGCATGCCGCGATGCGCCCTGTGAAACGCGGCATGCGCTTGCGGCGGTGATCGCTGGCGCCGACGCTTCACTGACGATCACCGGAGCACATCTGAGCAACGGCAGGCCTGGTCTCGGCGCCATCGATCTCGATACGCCGCTGCGCGTGACGTTTCGCGACGGCATGGTAAACGCCGACGGTCTTAATGCGAGCGCCGGTGCAATCGCGGTCAAACGCGGCAGTTTCACCGCGAATCTGCAGAAAGCGCTGAGTTCGCCGGCTCCCACCGTTGTCTGCTCGATGAAGTTGTTCTCGGCTGTCGATCTTGGCGGGCTCGACCTGCAGACGCGAATACCGGCGCGGGCGCGCAGGTTGGCGCCGCACCGCGGCGTCGCTTATTCCAGGGTCAGCTTTGACAGCGCGTTCGTGAACGACGGCTCCGGGTTCAAGCCGCAAAGGCTCCAGGCCCATGTACGTCAGGGTTTCCTTTGGTTGCGCGATCGCGGCCGCCACGAGGCGATAATGTTCGGCGCCGACGCTTCCCTGGCGGGAGGCCAGGTGGCCGGCGCCGCGCATGCGTCGCTGCCGGCCGGCGGTACGATTCTGGTGCATGCACGCTATGGTCTGGCGGCGCGGAAGCTGCGGGCGCAGTTCGACGTAAGCGGCCTGGACGTACGGCGATGGACCGATGCGGCGCTGCGCGCCGACGCGGTCAGCGGGTTGAGCATCGCCGGAGAGGCGAATGGAAAGGCGGCGCTCGAATGGTCGCCCGCGCTCGCGCAGCCCCATGTCTCCGCGAGCGTCGCGCTCCGGGCGCTGACAGTCGGCTCTCGTTTCATGTCGACATCGATTTTCATCAAGGCCGCACGGATCGCGGCAAGCAACACGAACGCCCGGGCGACCCTGGAGCACGTACAGGCGGGAGCGGGTGATTTCAACATGCGCGCATCGGTTGCGAACTTCGCCGCGCCGCGAATCGATATTGCCGTAACGGGGCGGGGCTTCGACTTCGACGTAATCCGAACCGCGCGCGCGGCCCCGCCAACTCGTCGGGCGGCAGCCGCCCCTTCGCCGTCGGCGGCCACCCTCGCGCGCCATGTGACGTTGCGTGCCTCGGTCAGGTTGAAGCGCGTATTTGTCCATCACGTCGAGCTGCGGGACTTTGTGTGCGACATTCATGGGGACGGCAACCGTTGGGAGTTGCGTAGGCTCACGGCGCGCGCGCTGGACGGTTCGCTCAAGATTCGCGCGGCCTGGGATGCGCGAACCCGCCGTGTCTATGCCGCCGCGGATGCCTATCGGCTCAACGTGCGGCGGCTTCTGGATGGAATCTCGCCCGGCAATGCGCCGCCAGTCTCGGGCGTGCTAAGCGGCAGGCTTGACGCGGGCCTGGCGCTCTTTGGCGGCCGTCAACCCGAGCCGCTGTGCGGCCATTCGACGATCGTCATGCGCAACGGCACGCTCGGCAAGATCCAGTTGCTCTCGGAGATTATGCAAGTCGCGAGCGTCACGAGCTGGCTACGCTTCAATGCTCCCGACTTCGATACCGGGATGCCATACGATCGGATTACCATCCGGACCGAGCTGACCCCGCACGCCCTTGAGATCGCGCACGCGCAGCTTACCAGCGACCTGATCGGCCTCGCGGGACATGGCGCGGTGAAGCTGCCGAGCCGCGTGCTGGATCTTCACGTCCAGGCGCTGCCGCTCGCGTCGGTCCGTTGGCTGCTTGGGCACGTGCCGTTCGTCGGCGAGCGTTTAGGCAAGGGACTCAACCGGGTCTTTGCCGTGCGGATCCGGGTCAGCGGACCGGCAGCAGCGCCCAATGTCACGCCATCGCTCTTCAGAAATCCGCTTAATGCCTTGACCGACGTGATTGATCTGCCGTTGGATTTCGTGCCCGAGTCGGACCTTCCCGACGACTCCATGTTCCTTCCGCCGCGCAAACTGAGTTATCGCAAAGACTGCTCGCCCTATCAGTGGTAGTCCGGCTGTACGGGCCGCGGCGCGCAAACCACGCGGCCGGCGATCATCCCATGCCGCGACCAACAATCCGGAGCGTCGCATGAACCCATACCGCGATCATGTTGCCGTCATGGCCGGGCTTGACCCGGCCATCCATCCGGACAGCCCTCCGGCGTCGGTTACTCTCTATGTTTCGAGACGGGAATACACTTGGTAATCAGCAAGTCGCCGGTTCGACTCAAACGGCCGGCTCGCAGTTTGAGATGAGTCTTTCTTGCGGGCTAGCGCCATCATCGGTCTTCGAGTCCGCGCAGGAACGCCTCAAGCGTTTTTTCGCAGTGCCGCCGCAAATGCGCGTCATTGCGGTTCATGGCGATCCGCAGGCCGGCCTCGGTTAGCGCCGCGAGGAACAGAACGGCCACCACGTTATCGTCATACGTTCCGATCTTGCGCTCCTTGCGCAGCCGGGACAGGAGATCGAGCATCAATCCTGTCGCGTACTCGGCGTCGATTTCTCTCCATTCTTCCCAGCCCAGAACGCGCGGCGCCTGTTCAAATACGATTGAACGAATGTCGTCCTCTAGGCATGCGTCGAAGAGCGCCCGCAGCGTCAACCGCATTGCTTCCGAGGCGTTCCTGGCTCCACGCGCGGCGGCGATCACGCGTTCCTTGAGCTCGGCTTCCAGAGCTTCGAAGACGGCGCGCATGATCTCGCGCTTGTTGCGGAAATGGTGGTAAAGCGCCCCGGACGTGAGCCGGGCCGCCGCCGCTATCTCGTCAACCGACGACGCGTCGTAACTTCTGGATGTGAACAGCTTGCGAGCCGCTGAAAGAATCGCATCTCGCGTGGCTTGAGCATGTTCTTCACGCAACGACTTCATGCCGCGTAGTTTTATAACGCGCCCGAACCGGCGGCGAGATGCACCACGGCGCGGTTTGATCGCGGTTCCGGCGGTCTTGACATAGCGTTGTTATGAATTATTATATCGCTATGGTAAACGAGCTGCGAGAGGGGATAAAGGTCGGTCTCTTCCTGTCCACGCGCATTACGCGGCAAATTCGATCCGCCGAACCGGCGGAACTTCTTGCTCTCTGCAGGACCGCCGAAGCGGTGGGCTTCGACTCTCTGTGGGTGGGAGATTCGCTTTTGGCGCGTCCGCGGCATGAACCACTTGCGCTGCTGGGCGCGATTGCCGCAAGCACGAACAAAGTGAGGCTTGGCACAGGGGTGCTGCTGCCGGCGCTGCGACATCCGCTGCTTTTGGCTCATTCCGCCGCAACCGTCGATCGGATCTCGGCCGGCCGGCTGGTGCTTGGATTCGGCGCCGGCTTCAACTATCCGCCAACCGCGCACGAGCTGGAGTCCGTCGGAGTGCCGTTCAGACAGCGCGTCGGGCGAATGGTTGAGACGATAGAGGTTCTTCGAAAACTCTGGGGTGGTGTCTGTCAATTGGTAGAAAAGCAGTGGCATCCGAGATCCGCGAGAGTTGCGCAGTTGAATTATCAAGTTGCTACTAGGCAGCCTCCGGATGTTCGCTGATGGTGGTCAGGTTCTGCCA
>JAJZAI010000050.1 GCA_021799495.1 Deltaproteobacteria bacterium
CCGACTCGCTGCGAGCGCGCGGCACCCAGCGCTACTTCCAGTTCTTCATCCACAATGGCCTCGATGGTGCCCCGAACCCGCTCCCGCATCAGCTCCTCAAGTGTGCCTTTTCCTGGCCACCGACTCCGCGACACTACCACATACTCAAAGGGGTAAGCTCAGTCCTAATAGAGTGGCGGTTGATGCACAATTGGTTCCGGCACGGTGACATATTTCGGCGGCCCGCCGGCCGGCGGCGGACTCGGGTGCTCGGCGGCATAGTTCGGATCGGCGGGGAACGGTCCGCCAAAAACGCCCGGCGGCGCTTGCGCGCTTGGTTTCTCCGGAGTGCTCCCCGGCAGTCCCGCCTGACTCGCTTGAATACACACGGCAGGCCCGGGAAGCCCCGAACAGACCAGACCTGGCGCGCAATCGGCGTCCGAGAAGCAGATCACGCCGAGATGACCCTGTTGCGCCCGCGCCAATGCGGGAAGCGTCACAAATCCAAAAACGAACAGCACGGCCAACGGTTTCGATATGCGACGTTTCATTGAAATTCGTCCTCTTGAACGACGCTAAATCACGATAACCAGGTCTTATTCGTTAATCTCGCCCCACCAGGTGTCTTGAATGTCGGAAGGGCCAGGGGTCGGCGTGGCGGCCGGCGCGGAACCGGCCGGCTGCACGGCGACGGGTGGCGGTGTCGCCGTATTATTGATATATTCCTGCAGCGTCCAGATCGTCGTACCGCCAGGATCAAGCACAGTGCTGCAATAATCCCCCCGGCGAACGCAGGTATAATTCCCACCGATACATGTATATTTGTTACATTTGCACGACTGAGTTGTAGATGCCCATGGACTCTGGCTCTTGACCAAAATCTGTTGCGGCGTGAAGTTGAGATCGTCGTCAGGCGTGTAAGACTGTCCACCATTCGAAGTCACGCCCAAACTAAAATCGAACACCTGATAATCGCCCTGCGGATAATAATTCTTCGAGAAATCCGCATAGCCGAGAACCCCATAGCCGTTCCCGTCAACCGCGATGCTGGGAAAATGATATGATTTCACGTTTGTCGTGTCCTGAATGATTCCGGTCTGAACGAGATTACCGAGAGAATCGATCTGCGCCCACTGGATTGCGCTGCGAGCCGCCGTGCCAGCAGGCAGGCCCTCCTCGAAAGCCAAATAGATATAAACAAAATCGAACGGCGGCATCGTTTGCAGCACGGCGGACTGTATTTTCGCGTCATTGTCCACCCCCACCAAATCCGTTGAACCGAGCTGCGCCGCCGCGGGCGTTCTAATAGCGGCGCTCGACGGTAGGTTCACCACAGCGCAATCTGGCGTCCAGAAAGGACCGTTGCCGGTCCCGCTCATCATGCCGATCTGAATCGAATTAAAGGTGAGGGATTTGGTGCACGATCCGAGAGAGCAACTCACCACCGGATCGTTGACGCCAAGCACAACGCCGGTATCGGGCGCCGCCAGCTAATTTTCCGACAGCGCCGCCGCCACTGGATTGCCTCCAGCATTGAAGAGAAAAGCGTTTGTGATCATTTTTAGCGGATCGCCGGCGTACAGGCTCGCCTTGTCAAAGACCCACAGACTGTTTACGGCCACTCCCGAAGAATCAAAATCCGTCAGGCAATCGACGGTCAGGAAAATCCAATTCCCGTCGAGAGCGAGGCGCGGCTGATCTCCTCCGCTTCCGTCCGAGCATGACGGGACGGAATAAAAATACCAGGTCGCGGGCGTTGTGGGATCTTCGCCGGGAGAAACGGCCAGCAAGGTCTGAGTCGCCATAGCCTTTTCACCCGCCAAGGACGAAACCACCCAGCGCGACGAAATATTATCGTGAACGATGCGCGGGTCCACGGGATCGCATCCGTTGCTTAAATTCGAATAATGACTACACCAGAACGTCCCTGAATCCAGGTCCGTGTACAGGCTGCCGCTTTTGGTCCAGGCGTAGAAGGCGCCATTCACGAAAGTAACGACGTAATTCGCGCCGGCGGAGCCGTCGGTGTCGGGCGGACTCCAATATCCGCCCGACACTGACGACCCGGCCGCCCCGCCCTCGAATTGCGTTTGCAGGGAGCTTGGCGTGTTGCAATCCCAAAAGTAGCCCTCATAGTAATAGTCGCACTGGCCAGCAAGCGCCTGCGGGAACAGATCGAAGGATGTCCACATTCGCTTGAGCGCCTCGAAAAGTGAAGGCGGCGAGTTCCAATCGCCTACCGATTGCGCTTTTAGCCGGGCGGCCGGAAATAATCGTGGGTTCGCGCTAAGCGGCGTGGGCGAAGAGAGCTTTAACTCTTGATCTTCTTGCTGGCTGATCTTCAGGAGACCTGTGCCGGTCTCTCCGGCGATCCAATCGCTTGCCCGTTGCGGGGGGGGGGGCTATGAGGGTGGTTCGCTTACCAGGCTTTCCGTGCGGCGGCGTTGAATAATTGCGCCCTTCGGCCGCAAAAGCTGGAGAAAAACACAAACCAATCAGGCCACAGGCGATCCAGAACAGGCCATTTTTCATGGTCTTCGCTCCGCCATCGCCAATTGCCGCATCGTAGGCGGAAAATGGCAGTCCAAGCGCTGTATTGTTGAACCCTGCTCTTTCTTCCAATTTTTAGCAAAACTTTTTTCGCTTGGCCCTGACAACGCCAGACCGGAAGAGAATCAATTCCGCTGTCCCCACGGGTTTACTCTTCGGACTGTCGCGTGGCCGATCTCCGAAAATGTTTCTCCACCTGTCGCATCTTGCCAGCCGGAGTTGGCGGCTAGCAACAATCGCAGTCAAGCAAGTTCCCGCATGGGCGCGCGCCCGCGCTCCAGCCGCGACCGCGGCGAATCGGAAGCGCTAATTCACCGCGATCGCGCCGTAACCGAAATAGTAAATGGCGAAGTAAAGCATGCCGATTCCCGCCACGATCGCGAACGCCATCCGGTCACGCGCGCGCATCGGAAAATCGATATAGCTGGTCGGCGTGGCGCTGATTCCGAAACCGCGCGCCTCCAGCGCCATCGCCATGTTGTTGGCCTTGCGCAACGCGCCCATGAATACGGGAATCACCACCGGCACGTAGCGGCGCGCACGAGCGATCGGCCCGCCGCGATTGAAATCGTAGCCGCGCAGGCTTTGCGCCTGCACCACCGTCAGCGCCGAATCGATAAACAACGGCGCGAGCCGGAACGCCAGCGTAATCGCGAATCCCACCCGGTACGGCACGCCCATCCGTTGCAGCCCGGCAGTGAATTCCTCGACCTTCGTCGTCGATAAAAACAGCACCGAGGTCGCTAGCAATTCGGCCAGTTTGAGCCCCCGGCCGAAGCCGAAGACCAGCGACGCGCGGCTCAGATGGATAATCGGCAGATTGATCAACGCCGGACCGCGCCGGTAAAACACCATCCACGCCAGCGTCGTGAAAAAAATCAGCAGAATGAAGAGCCATCGCAGTCGGTAGAAATTCGGCCACGAGCCCGTCGCCTGCGCGAGCGCGACCATCAGGACGCCGAGCGGCAGCAGCGCCAGCGGATGGTCCACCCAATAGACCGACCAGAACATCACGAACAGCGCGAAAACTTTGACCGTCGGATGGAGCCGGTGGATGGCGCTGCGATGATCGATGTAAAGATAAATCGGCATCAGGCGAACCCGCGAATCCGTTCGGCAAGCTCTTCGGGACTGAGCGCGACGAAACCGAACCGCCGTCCGAGCGCGGTCGCCTCCGGCGCGCGGAACGACGATCCGGCGAGCAGATCGTCGCGCGCGAAAAGTTCGCGAACGGCGCCGTCGAACATCACCCGGCCGCGCCGCATCAGCACCGCGCGATGCGCGAATTCGGCGACCAGCCACGGCGTATGCGTGATGATCATGATCGCGATGCCGTCGCGGTTGAGCTCGCGCACCAGCGCCATCATCTTCCGCTGCTCGCGATAATCGAGGCCGGTGGTCGGCTCGTCGAGGATCAAAAGCCGCGGTCTGAGCGCAAGCACGCTGGCGACCGCCAGCCGCTGCCGCTCGCCCTTGCTGAGCAGGAACGGATCGCGCCCGCGCATCGTGCCGAGATTCACCGCCGCGAGCACTTCCTCCACGCGCCGCGCTATCTCGGCCGCGCCGAGTCCAAGATTGCGCGGTCCGAACGCGATTTCCTCCTCGACCGTGCCGGCGAAAATCTGATGGTCGGGATTCTGAAAGACGTAGCCGGCCTCGCGCGCCGTCGCCGCGGGCGCCAGCCCGGCGCGGTCCCGCCCGGCAATCAGCACGCGGCCCATCTCAGGCTGGAGCAATCCCACCAGATGCTTGGCGAGAGTGGTTTTGCCCGAACCGTTCTGGCCGATTACCGCGACGAATTCGCCGGGCGCGATCGTCAAATCAACCGTATCCAGAACGCGCGGTCCGAAGGGGTACGCAAAGCTCACGCGCTCGAGTCGCGCGATCGGCGCAGGCGCGGCGGCTGTTTCAGGCGGCGCGCTGGTGCGAACCTCAGCGATCATCGTCGCCGCTTCCGCTTCCGAACGCTCCGCCCGCGGCAAATTCGGAAAATGCGCGCGGATTAGCGCTTCCGCGCGGTCGATCGATTCCGCGTGCTCGCGAATTTCCAGCATCCCGAGCAGCCGGTTCAGGTCCGGCGGATGCACCCCCGACGCTTCGAGCAGCTCCAGCCGCCCCATCACCGACGGCGGCTCGCCCTCCGCGATAAGCGCGCCGTCGCGCAGGATCGCGATCCGATCGCATCCGCGCAACTCTTCCGCTTCGTGCTCGATCACGAGCAAGGTGCGTCCCTCCTCGCGCAGCCGCCGGATCAACGCGAAGACTTCCGCCCGCCCTTCCGGATCGAGGTCGGTGGTCGGCTCATCCAGCACGATCAGATCGGGCCGTATCGCCAGCACCGACGCGATCGCGAGCCGCTGCTTTTCGCCGCCCGAAAGCGAGGTCGGATCGCGGTCGTCGAAGCCCTTCAGCCCCACCGCTTCGAGCGCCGGTCCGATTCGCGCCGCGATCTCCGCGCGCGCCATCCCCGCCTGCTCCATCGCGAACGCCACTTCGTGGGCGACGTTGGTGGAGAACAGTTGCGCCTCGAAATCCTGAAAAACCATCCCGACCCGCGGCGCCAGCTCGCACACCCGCGACCCGTCGATCGCGCGGCCGCCGATCGCCACCCGCCCGCGAAAATCGCCGTCCTCGAAAGCGGGCACGATTCGGTTCAGGCATTTCGCCAGCGTCGATTTTCCCGCGCCCGAAGCGCCCATCACGCCGATCGTTTCCCCGCCCCGCAGTTCGAGCGTCACGCCGTCGAGCGCGCGGCGGTCCGCTCCCGCATACGCGAAAGCCACTTCATCGAGCGCCGCGACCGGCGCGGCCAACCGCTCGTGCGACGACGCCGGCGCCTCGTCCCGCTGAGAATGGCCGCGCGACTTCACATCAACCACGCTCCCGCCAGCGCGACGAAGATCAACGGACTGACGGTCACAGCGATCGCTTTGTCATACGGCGAAATCGCGAAACTGGCAGGCAGGAACGACGGTATCCAGTAGCCGGTCGAAACCAGGTTGCCCATCGCCCACGCTCCGAGTTCGCCGCCGAGCAGCATGGTCAGGCCGGCAACACGAACCGCGCGCGGCCGTTCCCGCAATTCCGGCATCACGTCGGTATAGAGCATGCGGCCCGCGCGCACGCGCGGATAGACTCCGTACAGAATCAGCGGCGAAAGCGCGAGCGCGGAAATCATATTGTTGAAGATGATGATGTTGCCGAGGATGCTGAACGGGCGGAAGGCGAGCAAGTTGTCGCCCCATCCGACCAGATCCGCGCAGAGCACGCTCGCCGCGAGACAGACCGCCACGTACTTCGCGATAGTCGCCGGCGTGCGCATAACGGGACTCTGGCCATCCGCGATAATTCCCCACGCTTTATACGGGATATAGCCGTACATCAGGTTGGCGACAAAGCCGAAGATGTCGCCCGGCCCGACGCCGCCGAAAAAATCGCCGATCATGTTGCCGATCGCCGAACCCCATGCCGCCGCCGGTCCGAACAGGAACGAACAAACGATCGGTATCGCGTTGGCCGGACGCAGCTCCGTCACTCCCGGAATCAGCGGCACCACCTTGAACGGCACCAGCACCGCCGCATACAGCGCCGCGGAAATCGCGCACAGCACGACCATCCGCGTGTTGCGCCACATCAGGCGCAATTCATGCATCGCGCGGACCGGGGCTTTTTGTTGGCATACGTTACCGATGCGTTAAGATCGGAAGCGGACCAGTTAGGGTAGCGCGAATTCGTTACCCCATCCTCCGCGCGCAGTGTTACAAATGCGCGTGAGGGTATCCAGCCGCCATGATCGATACCCATATTCATCTCAACGCCTCGCCATACGACGCGCCCGATCAGGTAATCGCGCGGGCGCGCGCCGCCGGAGTGCGCGGCGTCGTAGTGCCCGGCGTTTCTCCGTATTCGAACGCGCGCGCGCTTGGACTTGCCGCCGCCTATTCCGGCTTCGTTCATCCCGCCCTCGGTTTCCATCCCGAATCCTACGATTTGAACGAATCCGATCTGGAACTCGCGCTCGCCCAAATTCACGATAATCGCGACCGCATCTGCGCCGTCGGCGAGGTTGGACTGCCGTGGTACGGCGAACGCGCTTCCGCGGCGACGCCCGCCGCCCGCGACCATCTGGCGGCGTTCGCCCGCGCCGCGGCCAGTTACGACCTCGCGATCATCCTGCACGCTCCTCATGGCGCGGCCGGCCCGGCGCTGGAAATCGTCCGTTCGGCCGGCGTTCGGCGCGCGGTTTTCCACTGGCACAAATCCGAACGCCGCGTCACCAATGCGATTCTCGACGCCGGCTACATGATTTCGCTCACGCCGGAGGCGGTCTATCGCGATCGCGACCAAGACCTCGTGCGGGCCGTTCCATTTTCGAATCTGCTGGTCGAAACCGACGGCCCGGCGCCTCATCGCGGGCCGTTCGCCGGATGTTTGACCGAGCCATGGATGATCGCGCGGACGTTCGAGGCGATCGCGCTGATCGCCGGCGACACGCCGCCGGCCGTGCGCGCCGCCACCACCGCCAACGCGATCGCGACTTTCCGCTTCCACCCCGCTCCGCATCGCATGATTCAGCCGCCCGCCCCGGTATTGCCCCCAATTTGCGCCGCGCTAAATTTATATCCGACCGCGAGAGTCGTGGAACGTCGGCGAGGCGCGTGATGCCAATTTACGAATACCAATGCGAAAAATGCGGCCGGCTTACCAGCGTGCTGACGATGCGCGTCGGCGAGCGCGCCGACGCCAAATGCCGCCACTGCGGATCGGCCGCGATGCGCCGCGTGCTGTCGCGGTTCGCGATGCCGAAGAGCGAGGAGGCGCGCCTCGACGCGCTCGCCGATCCCTCGCGCCTCGGCGGCATCGACGAGAACGATCCCAAAAGCATCGCCCGGATGATGCGCAAGATGGGCCGCGAGATGGGTGAGGAATTCGCCGGCGACGATTTCAACGAAGCGGTCGATGAAATGGAAGCGACCGGCGACTTCGACGGCGAAGGCGGCGACGACGGCGGCAGCGACGATCTTTGACGGCTGCCGCGGCCTCCGCTTCGCTCTCCACGCCAGCGCAAACCGCGGGTTTGCAATGCGACGGCGGCCAGATCAATAAAGGCCATCGAGAAGCATCAGCCAACTGCAAGGGGATTGAATCATGGCCGGATTAGTTCAAGGTAAAATCGCGCTCGTCACCGGCGGCGGCTCCGGAATCGGCCGGGCCACCGCGCACGCTTTCGCCCGCGAAGGCGCCAAAGTGATGATCGCCGACTACGTCGCCGACGGCGGCGAGCGCACCGTCAAGGAAATCAAGGCCAAAGGCGGAGACGCCGCTTTCATTCACGCCGACGTCTCGGTTCCGAAGCAGGTCGAGATGATGATCGCGAAGACCGTCGAGACTTACGGCCGGCTCGATTGCGCCTTCAACAACGCCGGCATCGAAGGCAAGGCGACCGACACCGTCGCCTGCACCGAGGACAACTTCGACCGCATCATCGCGATCAACCTCAAAGGCGTATGGCTCTGCATGAAGCATGAGCTTCCGCAGATGCTCAAACAGGGCGGCGGCGTGATCGTCAACACCGCGTCGGTCGCGGGCCTCGCAGGCTTCGCCGGACTTTCCGCCTACACCGCGTCGAAGCACGGCGTCGTCGGGCTCACGCGCGTCGCGGCGCTGGAATTCGCGCGCAAGAATATCCGCGTGAACTGCGTATGCCCCGGCGTGATCCATACGCCGATGGTCGAGCGGTTGATGGATTCCAGCCCCGAATACGGCAAGACCGAACTTGAAGAGGGCGAGCCGGTCGGCAGGATGGGCAAGCCGGAAGAGATCGCCGAAGGCGTCGTCTGGCTGTCGTCGGACGCGGCGTCGTTCGTCACCGGTCATCCGCTGGCGATCGACGGCGGATGGGTCGCGCGCTGACGGCCCGCCGGCCGCGCATCGCGGCGCGAGAGTTGCGACAACGGATTGCAACTCTCGCGCCGCGCGCGCCCTCAAATAGTCATTTGCGGGCTTGACCCGCGAATCCATATCCATGGATGCCCGGGTCAAGCCCGGGCATGACCAGCAAGAGAACCTCGCAAATGCTTATGGCCGGGGAGGTGCACAGTGCGATTGGCGCATCCCGGCCGTGGACGCTCCCGGCATGTCATCAAATCATATCAGCCCGCGGCTTCGCTCAAACGCAGCTTGCCGTATATTTCTCCCGCCGTCTCGAAATCGAGCGTCGCGTGCTGCGCGCCGACATTGACGTTGCGAAACGCGAGTTGCAGCGGACTGGAATCGTACACGGCGTGCGCGCCCGATCCCGCATATAACCGCGACACCGCCCGCCGGCACAGTTCGACCGCATAGGCGGTTTGCCACTTCACCCGCGCGCGATATTCCGGTTCGGTCGGATTAACGCCGCTCTCGCATACCTGATCGATAATCGCGAGGCTGTCGCGCAGGAGCAGTTCCGCGCACTGGATTTCGCCTGCCGCCTCGGCCAGCCGGATTCGCGTCGGCGCGTGCTCAGCCTTGCGCGCGCCCGTGATAATCACCCGCCGCTCGCGCGTGCGTACGATGAATTTTTCCAGCGCGAAGCGCGCCGAACCGAGAATCGCCGACGCCCCGACCGTCGCGAGCATCGATTCCACGGCCACCCGAAACCGCTTCGTTTCGTGGTTAATAATATGCGGCGAGGCGCCCGTGATCATTGCGCGGCTGTCGATTGCGCGATGCGCCGGCACGAAGAGATCGCGCGCCAGCACATCTTTGCTCCCCGTGCCCTGCAAGCCCAGCACACGCCAGGTGTCGTCCACGACAATTTCTTCACGCGGCGCCACGATATGCACCCCCGGCCCGCCCGCTTCGGCGTCGGCGCAGCCGAGCATCACCCAGTCCGACCGATCGACGCCGCTGCAAAACTGCCAGCGCCCGTCAACGCGATAGCCGCCATCTACCTTGCGCGCCTTGCCCTGCCATGAGAGCGCGCCCGCAACCAACCCGTCGCGTCCGCCGCCGAAAACGTCCTCCTGCGCCCGCTCCGGCCATGACGCCAGACAAAAATGATGGCCGCCCATCACCATTAACACCCACCCGCTCGACGGACAAGCCTCGGAAACGGCGCTCACCGCATCGGTAAGCACGCCAAGCGGCATCTCGTATCCGCCCACCCGCGCTGGCTGTGGCGTCCGGAACAGCCCCGCCTTGACCATCGCGGCCATGCTTTCCGGCACCACGCATCGCGCCGCCACGCAATCGTCCGCCCGGGCGCTGAGTTGGGGCGCAATTTCAGCTACGTTACGTTTGATTTGAGCGGGCGTCGGCTTCATGCGAAATCTCCGGCTTGAATTATTTGATGATAATTAACATACTAGCATGTTACTACTTCGCACGTCAACGAACCGGCGTCTTCACCGATGAGCGCGCGGCTACCCCATAAGTTCGAAAACATGATCGTTCCCTCCGAACGTCCGCGTCCCGAGCGGCTCTCCGATATTGTTTCGGAACGGCTCAAGCAGATGCTGCTGGACGGCGGACTGGAGGCCGGCGCGCCGTTGTCAGTCGTCGATATCGCGCGCCAGTTGGGCGTGAGTCGCCAGCCCGTAATGGAGGCGATCAAACGGATGGAAGCGGACGATTTGGTTGAGATTGCGCCGCAGGTCGGATGCCGCGTCGGCCGGCCAGATTCATCCGAAGTCGAGGATTTTTTCGTGATGTTCGCGGCGATGGAGGCTGAGGTTAACGCGTTCGCCGCGTCGCGGCATACCGTCGAAGAGGCGGCCGAATTGAATCAAACGTTGGCGGAGTTGCTGGCGGCGCTCGACCGTCACGATCAGGCCGCGCTGCCGGTCAACCATCGTCTGCTTAATCGCAGGCTGCATGGCGCGCTTCACGCGATGGCGCGCGCGCCAAAAGTAACAAGGCTTTCGTCCGCGCTCTGGGATCGATCGGATTTTTACATCCAAACCGCGTTTGGCGGGTTCCGCATCGACACCCGGATGCGGGCCGTCTATCGCGCGATCGTCGGGGCTGTAACCGCACGCGACGCGGAAGGGGCGCGCGCGGCGACCCGCGCCCATCTTCTGGCGTCAGGTCGCATCGTCGCAGCCCGCTTGCGCGCCAAACCATCGGCCTGATCCATTATTTGCACTGCACGAGCGCAGGCCACGACGCCTGCGCCATGAACTCTATCGCCATTAATCAGTTTCCAGCGTCACGATCGCGGCGGCCGCCATGCCTTCGCCGCGGCCGAGCGCGCCGAGACCCTCCGGATTCGACGCCTTGACGTTCATCTCCGCCTCTGGCGCGCCCAACGCCGCCGCCAATCGCGAGCGCATCGCCGGCAGATATGCGGCCAGCTTCGGACGCGCCGCGAAGATCGTCACGTCGGCGTTGCCGAGCCGCCAGCCAAGGTCGCGCGCGCGTTTCCAGACCGTTTCGAGCAGCGCGATACTGTCGGCGTCCTTGTAGCGCGGATCGTTGTCCGGAAAATGCCGCCCGAGATCGCCAAGCCCGAGCGCGCCCAGGATCGCGTTGGCCAGCGCGTGCGCGGCTACGTCGGCGTCGGAATGGCCGCGCAGGCCCGCATCGTGGGGAATCTCCACGCCGCCCAGCATCAGCCGGCGGCCTTGTTCCAACGGATGAAAATCGAAACCCTGCCCTGCCCGCATTTTCATGCTTCGCGCCGTCCTGTTCGCGCGGCCGTCCCACGGCTAAAAGTTGACTTGGCGGCGGCGAGCCTCCAAGCTCTTACGGTATCTTTGCGGAGGAAACCCGATGCCCCAGTTCTGGAAGCAGCCGAAATTCTGGGCCGCCGCGATCGTCGTCTTGTGGCTCGCCTACGTAATCGGCTCCAACCTCGCTCAGCTTGTAACGATTCATATTATTCCGTGGTTCGTCCAGCCGGAGCTCAAGGTTTCAACGATCGTCATCGCCTCCGCGATAGTCGGCGCGACGCTTACGCTGATTATCCAGTACTACTGGCGCAAGAGCCGCTCTTCGAAGAACGTGGCGCAATCCGCACCCGCGCCCGGCGCCAGCAGCAGCACCACCGCCTGATCGCCCGCCTTGAGCGCCGTCGCCGCCGCCGGACCGATCAGCAATCCGTCCGCCCGCGACAGTGAACTCAGCACGCCTGAACTTTGATTCCCGGTGGGCGCGGCAAAAATTTCGCCGTCGCGCCGGCTTAACCGCACCCGCACGAATTCGGTCAGGTTCGCCGCCGTGCGGATATCGCAGGCGCAGCGGACGGTCACGCGCGGCAGCCCCGCGGCCGTCCGCCCGCCGATTTTAATCAGCGCCGGCCGCACATAAAGGTAGAAGCAAACCATCGTCGAGACCGGATTTCCGGGCAAGCCGAAAACCGGCCGTCCGCGCAAGGAGCCGAACTTGAGCGGCTTGCCCGGCCGCTGCGCGACGCCGTGAAAATGCTGGCGCAGGCCAAGCTCGTCCATCACGACTTTGACGTGGTCGAACTGTCCCACCGAAACGCCGCCCGTCGTCAGCACGACGTCGCATCCGAGCGCCTCTTCCAGCCGCTCCCGAACCGCTTCGGGACGGTCGCGGGCGACCCTGAGCAGCACCGGCTCGCCGCCGGCTTCGGCGATCGCTCCGGCCAGCGCATAAGCGCTCGAATTGACGATTTGGGCGCCAACCGGAACCGTATCGATATCGACCAGCTCGTCGCCAGTCGCGACGATCGCGACCCGCGGCCGGCGGTAAACGTCGAGCATCGCGCGGCTCAGCGAGGCCAGCATCCCAAGGTCCGATGGCGTCAGCGCGCGGCCGGGCGCCATCAGCGGTTCGCCCTGTTTTACGTCTTCGCCGCGCGGCCTGACGAACTGTCCCGGCTCGGCCGGCGCAAGAATTTCGACCGCGCCGCCGCCCGCTTCGCGCGTTCGCTCGACCTGCACAATCGCGTCGGCCCCGGCCGCGATCGGCGCGCCGGTCATCGTGCGAATTGCCTGGCCCGGCTCGATCCGCTGTGTGGGCATCGCGCCCGCTCCGACCGTTTCGATCACCATCAGCCGAACCGGGTTTTCCGACGACGCCTGCGCGATGTCGGCCGCCCGCACCGCATAGCCATCCATCGCGGAGTTGTCGAAGGCGGGAATATCGCGCGGCGAACGAATTTCCTCGGCCAGCACGCGTCCGAGCGCCGCGGTCAGCGCGACTCGCTCCGGATGAATTTCCGCAACATTCTCGAGCACGATGCGCAGGGCTTGATCGGCGCTAATCATGACGCGATCAAGCATATCGCCGGGCTGCGCAAACTTAAACCGAGGCGCGCGGAAATTAGAAAATTTGCGATGTTTCGAACAGATAGAGCGCCAGCCGAAGCGCTCGCGACGGTCAGAATTCGGCCAGTTGGGCCTGCAATTCGTCGTCAGGGATACGAATGTCGTAGGTCGCGAAATTTGGCGGAATACGGTCGCGCAAAAGCGCCGGGTTCGCCTCTCTAAGCGCCGTCACCGACACTCCCGTGCGCGTCGCGATTCGGCTCAGCGGAGTCCCGCCTGAGCATCTGACGACGTGATAGTGCGGCGGTTCGACATAGGTAACGTTGGTCAGTCCGTAGTCCTGCGCGTGACGGGCGATCAGTGCGACCGCCATGAAACGATTCATCAGCGCGCGGGTATGCCGCGGCAGATGCGTCATCAGCTTCTCGTAGCTGGCCTTGCGCAGCCTGAGATAGTGGTCGATTTCGGCGTCGCCGTTGTTCCACGCGACCAGCGTCGTGCGCCAGTCGGAATGAGCTTCATCGTGCAGGGTCGCCAGATATTCGGCGGCGGCGCGAGTAGATTTAATCGGGTCGCGACGCTCGTCAACCCATTTATTGATTACCAGACCATAGCGGCGGGCGGTCGCACGGCTGAGTTGCCACGGACCGTCGCCATCCGGGGAGAAACCGCTTTCCGCGAACGCGAGATAGACTAAATCCGGCGGCAGGCCTTCGCTTTCCAGCACCTGAACCATCTGGCCCATAAACGGCCGGCTGCGCCGAAACGATTGTTTCAGCCCTTGCGGCTGATCGAGATATGCATTGACATAATGTTGAACGGTGCGATTGAGCACCAATGGAAAAGGAGCGACCGCTTTGGGCTGGCTGCGCACAAACGGCATTTCGTTCTCGGGCAGCATCACGAGCTGACTCGCGTCGCCCGAGCGATTCTGCGCCGGCACAAGCGCAACCGCCGTCTGGCCGCTGACGCTAACTCGCGCGTCGGGATCGGATTGAACGTCAACCGCCTGTGTGCATCCGCTGACCATCAGGGCAAGCAAGGCGACGAACGATACTAAATAGGTATGCTTTAACTTTATACCCCGCATCGGTTCCTTTCCAAGCCGTGCCTACCCTAACTGCCGACCTTGGCTCGATCAACCCTTTTTGAATTAAAAAATCTAATTTCTGATAAAAGAAATTCACAAAATTGAAATATATCCACAGCGCGCTTCGACATTCCGCCCGTCCGTCACGCGCGCGGCGGCGTCGCTTTCGCAGCCAAACCAACCGTAAAGCGCGCGCTTAGTTGGTTCGATCAGGTGTGCTAGCCTGAAATCAAAGGCGGTCATCTCCGTATCCGCGTGGAGCTATGGCGTGAAATCTTCGACAATCTGAGCGATGCCGTCATTGCGCTCGGCGCGGCCGACGAACCGCTCGCGGTCAACGCCGCGGGCGAGGCGATGCTTGAAGCGTCGCGAGTCGGCAAGTCATTGGTCGCGCGCCTGCTCAAGCGCAATCAGTGGCTGCGCCGGATGGTTGACGACTGCCTGTCAAACGGGCAGACCCTCGACAATCCCGAAGCCACATTGACGCTGGAGCGTCGTGCGCTGATTGTGCGGGCCGAGGTTTCGCCTTTAATCGACTCCTCAGGCAGGCTGGCCGGCGCAATTTTGCTCTTTCACGACTTGTCGCATCAAAAGAGCGCCGAACAGGCGTTCGAGATGGGTGAAAACGTGCTGCGCCTGTCGCCCGCCGGACTCGCCCACGAGGTAAAAAATCCGCTCACCGGAATCAAAGGCGCGGCGGAGTTGCTGGGCGCGATGTTTCCCGGCGATGCGCGCGCCCAGCAGTACTGCGGATTGATTCAGGACGGCGTCAACCGCATCGCCGCGCTGGTCGAGCAGGTGCTGGCGGTCTCCAACCCGCAGCGTCTCAAGCGCGCTCCGGTCAATATCCATCAGGTGCTCCATCAGGCGCTTAGAATCGCGGGAGTCTTCCCCGGCGAGAACCGGATGGGACCTGGCGATATCGCGATCGAGCAGCAGTTCGACCCAAGCCTGCCGGAGGTGTATGGCGACGCGGCGGCGCTCGAGCGCGTCTTCCTCAACCTTATCCGCAACGCCTGCGAGGCGGTCGAAGCGGCGCGCCGCAACGGCCCTGCGATGCATCCGCCGGCAACACGCGCGGCGGCTGGAAACGCCGTATCGGGCGCGCATCCTGAGCGCGGCGTAATTCGGCTGCGGACCGCGATCGAGACTCAATTCCGGCTGAGCGCGCAAGGCCGGCGCCGGCAATATCTGCGAGTCGAAATCGCGGATAACGGCAAGGGAATGACCGGCGACGAGATCAAGCAGTTATTTACGCCTTTCTTCACGACCAAGCCGTCAGGAACGGGACTGGGCCTGGTGCTGAGCCAGCGGATTATCGCGCTGCATGGCGGCAAACTGTGGGCGGAACGGGGCGGAATTCGCCAGCGCGCGGAGGGCGCGATCACGGTCGCGCCCGCGCCGGCCGCGCCCGGGCGATCGCGCGACGGCGCCGACGCCCACGGCGAATCCGAGGCCGGCGCGCTTCCGCCCGGGATGACCTTTTGCCTGACCTTGCCGATCGGGCCTGAATGAATGCGCCATTTGAAACATCGGAATCGAGCCGCCGCCGTCGCGGCGTAAGGGAACGCAAGCTTGGTCCAGAACGATAAGGAAGAATTCGCTCCGCATACGATGGCCGCCGAAGATCACGAAAAAATCGCGCGCGGCGCCGATTCGCGCCGCGCCTCCGTGCTAATCGCCGACGACGATCCGGCGATCCGGCTCGTCCTGCGTCATCGGCTGGAGGCGGCCGGCTACGCCGTCGAAGAGGCGGCGGACAGCCAATCCGCGCTCGCGGCGTTATTGAGCAATCGGCATGACGTCGCCCTGCTCGACATCATGATGCCGGGCGCCGGCGGCCTGGAGGTGCTGAGCGAGGCGCGAAACGACGCCGTCCGTACGCTGATCATCGTGATTACGGCGGCGAGCACGATGAACAACGCGGTCGAGGCGATGAAGCGGGGAGCGCACGACTACCTCACCAAGCCGTTCGAGAATCTCGATCTGGTGGCCGCCGCCGTGGCGCGCGCGGTCGAAATCGCGGCGCAAACGGCGGACCTGACGCGGCTCAAGGACGAATTCAACCGGCAACTGGTCGGCGGCGAAATCATCGGCCGCGGTCCGGCGATGCAGGAAGTTTACAAGCTGATCGGCCGCGTGGTTAACAACGACGCGACCGTGCTGCTGCGCGGCGAAAGCGGCACCGGCAAGGAACTGGTCGCGCGCGCGATCCATTACAAGTCGCCGCGCTGGCGCGGACCGTTCGTCGCGGTCAACTGTTCCGCGATTCCGCACGGCTTGCTCGAAAGCGAGCTGTTCGGCCATGAACGGGGCGCGTTTACGGGAGCGACCGAGCGGCGGCCGGGCAAATTCGAGCAGGCCGCGGGCGGCACGCTATTCCTCGACGAAATCGGCGATCTGCCGGTCGAATTGCAGCCGAAACTTTTGCGCGTGCTGCAGGAGCGGGAATTCGCGCGCGTCGGCGGCTTCGAGACGCTCAAGATGCAGGCGCGGATTATCGCCGCGACCAATCAGGATCTGGAGACGGCGGTCGCGGCCAAAAAATTCCGCGAAGATCTTTATTTCCGGCTGCGGGTGATACCGATCGATCTGCCGCCGCTGCGCGAACGGCGCGAAGATATCCCCGAACTGACGGACTATTTCGCGGGCAAGGCGGCGCGCGAAATGGGCGCGAACACGCGCTTTATCAGTCCCGAGGCGCGCGCCCGCCTTTTCTCGTACGAATGGCCGGGCAACGTGCGCGAACTGGAAAACGCGGTTTTGCGCGCGGCGCTGCTGGCGCCGGGCAATACGATTCGGGCCGAGGATATCGAGCTGGGCCGCGGCGGGACGCGGGCGAAGGTCCGAGCGGCCGGAAGCGACGCGCCGCTGACCGAATTGATTTCGCTGCGGATCGGCGAGATGCTCGACAGCGGCGGGGCCGACGCCCGCGATCTATATCAAAAACTCGTCGCCGAGCTGGAAAAACCGCTGATCGAACAGGCTTTGGAACGGGCCGGCGGCAACCAGGTGCACGCGGCCCGAATTCTCGGGCTGAACCGCAACACCCTGCGCAAAAAACTGACCGAGCATCGGATAGTACCGCAAAAGGCGCCGCAGCAGCCATGAAGATGCCCTCGGCTTATTATGCGATGGTCGATCCGGCGGGCGGCCACGAACCGGTCGCGCTCGCCGCAGTCCTGCTCGGCGCGGGCGCGCGGATTCTTCAGCTTCGGCTCAAAGACGCCTCAAGCCGCGAATTCCTCGCCGCCGCACGCGAAATCGTGCGGATGTGCCGCGCGCGCGGAGCGCTGGCGATCATCAATGATCGCGCCGATATCGCGCGGCTGGCGGAGGCCGACGGCGTACACGTCGGACAGGAAGATTTGCCGGCGCGGATGGCGCGCGAAGTCGTCGGGCTCGGGCGTATCGTCGGCGTTTCCACCCACAGCGTCGAACAGGCTTTGACGGCGCAGGCCGATGGCGCCGACTATATCGGTTTCGGCGCGATTTATTCGGGCGGACTGAAAAACGTCGCGAATGCGCAGGGACTTGAGCGGCTGCGCGCGGTTCGCGCCGCGGTGAAAATTCCAATCGTCGCGATCGGAGGGATCACCGAAGCGGCGATGCCGGCGGTGCTGGCCGCCGGCGTCGACGCCGCCGCAATCATAACCGATGTCGTGCGCGCGGCCGATCCGGCGGCCAAAGTGCGAGCGTTACTCGCCCTTGGTCAAAGCGCTGGCCATTGAGTGCTTGGGCGCCTTATCGACGGTCCGAACCCGCGGTTCGGCGCACAAGATCGCGGTCAGATCCTGCGGCGCCAGGGCGTGCCGGCGCCGCGCCAGCAGCCAAGCGCTGATCATCACCATCGAGCCGAACAGCACGATTCCGCAGCAGGCGGCGACAAGCTGATCGCCTGACCGTGCGCGCGCGGCGAATTCCATGGAGATGAGCGTGAAGCCCGTCGCCATTACGCCCGACATCCAGAACAGCGTCGGGGGCGCGTCGCTCGCCGCGCGTTCGAGCGAATCGACGCCAACATGAAAGGGCTCCGCGGCAGATGGCGGCTTGCGTGACGCGCGCGGCTTGTCGGCCAGCTTCCGCTCCAGCACCACGCGATAGAGGCAAGAAGAGCCGACGAGGCACGCCGCGGCGCCCGCGAACATCGCAAGCGGCCCAAGACCGCGCGCAAACAGCGCGACGAGGCAGACCGCGGCGACTTCGGCCCAACCCCAGCGGCGGCTGAGTTTTACGATTCCCTCCATCTCGGAAATCTCGTTCATGACATAGCCAAAATCGGCCGCCGGAGATGGCAGGAAAAGGATGTCGTCGTTTCCATCGCGGACGAAGAATCCGTCACGGCGAATAAGTTGAATTTCCATTGTGCGAACCCTCCGAATCAGCGACGCCAAAGGGTCAAAAGATAATATAGCTCAACAGAAGATGCGTTTTCCGTGCCAAACACCTTGAATATTAAATTATTGATGATTTTCGATAGATTGAACGTAATTTAGTGTCAAAAATTATCGCATCGTTGCAAAACTGCAACTATATTGCGCTACTGGCCACAATTAGCGTAATCATCGGCAAGCGAAGCAAATTTGAGACTGGCTGCGCTTAACTAATCGTGGAAACGGCTCAAATGCCGTGACCGCAAAGAAAACGGCCGGAGGGGCAAAGTCCCTCCGGCCGTGATTGCCGCGATTATCAGCGCGCGCGTTCAGGCCGCGGCTTTGGCTTGGCCGCCGCCCGCGCCCTCCTCCGCGATCGAGCCGCGTTTGGAGAGAATTACCGCAATCGACAGCGCGACCAGCGCGAGGATCGTCACGCCGAGACTAGTGGCGCTGATGGTTCCGACCGTGGTGGTGGTGAACGGCGCGGCGAGGATGCCGACGAGGTTCATGACCTTGATCATCGGGTTGAGAGCCGGTCCGGCGGTGTCCTTGAAAGGATCGCCGACGGTGTCGCCGACCACGGTCGCCTTATGCACGTCGGTGCCTTTGCCGCCGAGAAAGCCGTCTTCGACCTTCTTCTTGGCGTTGTCCCAGTTGGCGCCGGCGTTGGACATGAACACCGCGAGCAACTGGCCGGTGAGGATCGTGCCGCCGAGGAAGCCGCCGAGCGCGCCCGCGTCCAGGCCGAAGCCGACCAGCAGGGGCGCGAAGACCGCGAGGATCGCCGGGCTGAGCAGCTCTTTCTGCGCGGTCGCGGTGACGATATCGACGCAGCGGCCGTAGTCGGGCAGTTCCTTGCCTTCCATGATTCCGGGATGCTCGCGGAACTGGCGGCGCACCTCGAACACGACCTGATAGGCCGCGCGGCCGACCGCCTTGATAGCGAAGGAGCTGAACAGGAACGGCACCGCGCCGCCGATCAGCAGGCCGACGAAAACGGTCGGCGTGTTGATTTGCACGCCGGCGATGCCGAGATGCGCTTCGTCGATAAAGGAACGGAAGAGCGAAACCGCCGCGATCACCGCGGTCGCGATCGCGAGTCCCTTGGTCAGCGCCTTGGTGGTGTTGCCGATCGCGTCCATCCAGGAAAGCGTGCGCGAGGCTTCTTCCTGATGCACGCCGCCCATCTCGAAGATGCCGTGGGCGTTGTCGGTAATCGGCCCGTAGGTGTCCATCGCGAGGATGAAACCGGTGGTGGTGAGCAAGCCGAGGCCGGTCAGCGCGATGCCGTAGAATTGCAGCGCGGTGGATTCGCGGAAGATGACGACGGCGCCGATAATCACGCCGACGATCACCATCAACGCCCAGACCGACGATTCAAGCCCTTCCCCGAGACCGGACAGGATCAGCGTGGCCGGGCCGGTGCGCGCGGCGCTGGCGGTCTCGGTGACCGGACCGTACTCGGGATGGGTGAAGAAGTTGGTGAGCCAGAGCGTCAGAACGGAGAGCACGATGCCCAGCGTCGCGGTGATTGCGAAGCGCCAGTCGGGGTTGCCGTTCGCGTCGGTCATATAGAAGTAGTTGACGATGAAAAAGCCGATTACCGAGGCGATCGATGAAGTGTAGTAACCCGCGTTGATCGGCTTCATCGGATCGCGCATCGCGGAGCCCGCCGGCACGCGCACGGCCATGATGCCGAGAATCGACGAAACCACGCCGACCGCGCGCAGGATCAGCGCGAAGATAATCATCTTCATCGCGAAGGCGCTGGCCGCGGCCGCGCCGCCGTAGGTGGCGACGAACTTGGGATCTTCGAGCGCGTAGGCCGCGAGAATAATCGCGGCGACGAGGGTGACTTCGTAGGATTCGAACACGTCGGCCGCCATCCCGGCGCAATCGCCGACGTTGTCGCCGACGTTGTCCGCGATCGTCGCGGCGTTGCGCGGATCGTCTTCGGGAATGCCCGCTTCGACCTTGCCGACGAGATCGCCGCCGACGTCGGCCGCCTTGGTGTAGATGCCGCCGCCGACGCGCATGAAGAGCGCCGCGAGCGAGCCGCCGAAACCGAAGCCGACCAGCACCTTCATCGCGTCCTGCTGGAAATAGAGGAAGATCACGGTCGCGCCGAACAGGCCGAGGCCGACGGTGAACATGCCCGAGACGCCGCCCGCCTTGAACGCCAGCTCCATTGCATCCTTGAAACTGGTGAGCGCGGCGTTGGCGCTGCGCACGTTGCCCCTGACCGCCAGCCACATCCCGACGAAGCCGGCGCCGTAGGAGGCGCTGACGCCGAGAAAGAAGGCGACGGCGATGCCCACCGAAAGCTTGAGCTGGTTGGGATAGACCGAGCGGTACATCAGGAACAGCGCGGCGGCGATAATGATGACGAAGACGATCATCGTCTTAACCTGCCGCCTGAGGTACGCCATCGAGCCTTCATACACCGCGTCGGCGACGTCGGTCATCGATTTGGGTCCGGGGTCCGCGCTGAGAACCACACGCACCAGCCACCCGCCGTAGGCGAGCGAAAGGATCGCCGAGCCCAGCACGCACCACAGGATTGTCAGCTGCGCGCTGGTCAAGGCTGGAAGAACGATTTTTGCCTCGCTCATCGAACTTCAGTCTCCCGATATTTTATGGATTCGATTGGCGACATCCGGTACGCCATCGAAGCATCTTTCCCTGGCGACGCGAATAAGGACGCCGAATATCTGGCGCAGTCTAGGTTTTCCGGACCGTGAAGTCCAGCACGCGCGGCGGCGCGAAAGCCGCGCTTGATGCGCGTTCGCGCGGCCGCACCGGCGCGCCCGCGATCGCGATGTTGATCGCCGCGGCATGCGTATGGTTATCTGGACGGACGGCCATGAACGTATCTATCGAAAGCAGTTCCGCGCTCCGGCGCAAGCTCACAATCGAAGTCGAACCCGACGAAATCAACCGGGAACTGGATCGCTCGTACAACGAGCTGAAGCGTTCGGTGGTGCTCAAGGGCTTCCGGCCCGGGCGCGCGCCGCGCAGCCTGCTCGAACGTTTTTTCGGCGACCAGGTGCGCGGCGAAGTGATCCGCAAGCTGGTCAAGGAATACACCGGCAAGGCCCTGGAAGAAAATTCGCTCACGCCGGTGATCGAGCCCGAGATCGTCACGGAAGAAACCGACCTCAAGAAAGCGCTCAAGTTCAGCGCGACATTCGATCTGAAGCCCGAATTGGCGATCAGGGATTATCAGGACCTCAAGGTCCAGCCCGCGCAAATCGACGTGACCGGCGAGCAGATCGAAGCCGAGCTGGCGCGGATGCGCGAGCGGCGCGGCGTGCTCAAGAAAGTCGAAGGGCGCAACACGGTCGCCGAGAACGATTTTGTAATCGCGGCGTTCGAGGGTTTCGAGGACGGAAAACCGATCGAGGGCACCAAAGTCGAGGACCGGCTGCTGAAGGTCTCGAAAGAAGCGCTGGCGCACGGGCTGGACGAAGTGCTGGCCGGCGCGGAAACCGGACACGAAACGCGCCAGGCGCGGAGTTATCCCGCCGACTACGCGGAAAAGGAAATCGCCGGCAAGAACGTCGAATGGCGGGCGACGGTCAAGGAAATCTACACGCACGAAATTCCGGGGCTTGACGAGGAATTCGCGAAGGACGAGGGCTTCGAGAACCTCGACGCGCTGCGCGGGCGCGTGCGCGAGACGCTGATCGCGCGGGCCCGCGCGGAGGCGAACGCGCGCGCGCGGCAGGGCCTGCTCGACCTGATTATCGAACGCAATCCGGTGGAGTTGCCCGAGTCGCTGGTGGCGCGCGAAACCCGCAACGTCGAGCATGAGCTCGCGTCGAATTTCGAAGCCGCCGGAATGGGACACGAAGAGGCGCACGCCAAGGCGCGCGAAAACGCCGAAGAGATCAAAACGCGGGCCGAAAAGCGCGCGCGCAGCGCGCTGGTGGTCGATGCGATCGCGGACCAGGAAAGCGTCGCGGTCAGCGACGACGAAGTCGCCGAGCGCATCGGACAGATCGTGACCTACGCCGGGCGGGCGCGCGAGCAGATCGCGGAGCACTATCGGAGCGAGGAAAATCGCGAGGCGTTGAAACAGACGATGCGCCGCGAGAAGACGCTCGATCGCCTGCTCGAACGCGCGCAGAGCGAAGCCGCCGCGAGCGGCGCCGAGACGCCCGCCGCGGTCGAATCCAGCGAACCGCAGGCTGGCGATTGAGCTTAGGTTCGCGCGCCTCGCCGAACGCCGCCGATGCCACGCATCGGCGGCGTTTGTGTTTGCGCCGCCGCGTGACGGTCAGGTTGCCGATGTATTGCAAACGGGTTAGAATTTGAAGGCGTGGTGAATAGGTTTCGTTTCGCTGCGCGGCGTCGTTCGGAGAAGTTGAGGATCGATGAGCAGCTTTGTGCCGGTGGTCGTGGAGCAGACGGGACGTGGCGAACGCTCGTATGACATCTATTCACGCCTGCTCAAGGACCGGATCGTCTTCCTTGGCACGCCGGTGACGGATGAAGTCGCGAATCTGGTCACGGCGCAGCTTCTGTTCCTCGAATCCGAGGATCCTGAAAAAGAGATTAACTTCTACATCAATTCGCCCGGCGGATCGGTCACCGCGGGACTCGCCATTTACGACACCATGCAGTTCATCAAGCCGCCGGTCTCGACCTTGTGTCTGGGACAGGCGGCGAGCATGGGCGCCCTGCTGCTGCTGGCGGGCCACAAGGGACGGCGCTATGCGCTGCCGCACTCGCGCATCATGATCCATCAGCCGTTGGGCGGGGCGCAGGGCCAGGCGAGCGATATCGAAATCCAAGCGCGGGAGATTCTGCGCGTACGGGAGGAAATCAACGCCATCATCGTGCGGCACACGGGACAGCAGCTGAAAAAAATCGAAAAGGACACCGATCGCGATATGTTCCTGACCCCCGAACAGGCGGTTGAATACGGACTTATCGATGAGGTAATCGTGAATCGGAGGCCCTCCAAGTGATCCGCGGGAGGCGGCAATATGGCCAAGCATGACGACCGCTCGGGCAACCTCGTCTGTTCATTTTGCGGCAAAAGCCAGGACGAGGTCCGCAAGCTCATAGCGGGGCCGACGGTCTATATCTGCGATGAATGCATCGATCTTTGCAATGACATAATCGCCGAAGAAACCGACAGCGAGGAGGCTTTTAGCCAGAGCTCGGCGGTGCCCAAGCCGGCCGAGATCAAGCGCGTGCTCGATCAATACGTAATCGGGCAGGAGCGCGCCAAGAAAATCCTTTCGGTCGCCGTACACAACCACTACAAGCGCATCGATTCGCAGATGGTGACGGGCGACGTCGAGCTGCAGAAATCGAACATCATGCTGATCGGCCCGACCGGGGTCGGCAAAACGCTGCTCGCGCAGACCCTGGCCAGGTTTCTGCAGGTTCCATTCACGATCGCCGACGCGACCTCGCTGACCGAAGCGGGCTATGTCGGCGAAGATGTCGAGAACATCATTCTGTCGCTGCTGCAAAACGCCGATTACGACATCGAGCGCTGCCAGCGCGGCATCGTTTATATCGACGAAATCGACAAAATCGCGCGCAAGGGCGACAACCCATCAATCACGCGCGACGTTTCCGGCGAGGGCGTGCAGCAGGCGCTGCTCAAGATAATCGAGGGCACGATGGCGAGCGTGCCGCCCAAAGGCGGCCGCAAGCATCCGCAGCAGGAATTCCTGCAGGTCGATACGACCAATATCCTGTTCATCTGCGGCGGCGCTTTCGTCGGCCTCGACGAT
>JAJZAI010000051.1 GCA_021799495.1 Deltaproteobacteria bacterium
AAAATACGCAATGGACAAAATTGAAGCGCGGAGCGCCGCGACCGCCGAACTGATGAATCGGTTCAACGACGTTTTTCAGCGACACGATCCGGCGCCGCTGGCGGCGATGATCGCCGAGGATTGCGTGATCGAAAAAATTGGTCCGGCGCCGGACGGCGATCTTTGTCGCGGCCGCGGCGCCTGCGTGGCGCTCTGGAGCGAAATCGCGACGGCGCCCGGCACGCACTTCGATCTCGAAGAGACCTATGCCATGGGCGATCGCGCGATCATCCGATGGCGCCTGTGGACCAGTCCGGTCACATCAATTCGCGGCGTAAATCTGATGAAGGTGCGCGACGGATTGATCGTTGAGGCGATGGGGTACATCAAGAGCGCCTGAAGCCGCGCCGCATCGGTGCGCGACGAAAAGGAGGGCCGGTCCATTACCTCGCTGGTAATCGACCGGCCCTCCGGGTGGGCGTAGTGTACGACCATGGAAACAGCGCGCAACGGAACCAGCATCGAACCATCGGGCGTCGGCCCGCTATTGCGGCGATGGCGCGAGGCGCGGCGCCTCAGCCAGCTCGATTTGGCGCTCGAGGCTGATGTTTCTTCCCGTCATATCAGTTTCCTCGAAACCGGCCGCGCCGAACCGAGCCGGGCGATGCTCCTGACGCTCGCCGCCGCGCTCGATATTCCCCTTCGCGAACGCAACCTTCTACTGCTAGCGGCGGGGTTTGCTCCGATGTACAGCGAGACGGGACTCGACGATCCGCGGATGGCGCAAGTTCGGGCCGCCGTCGAAATCATCCTTAAGAACAACGACCCGCGAAGCGCGTACGCGCACGATCGCCATTGGAATATCGTGATGGCGAATCAGTCGTTCATCACTTTCATTACGAAAGTTCTTGGCCGCAAGCCGGATGGAATCGAGCCGCTGCAGGTAACCTCGGAACCCCGGCTGAACGTGATGCGCATGGTGTTCGATCCCAACCTCGCCCGCAAAGTGATTGTGAATTGGGAGACGATCGGCAAGTCCCTCTTGAATGAAGCTTATCGGCGGCTCGCGTGGGCGCACGACGACACGCTCAAAAGCCTGATTGCCGAATTGTTAAGCTATCCGGACGTGCCGCAGCGATGGCGCGAACCGGACCTTGACGCGCCGCGCGATCTGATTCTGCCGACCGAACTTATTCTTGATGGCTCAACCTTAAGGATGTTCAGCACGGTCACGACGGTGGCGACGCCCAACGACGCGACCCTTCAGGACCTGCACATCGAGGCGTTTTATCCCGCCGACGCCGAAACCGAAAGGCTTTTGGCACTCTCCGCCGCCGGCGAACGGAGTTAATTACAGGCCGCGCTATCTTCAACCGGGTTGCATCACGCTGTCGCGCGGATACCCATCCTTGCCCGAAAAATCTGCCGTTGGATTTGAGCTTCAGCGGTTAACGCGATTATCCTTCCGGATTACGGAATCGATCGCCGCGCCGATCCCGGATTGAGCGTTCGACCTCGAACATTCCGGCGGCCGGAGACCGCGCCGGCGCGCAATTTCAGAACGGAGACAGATAAGCATGGCCGGAATACTCGAAGGAAAAACCGCCATCATCACCGGCGCCGGCTCAGGCATCGGCCGCGCGACCGCGAAAATCTTCGCGCGCGAAGGCGCGAAACTGCTGATTTCCGATATTGCCGCCGAGGCCGGGATGGAGACGCTGGAAGCGCTCAAAGCCGCGGGGGCGGCCGCGCTGTTCATGAAAATCGACGTTTCAAAACCGAGCGAGGTCGCCGCGATGGTCGCCAAGGCCGTGGAGACCTACGGCCGGATCGATTGCGCTTTCAACAACGCCGGAATCGAAGGCGAGGGGGCGGTCACGCACAAGTGCAGCGAGGAAAACTGGCATCGCGTCATCGCAATCAATTTGACCGGCGTATGGCTGTGCATGAAGGCGGAGATCGAGCAAATGCTCAAGCAGGGCGGCGGCGGCGCGATCGTCAACACATCTTCGCTGGCTGGGCTGGCGGGTTCGGTTGGAGGACCAGCCTATGTCGCGTCCAAGCATGGCGTGGCCGGATTGACCAAGACGGCGGCGCTCGAGTACGGCCGCCATGGCATCCGCGTCAACGCCGTATGTCCGGGTCCGATCCGCACGCCGATGATGCGACGAATTATGCGCGGCAGCGCCGAGGCGGAGCAGCGGTTTATCTGGGCCGAACCGCTGAAGCGCTTTGGCGAACCCGAGGAGATCGGCGAAAGCGTGGCGTGGCTTTGTTCCGATCGCGCTTCTTATGTGACCGGGTTGGCGATGCCCGTTGACGGCGGCGCGATCGCGCAATAGGCAGCGGATGGCTCGTTTGAATCCACTAAGACCGGCACGCGATCCAGTCGCCCGGCACTCGCTTGCATTTCGGCGGGCCGGCTTCTATATGAATTTGCAACCAATCGAACGTTTGGTAGGATTTGTGACGCGATTGAGCGCCGAACAGGAAGCGATCTGGTCCATGCGGCGAGGGGATTAGGGATAATTTACGACCGATTTGCGAGAAACCGTACCGGAGCGGCAACCGCCCGGGAAACGAAAAGCGGAGTGAATCATGACTGACGGAACCAAGTCGCATTACGAGGCAATCGTGATTGGAGCCGGAGTGGCCGGCATCTATCAGATCAAGCTCCTGGCCGATCTTGGAGTGGACGCCACGGTCCTCGACTCTGCTCCCGATCTCGGCGGGACCTGGTACTGGAATCGCTATCCCGGCGCCCGGTTCGATTCGGAGAGCTATACCTACGGTTACTCGTTTTCCCAGGAAGTCCTCGACGAATGGCACTGGAAAGAACGGTTTTCAAGCCAGCCGGAAAATCTCCGTTATCTCAAATTCGTCACAGACAAATTCGATCTGCGCAAATACATGCAGTTCAATTGCCGGGTCGAGGCGGCGCGCTTCGACGAAGCGGCAAATCTTTGGAGGTTGACGCTCAGCGACGGCCGCGAGCTGACCTGCCGCTTCCCGATCCTGGCGGTCGGCCTCCTTTCGATTCCCACGCCGCCCAAAATCAAGGGCATGGAGAAATTCAAGGGCCGCTCGTTCCATACGTTTCACTGGCCGCATGAGCCGGTCGCGCTGGCGGGAAAGAAGGTCGCGGTTATCGGCACCGGCGCCACGGGGATTCAGGTCATTGCGGAAATCGCCGATAAAGTCGGCGATTTGACCGTCTTTCAGCGCCGTCCGAACTGGTCCGCCCCGCTTAACAACGGGCCGATCTCGCACGCCGAGATGGCGGAGATCCGTTCGCGCTACAAGGAAATATTTGACCGCTGCGCGCGCACGCCGGGCGGTTTCGAGCATGAGCCGGACCGGCGCGGATTTTATGAGGTCTCGCGCGAAGAACGGCTGGCGCTGTGGGACAAACTCTATGACAGCTCCGGGTTTGCGATATGGCTGCGCAACTTCCGCGAGATTTTCACTGACGAAAAAGCCAACGCGGAATTCTCCGAATATATCGCCGACCGGATTCGCCGGCGCGTGAAAGATCCGGCCGTTGCCGAGAAGCTCATTCCCCGCGACCACGGCTTCGGCGTGCAGCGGGTGCCGATGGAGACGCACTACTTCGAGGCGTACAACCGCGACAATGTGCATCTCGTGGATATCAGCGAAACCCCGATCGTCGAGATGACGGAAACCGGCCTGCGAACCACGGAACGCGAATATGATTTCGACATCATCGTCTATGCGACCGGCTTCGACGCGATAACCGGCGCCTACGACCATATCGATATTCAGGGCGTTGGCGGCGTCAAACTACGCGACCAATGGAGCGAGGGCCCGTCGACGTTCCTCGGGATGCTCGTGAACGGGTTTCCGAATCTCCTGATGCCGTCCGGGCCGCAAAGCGGCTCCGCCTCGACTAATTTCCCGCGCGCGATCGAAACCTGCGTCAATTGGTGCACCGAACTGCTCAAGTATATGCGGGAACATGGCTACGTCCGGGCCGAGCCCACGCTCGAAGCGCAGGAACGCTGGACCGCGCATGTGAAGCAGATGTACTCGGCGATGCTCATGCGCAAGGCGAAGTCCTGGTTCACCGGCTACAATTCCAACGTTCCCGGCCACGAGTACGGCAAGACCCGGTATCTTGTTTACAACGGCGGCGCGCCGAAATACGTGAGCAGGATCACGCAGGTCGCGCAGAATGACTACGCCGGAATCGTCTTTACGTCCGGCGCCGAGCCTCTTATCGATCGCGAGCGCGTGGAGACGCCGAACGCCGCTTAGCAGGCCCGGTCTCGACGCTGGCATACAGGCGCGGCCTTCGTCCCGGCGGGACGGCGGCCGCGCTCTTTTGTAAAGTTATCCGCGGAATGGCGTACCATGGAACTTCCGCACAATAACCGCATGATCGATACGGGCGCGATGCGGTTGTTTCGGGGAGCGGCCGTATCTGAATCCCGCCGAATCCAGAATCTTCAATTACCATCGGCATCGAAAGCGCGCGCGGGCGTGACGTTCGCGTGCGCACGTCGGCGCCGGTCGCATTCCGGCGCCGCGCGCGATTCTGCTCAGTCGGCGGCGCGCGGCTGGTTGAGTTGCGCGATCGCGGCGCGGCTCCCGCAGCGTCATTCGCGGGCTTGACCCGCGAATCCATAGCGCTGGATGCCCGGGTCAAGCCCGAGGGTGACAGCTTAAGGAAGCTCTACAAAAGACCCATCCTGTCATTCTGAGCTGGTCCTGAGCGTAGCGAAGGACGCAAGCGAAGAATCCCGGATCAGTTAATTAGCTTCAAGGTAATTGCGGGACAGCACACTGATGGCCTGGAGTCAGGGAATGGATTATCGTCAGTTTCCAGCCACGACTATATGAACTCCGGGCCGCGCAGATTGCTCGATTTCTATGAGAACAAAACGGAATCGATTCTGCGCCGATACGGGCCCGGACCGCGCGTGCACTATCATACGGGCTTGCTCGAGAACGGCCGGTTCGACGAATCCGATCCGGACTCGATGCGCGAATTGCTGAGGCGATCGCAGGAACGCCTGCTCGAACACGCCGCGCGCGTCTGGTGGTTCGATTCGCTCAGGGGCGGAAAGATTCTGGATGTGGGCTGCGGACTTGGCGGCGGCGCGCTGTTTTTGGCCGAGGAATTTGGCGCGCGCGTGACCGCGCTCACCATCGCGCCATCGCACGCCCGGATCGTCGCGGAATTCGCCGCGCAAGCCGGCGTTTCCCATCTGGTGGCGCCCAGAATTGGCGACGCGGTCGAGGATCAAGGCGAAAATGAATATGACGCCGCGGTCGCGATCGACAGTTCTAGCTCGTTTCCGCGCGCGCCGTGGTTTCACAGTTTGGCGAAAGCGCTTCGACCGCGCGGCCGCGCGTTGATCGCCGATTGCATGCTGGTGGATCCGCGATGCGAAGAGCCGTTCAATAATCATTGGTGCGCGCGGATTGGAACCCTGGACGAATATATCGGCGCCGCTCGGGCGGCCGGATTCGAATTGGCGACGCTCGATGATATCTCGGCTCAGGCGGCGAATTTCTGGAGCCTTTCGCTGGCCCTGATGCGCTTCGAGGCGGAGGGCGGCCAATTTCCGGGAAGACCGGCCGATCGCGCCGGCGATTCGCGAAGAATGCACGCGATGGTGCGCGACGGATTGGCTGGAGGCGGCTTGCGGCAGCTTATGCTCGGTTTCAGGATTGCATAGGCTATGCCCGGCCGGATGATCCGGGCATAGCCGCCTGCTTCGGCCGCGTCAGGGAGAAACAGGATTGCCGCTCGTTGCTGCGCGGCGCCGTCAAATCCGCTCAGCCGGCGCATTCCGCGACATAATATCCAGATTTCATGAGCCCCACAGGCTGAGAATTTTCCACTGATTATTTGTGTAAACAAATGTGAACACGAAGGCGATGGTTTCAGCTCCGTTGGTGTCCACCCATCTTGCCGACCCCGAGATAACGCCGGTGATGCCGGAACAGTTCGCGATGACAGGCTGGAGCGGCTGGAACTGCGGGGAATCTGAAAATTGCTGTTTGAAATAATTTTCGACAGCGGGTCTTCCCACCACCGGACGGTTGGCTGTAACCGAAAATACGACTACATTCTCGTCAAGATATCCTCCGATCGCAGAGTCCGAATTCTCATTGAATATCTCGTACGCATGGGTAAAGCAGTCAATCATTGATTGTTTTTGAGTTGCGCCAGCATTCTTCATGTTTGCCTCCGTTTTTCGCGACAAATGTATTTCGTTAAGTTCCGCGGCGTTGAATTTTCAGAATCATCATCATGCTTGAAGCAGCATTCCGGCTTCCCGCAAATCCGGGGACTGGAGCCCTTCGCCAAACGAGCGATACAGCCCGGTTAACATCCGCCGCCGCTCCGCGCGCTCTTCCTGAGTCCGCGCGAGGCGCAGCAGAGTCATAGCCGCGCGCAGCTCGAGCGATTTTTCGCCATAGCGGGCGGCGTTCGTCCGCGCTTCGTCAAAATATCGTTGCGCGCTCTCGCGCGTTTCCGCGGCGGAATCCGAGCCTTCGGCCAATCTCAGCGTGATGAGGCCTTTAACGCGGGAGAGTTCCGGTTCCCACCAACATTCGCCGCCGCGATCGATGACCGCCTGGGCTTCCGCGAGCGCATCGAGGCCTTCGTTGAATTGACCGGCTTTTTCGCATGCTTCGGCGAGCAGGCCGAGGAAATAAGGCACCATCACGTCGGCGCCGGTGGCGCGGAACGCCGCGATACCCTCGCGCATCTGAACGATTCCTTCGGCGAGCTGGCCGCTTTCCGCCATCGACCATCCGCGTATCACCGTTCCCCATGGCAGCCATTGGGCGAACTGTTTTTCCGCGGAAAGCGAAATCGCGGCCTCGGCGCATTCCCGCGCGGCGTGATAATCGCGGCGGAGCTGGTGAACCGTCGAGCCGAAACTCAATGCCGCGGCGAGGCTGTACGGATGCGACGACGCCCGCGCGAGCGCCAGGGCTTCCTCATTCCGCTGCAATGACTGATCGGGCAGCCCGCAAATCCAGAGTATCCATGCGGCCTGCGACAGGCAGACCACCTTGGGATCCTGTCCGAAGTTGTATGCGAATGAGCCGTGGCGCGCGGGATCGTAATTGTCGATGACGTAGTTCAAATGTTCGAGGGCCGGCTCAAATTGCGCCAATCCCGACAAAGTCACTCCCAGCGCGTGATGGCCCTCCAGCAGCAAATCCGAAGCGCCGGCGCGCTCGGCAAGATGCAGGCATTGCTCGGCCAGCTCAAGCGCGGCCTTGTGGTCGGAGCGCGCGGTGTAAAACACCCACAAGCCCCAGAGCACCGGAAAAAGTTCCGGAACTTCGCCGGCCTGCTGGCACAACTCGCGCGCCCGCGCGTAAACCTCGCCGACTTCCGGCGACGCGAATCCCTTCGTCGCGATCAGCGGCGTGCCCAGGGCCAGTTGCAGAGCGAGTTCCTGTTGAAAGCGCTCCGGATTTTGCGGCAGCCTCTGGAGCAAATCGAGGCTTTTGGTGAAATGACTCACCGCCTCGGCATTGGCCGAGCGTGCGACCGCCATTTGGCCGGCGATTTGCCATTGCGGAATCGCCAGCTCGATCAGATTCGCCTCGGTGTAGTGATGCGCCAGGGTTTGCGGCTCCGCCGCGGCGATTTTGGGGAATTGCCGCTCGAGGGCCTGCGCGATCAGCCGATGATAATGATGCCGTCTGGCGCGCAGGAGGGATTGATAGGCCGAGTCGTGAATCAAGGCGTGCCTGAATCTGTAAGTGGCCTCCGGCGGGGATCCGTGCGCGAGGAGCAGGTCGGCGCCGGTCAGCGTGTCCAAGGCCGGGTTGAGCTTTCCCTCGCCGAGTCCGGCGACGGCGCTTAACAACTCCCACGAAAACTCGTTTCCGACGACCGAGGCCACCTGCGCCACTTCGCGCGCCGCATCGCTCAGCCGATCCAGCCGCGCCGTCAGCAAATCTTGCAAACTTTCCGGAATCTCGCGTGAAAGAGGAGCTTTCAATGAATTCGCCAGCATCAGCCGGGTCAGCTCCTCGACGAACAACGGCACGCCGCCGCTCCGCTCGACCACCGCTTCGATCAGGTGGCCCGGAGAGCGCGCCAGTTGAGCCGCGACATTCGTCACCATTTCCTGCACGTCACGCGCGCTCATGCGGTTCAAAACCAGGACGGAATGATGGGCGCGAAGCGGCCATGGCGTGCGGAATTCCGGACGGGCCGTGCAGATCAGCAACAGCGGCGTTTGCGAGCCTTGCTCGGCCAAAAGCTGGATTGCTTCAAGCGTGGACGGGTCGGCCCAATGCAAATCCTCGGCGACGATAACGGCCGGCTGCAAGCGCGCCGTGCCAAACGCCCATGCGCCGATCGTCGCCAGCAGCCGCTTGCGTTGCTGGTCGGGCGGAAGGTCCAGGGCCGGATACGACGGGGGAATCTCCAGCTTCACGAGCGTCGCCAGCAGCGGCAGGGCTTCGGCAAGACGCAAGCCCGCCAATTCGAGCGACTTCTCGAGACCGGCCAGCCGTTCCGCGTCCGTTTGTTCGCCGCGCCATTCGACGGTCTGCCGAATCAAGTCCGTAACCATGTAAAAGGGCGTATTCTGATGCAACGCCGCCGCGGCGCAATCCGCCCAGATGTGCGGCGTGCCGGCGATTTGTTCGCGAAAACGCTGGATGAGGCGCGACTTTCCGATTCCGGCCTCACCCATCACCAAAACCACCTGACCTTCGCCGTTGCGTGCGCGGTTCCATCGGCTGAGTAGATGGTTCAACTCCTCCTGACGGCCGATGAATGGCGATAAAGCCCGCCCAGCCGCAAAAAGCCGTCCACGCACGCCGCTTCGCTGAACGACGCGATACAGTTGAATCGAGTGATCGACGCCGCGCAGGGCGTGCGACCCGAAGTCCTCGACCACAAACAGGCCGGAGACGAGCCGATGCACCGAGTCGGTGATGAATACCGTGTCGGGCGCCGCCTGGTTCTGGACCCGCGACGCGATGTTCGGCACGTCGCCAAAGATTTCCGCGCCCGTCGCGGCGCTTTTGCTCAAGACCACCGAGCCCGAATGAATTCCGATCCGGGCCGCAAGCACGGGCCCGCCGCTGCTGGCGATATGGCCGTTCAGGTTCGTTATGGCTTCCAGGATGGCAAGCCCGGCCAGCACCGCGCGTTCCGGGCCGTTCTCATGCGCCTGCGGATAGCCGAAATAGACCAGCAACCCGTCTCCGAGATATTGGGCGACATGGCCGCCAAATCGGACGACCGCCTCGGTCGCGGCGTTATGATAACTGGCGATGACTTCCCGAAATTCTTCCGGATCGACGTGCGAAGCCAGCTCCGTCGACCCGACGAGGTCGCAGAACATGACCGTCAGATGGCGGCGTTCCCCGTCGAGGACCGGACGCCCTGGCGGTTCGCTCGGTGCGGCCGGCGCCGATTCGGGAGCGGATCGATTCGCCGAAACTTCCGGCGCCGGATTTTCGGCGATGGCGAGCGATTTACCGCATTGGGTGCAGAATTTTGCGCCAGATTTATTCGCATATTCGCAATTCGCGCATCTCAGGACGAGTGGAGCTGAGCATCGGTCGCAATAATTGGCGCCATCGCGATTGTCCGAGCCGCAGCTTCCGCAGCGCATCGTTTGCCCCATTGTGGACGTCTATGTTGTGAATTAGCATCGATTGATGGCTAAAGCAAAACATACGACGCAGAAGATTATGCGGGATAAGGGCGTTCTCCGTTTCCGTCCTTGAAGACGTGCATCGGGCTAACCGTACACCTTATAAATGATCGTGGTGAGCCGGCGCGAGCGGATCGATATTCGCGGCGCCCGAACGAAGCGCCGCCTGACCAGAGCCAGGAAGCCGAAATCGCGGCGCCCGCGACCGACGAAAATTCCGTAAGATTGGCCCTAAATGAACCAACTGTTTCTTCGCCGGCGGTTCTCTCGAAGAAATCGGCGTTCGTCCCGTCCCGATGCGCCGCGGATTGGCAAAGGCGCGGCCTGCGGCAAATTTACGCCGCGGCGGTCGCGCCGCGATAATAATGGGCAAGGATTTCTCGATACGATTTGCCTCTGTCGGCCATCACTGCCGCGCCAATTTGGCATAGCCCGACGCCGTGGCCCCATCCGGCTCCCGTAAGAATGATTTTGCCCATTTCGTGATCAACCACGAATGCCGAACTGTACAGATGCGATGGCGACAGCGCGCGGCGAATCTCCAATTCCTTTCCGATGATCATATAGCCTTTTTCGCCGCTGATTTTCAGCCTGAATATCCGACCGGACGGACCGCGCGCGAGCGCTTGCAGATCATGGATCGGGCCGAGGTCCACGCCGAGCTTCGACCGGACCAAAACGCCCAGCTCGTCCGGCGCGTACTCGACCCGCCAACGATAAAAGTCCCGCGTTTCCTGATCGAATCCGGGCAGGATGCGGCCAAGCAAGCGGGCGTCGCCAGTGTCGCAATAAGCGGGCGGCGTCGCGCGAATCCATGCTTCCGGATCGATCGAATCCGCTCCGCCCGGTCCGTCGTAAACCGATTCCAGGTACGCGATATTTTTATCTTCCCATGCGGTCGCGTAGCGCTCGGTGCGCCCGCCGCAGGATTTGGAAAACCGGGCGTCGCAAATCGCGCCATTGAAACGGAGAAATTCGCCAGCGGTCGCACGGACCGCTTCCGCCGCCGCGGGGGTGAAAGCCTTTGAGATTCCCTGATAGCGCTGGCAATGATCGTCCGCGCATACGTCGAAATCGCGATGCGCTTCCCGGCCGTACCAGCGGCAAATTTCGTGCGGTGTGAACTTCTCGCCGCGGTCTTGATCGATCGCCGATTGATTCGATTTTGGATGCCAGAGCCAACTGCGCGAGATGACCGCATGCGCCTTCAGCAGTTCGATCGGGCAGGTCGCGCTCATTTCCGACGAGATGACGCTGGTTACGTAATCTTCGAGCGCGACGTCGTTTATTGCCGTCAATCCGCCTTCACGCCGGATCAGGCGAAGCGCGCCGCGAAACACCTGGCGCTCTTTGCGCTCCCAGTGAAACCCGATACCGATCGCAATGCCGTCGAGCGCGAACGCGCAGGCTTCCGCGTCGCCAGGGTTCAAAACGATTTCGGCATCGAAGCGATGGCGGCCCGGACGGAATTTCCGGCCGCTGGAGTCCCGGAAATCGCCCCCAAGCAGCTCGACTTCGAGCGCCGGACGCGCCTCGCAAAGTCCGACCGAAACGATCACAAGCGACTCTCCAGCGCGTCCGCGACCCGGCGGAACTGATCGTCCGGCAGAGTCACCTCGCGATAGATCGCTTCGAGATCGGCGGCGGTAATCGCCT
The DNA here is from genome assembly GCA_021799495.1 of Deltaproteobacteria bacterium. GTDB lineage: Bacteria > Desulfobacterota > Binatia > Binatales > Binataceae > JADMIL01. The sequence continues at coordinate 11,307 of JAJZAI010000051.1, forward strand.
CAAAATCGCGCGGCCTGGGCGTGACGAAAACTCCGCACATGTCGAGCGCGGCCGGACTGACGGTCAGTTCGCCCGTATAGTACGCCCGCGGCCGATGTTTGCTCCGGGGGAAAAGATATGCGGTCCACCGGCCGGCGTCGTAATAGACCGACAAATTGATCATCGGCTCGATTCCGAAGGAGGTTGATTTTCCCAGCAGATCCAATGCCTCATTCAACCGACTGGCTATCGATGATTCGTCCCGATCCCTGAAAATAAACACCTTCCGCGCATAGCTCGCCGGCGCGGCGTTCGGCAGGTTCGCGGTATCCCGTTCGATCGGGAACAAACCGCGCGAACCCGCCTGGAAATGCAGATGATCGGGAGCGGACGCTCCGCATTCCGGGCCGTTGTAAAATACGAAATATCCGGGCAGCGCGGCGGCCAGCCTGAGCATATTTTCGAGCTGTCCGGCGATGCGCTGCGGCCGATGCTCGCGATGCGCAATCGTCAAGTGGCGCTCGATAACCGGAAATGGATTGCAGTATATTATCAAGTGATCGTCAAAAGACGCGCCCTCTTCCGCGGCGGGCATATTCGATCCGCACAGGAAACATGGACGTTTCGCCACCGAATCCGTATCGGTGGCGGCGGTCGAACTGGCGAGCCGGTGGGGAATGAGCCGCAGATAAACGTCGAACCATCCCATTCCGATGCGCCTCGTTCGGGCCGCGGCGAGACCCTGAAGGCCAGCCGCAAGCTGCGGCCATGCGATCGTCTGGCGCCTGAAAAGATCATCGACCGTTTCGATCATCGATTGATCCGGGCCTTGATTTCAACCGTCCTGAGCCAATCTTTGTAAAAATCGTAACGATTCGCGACTTCCAGCGGAAGCGAGCTGTCGCTGTTCCCCTCCCATCGCCGGCACAGATAGATCGGATCGAAGATGCGTCCGATTTCATATTTGCGGGAGACGCGCAACGCCACCGCGTAGTCCTCGCCGTAGCTGACGTTCGGAAAGCCGATTCGCCTCAGGACCGCCGTATTGAAAGCGCGCGGCGCGCCAAGGCCGTTCACGCGCAGCGCGTTGTTGCGGCCGTTTTCGCGGCTCCATTCGCGATGATCGATCAGGCCGGGCGGAATTTCCCGCAATGAAAAATCGACCAGAGTATAGGCGCCGACGACCATGGCGTACGGCCCCGATTCCAGAACTTCGACGATTCGGTGCAGAACCCGTTCATCCGCGTACAGATCGTCGGAGTCGAGCTGAACGCAATAGCGCCCGCATTCCGGAGAATAAATCGCCTCGTTCCAGCATCCTCCGATGCCGAGATCGGCGCGGCCGGGCGCGATATGGCGAAGCCTGGAATCGCCGATGGAGCGCAGAAGTTCCGGCGTGCGATCGGTTGAATGATTGTCCACTACAATTACGTTGAAACCGAAGCCGGTTCTCTGCGCGAGCGCGCTCCGCACGGCGTCAAGGATGGTTCGTTCGCGATTCCGTACCGGAATTATTACGCTCGCCTTGACGGGAAAATCGGCGGTCGGCGCTGGAACGCTCTCGAACGCGGGCGCAAGCCACGCGCCAATTCGCCGCAAATGCGCGGTGGCGACCCGCTCCATTTCAAGTTGATAGTCGCGATTGCGCGGATCGACATAGTTGAACTGATTGTGCGCGCCGCCGGAAGGGTTTGAGGACGAGAAACTGTATAGCGCTTCGGGAATCCGGACAATCGGATACGCTTCGGAAATTCGCAGGCGAAGGTCATATAGGCCGCCCCATCGCAGGCCCGGTTCGATTCCCGCGCCGCGCGCCGCGGCCGTTGCAATCGCGAATACGGGGCCGAAATCGAAAGCGTCGCGGATGCTGCCGGATTGATAATCGATATGCGGATGGCCGGCGCCGTCGGCGTAAATCCATCCGGCCCCGGTTTCACGCATGACCTGCGACATCCGATCGAACATCCGTGGGCCCGGATCGATGGGCATGTCCGGATCGCCAATGAACAGGATATCGGAGTCCGCGTGTTCCAGCAGTTCCGAGATGGCTCGCGAAGATCGGTCTTTCAGATAGACGATGCTCACTGTTTGCTCCGCAAATCCATCGAATCGGAGACGAATAGATTGGGTGATTGCCTATATGGCCGCGGCGGCGGGGCGATCGGCGCCAGCCGCCCGAACGCCGATCTCTTTCGGCCTGACGACAATCACTCCGCTCATCCGATTGCTCCGCAAAAAATCCTTAAGCGGCTGTTCCACGACTGCGCCCTGGCTGCGAGACGCGTGCCGGAGCGCCGTTCCCGCTTCGCCACGCTCGATTAGCCCGGCGTGAAAAACGTCCAAATCGGAACGCGTGGAGACGAAGCAGATGATGTCGCCGGTGCGCAACAACGGCTCGATTCGCCGTATAAAAGATTTGGGCGCGCATCTGATTAGCGCCGTCCGCGCCGGAATTCCCCGTAAAACGCCGAGAGTTCGTCTTCGTGTGACGATCGGAACATCGCCCAGCGGCGCGCGCGCGATTAGTCCCGCGCGGATGTTGCTGCGAATCCACGACGTCATGTAGTGATTCCGGCGTTTCCATTCGACGCGGCCGCCGTCATAACGGATTTGCCGCAGGTTGCCGGCGAACTGTTCGGCGGTGAAGGAGCGCGCGAGCGCGAGCACGGTTTCGATATAAGTCACACAGTCGAATCCGTCGAGCGCCGCGGTGAAAACTTCGGCTTTGTCGAACGATCCAATCAGCGGATTTTGTTGGTAGCGGCGGCCGATGAACTCGCCCGCGAAAAACGAGACGCGGCCGCTCACGGCCGGGAGGCTTTTCGCTTTGAATAGCAGTTGGTTCACGCGCCGATGATTCAGGCCGTATGGTCGCGCGGACGCCATGCGCAACGAAGTTTAGCACGCGCGCGGAGGCTCGCGCGCCACGCCGGCGCAAGTCAACGAATCGATTACGCCGGATCGAGCCGCAATCCGAATCCGTCCAGTTTATGAAAATCCGGCGTTGCGCACGGATGGCGTATCGCCCAATAGGAACGACGATCCTCCTCCTCGATAACCGCCGCTATCCCGACCAGAAGAGGCGTGCCCGCGTGGCGTGAAGCGATGCGATCGAGGCGCACAAGCGAATCGAGCCGCAGATGATTTCCGGCTGCCTGAAATTTGATGGGCGGGCGAAGCGATGCGTCTTCCAGCGGTCCGCCGTCGCGATAGCCCTTGAAAGCGAACGCGGCCCACTCGCCCGACGGCGAAAAGTTGAACTCGTGATAAGCCGCGTCGCCGGCGATGGCGATGAAACTTTCGAAGCAGGTGCTCCGCCAGAGCGCCGCATTGAAAACAGGCGCCGCGAGGGAAGGGATTCGCAGGCGCGAGATATCGCCATCGAGCAGGTAGGTCAGATGCAAGTCGCCGCCAACCGCACAGTTCACGACCACCTGAATCCCGAGCACCGCCGCTGAAGGACTGGCGGGATGGCAAACGAGATCGATCCGATGTTCGCGGGTCATAACAGGCGTCGCGATTTTTCGCTCACGGCCTGAATTGAATCGCGCGCGGTCCCAGCCCGCCCGGCTGCGACACGATGCGGTATGCGTTTTCGACCCATTCGCAGACCCAGCGCCGCGTGTCGCGCGGATCGATCATTTCCTCCATCTGGAAACGGTTGAGCGGTCCGATCGGTCCGCGCGCGCTCTCGATGCGCGCGTTGATCTCGGCGCGCAGCGCCGCGGGATCGGCCGCGTTCGCGAGCTGGCGTTTGTACGCCGCCTCGATTCCGCCTTCCGGCGGAATTCCGCCGACGTCCGCCGCCGGCCAGACGACGCGCGCGCTCGCTCCGCTGCGCGGCGTCGCGTAGTTGTTGCCGGCCACGCCGAAACTCCGCCGCATGATCACGGTGAAGATCGGAACCGCGACCTGCGCGAACGCGATCATCCATTCCGCGCCCTTGCGTATGGTTCCGGACATCTCGTGCTCGACGCCCACGGCGAACCCCGGATTGTCGATCAGGTTCAGAATCGGCAGATGGAACAGGTCGCACAAATCGAGATGGCGCTTGAGCTTGTCGCAGCCGTCCGCCGTCAGCGCGCCGCCATTGACGTGCCGGCAATCCGACGCGATCACGCCTATCGGATATCCATTGAAGCGCGCGAAACCGGCGATTTGGTCGGTCCCCCACAGCGGACCGATCTCGAAAAACGACCCGCGATCGGCCATCAGGCGGATCGCCCGGCGCATGTCGAACGTGGTCGTGCGTTTGCGCGGGATGATCGTGAAAAGCTCCTCCTCCCGGCGGTCTGGAGGATCGTTTGGATCCGGAGCTGAAATCGGCGGAACCTCGAATACGCTCGACGGAAGGTAGGAAAGGAACCGTTTGACCATCGCCGCCGCTTCCTGCTCGGTATCCGCGAGATTATCGACGGAGCCGTTGCGGCAATGGATATGCCATCCGCCCAGTTCCTCTTTCGTGATGTCATAGCCCATCGCGTGACTGACCACCGGCGGCCCCGCCACGAATAGCTGCGCGATATCCCGCACCATCACCGCAAAATGGCCAAGCACGGCCTTCGCCGCGCCGATTCCAACCACGCTCCCAAGGAGCATGTTGACCACCGGCACCTGGCTGAGTTGTTCGACGTAGATCGTGCTGCCGAGATGGCCCGGCAGGAACGAGCCGCCCTCGCCGGACACTCGCGGCCGGCCGGCGACGATCGCGCCGGAACTTTCCTGCGCCGTGCTCTCGCCGGCTTTCTGCTGCTTCGGCACCATCGCGGCGATGCTTCCTCCGCCCGAGGATCCGTCCAGCAACCGAATCGACGGACAGCGAAGATCGAGCGAAAGCCGATCCAGGTGGATGCTCTTGCCGCCGATTGCGCCGTCGGCGTGGCCGCCGCGCGACGTGAAATCGTCGGCGCAGACCACCGCCGTCCGGCCCGCTATTTTGCCCCATCCGCCAACATGATTGGCCGGGGTAAAGCCTGAGATTCGCCCTTCATCATCATAGTCGGCGAATCCCGCGAGGCTACCGACTTCGCGAAAGCTGTCCGCATCGAGCAGCAATTCGATGCGCTCGCGGCAGGTCAGCTTGCCGCGGCTTCGCTGACGTATTACGCCGGGATCGGTCGAATCGGGCGCGAACCGCCGATGCGCGATCGACTGCAGCGCCCGTACGTCGGCGAGCATCGTCGCCCACGTATCCTCGCCATAGCGGCGCGGCTTCGTGTTATCGCCGGCGCCTTTGGCCGGAGCGATCGTCGCGACGATCTGGCCGGTGGCGACCGTCGCGCCCAGCTCCGCAGGTTTGATGCCAGTAACCACGCCGGCGCACGGCGCCGTTATCGCCGTCTCCATTTTCATCGCGCTGACGACCATCAAGGTCGTCCCCGCGGCGACTTCGGCGCCGATTTCAACCGGAAGATCGACCACGCCGCCGGAAATCGGGCTGGCGACGCCTTCTTCGCCGTCCGCGACGGTCAGTCCCGCCGGAATTCCGCCCGCCGCGCCGTCAAGATACCGGCCGCTGCGCACCGCCGAAGCCTGTTGTTCCAGCAGCGACAATGAACCCGACGCCGCAGTCGTTGTACGGCCGGAGGCGTTCAACCGCTCCGCATGTTCGGCAAGGAAACTGGTCCGCGCATCGCCTGCCCATACTGCTGGATGCGACAGGATCGCGCGCAACTGCTGGAGGTTCGTCGGCAGGCCGCCGATATGGAACTCGTCGAGCGCGCGCAAACCGCGCTCGAGCGCGGAACTGAACGTCCCCGTCGAATTCGACTGGCAAATCACTTTCGCGAACATCGGATCGAACTGCGGCGGCGGCGCGTAGCCGAGATAGCCGCACGAATCGACCCGCACTCCAGGCCCGGCCGGTTCCTTGTACGCCGTCAGCGCGCCCGCGCCATGCGCGACGATGCGCGCCTGAATGGCGTAGCCGCGCGTCGCGATGTCGCCTTGCTGGCGGATGCCCAGCGCGGCCAGCGCTTCGCCCGCCGCGATCCGGAATTGCGCCTCGACCAGATCGATTCCCGTGATCTGTTCGGTGATCGTGTGTTCGACCTGGATGCGCGGGTTGCACTCGATGAAAAAGTGCTCGTCTTTTTCGGGATTTACGAGGAACTCGACCGTTCCCGCGTTGAGATAGTCCGCGGCGCGGGCAAGGCGCACGGCGTCGTCAAGGATTCGTCGCCGCAGGCCGGCTTCGAGTGCCGGCGCCGGCGCGATTTCGACGACCTTCTGATTGCGGAGCTGGATCGAACAATCGCGCTCATAAAGATGAACGATATCGCCGCGGGCGTCCGCGAGCACCTGCACCTCTATATGCCGCGGCCGCGCGACCAGCTTCTCGACGAACACCGAGCCGTCGCCGAACGCTGCCAGCGCTTCGCTTTGGCAGCGCGCGAAAGCCGCGCTCATGTCCGCCGCGCGCTCGACCACGCGCATCCCGCGTCCGCCGCCGCCGGCCGCGGCCTTCAGCATCACCGGATAGCCCAATTTTGCGGCTGTGGCCGCCGCTTCCCCGGCGTTTCCCGCCACGCCGGGACTGCCCGGAATGATCGGCACGCCGACCGATCGCGCGAGCTCGCGCGCTTTGGTCTTGTCGCCGAACAAAGCCAGCGTTTCGGGCCGCGGTCCGATGAAAGCAAGGCCTGCTTCGCGGCATCGTTGGGCGAATCCCGCGTTCTCGGAGAGAAAGCCGTAGCCCGGATGCACGCAATCGCAGCGGCTCGCCTTTGCGGCCTCAAGCAACCCTTCGACGTCGAGGTAGGCGCGCACCGGATCGTTCGCGGCGGAAGCCGCGTCGCCGATCGCGCGCGAGTCGGTAGTGACGCGCGTATGCAGCGAGAGCGCATCGGCGGGCGCATAGACGCTTACCGATTCAACACCCAGCGCCGCCGCGGCGCGGGCGATACGGATGGCGATTTCGCCACGATTGGCAATCAGGACACGCTTGAACAAGTCAGAACTCCCAATGGGCGCGACGAACGCCGCGCCGAACGATCGCTAATAGGTCTCCCGTGGCGCTGGCCCGATGGCCGCGGCCCGCGCCGCGCTAGCTGACGAATACCTTTGCCGCTTGCTTTCTTGCAAGGCTGTCGATGCGCTCTTGGACCGTCGTTCCGACCGGTCCGCGTCATTGACAACCGCTTGGCGATTGTTCTATCGCGAAAGCCCTGACCCACGCGCAAGATTTAATCGAATCAACCCGCATTCCAATCGAGGATTTCATGGCTGAATTATCAGAGCGCACGCCGGCGGGGCCAAGGTCTATCGCGAGAAGTGCGACGCGGTCGCGGCCAATGGCTATGAAGGATTCAAATTCGACTGATCGTCGCTGAAACCGGAGCGGCGCGCTTGCTACGGAGGATCAACCAATGGATCGTCTCAAGGGAAAAGTCGCATTGATTTCGGGCGGCGCGCGCGGGCAGGGCGCGGCCGAAACCCGGCTGTTCGTCAACGAAGGCGCGCGCGTCGTCGTCGCCGACGTGCTTGACGCCGAGGCCCGTCAGCTCGCGGACGAAGTAAATAAAAAAGCCGGGACCAAAGTCGCCCTGCCGGTGCATCTCGACGTGACCCGCGCCGGCGATTGGCGCGCTGCGGTCGATACCTGCGAGCGCGAGTTCGGCGGCCTCGACATCCTCGTTAACAACGCCGGCATCCTGAATGTCAAAGGCGTCAGCGACACCAACGAAGAGGAATGGGACGCCATCATCAACGTGAATCAGAAAGGCGTGTGGCTGGGAACCAAGTTCGCGGTTCCCGCGATGAAAAAGCGCGGCGGCGGCTCCATCGTCAATATTTCATCGATTTACGGATTGATCGGCTCGGGCGGTTCGGCCGCTTATCACGCCAGCAAGGGCGCCGTCCGGCTCCTTACCAAAACCGCCGCGGTCGAATACGCGCCCGACCATATCCGCGTCAATTCCGTCCATCCGGGCGTCATCAAGACCCCGATGGTCGATATCTTCGCGGAGAAGGAACTTGACGCGATCGCGGCGCTGGCGCCGATGAAACGGGCCGCCCATCCGGAAGAAGTCGGTTACGTGGTGTTGTTCCTCGCGACCGACGAGGCGTCTTTCGTGACCGGCGCGGAATACGTAGTGGATGGCGGCTATACCGCTGTATAACCATCTATTTTTAGTTCTTTGACGAGGCGGCGGAGCGATACTCATGAAAGTTGCTTTCGGACTCCTCATGGCTCCCGGCGGCCCGCTGCCGCGGCGCGGCGACGTGGCCGGCTTCGCGGACCTGGTGAAAATGGCCGAGGACTACGGCGTGCAGGCGCTCGGCACCTACGATTCCGCCTTCATCGGCGGCGACGCCTACGTTCGCACGGCCGTGATGGCGATGGCGGCGGAACGGGCGGCGGTCGGCTTGCGCCCGACCAATCCGCTCACGCGCGAACCGCAGGTGATGGCCTCGTTCCTGGCCTCGATCGACAGCCTGACCAACGGCCGCGCTTTCATGGAAATCGCCAGCGGCGATAGCGCCGTGCTCAATATCGGCTACAAGATCGCCACGCGCGCGCGAATCGCGGATTACGTCGCCTGCGTGCGCGACCTGATCGCCAGCGGCGAAGCGGCCTATCAGGGCAGGCCGCAGCGCGTGCGATGGTCGCGCGAGGCGGTGCGCCCGCGCATACCGATATACATCTGCGCCGAAGGGCCGCGGATGCTGCATCTGGGCGGCGAAATCGGCGACGGCGTAATCGCTGGAACGGGACTTTCCGCCGAAATCATCCGCGATACCGTGGCGCGGGTTCAGGCCGGCGCGCGCGTGGCGAATCGCGACCCCGCCGCGGTCGAGGTCTGGTTCACCGCCCGCACGTCGCTGCACGAGGACCGCGATAAGGCGATCGAAAACGTCAAAGGCTCCGTCTCGTCGATTCTCAATCATGCGATGCGTTTCAGTCTCGACGGCAAGCACGTGCCCAACGACTTTCGCGCGCGCGTTCAGGAATACGTTGACGGCTACGAATTGTACGATCACGTGATGCAGAGCGGCCGCAACACCCGCCGGATGGAGGAACTTGGTTTGACCGATTACGCGATCCGGCGTTTCGCGATCGCCGGCAATCCGGGCGATTGGATCGCGCGAATCGAGGAGGTCGCCGAGGCCGGCGCCGACAAACTCTGGATCGGGCCGCTAATCGGCCCCGTCGATCGCCAGCTTCGCGACATGCGGATGCTGGGCCAGCGGATTCTGGCCCGATTCGTCTAGAATAGCCGGCGGTTTCGCCGCGTGAATCGCCACACGGCGATTCACGCCAGACGCGCCTAATTGCGGCGCACGTTGCGGAACGGTCCCGTGTCGAAGCGCGGCTCCTTTGGCAGTTCGAGCACGCGCTCCGCGATAATGTTGCGCTGAATCTCGTCGGTGCCGCCCGCGATCGAAACCGCCGGCACCGATACCAGTATTTCGGCGATAATTCCGTCGCGCGGGCTTTCCGGTCCCGTGAGCATCGCCGCCGTGCCTGTCATCAGCGTATGCACCCGCGCACAGGCGCGCGCGACATGGCTGGCCGCGAGTTTGCCGAGCGAGCCTTCCGGGCCTTGCGGCCGTCCCTGCTGCTGCGCGGCGCGCGCCCGGCGGGCGGTCCATTCGGCGCACTTCGCCAGGGTCATCAATTTCGCGATTTCTTGGCGCGCCACCGGATCTTTGTTCGCGCCTGTCTCCTTCGCGCGGTCGATAATCAGATCGACGCGTCCGGCCCGTTGCGGATACCACTTGTAGGGCTGATTCGCCTTTTCAGTCTCCGCCCGCTCCTCGGCGTGAATCTTTCCGATCCGCATGCCGCGCTTCGACGGCGGCGGCAATCCGTCGGCGCCGCGGCGCTCGTGCGCGAGGGTGGTCATCGCCACCTTCCAGCCGTCGCCGACCCGCCCGACCAGATTTTCCTTCGGCACTTTCGCATCGGTAAAGAAGACCTGGTTGAACGAGGCGTGCCCGTTCATCTGCCGCAGCGGCTGTACGTCGACGCCCGGCTGTTTGACGTCGATGATGAAATACGACATCCCCTCATGTTTGGGCGCGTCCCAGTCCGTGCGCGCGAGCAGCATCCCATGGTCCGCATGATGCGCGCTGGTCGTCCATACCTTCTGGCCGTTGACGATCCAGAAATCTCCCTGCAATTCGGCCTTGGTCGTCGCGCCGGCCAGATCGGAGCCGCTGCCCGGCTCGCTGAAGAACTGGCACCATGTGTCCTCGCCGGTGAGAATCCGGCGCAGATACCGCTTTTTGTGCAGGTCGCTGCCGTGTTCGAGGATGGTCGCGGCCGCCAGCAGCCGCACGCCCGATTTGGCCACGCCCACCGCGCCGACCGCCGCGAGCTCCTCTTCGACGACCCGCGCCAGCGCCATCGGCAATCCGCGGCCGTACCATTCCCTGGGCCATTGCGGCATGCCCCATCCGGAATCGGCCAGTCTGCCGCGCCATTCCACCAGCGGCAGGTCGGGGTCCCAGTTGGCTGCCAGCCATTCGCGCACTTCGGCGCGGACTTCAGCTTCGTTCATGGTGCTCATCGTTCAGACTCCCCAACGCTGCATCAGGAGTTCCCGGTGGTAGCTCGGCTGGCCGAGGAACACTTCCGAACTCTTGGCGCGCTTGAACCAAAGATGGGTGTCGTTGTCCCAGGTAAAGCCGATTCCGCCGTGAATCTGGATACATTCGGCGGCGGCGTGCATATAGGTTTCGGAGGCCGCAGCCTTGGCCAGACTGGCGAGCGCGGGCCATTCCGGATCATTCGCGGCGGCAGCCTGCGCGGCGTAATAGGCGGCGGATTTGGCCAGCTCCACTTCCAGCAGCATGTCGGCCAGCTTGTGCTTGATAGCCTGGAACGAGCCGATCGTGCGTCCGAACTGCACGCGCATCCTGGCGTAATTCACGGCCGAATCGAGCATCGCCTGGGCGCCGCCGGCCATCTCATTGGCGAGCGCGATCGCAGTCTGATCCAAAGTGCGCTGAATCGCCTTTGCGCCATCATTAAGATTTCCAAGCAGGCTCGCTTGGGCGCTCGAAAATTCAATCTGCGCGATCTTCCGGGTCGGGTCCATCGGCGCCAACTGGCGCCTTTTCACGCCTTTTGCGTCCGCTTCGAGCGTGAACAGCGCCAGCCCCTCGAGGCCCGACGTTCGCGGCGCGCGCGCCGCGACGATCAGCAGGTCCGCGATATGGCCATCGACGACGTAGCTCTTGATCCCGTCGAGCCGGTAGCCATCTCCGGCGGGCGCGGCGACGGTCGCGATCGCGGCCGGATTCCAGTCGCCGTCCGGCTCGGCGATCGCCAGCGTCGCCAGCCGCGCGCCGCTCGCGAGCTGCGGCAGCAGGGCCGCTTTCTGCGCCTCCGCGCCCGTGTTCAGAATCGCGTTGGCGGCCATCACGGCGGTCGAGAAATAGGGCGCGCAAAGCAGGGCGCGGCCCAGCTCCTCCATCACGATTCCCAGCTCGACCATGCCGAATCCGGCGCCGCCGTATTGTTCGGGCACGTGGATGCCGGGCAGGGCTAGTTCCGCGCTCAACTGGCGCCAGACGGCGGGATCGTAGCCCGTTTCGGTGGCCATCAGGCGGCGCACCTCTGTGGCCGGCGAGCGGTCGGTGAGAAACCGCCGCAGGGCCGAGCGGAATTGCTCCTGCTCGTCGGTGAAGGCGAACTGGATGCGGTGTTTGGGTTCGGAGGTCGATTCGTTTGCTGTGCTCATCGGTCTGATAATCGTACGGCCGGATTTTGGTATGGTTCTAATGCCACGAACGCCCCGTCTCCGGCAATCCGCCCTCGCTAAGCCGGTCGTCCATCATCGCTCACGCACAATGCTCTTGACTCCGGCGATAGGCCGGCCAGAACCAGTTCTTCCGGTTACAGGAAATACAATGGACAAAGCGATTCGAGCGCGAGCCGTCTGCATTCAAATTCCGTCGTGTCTTCAACATTCACCCAGCGTAAAGGTCGAACCGGCTGGGACCTCATATGCGGTGAGAGCTTCGGCGTCGTAGGCGATAATTTGCCCACGCTGCGGTTTGTTTAACAATTCGAATATTGCGATTGTTTACGCTCGAATAACCGAGGGTGATGGCCGAGACATGAATTTTACAATCTTTGATTGGTTAGGTCGCGAGGTTGACGGGGTGCGAAGCAAGAACGGAGTTCTAGCGCTCACGAATCCGTTAAATAATCTTATCCGACCTACAAGCGGGTTATGGCCGACGTCAGAAATCCTTCAAAAACTCTATGAGAGCAATCAAGAGAGTGCGGGTGGTGTCTGTCAATTGGTAGAAAAGCAGTGGCATCCGAGATCCGCGAGAGTTGCGCAGTTGAATTATCAAGTTGCTACTAGGCAGCCTCCGGATGTTCGCTGATGGTGGTCAGGTTCTGCCA
>JAJZAI010000052.1 GCA_021799495.1 Deltaproteobacteria bacterium
CTGCCGCCGCTCCTCACCGCGCATCCGCCACTTCCTCCTCAACCACGATTACCCACTCAGACGAATTATAGGCGAGTGAAATTCAGGCGTTTATCAACGCCCTGCTAGACGACGACCCAGAGCAACAGCAAACGGCGGTCCATTTCTTGGACTTTCAGGTATAGCAAGCTGAAAAGGCGCTGGTCGCGTGCGGCGGGGCTGGTTAAAGACAAGTGAAGACGCTAGGTCTTGGAGCGATCCGTCAGGAGCGGATTTTTGTAACAATAGTCTATAGGTGGCGCGATGAGCGCGAGGGCTTGGGAGGCCCAATAAATGACTAAGTTCGAGGAACTCTGCCAATCGTTTGGCTATGCGAGAAACAGCTGGTTTGAATATCGCGACAAGTGCCAGAGCTTCGGAGCGCGCGTGGTTTCCGGATTCCTAAAATTTTTAGAGATTCCCGACTCGGCGCAGATGCGAGCCGCTTCTCCCGAGGACGTTAAGACGACGCGTAACCTGCCAGAGAATCTCTGTACATGGGCAAAGCTTGACGCGGACGGAAGACCTATCCCGGCCGGGCGCTTCGACGCTATTCGGCTCGAGGAGGACGGGTTCTGGCACGCGAGGTTCTTACTGACGGTCTACGAACAGCCGAATGTTTTCCCGTATCAGCCTCTTCTTCTGGAGTTTGCGTTCAAGCCGTCCGGAGCCGATTTTCGAGTCCGCTTATCGCAAGACGAATCTGAAATCATGGTATCGGAAGCGAAGCAGGACACGTTTGAAGCCTTGAATAACGCACTTCTTTCGCGGATCCAGAACTACTTCAAGGACTCGACGGATTGGGAGAGAGATTCCGTGCCAAAGCCTAGGAAGATCGGGTTCACGTCAGGCAAGCAATGAAACTTTTGCTGCCCAGAGCGCCAATATTGAAGCGAGGTTTTGGCACTGAGTTCCGCAAGGTCGTTTGCGAGCGTTTGGTACGGCGCCTAAGCTGGTCGGCGGTTTGGGAGCGGCCTGATGTTTCTGAAAAATGCTGGTATGTCACAGCGCTAGAACGAGCTGAACGCGGGCGCGCCGACGATCAATATCAACAGCGACACCACACCGATTCACGCGCGCCGCATCCTGGACCGCATGATCGGCGAAGAGGCGGGACGCGCGCGGCGGCTCAAAGCGTCATAGCCGCGGACGGCGGCTGAATCAGCCAAGGCCGGGAGCGCGCTCGCTTGCGATCCGGTCCAGCCCTTCGAGGAACGCGGTCCATCCGCCGCGAATCCGATCCTCGATTTCCGCCATGACGGCCTCATGCACCAGCGTCAGCTCGCATCCGCCGGCCACCGGCGCGATTTCGATCGTCACGCGATTGAAGTCCGGCCAGACCTGCGGAACTTGCAGCGTAAAGACGAGGCGGCGCGGGCGATCGATTTCGAGATACTTGCCGACGTGATCGTAATCCACGCCGTCGCGCCGCGCGACGAATAAATACGAACCGCCGACTCGCGCGTCGATTTCGGCGCGCACCACGGTCTGGCCGGGACGGGTGAAAAGAAACTGGCTCGCGCGCTCGGGGTCGAGCCACGCGTCGAAGACCCGTTCGGGCGCGGCGTTGAAACGGCGGCTGACTCTGACTGTCGCGGTTTTAGCCGATTGCATGGAAATTTCCTCCCGCGGCCGGGTTGGGATTCATCGCGAATCCTCGCGGTCGAGCAGCTCCTGAAGCGCGTCGAGCTGGCGGTTCCAGAACCGCTCGTAATACCTGATCCATCGCTCAGCCGCGCGCATCGGCGCGGCGTTGAGCCGCACGATCTGGAAGCTGCCGCGCTTTTCGCGGCGGATCAGATCGGCGCGCTCGAGGACCTTGAGATGCTTCGAGACGGCGGCGAGCGAGACGCGGTAGGGCCGGGCGATTTCGCCGACGGTTTTCGCGCGCGCCGCGACGCCGCGCAGAATCGAGCGGCGGGTCGCGTCGGAGAGCGCGTGAAAAACCGCATCCAGCCGCGCCGGGAGCGCTTTCCGCCGCGCCGCAGATTTAACCATACGGTTGAATGTTAGCCGGGCGCGCGGATACTGTCAACCAATCGGTTAAATCCGACGCGGGCGGACGGAAACGCGGCGGCCGGTCAGGACGACGCGGCGGGCGAGCGGCCCTGCAATTCGAGCAGTCGGTCGGAAATCTTCTGCGTCCAGTAGTCGATCGCGGCCTCGGCGTCGCCCCATTTCCAGGTCGCCGCGGAGCTGAGCGAGACGCCGCCGGAGCGCTGATCGACGGCGCCCGCCAGGAGCTGGCCGGAGACCGAGTCGGTCGCCTTCATCTCGGCCTGGGCCGAGCCGACAAAGGCGTAGCTGCCGGTCGCGAGCGATTGAGCCGCGTTGAGTATCCGCAATTGCGGAACCACCACCGAAACCGAGCGCAAGCCGGGAGTCGCGGAGGTGGCGTTCACCAGCGCGACCTGCAAGCGCATCACGCCCGGGCCGGGCTGGTTCACGAGCGTGAAGTTCTTTGCAAGGTCCTCGGTGAGCTTGTTGTAGGCGTAGGTGGTGAGGGTTTGCTGGTCGGAGAGCGAAACGCCACTATTGGCGCTGTCCCAGAACTGAACGGGATCGATCATAATTTTGGCGTACTGCTTCCAATCGACATTGGGATTGATGTACACCAGCGCCGCCCGGCCCGCGCCGCCCGGCTGCAGCAGCGACGCCGACGATCCGAAAAATCCCTCGACGGCGGGCGCCTGACCGTTCTGGACCTGCTCGACGACCGCGGACGAGTTCTCAACCGTTCGGGAACATCCGCCGACTTGCGCGGCCATCGCAAGGAACGTAGCGGAAAGCACTATCGCGCCGGCTTTGAGGCCGACAATGCGCGCCAATTCCATGGGATCGTTCTCCTTTGCATGGACGTCGATCGACGTCGCCTATAGCGCGCCAATCGATGCCAAGCGTTGCAAAGACTAGTCTTCGCGCATCGATGATGCACGAATATGGATGATGGCCGAAGATCGCGAAAGTTCGCGCGCCGGCGGGGCTTATTCGATCGAATCGTCGCCGTGGTCGCGGGACGGAGGGGTCGCGGAAGCGGCTGGCGCCGACGGCTGGGGCGCGAGCGCGGGCGTTGGCGGCGGCTCCTTGTCGGCGCCAAGGTCTTGGATGATCTGGCCGGCGTGAATCGCGGGATCGACGTTGGGATAGACTTTGAGGATTCGTCCGTCGGTGCCGATAACGTAGGTCACGCGCTTGTCGAGGCCGAGAATCGGGATGCCGTTGTCAACGCCGTAGGCCTTCGCGATGCTTTTGTCGGGATCGAGCAGCAGCGGGAACGGCAACTTGTACTTCTGCTGGAAGGCGCGATGCGAGCTTTCCGAATCGACGCTGCATCCGAGCACCGCGATACCCCATCGGGCGAGCATGGCGTAGCCGTCGCGAAAGGCGCACGCCTCTTTGGTGCATCCGGGAGTGTTGTCTTTTGGATAGAAATAAAGGACGACTTTGCGGCCGAGAAAATCGCTCAGGCGAATCGGCACGGTCTGGCCGTTTTCGATCGCCTGCGTCGCGAACGGCGGCGCGATGTCGCCCACCTTGAGCAGTTCGGCGCGAGCCGAACCGAAGCCGAACAATGTCCAGAGCAGTCCCATCGTGCTTGCGACAGCCGCCACGCGCCGCGGTTTCATCGCGGAATTATACGGCCGCGGCGGCGCGCGGCGCTATATCGAATAAAGCCAGGCGCGGTAGCGGGAATCGCGCCCGCGCAAAGCGGCGTTGAACGTCTCGATCACCTTGCGCGTGATCGGGCCGGGCTTGCCTTCGCCAATCCGCCGATCGTCAAGCTCGCGCACGGGAGTGACCTCGGCCGCCGTGCCGGTCATAAAGGCCTCGTCGGCGATATAGACGAGATCGCGCGGAAAAGGCTGTTCCTTCACCGCGACGCCCTGGTCATGCAGGATGCGGATTACCGAATCGCGCGTGATTCCCGCCAGGCACGACATCAGGGGCGGCGTATAGACCACGCCGTCGCGCGCGATAAAGAAGTTCTCGCCGCTGCCTTCGGCGACGTAGCCGTTGACGTCGAGCAGGAGCGCCTCGTCGTAGCCGTTTTTGCGCGCCTCGTAGCCGGCCAGCGCGGAATTGACGTAATTTGCCGAGGTCTTTGCCATCGGCATCATCGAATTGTGATGGAACCGCACGAACGACGCGGTTTTGAGCCGCACGCCCTGATTTTGACCGTCCGCACCCAGATAGGCGCCCCACGGCCACGCCGCGATCGCGACGCGCACCTTGTTGTTGCGGGCGACGACACCCATTTCGCCGTCGCCGTAAAAGGCGATCGGCCGCAGATAGCATTCGTCGAACTTGTTGACCCGCACCACGTCGGCGCAGGCTTTGACCAGTTCCTCCCGGCTGAACGGTATGGTCATCTCCAGAATATGGGCGGAATCGAGCAGGCGGCGAATATGCTCGTTGGCGCGGAAGATCGCGGAACCGCCGTTGTCGCCCTTGTAACAACGCATTCCCTCGAACACGGCGAGGCCATAGTGGAGGCTATGGGTCAGGACGTGGACGTTGGCCTGGTCGTATGGGACCATCGCGCCATCCATCCAGATCTTATCCGAGCGCACGTTGTTAGCAGCCAAAGCTGAAATCTCCCGCGAAGAGTAGAGCGCGGCGCGCATCACCGACGATCATGCGGGCGCCCCGATAAAATTAGTCGATGCAATTCAAACGGACAAGCTGAAGCGATGCGGCGCGGCTCCGGCGCGATGCGGACTATTCGTCGCTTTCGCCGCCGAAGTCGCGACCGTGCACGGCGGTTTCGACCGCGTCTCTGGAAGTTCGCCGCGGCGCATCCGCGGCGTCCGCCATAACGGGCGTGGACGCCCGCGCGTCGTTCGCCGCCGGCGATATGCTGTTCGCCACAGCGGGATTGCGCCGATGGCGACGTCCGCCCCGGCGCCGGCGCCGCCGCCTGCCCGATGGCTCCAGCGAGGAACCGCCATTTTCGCCGGCGTTCGCGGCGGCAAGCGCGCCGCCGGCCCGCCGGCGTGGAAACCGCTCGGGCGGCGCGCTCAAAAACCGCTCATAGGTCACGACGTCGAATCGATAGGTCGGCGCGATCCATTCGAGCAACTGGCGCGCTTCCGGATAGTACGGGCGGCGCGGCAGCCGCCGCGATATCCGCGTCATCGCCATCATATGGCCGACCGCTTCGAGCAGCAGCCGCATCTGGTCGGTGTCCGAGCGCGAAAAGCCGCGCAGGCGCAAATCCGCAATCAGTTCCGTCCGCGCCGCGTGATCGCTCCGCCCGCGAAATAGATCCGCATACAACGCCGCAAGCGCCATCGCGCGCGACGGCGCCAGCCCCTCCGCGATCGCCTGACCCATCACAGCCAAATTGCGCGCGGTCGCGATCGCCTCAAAGCCATCTTCATAGGCGTGCGGCGCCAGTTCGCCGAGCGGCGCGCGCTCTGGCTCGAACGGCGGCGCGGACGGCTCGATCGCAGGGGCGGCAGGCTGGCTGCGAAGATGGGCGGAAATGGCCGGCAGGAGCACGGCGAGCAGACCGAGCCGCTCCATCATATGCAACGCGCGGGCGGCGTCGGCCAGCATCAGAGTGCGAAAGGTTTCTTCGACCAATCGCGGCGCGGACGCTTTCGCCAAATCTCCGCAATGGCGTTCGATCGCCGCGCGAGTCGCCGGTTCGATCTCGAACCCCAGCTTGACCGCGAACCGCACCGCGCGCAGCATCCGCACCGGATCCTCGCGCATCCGCAGGTCGGGATCGCCGACGGATCGAATCAACTTCGCTTCAAGGTCGGGCGCCCCGCCAACGTAATCGATCACCTCGAAGGTGCGGGGATCATAGAACAGCGCATTGACCGTGAAATCGCGGCGAAACGCGTCCTCTTCGGGTGTACCGAAAGTGTTGTCCTGCCGGATCATCGGGTCGCCGCTTTCCGAAGCTTCCTCGCTGCGGCGGCGGAACGTGGCGACTTCGATATTTTGGGGACCGAAAAAAACGTGCACGAGGCGAAAGCGCCGGCCGATCAGGCGCGAATTGCGGAACAATTCGCGCACCTGATTGGGATGGGCCGAAGTGGCGACGTCGAAATCCTTCGGCCGCCGCCGCATCATCAGATCGCGGACTCCGCCGCCGACCAGATAGGCGGTGAATTCGGCGCTGATCAGCCGATAAAGCACCTTGAGGACGTTCGGATCGATATCGTGGCGCGAGACCGGATGCGCCGAGCGTTCGAGGATGACCGGGTCCACTGAGTTTTGATCCACGCGCGCCCGCGCCGCGCGGGAATCAATTTCCATCCCGGCGCGAGTCGCCAACAGTTGAGGGAACTTAGCACGTTATAGTGAAATCTTCACCGTATCGCGCACCACGAACTTTCGTTTATCGCCCTAAGCCGCAACCCGCATCGCGCGGCGGCGGCGAATCTCGTACACTAGACGATCATGCCAAGGACCCAGCGCCGCACGATCCAGATCGTCAGCCACGGCCCGTCATGCCTCGACGGCGTGGTCGCGGCGGCGGCGATCGAACGTTATTACAAAGATCAACGCGTCGTGACCTTCCTTGCGGCCAACGGCGACAGCGACCGCGTGCTCCAATCGCTCCGGCCGCGCGAGCGCGGCGAGCTGGACGAATACTGGATTACCGACCTGTCCTGGACCACGACCGCGACCGCCGCGCATCTGACCAACCTGATCCGCGCGGGCGCGCGCGCATATTGGGTCGATCATCATCGCACCGCCGTGGCCCGCGCCGACGCTCCGGAATTCGACGTTCCATTCAGCGGCCGGCTGCTGTCGGAGGAATTCTCAGCCGCGCGCCTGACCTTCAATTTCCTCAAACAACTGGCGGAAGAACGACACGAAACCGAAAAATTGCCCGATTTCGAACGTTTTTTCCCTTTCGCCGCGATCGCCGACGATCACGACCGCTGGATCCATCGGATTCCCGAATCCGCCGATTGGGCGCTCGCCGTGCAAACGCTCGGCGGAATCGAGTCGTATCGCGAAATCGTCCGGCTCGAAGAGCCGGTGATGAGCCGCAAGCTCAGGCTTGCGCTCGAGTCCGGCCGCAAGGCGATGGATAAGAGCTTCGATATCGCGCGGGCCACGATGGTCGAACGGCCGCTCGGCAACGGCCTGCGAATCCGTTCCGCCTGCTGCATGGGTTACAGCAGCGAGGTCGCGTCGAAACTCTACGAGGGACAGACCCGCACGATAATCGCGCTGTTCGATCTGCGCAGCCTCGGCGTCAGCCTGCGGCGCAGCGCCGATTGCGAGGTCGATCTTTCCCGGCTCGCGCGCACCTTCGGCGGCGGCGGCCATGCGGCCGCGGCCGGCTTCGCGGTCGATGAGGCCAAGCGGGCGCCGGCGGAATTGCTGGCCGACCTGCTCGGCGCGCGGCTCGAAAGCGGTGCCTGATCGCACGCCGCGACGGCGGAAACTTCCCTTGCTAAGGCGCCGATCGGCTTGTAGATTCGCGCCGTGGATGCCGCGCTCGGGCAAATTCTGAATCTGCTGCTCGAAAGCGAGCGCGCGGGAGTCGCCGCGCTCGACGACTTGATTGGCGCGGTCGAAAACGACGACCTGCGCCGCCTGCTCGCCACCTCGCGCGAGGACGAGGCCGCAACCGTATCCGCGCTCGAACAGCTTATTCGCGCCAACGGCGGCCAACCGTCGGACAAAATCGGTCCCTTCGCCGCGAAAGTGGCCTCGGCCGACGCGCTCGCCGACCGGCTCAGGATGCTGATTCGCGGCGAAGAATGGGTCGCGCGCAAGGTCGAAGAAGCGCTCGCGATCGCGCCGCCGGACGGCCCGATCGCCGACCAATTGCGGCGGATTGCGAATCGGCATCGGTTCGAGGTCGAATGGGGCCGCGCCGAACTGATTCGGATCATGAACACGCTCTGATGACGCCGCGCGGCCGGATGAACTTCGCGGCGCGACGGGAGACGGATTCGCGATGGACTTGGGTTTCACCCCCGAACAGGAAGAATTTCGCGCGCGCGTAAGGAAATTCCTGCGCGACAATCTGCCCTCCGGATGGGGCGAGCCGGGCTTTCGGCCGCATGGCGTCAACACGCTCGAATTCCTCAAGGACTGGCAGCGCCGGCTCTACGACGGCGGCTTTCTCGGGATGGCGTGGCCGAAGGAATACGGCGGCCAAGGCGCCTCGCAGCTCGAGATGGCGATTTTCAACGAAGAGCTCGCGCGGATGCGCGCGCCCGCGCCGCTCAACGTGCTGGGTCTCGCGATGGCCGGTCCGACCATCATCACTTACGGCTCCGAAGAACAAAAAAAACGCTATCTGTCCAAAATTCTGAGCTGCGAGGAAATCTGGTGCCAGGGATTTTCCGAGCCGAATTCCGGTTCCGACGTCGCCTCCCTGCGCACGCGCGCCGAACTTCGCGGCGACGAGTTTATCGTCAACGGCCAGAAAGTCTGGACCACGCTCGGCCACGTCGCCGACTGGTGCATGCTGCTGGTGCGCACCGATCCCGATGCGCCGAAGCATCGCGGGCTCAGCTACCTGCTCGTCGATATGAAAAGCCCCGGCATCACGGTCAAGCCGCTGCGCCAGATGACCGGCGAGGCCGAGTTCAACGAGATGTTCTTCGAAGACGTGCGCGTGCCGCGCGCCAATCTGCTGGGCGGACTCAACGACGGATGGCGCGTCGCGACCACCACCCTGATGAACGAGCGCGGGACGGCGGCGCTGGCGGGCGTGATGCGCTACCGGATCATTTTCGACGAAATGGTCGATCTGGCGCGCGCGACGATTCGCAATGGCGCGCCCGCCACCAAAGATCCGCTGATCCGCCAGCAGCTCGCGCAATTCTTCGTCGAACTGGAGATGATGCGGTTCACCGCCTACCGCACCTTCTCGAAAATCCTGAAGGGCGGCGATCCCGGTCCGGTCGGATCGATCTCGAAACTCGCATGGTCCGAACTGAACCAGCGGATGCAGGAATTTGCGATGGCGCTGGAAGGGCCGGCGAGCCAGTTGATGCGCGGATCGCCGCACGCGATTCAGAGCGGCCGATGGCAGCATCATTTTCTGCGTTCGCGGGCGAACACGATCGAAGGCGGCACGTCGGAGATTCAGCGCAATATCATCGCCGAACGCGTGCTCGGCCTGCCCAAATCGCGATAGGCCGACAGTCCGAGATCGAACTGAGGATTTTACGATGCCAATATTCGAGCGTGGCGAAATTTCGCTTTACTACGAAGAATTCGGAGCGGGCTATCCGATCCTGTTGTTCGCGCCGGGCGGGATGCGCTCGAGCATCGAGTTCTGGCACAGGAGCCCCTTCGATCCTACGATACAGTTCGCCAACGACTTCCGCGTGATCGCGATGGACCAGCGGAATGCGGGCCGCTCGCACGCGCCGGTCAACGCGGACGACGGATGGGAGACCTACGCCGCCGATCATCTCGCCCTGCTCGATCATCTGAAAATCGACCGCTGCCATCTGATGGGCGGATGCATCGGATCGTCCTATTGCCTCGGCGTAATCAAGGCGGCTCCCCAACGGGTAAGCGCGGCGGTGCTGCAAAATCCGATCGGGTTGCACGAAAATCGCGCGGCGTTTTACGAGATGTTCGACGGATGGGCGAAAGAGTTGCGGAGCGCGCGGCCGAATCTCGCCGAGCCGGCGTTCGCGAGCTTTCGCGAGCGGATGTACGGCGGCGATTTCGTCTTTTCCGTCGATCGCGACTTCGTCCGCAACTGCGACACGCCGCTGATGGTGCTGGCGGGCGACGATCTTTATCATCCGGCGCCGATTTCGCGCGAAATCGGCGCGCTCGCGCCCCGCGTGGAAACGATCGAAAAATGGAAAACGCCGGACGTGGCCGGCGCCGCCGTCAGCCGCACCCGCGCTTTTCTTGTCGCGCATCGGGGATGACCGATCGCCGCGGCGCATTCGCACGACGATCGCAACGCCGGCGCCGCCGCGGCGCGCGCTCAACCGCCCGGCGAATTATTGCGGCGGATAATATCGCGGCTCGAGCGAGCGGTGCGGTAAACCGGAGTTGTGCGTTCCGATAATTCCCCGCGGGCGGAGATGACCGTCCGGTGATGCGGCGAGAGTTCGCAGGCAGGATCCGTGGCCGCGGCGTCGGCGGCCAGCGCGAACGCCTGACAGCGGCATCCGCCGAAATCGCGCTCGCGTTCGGGACAGCTCCGGCACGGCTCCTTCATCCAGGCGTAGCCGCGAAAAGCGTTGAAAACGGAAGAATCGCGCCAGATTTCGCCGAGCGCGGCCGTGCGCACGTTCGGAAATTCCAAGCCTGAAATCGACGCCGCCGCCTGACAGGGCATCGCGCGTCCCGTCGGATCGATCACGATCGTGCCGCGGCCCCATCCGCCCATGCACGGCTTGGGCCGCCCCGCCAGATAGTCGTTGCGGACGAAAACGACTTCCATCGCACCCCGCAAACGCTTGGCCGCAAGACGCGCAATCGCCTCGGCGCGATCGTTCTGCTCCTGGGTAGGCATCAGATGCGCCCGGTTGAGCAGCGCCCATCCGTGGAATTGCGCGCTCGCCAGTTCGACGCGGCGCGCGCCAAGTTCCGCTGCCAAATCGATCATCGCGCCGACCCGATCGAGATTCAGCCGATGGACGACGAAGTTAAGCGTCAGCGGGATTTTCATCCGCGCAATCATTCGGGCCGCGGCGAGTTTCCGCCGATGCGCCCCGGCGCCGGCGACATAATCCGCGGCGGTTTCGTCGCTGTCCTGCAGGCTGAGCTGCACATGGTCGAGTCCGGCGGCGCGGAGCGCGCCAAGCCGCGCTTCGTTCAGGCCGACGCCGCTGGTGATCAGGTTGATGTATAGGTCGCAAGCGCGGGCCGCTGATGTGAGCTCGCCCAGATCGTCGCGGAGCAGCGGCTCGCCGCCCGTCAGATGGAGCTGCATGACGCCGAGCGCGGCCGCCTGCGCGAAGCTGCGCGACCAATCGTCGGCGGACAATTCGGCGCGGCTTTTCGCGAAATCGAGCGGGTTAGAGCAATAGAGGCAGCCAAGCGGGCATCGGTAGGTCAGCTCGGCCACGAGCGAACGCGGCGATGGCGGCTGGATGGAGTTCACTCGACGAGCCGCCGTTCACGCATCGCGCCGAGAAATTCCGCCGTTTCGCGCGCGATTGCGTCCGCGGTTCCATAGCGGCCGGCGAGTTCGCGCACGATCTCGGCAAGCGAGCGGCGTCCGTCGCACAGGCGGACGATCGCGGCCGCGGTCTCGTTCAATTCCATCGCCGCTTCAGGAAAGAGCAGCCGTTCGCGGCCATCCGCCGGATCGACGCGCAAACGCACGCCGGCCGCGAGCCGCGGACGCCACTCGCGGCCGGGAGCATCCGAATTCATTCCGCAGCGGGCCATAACGGCGGCGCCCATCCCGGCTCGACGTAGGCGAAATAAATCGCGTCGAGCAGGCTCCAGAGGATATGGCATTTCGCGATCAGCGCCTCGACCGCCCGATCCTGCATCGCGCGCGTGACGCAATTGCGGACGACAAAATCGAGTCCGAAGGCGGCGTCGCGCGGCGCTTCGGAAAGACGACCGCGAAAATAATCGAGGCCCGTGCGATCGAGCCACGGATAAAGCTGTTCCAGCGCCACGACCCGGTTCGCCATCAGTTCCGGCGCGAAGAGTTCGGTCAGCGACGACGCGACCGCTTCGACCAACGGACGGCTTGCGACCAGCTCGACGTACGCATCGACGGCGTAACGCGCGGCGGGCAGCACGCGCTTGAGGCTCCGAACCTCGTCAGGATCGAGACCGGCGGCCTGCGCGAGGCGCAGCCATTTGCGCATTCCCCCTTCGCGCGACTCGTCGCCGTCATGATCGGCAATGCGGCCGATCCACGCCCGGCGAAACTCGGGATCTTCCGCTTTGGCCAGGATAATCGCGTCCTTCCTGGGTATTCTCCATTGATAGTAGAAGCGATTTTCGATCCACGCCTGAAGCTGGCGGCGAGTGAGCTTCCCCTGATGCATCAGCAGGTGGAACGGATGGCGATCGTGATACGCAACCGCGCCGACCGCGCGCATTCGCGCGACAAATTGCTCGGGCGAATCGGGCGGCGCTTGTGTGGCCGTGAGGTTCATCGGACTAAAGTTCCAGCGTCATCCCGTCGGCGGCGACTTCCCATCCGGCTTCGGCAAGTTGGCGGCGTTCGGCAGAGTCTTCGTCGAGAATCGGGTTGGTATTGTTTATATGGGTGTAAATCTTCCTGATCCCGCCCAGTTCGCGCATCGCCGCAAGGCTGCCGCCCGGACCGCCGATCGGCAGATGGCCCATCGCGGTCGCCATGGCCGTTCCCGCACCGCGGCGCGCCATCTCGTCGTCCCACCAGAAACTCCCGTCGAGCAGCATACAGGCCGAGCGGCGGGCGGCGGCGCGCAGCGCCTCGTCGATCCTGCGCACGCTGGGCGCGTAGAGCAACGCGGCGGCGCTGTCGGTCGACCGGATTCGCAGTGCGATCGCGGCGCCCGCCGGCTCTGGTCCGTCGCCGCCGGCATAGCGCGGAATTTTAGCCGCGACGGCGGTCGCACCGGCGCGGAGACCGGTGTCCTCGCCGCTGGCGGTGCGAATTTCTATCTCAGCAACGCCGGCGACGCCGCCAACCGGCAAGTCCCGCCATTCGATCCGTCCAGGTCGGCAAATCGCGGAAAAGGCCGCATTCATGCCGAAAATCCAGTCGCGAACGGCGACCGTCGAATAGAGCGCGAGCGGTCCCGTCTCGCGAATCGCGAGCAAGCCGGCGCAATGATCCAGTTCGCCATCGGTCAGGATTATCGCGTCAATCGCTCCGGTTCGTGAACCGGCTGGCGCCAAATCGGCCGAGGAGAGCGTGCGGAGATGAGCGGAGAGATCGGGACTTGCGTTGATCAGGCTCCAGCGGCGGCCGTCGGAACTGACCGCGAGCGAACATTGCGTGCGGGGATTTGCCCGAATTTCGCCGCGCCGCATCCGCACGCAATTTTCGCATTGGCAATTCCACTGCGGAAATCCGCCGCCGGCGGCCGAGCCGAGTATCCGGACGCGCATCGCGGGCGCTTAGCGCAATGGACGCGAATCCGCCGCCGGCGGCGGGTCGTGTTCCGCCGCTTCCGCTTTGCGCAAGCTGCCATACGCGCGCATGTCGTCAAGCAGAAAGCTGTAGCAACTAATTTCGGCGTCCATGCGCAGTTCAACGAATTCCGGCTTGCGCCACTCGCTCATGAAACGAACCTCCGCTCTCGCCGCTCGCGGCTCCGGCCGAAACGGCGGCGCTACGGAATTTTAACATCGCGCGCTTTGACGAAGCCATCCGGCGGACGAGCGCGATAAACGCCGCGGCCGCTCAGGCCGCGTGGCCGCCAAAGCGGATCGCGCAATACCGGCGGGCGCGCCGCGCCTCCATTGCGAGCGCCCGCGCCAGCGCCATCGAGATCGCGCGCCACGGCGGGATTCCGGAGAAAGC
Source organism: Deltaproteobacteria bacterium (assembly GCA_021799495.1). GTDB lineage: Bacteria > Desulfobacterota > Binatia > Binatales > Binataceae > JADMIL01. The sequence goes on from JAJZAI010000052.1 coordinate 13,457, forward strand.
CTCGCCAATCGCGTAGAGCGTACGCATCGAAAACCGCGCTTCGTTGGAAATCGAATAGATGGGTTCCCAAAAATCCGGCGCCATTTTGGCGCGAAAGCGTTCGAGGCCGCGAAAATTGTAGAAACGGTTCGCATGCGCCCGCGCGAACCTCATCATCAGGCGGAGCCAGAGCGGATTCATGTCCAGCGCGGCATGGGTCGAGAGGGCGACCAAACCAAGCGTGACATAGGTGCGTCCTTCGGCGGCGAAGCGCCGCATCGCGGCGTCGATCAGAAATTCGCTGGTCCCATTCGGCGCGTGCGGATCGCGCGCCACCTGCTCGATCAGATAGCCGTTGCGGGCGGGCGCCGGCGAAGCGACCAGAAACGCGACGGCGCGGCCGTCGCGGCGCGCGACCAGCACCACGCGATCGGCGACTTCGCCCGCGAGCGTATGCGGCTCGACGAGAAAATGCAGCGGCGGCAGCACGCGCGAATCGAGCCAGCGCGCCAGCACCGCCGCGAGTTCCGGATCTTCGCAGCCGCGTTCCGGCGCAAGCGGCTCGATGCGCACGCCTTTATTGCGCGCGCGATTCAACTGCGCGCGGAGCGAGCGATGCGCTTCGACCACCGCCGGCCAGCGCGCGGGATTCCAGACCGGCTGCGCGCCGATCACGATCGCCGCATGGCGGCGGGAATTCGCCAGCAGGCCGCGCAAGCGATCGGCCGCGCAGACGTAGCAGACGCGGCATCGATGCGCCGCGGCGAAATCTTCAAACGCGCGCGTCACCGCCGGCAGCGACGCTTCAGCGCATACCGGCGCGCCCGCCGCCAGCATCACATGGCCCCGCCGGATGTATCCCGTCACCGCGGGCGCCGAAGGCTCGAACCATAGATCGATTCCCGGATTCAGTATCTGGTAGGCCGTCGCGTTCCATCCGTGGGCCATCACCAGCGCGCGTGCGCCATGCGCGGCGCCGATCGAACGCCCGCCCGATGCGGCATCGCGATTGCTTAATGCATTCAAGGCGCGCCGCAGCGTCCGCGGGAACAATTATCACGGCTGGAAATAGACAATGAATGGCCAATGGATAAAATCATATATTCAAATTGACTATCTATGGCCGCCATATCGGCCCATCCGCAAATTAAAATCGCGCCTGCCCGCGAATCGAAACTTAACTCGATAGCCGCCGCATGCGTGACGGCAATTTCATGTCGGCCACCCGCTCGCGTTCGCGCTGACCCGATAATCTGAAATGAGTATCCAAATCCGCCCGCGCAAACCGCCTGGACTTGCATTCGCCCTCGCTGGCGTCGCCGCCGCGATCGTGGCGGCGCTCCCGCGCTTCGCCGGCGCCGGGCGCAACGCGCCGGATGTGGCGCTGCGCGGCAACCATCCAATTCTGTCCGCTGAAGCCGGCCTCGTCCAGCCGCTCAATCCCGGCCAACTGCTCCAGCTCCGGCTTTCGTTCGCGCCGCGCGGCCGCGCGCGGCTGACGCGCTATCTGAAGACGATCCAGGATCCAGCCTCGCCGAATTACCATCGATGGCTCACCGCGGGGCAGTATGCGCGGCGCTTCGGACGGACGCCGGCGGAAGTCGCGGCGGTCGCCGCGTGGCTAACGCGCGCGGGCCTGCGCGTCTCAGCGCGCTCGCCGACGGGAATCACCGCGACCGGCGCCGCCGCGATGGTCGAACGCGCTTTCGCGACGCGGCTTGCGGCGAACGCGAACGGCGGCGTCTATGCGAACCTCTCGGATCCGAAAATACCCGCGCGCTTCGCAAGAATAATTTCGTCGATCGCCGGTCTCGACAACACCCTGCATGCCGTCCCGATGGATTCCGCGGCGGGCGCCGGCCGCGCGCCGGGCGCGCTGGGCAGAACGTTCGCGATGGCCGCCGCGCCGGAATACGCCGGCGCTGAAGGCGAAGCGTTCGGGCCCCAGGACCTGTGGACGTTTTACGACGAAACGCCACTCGTCCAGGATGCTCTCGACGGCGCCGGGCAATGCGTGGCGATCGTCGAGGATTCGGACCTGCTCACAAGCGCCGTGACGTTGTTCGATTCAACCTTCGCACTGCCGGACCCGAGTCTGACGCGAGTGCTGGCCGACGGCGTGAATCCGGGCCGCACCACCGACGAAACCGAGGCGCTGCTCGACGTCGAGTGGGCGCACGCGGTCGCGACCGGCGCGGCGGTCGTGGTTTATATCGGCGCGGGTGCGAACGGCCTGGTCGATGCGCTCAGCGCCGCCGTGACCGACAATCAATGCGGCGCGATCAGCGTGAGCTATTCGTTCTGCGGCGGACCCGCCAGCTTTTACACCGGCACGCTCGATCCCCTGCTGGCCCAAGCCGCCGCTCAAGGGCAGTCCGTCGCCGTGGCCGCCGGCGACGACGGCTCCGCGGGCCTTACGCTCAACAGCGCGGGCACTGCCTGCGTGGTTGGAACCAGCCTCAACGTCAGCGAATTCGCCGCCGATCCCAATGTGATCGCCGTCGGCGGCAGCCAGTTCACCCCGGTTTACAATGCGTCGGGCGATGACGTCGGCTACGTCGCGGAAAGCGTTTGGGACGACGCGACCGGCGCGGGCGGCGGCGGCGCCAGCTCGATCTTCGCCAAACCGTCGTATCAAATCGGACTCACGCCGCCGGACTCGATGCGCGATCTGCCGGATGTCGTCATGGGCGCAAGCCCGCTCGCGCCCGGTTTCTATTGGGGCGACGATCCGAATCAGGCGGGCGTCGCGCAGATGAACTGTTGCATCGGCGGCACCAGCATCGCCGCGCCGATTCTGGCCGGACTGATGAACGTGGTCGCGCAAAGCGCAGGCGGGCGCGCCGGCAATCCCAATCCGCGCATTTATCAGCTTGGCGCGCTGCACGACACCAGCAGCTCCGGCCTGCGCGATATCGCCTCGGGCAACAACGGCTTCAACGGCGTCTCCGGCTTTGTCGCCGAACCGGGATACGATCAAGCCAGCGGATGGGGCAGTATCGATATGGCGACGTTCGTCGCCGCATTCGCCCCGGCCAGTCCGACGCCCACGCCAAGTGCCTCGCCCAGCCCGACGCCAAGTCCAACGCCGACCTCCTCCGCCACGCCGTCGCCTTCGCCCACCGTCTCGCCCACGCCAACTCCGACCGCGACTCCCACCCCTACTCCAAGCGCGACGCCCACGCCAAGTCCGACGCCGACGCCCTCCGCCACGCCGTCATCGTCGCCCACGCCAACCGCGTCGCCCACGCCGCCGCAACCGGCGGCCGACGCGATCGTCACGCCGCGCGTGCTTAATTTCGGCCCGATCAAAATGGGAACGGCGAGCGCGGTTCAGATCGTGACCGTGCTGAATCCCGCCGACAGCCCCGCGCCGCTCGCGATCGCGCGGATTATCCGGCAGGGCGGCGCCGCTTTCGCGCTCGTCCCGTCGCCGTGGAGTTGCGCCGCCGCGACGATTCTTGCGGCCGGCCAAAGCTGCGCGATCGCGATCAGTTTCGCGCCCGCGGCGCCGGGCCTGCGCGGTGGCGCGCTCGCGATTATCGATAATGCGCGCAATGCGCCGCAGCGGATCTATTTTTACGGCGCCGGATTTTGAACGGCGCCGCGCGCCGGTTGAAGAATCAAACCGGGTCTGGTACGTGACCCAAAGCCGGCCTGATGCGCCGGAGGTTCGAGGCCGAAGCCCGGCGATCCTTTTATGATTCCAGCAAACGCGACCCATCGTCGATGAATCCGAAACCCACCGGTCCGCTCGCGGACGTCCGGATAATCGATCTCACCCAGGCGCTCGCCGGGCCTTATTGCACGATGCTGCTCGGCGATCTTGGCGCCGACATCATCAAGGTCGAACCGCCGCACGGCGACATGGCGCGCACGCTCGGTCCGCCGTTTCCCGATCGCCAAGGCTGCGACTATTCGCCGTACTTCGCCAGCATCAACCGCAACAAGCGCAGCATCGTGCTCGATCTGAAGTCCGACGCCGGCCGCGAGACCCTGTTCAAGCTGGCCGAACGCGCCGACGCGGTGGTCGAAAACGCGCGCTCGGGCGTGATGGACGCGCTCGGGATCGGCTACGAGGCGTTGCGCGCGCGCAATCCCAGGCTGGTTTATGCCGCGGTGCGCGGCTTCGGCGATCCGCGCACCGGAAACAGCCCGTACTCGGATTGGCCGGCCTTCGATATCGTCGCGCAATGCATGGGCGGATTGGTCGGGATGTCCGGTCCGGCGGGCGGCGACGGCTACCGCTGCGGCCCTGGTGTCGGCGACATCTATCCCGGCACGCTCGCGGCGCTCGGCGTCGTTTCCGCGATTCACGCGGCGCGCGTCAGCGGCAAGGGCCAGTTCCTCGACGTCGCGATGTACGACGCGGTGCTCGCGCTTTGCGAGGTGATCGTTTACACCTACTCGCTCACCGGAAAAACGCTCGCGCCCGCCGGCAACTCCAGCCGCATCATCGTGCCGTTCGATATTTTCCCGACCGCCGACGGCGCGATCGCGATCGCGGCGCCGACCGACAATCAATGGGCGGCGCTGTGCCGCGCGATGGGCCGCACGGAGCTGATCGCCGACGATCGCACGCGCAGCAATCCGCGCCGCGTCGCCAACGGGGAATTCGTGCGCAACCTGATCCGCGAATGGACGGCGGCGCGGCCGACCGCGGCAATCGTCGGCGCGCTCGGCGGCAAAGTGCCCGTCGGTCCCGTCAACACCGCGCGCGAAATCTTCGCCGATCCCCATCCGCGCGCCCGCGGGATGCTGGTCGAGGTGCAGCCGCCGGGCGACAATCCGCCGCTGACGATCGCCGGACCGGCGATCAAGCTCGCGGGCACGCCCGCGGCCGTGCATTCGCCCGCGCCGCGCCTCGGCGAGCATGGCGCGGAAATTCTCGCCGAATTGGGCATCGCGCCGGAAAAATCCTAGACGTTAGCGGAGAAATCAAATGGCTGTGCGGTTGAGACGTTCGGAACTTTCCGTGCCGGCATCGAATCCGGCGATGGTCCAAAAGGCGGTCGCCAGCGCCGCCGATCTGGTTTTCCTCGATCTCGAAGACGCGGTCGCGCCGGCGCTGAAGGAGTCCTCGCGCGCCAACGTCGTCGCCGCGTTGAACGGCCTGGATTGGAACCGCAAGCTGCGCGCCGTCCGCGTCAACGCCGCCGAAACCAGATGGGCCCATGACGACGTAATCGAAGTGGTCGAAGGCGCCGGCGCCAAGCTCGACATCATTATCCTGCCCAAGGTCAAAGCTCCGCGCGACGTGTGGTTCTTCGACACGCTGCTGAGCCAGCTCGAAGCGAAACTCGGCCTCAGGCATCGCATCGGCCTTGAAGCGCTGATCGAGGAGACCGCGGCGCTCGCGCGCGTCGAGGAGATCGCGGGATGCTGCCCGCGGCTGGAGGCGATCATCCTTGGCTTCGGCGATCTTTCCGCCAGCCAGGGCGTGCGCTCCGGACTGACCGAAGCGTCGGAGCCGAACCGCTACCCTGGCGACATGTGGCATTTCGCGCGCGGCCGGATGATCGTCGCGGCGCGCGCCGCCGGCATCGACGCGATCGACGGCCCGTTCGCGAATTTCCGCGATCCCGGCGGTTACCGGCGCGACGCGGTCTGGGCGGCGACGCTCGGCGCGGTCGGCAAGTGGGCGATCCATCCAAGCCAGATCGAAATCGCCAACGACGTCTTCGCGCCCACGCCAAACGAAATCGAGGTCGCGCGCCGGATGTGCGAGGCTTACTACGCCGCCGAAAAAGGCGGAGCCGGCGCGGCCGGCGCCGGCGGCATCCTGATCGACGCCGCCACCGCGCGCATCTACGAGGCGGTGCTGGAGCGGGCGAAGCTTACCGGGCGCGCCTGATCGGCGATGCGCCGGAAAGATAATGCTTGACATTGGCGGCGCGGGAAAGCGATTGAATTAATCAAGGGCCGGCCGCGCGGCGCCGGCGGAAAGCGGATCATATGGATTTCAACTACAGCTCCGAAGACGAGGCGTTCCGCACCGAGGTTCGCGCCTGGCTCGAAGACAACCGAGATTACGCGCCGCCCGCGCGCAGCCCGCTCGACGACGGCAGCCAAGAGGATTGGAACGCCCGCATCCGCTGGCACAAGCGGCTCAATGAAGGCGGATGGGTAGCAGTGCACTGGCCCAGGGAGTTCGGCGGCCGCGGCGCCACGGTGATGCAGCGGTTGATCTTCCGCGAGGAGCTGGCCCGGCTCGATCTGACCGAGCCTTTTTTGGGGATGGGCATCAGCCTGCTCGGCCCCACGCTGATGCATTGGGGCACGGACGATCAGAAGCGCCGCCATCTGCCGGCGATTCTGCGCGGCGACGAAGTATGGTGCCAGGGCTACTCGGAACCCGGCTCGGGTTCCGATCTCGCCTCGCTCAAAACCCGCGCGGAGGACCAGGGCGATTATTTTCTGGTCAACGGCCAGAAGGTATGGACCTCGATGGCGCAGTTCGCGGACTGGATTTTCCTGCTCGTCCGCACCGATCCCGACGCCCCCAAACACAAGGGCATCAGCTACCTGCTGGTCGATATGCGCAGCCCCGGCATAAATGTGCGGCCCTTGGTGCAGATGACGGGCGGACGCGGCTTCAACGAAGTCTTCTTCGAAGACGTTCGCGTGCCGAAGGCGAATATCGTCGGCCAGAAAAACAACGGATGGCAGGTGGCGATCACGACCCTGATGTTCGAGCGCTCGGGCAACTATGGCGAAAGCGCCTCCCAGCAGGTGCGCGAACTGATCGAGCTCGCCCGGCGCGTGCCGCGCAACGGCGGCGTCGCCTGGGATGACGCCGGCGTCCGCCAGAGGGTCGCGCGCTTCGCCTCGGAAGCGGCCGCCCTCAAATACACCAGCTATCGGCAATTGACCCGCCAGCTCAAGGGCGCGCCGCCCGGACCGGAAGGTTCGATCATGAAGCTGTGCGGCACCGAATTGAATCTGGCGATCGCGCTGTACGCGATGGAGTTGCTGGGGCCGTACAGCCAGCTCGATTTCGAAGCGCCATTCGCGCTCGACAGCGGCAAATGGTCGCTCCGGATGCTGGCGGCGCGCGGACCGACGATCTACGCCGGCACCAATCAGATCCAGCACAACATTATCGGCGAGCGCGTCCTCGGCTTGCCAAAAGGCTAGACGCCGCTGCTGGTTGGCGGCGCGCCGGGATGCGCCTGCCGCGCTATTTTTGCGGTGTGGCCGCTGCGGGTGGTTCCACCCGCAGCAGAGCCATCTCGTTCAGCGCGTGCTGCTTCGGATCCCACGGATATGCGGTCTCGCCCGTGACCTGGCGATACGGAAAGTTCAATTTCGGCAATTCGCGCCGGCGCACTACCAGCCAGCGCACTTTGCCGGCCGCGATCGCCCGATCCAGATCGGCCAGCCGATCGTATTCCGGCGTCGGTTTGGGCAAACCAAGGTAATAGACGGGGCCTTGATTCAGGTAAAAGGCCAATCTCGGCGTGTCGGCGCCGATCAGCGCTCGAATCCGATAGGCGAACGGTTTTTCGGTGCGATACGCGTCGCCCGCCGGCATCGCGAACACGTAAAAGTAGAACATGAACAACCACGCGATCGCGCCGATCGCCCATGCCATTCGCGGCGGTCGCAAATCGCGCAGCGCCCATAAAATCGCGGCGACCGAGCCGATCCAGAAAATTGCGTATATGCCGCGATCCGGCGCCGGCGGCAGCGCGGAATAGGGATACGGCATGAACAGATGCGGCGGGATGAACGCGAGCGTCGCGACCGCGACCATCGCGATCACCAGTCCGAATCCGAACGTCACGAGCCGGCGCGCCAGCGGCGTCATCCGCTCCGGCGCCTCCAGCATCACGCGCGCGGCCAGAATCGCGGCCGGCGGCAGAATCGGCAGGATATAGTAGCTGCGCCGGGACCCTGAGAGCGTGAAAAATAGAAACGTCGCCCAGAAAAAGGTGAGCGCGAAGCGATCTTGCACGGCCAGATCCGCGCCGATTTTCCGCCGCTGATGCGTATGCACAAGCGCCGCCGGAAGCATCGCCGACCACGGCGCCATCAGCGCGAATATCACGTACAGGTACAGATAGATCGGGCCGCGATGGTCGAACGGAGCGAAATAGCGCTCCACGTTCTCGCGATAGACCATGTAGATGCCGTGCTCGGAGCCGGTGCGATGCTGCGAAATCGCGAACGGCGCATAATAGACCGCGCCGGCGAGCGCGATCGCGATCGGCGTGCTCCAGTTGAAGAACCATCGGTGGCGCGCGACGATCCAGCGCCAGCGCGCGCCGGGCGATCCGGAACCCAGCCCCCGGATCGCGTCGGCCCATCCGTTCGCCAGCGACCGGTACGCGCCGATCATCGCCAGCGGCAGGACAAACCCGAGCAGCCCCTTCATCTGCGAAGTGACCGCCATGATCAGCCACAGCCCGATCACCCACCATCCGCCGCCCGCGTCGTCTTCGTGCGCTAGGAACAGCGCCAGCGCCGCCAGTTCGCCCGCGATCGTTTCGACGTCGGCCGAAGCGTTACGCGAAAAAAAGACGAAACTGAAACTTGTCGAGAGAATCACGGCGGAAATCACGCCGGTGCGCAGGTCGTATAGCCGGCGCACGATTACGATCAGCAAACCCGTCGCCAGCAGCCCCGCGAGCGCCGACGGCGTCCGCGCCGCCGTTTCATTCACCGCGCCGATAATCCATCCGACGCCCAGAATCAGCCAGTATGAGCCCAGCGGTTTGTCGAAATAGGAACGCCCGTTGATCGTCGGCCAGAAGTAGTTGCCCGTCAGATGCATCTCGCGGGCGATTTCGCCCCATCGAAATTCCGACGCCCAGAGCGCACGCACTCCCAATCGGGCAAAGAAAAGAACCGCCGCAAAGCCCAGCACGACAAGCGCCGCGCGCCGCCACCATGCGTCGCTGTGCGCGAGCGGATCGGCCGATTCGACGGTCCGCGCGGCGCCGCGATTTTTCAATTCGGATGATCGCCGCATGGCGGATGCGCGCCCTGTACGATCGACATCGGGAGAAGCCATCGCCGAAAAGGTTCGCAGTCCGCATAGGCGAGAGCAAGCCCGCCCGCAAGCGATTCTCGATCTGGACGCGCTTGGCTAAATCTTGCGCGAATCGATGGGCGGCTCGATTCCGGCTTTCGCCGCCGACTCGGCCGCCGCCGCGCGGAAAATCCCGTGCGTCATCGTCGCCGCCGATTCGTTCGCCCGCGCCGCATAGATTTTTGCCCGCGCCGCGTGTGCCGCCCGATCGTCGGGCGCGGCGGCGGCGGCCCAGTCGATTAGATGCGACGCGAGCGCCAACTCGCCCGCCTCCATCCGCGCCAGCGCCCGCGCCACGAGCTTGTCCGCGCCGCCCGCCAGCTCGGCGATCTCGCCCGCCTGCGCGGCCGGCGCCGCCGGCTTCAGCTCGGACGGACGGCCGTCGTACCATCCCCCTTCCAGCCGCCAGATATTGCGCACGATATATTGCGGCTCGTCATAAACCGCCTGCAAATACGGCCGATCCGCCAGCTTCGCGGGCGGCGCGACCTGCGCGAGAATCTCGCTGAGCGGCGCGCCCGCGTTCATTATCGCGATCGTCTGATCGTGCAGGCTTTGCAGATATTCCGCCGTCTCATTCAGAATTTGCCGAATCCGCACCGCCCCGAAAACCGCTGCGCCGTGGCCCGGCAGCAGCACCTCGGCCCCCGTCCTGGCCATCGCGCGCAGCGCCTCCGCCCATTCGCGCGCATAGCGCTGCGCTTTCTGCGGATTGCCCGCGTTCGGCGCCGCCCAGATGATGAAGTCGCCCGTGCACAACACCTTGTGCTGCGCGATATAGACCCAGCAGGCGTCGTCGGTCTCGCCGCGCCCGTGATGACACTCGAACTTCACGCCGCCGGCCGCGACCGTCAGCCGGTCTTCGAAGTAGGTGTCCGGATAGACATAATCCGCCGGCCATTCCGCCGGCCGTCCGAATTGCCGCGCATTGACTATTCCGT
>JAJZAI010000053.1 GCA_021799495.1 Deltaproteobacteria bacterium
TTTGTGCCGATGTTCACGCTGACGGGAGTCTCGCACTATCTCTTCGTTCCGCTTGCCGAAGCCGTAATTTACGCGCTGGTGGGCGCGTTCCTGCTCTCGATCACGTTCGTGCCGATGATCGCCCGGTATTGGATGTCCGAAAGCCAGCATGGAGCGCAGGATTACACAGCATTGTCGCGCAACCCATTAGCGCGGTTTCAGCAGGGGTTCGAGCACGGTTTTCTAAAAATGCGCGAATGGTACCGCGAATTGCTCGAGCTCGCGGTCGTAAACAGCCGGAACTTCGTAATCGGATTCCTCGCGGCCATTCTGATTTCGCTGATCGTGCTGACGCCGTGGCTGGGCAGCAATTTTTTCCCGAACGTCGATGGAGGGGCGATCTTGATGCACGTTTCGGCGCCGACAGGGACGCGAATTGAGGATACCGCGCGGCTCTGCGATCGAATCGAACGGGTGATGCGGGAAATAATCCGCCCACGCGATATCGCGAACATAATCGACAATATCGATATCCCGTACAGTCCGATCGACATGGCGTATCAGAACACCGGCACAGTCGGCCCGGAGGACGCTGACATAATCGTTCAGGAAAATCCCGATCATCTTTCGACATTCGAGTATATCGAGAGGCTGCGCCGGATCCTGCCGAACCGCTTTCCGAGCGTTGTTTTCTCGTTTCTGCCCGCCGACATAGCGACACAGATTCTTAATTTCGGCGCCCCTGCCCCAATTGATGTGCAAGTCACCGGCCCGGACCGGATGGCGACGTATGCATACGCCGTCAAGCTAGAAAAGAAAATCGTGCATGTGCCGGGAACCGCCGACGTTCACATCTTCCAGCGGTTCAACTATCCGATGCTTAAAATCGATGTGAACCGGAGTCTTGCTCAGATGGTCGGCCTGACTCAGGCCGACGTCGCGCGCGGCCTGCTCGAAGAGCTTTCGGGCAGTTTCCAGTTGCGCCCGAACTTCTGGCTGAACTGGAAAACCGGCGTCTCTTATCCGCTGGAAACGATGATGCCGCAGTACCGGATCGACACGCTGGCGGATCTCTACAACATGCCAATCACCGATTCAGGCGACTTCGCAAACAAATTGCCGCCGCAAAGCGAGACCACGATAACCGGCGGCGCAACGGCGTTCGCTGGCGGGATCGCGGTGAAAATGGGGCCTAACCATACCACGCCCGAAGTGCTAGGCGCGGTGGCGACGATTCGTCCGGCGCCGTCGCCCGAGGTTGTTTCGCACTACAACGCGCAACCGGTAATTGACATTTACGTCAATCGTCAGGATCGCGATCTTGGCTCGATCAACAAAGACATCCACCGGATTATCGCCGCCGCCGCGTCATCCCGTCCGCCGGGCTCGCAGGTCTTCGTGCGCGGCCAGGTGACGATCATGGCGACGGCGTATCGGGAACTCTTCGCCGGCCTCGCCGTGTCCGCACTGCTGGTATATCTGCTGATCGCGGTAAATTTTCAGTCCTGGCTTGATCCTTTTGTCATTATCGCGGGCTTGCCCGCCGCTTTGGCCGGAATCGTCTGGATATTGTTTCTCACTCACACCACGCTCTCCGTGCCCGCGCTGATCGGCTCGATCATGTGCATCGGCATCGCCAGCGCCAACAGCATCCTGGTGATCAGCTTCGCCCGCGAACGGCTGGCGGCGGGCGCGAGCGCCGCGCAGGCGGCGGTCGAGGCGGGTTTCACCCGAATTCGCCCGGTTCTGATCACGGCGGGCGCGATGATCATTGGCATGCTGCCAACCGCGTTGAGCGCCGAACAAAATGCGCCGCTGGGCCGCGCGGTGGTCGGCGGTTTGGCGATCGCGACCATTTCGACCCTGTTTTTTGTTCCGGTCGTTTTCAGCATGGTTCATCGCAAACACGATAACGACCCTTCACCCGAATCGATTGAAGCAAACAACTGAGGAACACGAAGCATGTATTCATTTTCACGCTCACACGCATATTTGATGACTCGCAACAACATGGATGCGCCTGACGGAGGCGAGCAACGCCTCGACGACAAGAAGCTCCGCAAGCTCAAATGGTACGGCGCAATCGGACTTGGCGCCGCGATTATTCTCGCTGCGGCGGGTATCATTTCGCGCCGCCATGAGGCGTCTGAACTAGCCATACAGACTAACGCCGCCACGATCCCGACGGTCGCCACCATCCAGCCGCAAGTGGCCGCTGTGACTCCGAACCTGATGCTGCCTGGAGACGTCGAACCATGGTACTGGGCGCCAATCTACGGTCAGGTCAGCGGCTATGTGAAAGCCTGGTACAAGGATATCGGCGCGCGCGTGAAAAAAGGCGATCTGCTCGCCGTGATCGACACGCCGGAACTCGACGCGCACGTCCTGCAGGCCAAAGCTCTGCTCGCCAAGTCGCGAGCCAACCAGAAATTGGCCAAAATTACCGCGCAGCGCTGGAACGCGCTTTGGCAAAAGGGCCTCGGACAGCGCTTCGAACCGGTTTCACGCCAATCGACCGACGTCACCGATTACGACCTGAAGGCGGCGCAAGCGCAGACTCTGGCGGCGCAGGGCGAACTTGACCGGCTCGAAGCGCTGGAGAAATTCAAATACCTCGTCGCGCCGTTCGACGGCGTCGTCACCGCGCGGCGCACCGACGTCGGAGCCTTCGTCAAAGCAAACGGAGTGTCGAACCAGCCCGAGATGTTCGAGGTCGCCGATACCCACATGATGCGGGTTTATGTGCGCGTGCCGCAGATGTATGCGCCAGAAATCCACGTCGGCATGAAAGCGGAGTTGCGCGTGGAGGGAATGCCAGACGTCGAATTTCCAGCCACGGTCAATACCACCTCGAGCGCGATCAATATTGATTCACGGACCCTGTTGGTCGAATTGTGGGCGTCGAATCCGAAGGGCGAGCTTAATCCCGGCTCCTATGCCGACGTTTATTTCAAGCTCTCGCCGCAGCCTGATTCGGTCGAAATTCCAAGCAGCGCGCTGATCTTTCAGGACCACGGATTGCAAGTCGCAATCGTCGGACCGGACAACCGTGCGCATCTGAAGAACGTGACCATCGGAAAAGACATGGGAGCGAACGTGATCGTAACTTCCGGCCTGTCCGTCTCCGATCGCGTCATCGACAGTCCGCCGGACGCTCTCGATGACGGAGATTTGGTGCGCGTGGTCGGCACGCATGGCGTCTTTCCGGGGCTGGAGGACCGCCATAATCACTTCCAGCGCGTTTCCGACGCCGGCAAATGAAACGACGTTTTTTGATGCTGGCAGCCGGCGCGATATGCCTGTTCAGCGCCTGCAACCTCGCCCCGGACTATCATTCGCCGGCCGCGACTCTAGGCGTGCTTCCCGCCAGTTACAAAGAAGGCGGCGTATGGCAGCCCGCGACGCCCGGCGACGCCCTGCCGCGCGGTCCGTGGTGGCGGATGTACCACGATTCGGAACTGGATCATTTGGAAACCCATTTGCTCGCCGCAAACCCGACGCTCGCGGCCGCGCTGGCGAACTACGACGCATACAAAGATCGGGCGCTCGAACTGAACGCCTATCTGTTCCCGTTTGTGACCGCCAATGGATTAACCACTCCGAGCGCAACCACATTGGGGCCGCCAGTCGGCACGCCGTACCAGATGACCTATTTCGGCAACGCCACTGCCTTCTCCGAGATCCATTACGAGGTTGACTTATGGGATCAGATTCACAATTCAATCGCCGCCGGCGTATTCACGGCACAGGCCGCGGCGGCGGACCTCGCGTCGGCGCAGCTTAGTCTGGAGGCGGCGCTAGCCAGTTCCTATCTCACGCTCCGCGAACTTGACGACGACGTAAATCTGCTGGTCGACACTGTTGGGGTTTACCAGGCGTACCTTCAGGTCGTCGACGAACGGCAGGCCGGACAAATCGCTTCCGGGCTGGAAGTGGCGCAAGCCCGCTATCAACTTGAGGCGGCGCAGGCCCAGGAATCCGGCATACGGGCGCAGCGGGCGGTTTATGAACACATGATCGCCGCACTGGTCGGCCGGCCGGCGTCAGGATTCACGATCGCGCCGAAAGTGATGGATATCGCCGTACCAGTGGTTCCAACCAGCGTACCAGCGGCTCTGTTGCAACGCCGGCCTGATATCGCGGCGGCAGAACGGCGTGTCGCGGCGGCCAACGCCGAAATCGGCGTCGCGCGTGCGGCCTTTTATCCGAATCTTTCGATCAACAATATCGTCGGCAGTTTTGGCGCGACCGGCGGCGCCGCTCTAAGCGCTCCCTTTAGTTTCTGGTCGCTTGGACCGTCGTTGGCGATGCCGTTGTTCGAGGGCGGCTTGCTGCACGCGCAGTTGGCGCGGACCGTCGCGCAGTGGCGTGAAACGGTCGAAAACTATCGCGCCACCGTGCTCCTGGCTTTCCGCCAGGTCGAAGACGGCCTGTCGAACGTGAATCTGCTTTCGCAGGAGTATCAACAACAGCAAAACGCGGTGTACGACGCGGCGCGCGCGGAAAAGCTGGCGTTCCAACTTTATCTGCTCGGCGCCAAAAATTACCTCGAACCCCTGGTCGATCAGGCCACGGCGCTATCGGCCGAAGAACAAGAGATTGACATCAAGGAGACGCTGCTTCAGTCCAGCGTGAATTTAATTCGCGCGTTGGGCGGCGGATGGACCACCGACGAATTGCCAAGCCGGCCGAAGGTCCTGGTGCTTACCGCAACCAGTCCGCAAGTTCCACGTAAAGGTTTGGCGCATCGTTCCTGATCGCGATCATCAAGCGTTGCATGGATTCGCCGGGAATTGTGTCGCGCCGGATCCGGTCGCGGCGCGGATTGGACATCTGGTTCCGCACGGCGGTAGGATTTCCGCCGCGGACGCGGCCAGACCATGGCCGCGATCGGCGCCGGAGGTATCCCGCGATGGCGAAATACACGTTTGTCGTTCTGACCAATCCAACGTCCGGAAAAGAGGCGGAGTACAACGAATGGTACAATCGCCAGCACATCCCGGACGTGCTGAACGTTCCCGGCTTCGTACGCGCGCAGCGTTTCAGGCTGGCGGACGCGCAAATGGGCAAAACCAATCCGTATAAATATCTGGCGCTCTACGAGATCGAAACCGAAGACCTCGCTGGCGCGCTTGCGGAATTGAAGGCGCGCAACGGCACGGCCGACATGATCATGAGCGACGCGATCGACCTGAAAAACGTCGGCGCGTATATTTTCGCGCCGGCCGCGGAGATGGTTGAGGCCAAAGACGTTCGCCGGCCCCGGCGAGCGGCCTGACCGCCGGCGGCGAAACGATCCTGCCGATCCGTTTCGCCGTCCGCAATTCTCCCGGCTCGCGCGCTCGGACGGCCGCGGATTCTCTTTCACCACCGCCCGATTCCTGCTTTCCTGATTGCGGTGCGTAAATCATGAATCCGACCACGATTTCCGAAATCTGTGCGCGCGAAATTATCGATTCGCGCGGTAATCCGACGATCGAAGCCGACGTGCGGCTCGCGGGCGGAGCCTTCGGCCGCGCCGCCGTGCCGTCGGGCGCTTCGACCGGCGTGCATGAGGCGCTCGAGCTGCGCGACGGCGACCGCGCCCGCTTCGGCGGCAAAGGCGTGCTCAAGGCGGTCGCCAACGTCAACGGTCCGATTGCGAAACGCTTGATCGGATTCAACGCGCTCGGCCAGGCCGCAATCGACGAGGCGCTGATCGAACTCGACGGCGCCGAAAACAAATCCAGGCTCGGCGCGAACGCGATGCTCGGCGTATCGCTGGCCGCCGCCCATGCCGCCGCCGCCGCGCGCGGATTGCCGCTCTATCGCTACCTGAACGAGCGCGCGCAAATCATGCCTGTCCCGATGATGAACGTCATCAACGGCGGCAAGCACGCGGACTCGAGCGTCGATATGCAGGAGTTCATGATCGTGCCGCTCGGCGCGGATTCGATGGCCGACGCGGTGCGAATCGGGGCCGAGGTGTTTCATGCTTTGGCCGCCGCGCTCAAGCGGCGCGGCCATTCGACCAACGTCGGCGACGAGGGCGGATTCGCGCCGAATCTGCGCGACAACGAAGAGCCGATCGTGGTGATACTCGAAGCGATCGAGGCGGCCGGCTACCGGCCCGGCGAACAGGTGGCGATCGCGCTCGACCCCGCGTCCAGCGAATTTTTCGAGGACGGCAAATACGTCTTCGCCCGCTCCGACAGGAAAGCGCGCGGCGCCGACGAGATGATCCGGCTCTACGATCGCCTGATCTCGCAATACCCGATCGTTTCGATCGAGGACGGCCTTGCCGAGGACGATTGGAGCGGATGGAAAACGCTCACGTCGGAACTGGGCGGCCGGGTGCAACTGGTCGGCGACGATTTGTTCGTCACCAACCCCAAGCGCCTCGCGCGCGGCGTCGCAGAAGGCATCTGCAATTCGATTCTGATCAAGCTGAACCAAATCGGCACGCTCACCGAAACCCTGCGCACCATCGAGATCGCCAACGCCGCCGACTACACGTCCGTCATTTCGCATCGCTCCGGCGAGACCGAAGACACCACCATCGCCGATCTCGCGGTGGCGACCGGCGCGGGCCAGATCAAAACCGGCTCGATGAGCCGCGGCGAGCGCACCGCCAAATACAATCGCCTCATCCGGATCGCTGAAGAACTGAGCTCCGGCGCAGTCTATCCCGGCGCGAAAGTATTCCGGAAGCGGGCGGAGGCGCCGCGATGAGCCGTCCGCCGATCGCCGCGCTGATAATCTTCGACGGATGGGGCCTGCGCGCGGCGCGCGAGGCCAACGCGATTCTCGCCGCCCGCACGCCCGTGATGAACCGGCTGTGGGCGACGCAGGCGCACTGCGCGGTCGAAGCGTCGGGCGAGGCGGTCGGGCTAGCGCCGGGCGTGATGGGCAATTCGGAGGTCGGCCACCTGACGATCGGCGCCGGCCGCGTGATCTATCAGGACGTGATGCGCATCACGAAAGCGATCGAAACCGGCGCGTTTTTCAGAAACGAGGCGCTGGTCGGCGCCTGCCGCGCCGCCGCGGCGGGCGGCGGCGCCCTGCACCTGTGGGGCCTGCTCTCCGACGGCAGCGTGCACAGCCATATCGATCATCTGCTCGCGCTGCTCGATCTCGCCGTGCGCGAAAAGGTCGAAAATATCGCGGTGCACGCCGCGCTCGACGGGCGCGACAAGCCGCCGCGGTCGGCCCTGCCGTTTGTCGATCGGCTCGAAGCCAAACTCAAAGAAATCGGGCGCGGCCGGATCGCCACGGTCTCGGGCCGGTACTTCGCGATGGATCGCGACCAGCGCTGGGATCGAGTGGAACGCGCGTGGCGGGCGATCGCGATTGGCGAAGGACGCCGCGCGCCGAGCGCGAGGGCCGCCGTCGAAGCCGCCTATGCGGAGGGCAAGGGCGACGAATTCGTCGAGCCCACCGTAATCGGCGCGGCGCGTCCGCTGGCTGACGGCGATCAGGTCGTCTGTTTCAATTTTCGCGCCGACCGCGCGCGCGAGCTTACCGCCGCCCTCACGCAGGACGATTTCAACGGCTTCGCGCGGCCGCGTTTTCCAAAAATCGGCTACGTCTGCATGTCCGAGTACGATCGCAAATTCGGACTGCCGCTCGCCTTCGGCCCCGAAGACGTGCGCAACACGCTGGCTGAAGTTCTGGCGCGCGCCGGAATCGGGAATCTCAGGATCGCCGAAACCGAAAAATACGCGCACGTCACATATTTCCTGAACGGCGGCGTGGAACAGCCGTTCGCGCACGAGGAGCGAATCCTCATCCCCTCGTCCAAAGTCGCCACCTATGATCTCGAACCCGGAATGCGGGCGGTCGCGATCGCGAAACGCGCCGCGGCTGAAATCGCAACCGGCCGCTTCGGCGTGGTCGTGATGAATTTCGCGAATCCCGACATGGTCGGCCATACCGGCAACATGCAAGCGACCGTCGCCGCCGTCGAGGCGTCCGACGCCGCGCTCGGAATCGTGCTCGACGCGATCGATCGCGCGCACGGCACCGCTTTGATTACCGCCGATCACGGCAACGCGGAATTCATGGCCGATCCCGCGACCGGCCAGCCGCATACCGCGCACACGACGAATCCCGTGCCGCTGATTCTTTACGATCCCGCGTTCAAGGGCGGGCTCAAGGAGCACGGCACGCTCGCCGATGTCGCGCCGACGTTTCTCGGGATGCTCGGGTTGGAAAAGCCGTCCGAAATGACCGGCCGCGATCTGCGCGATCCGTCGCCGCGCTGATCGAATCGCGCCCACGCCGCGTTACGCTTCGAGAATCGCGCGCGCCTCCGCCGGCGTCGCCGCCTGATGGCCCATCGCGCGAATAATCTCCGCCGCGCGCGCCGCGAGTTCCGGATTCGACGGCCGGCCTGCGCGCGCGTACTGAAAATCCTCCAATCCGACGCGCACGTGTCCGCCCAGGCTCACGATTAGCGGCACCAGCGGCAGATTGTCGCCGCCGAGCGTCGCCGCGAACCAGTTGGCGCGCACACCCTTGAGCATATCGAGATACGCCTCGAGGCTCTTCAGCGCCGGCGGCAATCCGAATGGCAGCTCCGGACCTCCAAGATAAAACTTGAGCAACAGCGGCTCGCTCAGCACGCCCATTTCAAGGAACACCAGCGCGGCGCGCAGGAAACTCGGATCGAAAATCTGCAGGGTCGGACGCAATCCCAGCTCGCGCGATTTCTCGAGGAAGTAGCGTATCGTCGCGTAGGAATTGCGATACACCATCTCCTCGTTGTGGATCGCGCGGCGTTCGCGATCGTACGCGACCAGGTTCACCGAACCCATGTCGCCCGCGCCCAGATCCGGCTTGGTCGCCGGATCCTTCGCCAGCTCGACGAAATGGCTGAAGCGCGCGGCCGCGTCGCCGTCGAGCGGAAACGTCGGCCACAGCAGCGCGTCGGATTCCGCCCGCGCCCGCCGATAGACCTCCGCGTAATACGGCACGTCGTGCACCCATTTGCCCGATTCGGGATCGCGCACGTGAAAATGGATTATCGCCGCGCCCGCCCGCGCTGTCGCGATCGCGTCGGCCGCGATTTCCGCCGGACTGTACGCGATATTCGGATTCAGCTTGCGCGGCGCGTTGCCGTTGATCGCCGCCTCGATAATCACTTTCGCCATCCCGCCCTCCGCGCGCGCCTACCAGCGCACCACCTGCTCGTACACCTTCGGCAATTGCCGCGGCAGCGACGTGATGTCCTCGATCACCAGATAGCGCGACGCCGCGCACATCTGCCGCAGATAGTCGTGTCCGGTGCGATCCACCGTGATGCAGAACGGCAGCACGCCCGCCATCTCCAGTTCCTTCAGCGCCACCATCGTGTCCTGGATTCCGTACGCGTTCGAGCGCCGGTCGTGGCCGTAGTCGAAATCCTGCGGAAAACCGTCGCTCAGCATGATCACGTGGCGCGCCCGCGAGCTCACGTTCTTGAATTTCTCGCGCACGTGCCGGATCGCCGCGCCCATCCGCGTCGATCGTTTCGGCTCGACCGCGCCGACCCGCGCCCGCACCTCGTCCGACAATTCCTGATCGAATTCCTTGATCACGTAGAATTCCACGTTGTCGCGCCCGTGCCCCGAAAATCCCATGATCGCGTACGAATCGCCGATCTCCTCGAGCGCCTGCGCCATGATCACCAGCGCTTCCTTGTTCACGTCGATTATCCGCCGCGGACGCCGCGCCGGCTCCTGCCGCCGCTGCCACGCCTTCATCCAGTCGTCGCTGTCGTCGTCCGCGAGCTCGGCCTTGCGCGGCTCGCGATGAATCGGCTCGTCGGTCGAGGCCGACATGTCGAGCAGGAACAGCGTCGCCACGTCGCGCGCCTCTTTTTTGCGCGCCTTGTAAACGCGACCGTCGGGCAGCTCGCCCATCCGGAGCGCGATCCGCGCCTCGATCGCCCGGTCCAGATCGATTTCGTCGCCGTCCTCCAGTCCGCGCACCATCCGGTACGACGCCGGCCGGATGCGCTGGAAATGCCGCCGCACCTGCGGCAGCACGTCGGCATAGCGGCGCAGCGTGTCCGCGAAGAAATCGCCGTTGTCGCCCTCCAGATGGATTTCGCGCAGCCGGCACCAGTTGCGCCGGTAATCGCCCAGCACGTAATCCCACTCGTCGTATGCGTAATAGCTGTCCTGCCCGCGGCCCCGGCCGATCACCAGCCGTCCGCCGTGCGGCGGCGCGCCGATCTCGCCAAGCTGTTCGCGCAGCGC
Source organism: Deltaproteobacteria bacterium (assembly GCA_021799495.1). GTDB lineage: Bacteria > Desulfobacterota > Binatia > Binatales > Binataceae > JADMIL01. The sequence continues at coordinate 10,200 of JAJZAI010000053.1, forward strand.
CTCCAGCTCCTGCGCCTCCTTGCCGAGCAGTTGCGTCAGATACATCCCTTCGCCGTCGGCGCCGCCTTCGCCCTGCGCCGGCCGCAGCTCCATCCCCTGCTCGATCAGCCGCCGGATCTCCTCGGGCGTGAGCGGCCTGCCGCCCTTGCCCTTCGAGTTCTGGCCCGACGTCTCCATCCGCACGTTCTGATCCGGTTCGCCGTCGCCGCCCCCTCCGTCGCCGTCGTCCTGGCCAAGTCCGTCGGCGCGATTTCCCGTGCCGCTCACGCGGCTCGCCAGTTCGTCGCGCATCTGGCCCGCGCGCTCGCCCAGCGGGTCGCCCGCGCCGGCCGCCCGCGCCGCCGCGATCAGCGCCTGCAGCCAGTCGTAGATCGCCGCCGTCCGCCGCGCGCTGTCGGCCGCGGTCGCGCCGCGTTCCCGCAGCGGCGCGAAAAATTCCCGCGCGCGCGCGATGAAAAGCTCCGCCGGCTCGTCTTCCGCCCCGTCGATCCCGAACGCCGCCTTGATCAGCATCGTGCTGAACACCAGCGGCTTCAGCGCCCGCGCGAGCGCCCCGTTCATCCGTTCGATTCGCGGCGCAAGCCCGCGATAGCGCCGCTTCAGCTCGCCCTCGATTCGCGCCGCCTCCGCCAGCCGGAACAGCGCGCCCGCCAGCGCCGGATCCGCGAACGATTCAATGAATCCGTCGATCGCCTCGACCCCCGTCTCGCCGCGCTCCGCGAAACCTTCGAGGTCCGCCAGCCGCAAATCGTAGCTGCCGAATTCGTGACGGCCCGCCAGATGCGCCGCCGTCAGCACGTAGTAGTCGCGCGCCATCGCCGCGCCGCCGACTCCCGCGATCGTCTCCGGCAGCAAAATCATCTCGCCGCCGCTCAGCGGATAATGGAACGGCAACACCGCCCCCGCGTTGGGCAGCGTGTCGATGCGGAATTCGAGCGGGAACAGCATCCGCATGAATTTCGCCAACATGCCCTTGACCATGAAAAGGGCTTGTTCGTCGGGCGCAACCATCTGCTCGGCCATGACCTGTATTGTGGCAAATCGGCTCCACGGGGCGCAATTTGGCTCCCGCCGGCCGCGCCGCGCCGATTTGCGGCTTGACTCCACGCCAAGGCGCGGACTTAACTTATCGCACTCCGATGCAACGCGATAATTTGGTTGGCTTCCGCCGCGTTCGGCCGCTCCTGCGCGCGATTCTGGCGCTTGCGCTCGCCGCCGCCATCTCCACTCCCGCCCGCGCCGGCATGACTGACGCGGCTCGCTACGCGAAACTCAAAAACGGCCTCCAGGTCATTGTCCTCGAAAATCACAAGGCCCCCGTCGCGACGTTCAACGTCTTCTATCGCGTCGGCTCGCGCAACGAACAGTTCGGGATGACCGGCATTTCGCATCTCTGCGAGCATCTGATGTTCCGCGGCACGAAAAGACTCGCGCCCGAGGAATTTTCCAACATCATCCAGGAATCCGGCGGCGACGATAACGCCTTCACCACCGAGGATTACACCGACTATTTCGAGGTCATTAATCACGCCCATCTCGAAGTGCCGATCTCGCTTGAAGCCGATCGCATGGCCAACTTCGCGCCCAAGGGCTTCGATTCCGAAAAGGCGGTCGTGATGGAGGAGCGGCGGCTGCGCACCGACGACAATCCCGAGGACGCGCTCCAGGAAATGACGCAGGCGGCCGCCTACGTCGCCCATCCGTACCACTGGCCAGTGATCGGCTGGATGAACGAAATCCGCCTGATCACGCTCGCCGACGCGATGCGCTATCACTCGATCTACTACTCGCCGCAAAACGCCGTGATCGTCGCGGTCGGTGATTTCGACGGCGCTAAGGTGATGAAGGAAATCAGCGGCTCTTTCAGCGCGATTCCCAACGGCCCCAAACCTCCCCCCGTGACCGAGGTCGAACCGCCGCAGTCCGGCGAGCGCCGCGTCGTGCTCCGCCACGCCGCCAATCTGCCGGCCGTCGCCGAAGCCTTTCACGTGCCCAATTTCAAAAATCCCAAGGACGCCTTCGCCCTTGAAATCGCAAGCGAAGTCCTTTCCGATGGCAAAAGCTCCCGCCTGTACAAGGACCTCGTGCAGGACAAGCAGATGGTGGTCGACGTCAGCGCCGACTATGACATGACCTCGTTCGACCCCGGCCTGTTCTGGCTCTCCGCGCAAGTGCGTCCCGGCGTGAAAAGCGAAGACGTGCTGGCGGAATTCGATCGCGAGCTCGCCGCGTTGCGCGACCATCCGGTCGGCGACAAGGAACTGCAAAAAGCCAAAAATCTCGAACAGGCCGGCTTCGTTTTCGGCCAGGACTCGATCTTCCGCGAAGCGATGCTGCTCGGGTTGTACCAGATGCTCGGCAATTACCGGATGATCGACCAATATCTGCCGCAAATCGACAAGGTCACCGCGGCCGACGTGCAGCGCGTCGCGCGCGAATATCTGATCGCGGGCAACTCCACCGTCGGCGTGCTCGTGCCGACCGGCGTGCTGCCGCATGAGATGGGCGGCGGCGCCGGCGGCCAGATCCATCATGCGCCCGCGGTCAATCCCGCCACGTTCTCGCCGCGAACCACGGCCGCGCCCGCGGCCCCAACCGCGATCGCGCCGGTCCGCGCGAACGCCGCCAATGAAATCCTGACCGCGACGGAGGCGGTGCGATGAACATTCTTAAAACCCGCCTCATGATCGCATTCGCCGCCGCCGCTTTGATCGTCGCCGCCGCCGCGCCGCGCGCCTGCGCCCTCCAAATCAAGCGCATGAAGCTCAGCAACGGCGCCGTGTTGCTGGTCTCCGAGCAGCATCATTTGCCGATGCTCACGATCGCGATCGCATTCGACGCCGGGTCGCGCCGCGATCCCGCGGACAAGGGCGGCCTCGCCACTCTCACCGCGGCGGCGCTGATGCAGGGCACGAAGGATTTGTCCGCATCCGATTTCAACCGCGAAGTCGATTTCATGGGCAGTTCCATCAACCTCGGCGCCAGCCGCGATTTCACCATCGCGAGCGTCACCACGCTCAAGAAATATCAGTCGCAGTCGATCCATCTGCTGGCTCAGTTGCTGCAGGATCCCGGCCTGCGCGAGGCCGACTTCAAGCGCAAACAGGCGGAACAGATCGCCGACATCAAGGCCGGCGAGGAAGAGCCTGGCTACACCGCCGACGTCGCTTTCGTCCATGCGATCTTCGGCGACCGTCCCTACGGCCATATGCCCGAAGGTTCTGCCGCGTCGGTGGCCAAGCTCACGCCCGCCGACGTGAGCGATTTCTACAAGACCTATTACAAGCTCGGCAGCGCCGTTATCGCGGTCGCCGGCGACGTTGACGCCAATCAAATCAAGGCCGAGCTGGAAAGCGAATTCACCGGCCTCAAAGGCATTGTGCCCGCCCAGCCCGAGCCGGCGCCGATCGAAATTCCGCCGGGAATCCACGCGCAACTGATCGATCGCAACGTCGCGCAGGCCAATCTGATGCTCGGTTCCGGCGGCGTCGCCCGCTCGAATCCCGACTACTACAAGCTGCAGGTGATGAATTACATCCTGGGCGGCGGCGGCTTCGCCTCGCGCCTGATGAAGGTCGTGCGCAGCCGGCACGGGCTTGCCTATTCGATCGGCAGCGCTTTCGCCGCGCACAAATATCAGGGCGCGTTTCTGGTCGTGCTGCAGACCAAAAACTCCAGCGCCAATGAAGCCCTGAAACTGATTCTCGACCAGATGCGCGAAATCCAGACCAGTCCGGTCTCCGACGCCGAGATGGCTTCCGCGAAGAAATATCTGGTCGGCAGTTTTCCGCTCAAGCTCGATCGCCAGAGCTCGATCGTCGGCTTCATGCTCGACACCGAAATTTACCATCTCGGACTCGACTACGCGGATCGCTATCCGAAGCTGATCGACACGGTGACGAAGGACGACGTGCGGAAAGTCGCGCAGGAATATCTGCATCCGGACGCGCTCGATCTGGTCGCCGTCGCCAATCAGGCCGAGGCTAAAATCGACGTGGCGAAACTCCAGCCGCCCGCCCAATCCGCCTCCGCCCATTGACGGTTCTTCAAAGGCGCGGCGCTTTCTCGCGGAGCGAACAGTGCGGACGTAACCGGTGGAAGTAATCATCGATCGTTTCGGTATGCCGATCCGGCTGACCGATGAACGGCTGGTTCATATTTTGGATCACCCCGAAATGGCCGACCTGAAAGACTCCATCTCGGGCACTCTAAAGCGTCCGGAGCTGGTGGTTAAATCGAACAGCGATGAATCCGCCCGCCTCTATTATCGCTTCTATTCAGGAACCCGAATGGGCGATAAATTCGTATGCGTCGTCGTCAAAATAAGGCCCGGTGACGCCTTTGTGTTGACGGCTTATCTTACGGACAAACCCAAACAGGGAGTCGCTTTATGGAACGCAAACACGTAAGCGTTTGGTACGATGCGGAAGGCGACTTCCTTGAAGTGATGTTCGAGCGGAAAGAAGGATACTTCAGGGAAACCGCCGATGATCAGGTGATGGAAAAGGTGGACGCCGAGGGCAACTTGATCGGATTCTCCGTTCTCAAGGTAAGCGCGCTCAAAAATCGATTGATCGATCTGTCATTGGGTTCCTAAGGAAGCTCCGCGCAAAGTCCATCCTGTCATTCTGAGCGAAGCGAAGAATCCCGGGATTCCCTTCGCGGGACTCAGGGCAAGCTTTCACTCCCCGGACTCCGTTCACAATGACCAACAGGCTTGTGCGGAGCTTCCCTGGGGTTACTGACCGCTTGGCCAATAAAAATCATCCCGTAAATCAACGCCGGCAAATTTCACCGCTCCTTCGCCGATCGAACGCGCGAATGCGTGCGTTCGGGGCGCCGCCTGATCTATACTCGCGGCGCGCGCCGGCCGGCCGATTAAACCCGCGCATGCAAACCGGAGGTCAATATGAGCGGTAAATCATGGAAGATCGAGGGCGAATATTTCGAATCCTGCAACTGCGAGCTGCTCTGCCCGTGCCTCCTGACCCACGCCCAGGCGCGGCCCACCGAGGGCCATTGCGACGTCGTGCTCGCGATCCATATCAATCGCGGCGACTTCGGCGGCGTCGATATTTCCGGCCTCAACGCCGTGCAGGCGCTCACCACGCCCGCGGAGATGTCCAAAGGCAACGGCACGATGGCGGTCTATCTCGACAGCCGCGCCAATGACGCCCAGCGCGCCGCGCTCGAGGCGATCTTCACCGGCGTCGCCGGCGGTCCGCCCGCGCTGATGGCCCCAATGGTGTCCAAGCGGCTGCCGACCAAATCGGCCGCGATTCAATACGGCTCCGACGGCCGCACCTGGAAGGTTGCGATCGCGGGCGTGACCGACGTTACGGTCGCGGGCGTGACCGGCGCCGGCGACAAGATCGTCTGGCTCGAAAACGTCGGCCATCCTTTTTCGCGCCGGCTCGCCGCCGCCAAGGGAACCGCCAGCAGCTATCACGACCATGCGCTGAAATTCGAGAATTCGGGCCGCAACGGACATTTCTCCGCAATCAACTGGTCCAACGGTTGATTCCCGTGCGGCCGGTCGCGCCGGCATTATCGCGATGACCACCGACGCCAATTCGGCGCCGGCCGCGAATGGCGCGCCGGGCCTGCCGTCGCGCGATCGCGCCGTAATCTGGATCGGACTGATCGCGCTGAGCGCGCTCGCCTGGATTTATCTGGCGCGGATGCCGATGGCGGCGGGCGATTTCGGCCCGTTCATCGCGCGGATTCTCGCGGCGATGCCTGCGGGCGCGGCCGACGCATCAATCACTTTCCTGATGTGGGCGGTGATGATGGTGGCGATGATGCTGCCGAGCGCCGGCCCGACCATTTCGACCTTCGCCGCGATCGCGCGACCGCGCCCCGGTTTCAATTCCGCGCACGTCTGGATGATGGTGGGCGGCTATATCGCCGCGTGGACGGCCTTTAGCGCCGCCGCGACCGTCCTGCAGCTCGCCTTGCAGCGCGCCGCGATGCTCAGCGGGGCGGCCGCCGCCACGCCGCTCGCCGGCGCGGCGATCCTCGCGGCCGCCGGACTCTACCAGTTCACGCCGTTCAAAGACGCCTGCCTGAGCGGATGCCAGTCGCCGATCGGCTTCTTCATGACGCACTGGCGCGACGGCGCGATCGGCGCGTTCCGGATGGGCGCGCGGCACGGTTGGGTATGCATCGGATGCTGCGCGATGCTGATGGCGCTGTTGTTCGTCGCGGGTGTAATGAACCTGGCATGGGTCGCGCTGATCAGCGTGCTGGTGCTGCTGGAAAAAGCGACGCCGTGGGGCCGCGCGATCGCCCGCGTCGCGGGCGTCGCGATGATCGCCGCGGCGCCGATCGTCGCGCTGGCGCACTGAGCGAACGCCGCGAAATTTTCACGCTCGGCCATTCGACCCATCCGCTGGCCGGGTTCCTCGAACTGCTGCGCGCCCATGAAATCGCGATGCTGGCCGACGTGCGCTCGTTTCCGTCGTCGCGGCGCTGGCCGTGGTTCAATCAGGCGGAACTTGCCGGCGCCGTCGCCGCATCCGGGCGCGAGTACCGCTGGTTCAACGCGCTTGGCGGCCGTCGCCACTCGAAGCTTGCCGACTCGCCGCATCGCGCGTGGGAGCATCCCGCGTTTCGCTCCTACGCCGACTATACCGATACGCCCGAGTTCGCCACGGGTCTCGCCGAACTATGCGGCGCCGCTGAGCGCGTCCGCACCGCGATCATGTGCTCGGAGGGACTGTGGTGGCGATGCCATCGGCGGATCGTGTCGGACCATCTGACGGTCCGCGGATGGCGCGTGCGGCATATCCTGCCTGACGGCAAAATCGCGGACCATGAATTGACGTCGTTCGCGTCGGTCGCGGGCGAGCGGATCGTGTACGACGGCGGGCAGGCGGCGCTCGGCCTGAAATGACCGGCGCGGCTCCCGCCGGTACATCAAGTGGCGCCACTTGGCGCCGCATGATCACTGCGTGCCGGCATTGCGTTCGAGGTAGTTCAATATCGCGCAGCGTTCGCCTTCGCTGAGCGGCGGCAGGCCGGACTGCGCGATTTTCGGCTCCATCGCGTCAACCTGCATCTCCCACATCGCCGCGGTCATCGAAGACGGAGCGTACGCCTTATGACATGAGCCGCATCGGCGGGCGTAAAGATGCTCGGCCGCGCTGCCTTGCTCGGGCAACGGCGCGTTTCGGCATCCGCCGCTGGCGATCGCGAGCGCGATCGCAAATGCCGCTAGCAATGCGCCGCTGCGCCGATTTGGATTATTAAAGCGGCGAATAGACGACAATTCAGATTAATCGCGCGGCCGGCAGCAGTGTTCTCAGTTCCGCCTGAAGCGCCGCTATCAATGCCCGCCGTTCATCGTCCGGCAGCGGGCGGCGGCGTTCCGCTACCGGACGTGTCCAGACCGGCTCGAGCCGCATGTGGTCATCGCTGTAGCGCGGAAAGACGTGCCAATGAATGTGCGGCTCCTGATTTCCTAGACATTCATAATTGAGCTTGAGCGGCTGCGCGATTCGTTCGACCGCCTTTCCAACGGCCATCAGCTCATCGAGCAGCTCATGCGCTTCACCACGTGGCAAAGCGTGCATCTCGCGCGCGTGTCGTTTAGCGAGAATCACGCAATAACCTCGATAAAACTGCGCATCGCCAAGAATAAGCCAGCTTCGCGGCAATTCGGCGATCGCGTCGGGAAACTCGCCCGCCGCCAGCCGCGCGATCATCGCGCATATGCCGCATCGGTCGTCCGTGGCGGCATGCCGCTCAGACGCCATCGCCGTCCTCCGCCTGAACCTCAATCAACTTGATTTGCGCATATTTCAGCAGGTCGGAAATCGTGTGCAATTTGTAGGGCTTGCCGTAATAAACCCGCGAAATGCCGGTGTTAATCAGCACCTTCAGGCAATGAATACAGGGCGTATGCGTAACGTAGATGTCGGCGTCGCGGATCGCGCTGCCGTTGCGCGCGGCCTGGGTAATCGCGTTGATCTCCGCGTGAATCGTGCGGTAGCAGTTCTGCTCGATTTCGCCGTCCGGCGTGCGCGATTCGTAAATCAAGCAACCAGCGTCGAGGCAATGCGGCAAGCCCGCTGGCGCGCCGTTGTAGCCGGTGGCCAGGATGCTCCGGTCGCGGACGATCACGGCGCCGACTTTGGCGCGCAGGCAGGTCGAGCGCTCGGCGACCTGACGCGTAATCGTCATGAAGTATTGATCCCAGCTTGGACGCGCGCTGCAGGGTTTTTCCGCCATCGATCAATCCTTATGAGGCAACGGCGCGGGAAATTTGGCTGATGCGGATCCTGATGCGCAAACTTCCCGCTACGCTTTGACGATTCCTCGCGACGGCCGCGCGCCGCCCGCGCCGTCCCGCAACGTACCGGCGTGTCCGCGCCCGTCCAGATATGCGCCCGGATGCGCCGGCGCCGGGAACATCACGCTGATCCCATTGCCTTCCGACGGCTCCGCAGGCTGCTGTTGCTGCTGCTGATTGCCCGGCGCGTTCGGAGCGGGCGGCACGAAGGCGACCGGAACCGGCGGGAACGTCAGGATAAACAGCGCCACCGTCGCCCACGCCATCCAGCGCCGTGCGCCCGTCAGCGCACTGTCCGCATCGACGGTCGAGGGATGGCCCAGGCCGAGCACAAACACCAGACCGAACCAAAGCAGCCATCCGAGCCAGAAGCTGTAGCCAAGCAGGTACGGCACGAGCGCCATCAACGCGCATCCGACCCACGCCGTGCGCGAGATATAGCGATGCCATCGGGCGCCAAACAGGGCATAGACGGTGTGCCCGCCGTCGAGCTGTCCGACCGGAAGCAGGTTGATCGTCGTGACCAGCAGGCCAATCCAGCCGGCGAAAGCGATTGGGTTAAGCTCGACATTCACGTTGTTTGGATTCACGCCGAGCACCACGCGCGAGACCGTCCAGAACAGGATCGAGTTGCCCAATTCGAGTCCGCCGCCGGATTGGTCGAGCGGCGTGACCGTGGAACGCATCAGGCCGAAGACAATCGTAATCAGCGCGACGATAAAGCCCGCCCACGGTCCCGCCGCGCCGATATCGAACATCGCGCGCCGCGTTCTCACGGGAGATTTCATGCGAATGAATGCGCCGAAAGTGCCGACGAAAAAAAACGAGGGATAAGGCGCGGGAATGAAATACGGCAGCGTCGCATCGACGCCGTGCCGCCGGCTCATCAGGTAATGGCCCATCTCATGCGCGAACAGAATCGCCATCAGCGGCAGCGAAAACGACAATCCGGCCGACAGATTCATCAGGGTCGAAAGCGGATCGAGCAGGTTGACCGGCGCGCCGGCGAGGTCCGCGCCGGCCATCGTCGTGGTCAGCAGAGTGACCAGAAAAAGAATCAGATTGAGCCGCGGAATTTCGACCGGCGCGGCCGCCGGCCGCCGGTGGCCGCCCGCGGCTGGCGCGGGGCCGGCGAAGCGCGGGATGTCGGTCAGAATCGGGGAAACTTCTTTGTATGCGCTGCTATCTTCCATTACTTCATCGACGCGTGGCGCGCACGGTTACAATCGCGCCCGGCCTAGCTCCGAAGCGTTCGGCGGCGTCGCCCTCGCGCACCGCGATTTCGAGCATGCCAAAGCTGCCAAAAGTCGCGAGCGCGGCGCCCACGGGAACCTCGCCGTATGTCTTTTGCGGATAAATTCGCGCGCCTCTTCCAATCGTAACCCAAAGGGAAAATCCGCGAAAGCGGGACGCAAACCGCTCGTAGCTGGCGCGATCGATATTGGTCACCAGATTGCCGTAGCCGTCAACATATACGATCGTCCCGGTCAATCGCGCGCCCGCCGCGCGCGGCGGCGGCGGCTCGGGCGGCCGGACGAGATCGCCGATCGCCAGCGCCGGGCCGAGCGCGCCAAGCCTGATTCCGCGCCACAGATACGCGGCGGCCGGCGCGAACAGATCGCGCCCGTGAAAGGTCGCGCTCATTTCCTTCAACCGATAGCGCGGATTCGCCAATTCGACCGCGGCCACCAGTCCGGCTTCCGCGGCGGCCGGCCACATCACGCCGTTGTCCGGGCCGACGAAGCGCGCGCCCGCTAGCGTTTCGATCGCGATCGCGCGGCGCGCCGTGCCGACCCCCGGATCGACGACCACGAGAAAGATCGTGCGCGGCGGAAAGTAGCGCCAGGCCTGATGCAGCGCGATCGCGCCGGCGATCGCCGCTTGCGGCGGCACGCCGTGGGTCACGTCGATCATCGCCGCCGCCGGCGCGAGCGACGCGATCACGCCCTTCATCGCGCCCACGTAATGGTCGCGATAGCCGAAGTCGGTCAGAATCGCGATCGGCGGACGCGCGCCCGGCCCTCGCGATTGCGGCGCTTTGACCGCAGATTTCATCGCCGCCGCCCGCGCGCCATTTCCTCGTTTATCGCCGCCGCCAGCAACGGCAGCATCAGCTCGTGATGGCCGGTCAGCACGACGCCGCGCCCGCCACCCTGCGTCGGCCGTTCGACCACGTTCATCCGCGGCCGGTACTGGCGGATAAAATCCATGTCGGCCGCCGTGAAATCGCGCGCGTCGTGGCCGAGATTCCGCGCCAGATTGAGCGCTTTCAGGAACACTTCCGGCATCACCACGGCCGAACCCAGATTCAGCACGACGCCGCGCGCAAGTCCGGCGACCACGCCGGTCAGCCGATGGAAATCCGCCATGGTCGCGGCGCCGATCGCGGCGCCGTCGGCCCGCGGATGCATATGCACGATATCGGCGCCGAGCGTGACATGCAGTGTCGCCGGAAGCTCCATCGCCGCCGCCGTGGCGAAAATGCTGCCCGCGCGATACTTGAGCCGCGCCCGGTTGATCTCGCGCCCGAGCGCAAGGCCAAAGCCAATCCCGTCGCGCGCGGCGATACGCGCCGCCTCGTTGACGAACGCCCCCGTCTCCTCGACCATCCCGAATTGCCCGTGAAGCAGTTCGGCGGCGACATCCTCGGACGTCCGTCCGGCAAAGGCGAGCTCGAAATCATGGATCGCGGCGGCGCCGTTGGCCGCGACTGCGGTGATCGTTCCCGCCCGCATCATCGCAACGATCAGCGGCGCCAATCCGACTTTCAGCGGATGCGCCCCCATCATCAGCAGAAACGGCCGGCGGGCGCGGCGCGCACGCGCGATCGCCCGCGCCAGCACGAGCAGATCGCGGGCGGCCAGCATCCCGGGCAATGCGGCGAAGAAATCGCGCATCGAGGCGCCGGCCTTGAGCGGAACGGCAAAGTCAGATTTGCTGACCGAGCGGTTAAGCGCGCTCAGTTTGCGCGTGCGGGCGCGCGCGGGATCGATGGAAGGCGGTTTCATGATGCGCGAACGAGGCGGCTCGGCCGTCCGCCCTGCCGCCCGACAAGCTAGCGAAAGGCGCCGCAAGCCGCCATATGGGGCGCCGCGGCGGCGCAACCGACTGAAACGATCACGGCGCGCATCGCGTCTATTGAAGAAAGCATCCGCGTAATTAGAATTGTCCTAACCGGCTATTGGGTGATTTCAGGGCTGGGGGGCAAACCAGAAAAGGCGGAGGAAGGAAGGTTTATGAAAATCAAAGCAGTCGCGATTGCGGCTCTGGCCATTGCGCTTATCGGCGGCGGGATGGCTTACGCGCAGGCGCCGAATCCAAGAGCGCAGGCTGAATTCGAGCATTGGGTCAACACGCACCCAGCGCTCGAGCGAAACCCCGGATTGATGCACAATCCGCAGTATCTGGCTTCGCATCCGAATTTCGCCAACTTCCTGAAGGCGCATCCCTACGTGAACCGCGAGGCGCTGCAGAACAACGGCGCGTGGGGCCCGGATCATCATTGGCACAACCGCAACTGGTGGACGCAGAACAATCCCAACTGGGTGCAGCATAACCGCCCGAGCTGGGAGCAGCCAGCGTCGGCATTCGGCTATCACAATGGTTACGGCAACAACGACGGCGACTGGGACGAAGGCCATCATTGGCACAAACGCCAATGGTGGATGCATCATCGACGCGCATGGGCCGAGCAGCATCATCCGGGATGGTTCCAGGGCGGACCGGGCGGACCGCACGGACCGGGCGGACCGGGCGGACCCGGATGGGGTCATTAATGATCACGGCAATCACTAACAAGAATTGATCTATCAGCGGGAGGCCGGGCGGAAGATCCGTCCGGCCTCTTGCGTTTTTCCGGTCCGCGCTTTCGGGCGCGATGGTTTGACAGGGCGCGGGGACGACCCTAAGCTTTGGACTGGGCGGGCGTAATTCAGTGGTAGAATGCCAGCTTCCCAAGCTGGACGTCGCCGGTTCGACCCCGGTCGCCCGCTCCAAAAATTTCCTCGATATTTCCGCTGGTTAATCTAGTTTTCGATCGATGCCGAACCGTTTTGCGAGCCTCCAAGCGAAGAACGTTCGTGGCGATTAGAAACAGGTCGAGTTCTACATCTAGTCACTTAAGACTGGCGAACGCGATCTGCCAATTGCGTTTTCCGAGCACGAGATCGCCGTAGCGCTCATCCCATTCGCGTCGCGCCTAAAGATAGAACTCGCTTTCCCTCTGCTGCTCCGCTCCGCCGAATTCGTCTAGCAGGCTGTTGACGAAAGCGTTTGATTACTCAGTTTCATAGTTCTCGGCGGTGCGGCGGCGGCGGGTTCAGAGTTGCGGTTCGGCTGCCTTCGCCGACAGCGGTCGCGAACGGAGGTCC
>JAJZAI010000054.1 GCA_021799495.1 Deltaproteobacteria bacterium
GGCAGAACCTGACCACCATCAGCGAACATCCGGAGGCTGCCTAGTAGCAACTTGATAATTCAACTGCGCAACTCTCGCGGATCTCGGATGCCACTGCTTTTCTACCAATTGACAGACACCACCCGATCCTCCGGCACGACAAGATATCCGCATCGGGCATTGGCCAGCGCTGGCAGAGCCGGGCACGGCGAGGCCGCGAACAGAGCCGGGGCGCTGTTAGCGCCCGATGCGGTCCCGCCGCGGCCGCCACAGCCGCCGCCAGCGGCGAAGACAGCCGCCAAAATAGCAAAGAATAGCCGTGAACTACTCAATTTATCGACTCGTACTTGTCGATATTGAATAGGCATAGTTACTTGCGGTGAAATGCCGAGTTTAATGTTCGACGAGCAGTGTGGCGCTGGCGGCGAATTTCCGGCAACGATGAGATGCCACACACATTCTACATATAACTCATCACATCGAGCGTGAGCGGCATTTGTCCCATACGCATCCCGCTTCGGGCGGAATCAACCTGAACCGGCCGGCCCGCAAAGAGGTCGTCCAGAAATTGTTGCCAGGCGCCCGTTACCGCGCCCTGATATTGCATCTTGTCGAATACGAATGGCAGGCCGTTCACTTCGAGCGACGAGGGACCAGCCATAATTTCGAAGTGCAGATGGGGCGCACCCGAATTCCCGGAGTTCCCCACGAAACCCAGCAGTTGCCCGCGGCTAACGAACTCTCCGCGCTCGGGTATCACGCTGCCCTTTTTAAGGTGCGCATAAAGGGCGAAGGTTCCGTTACCCAAGTCAACGATTACGTGATTGCCCGCTATATTGGCGGGCGTGATGTTTTTCGGTTCTTCGCCCGGAATATTGTCGCTGTAACCATCGACCGCGGATACAACCCGTCCTCGCGCGGCGCTGCGGACCTCCGCTCCAAAGCCCCTCCAGTCCGTCACATTGGTTACTTTCCCCACCCACGCTCGCCCCTGCGCGTCAATTCGCAGAAAGTCGATCGCGAACCGCTGCGGCGTGTACAGACTTCCCGAGCCCGGTATAATCGTAAAGCGATGCGCCCCAACTATTGCGCAACAACCGTTGCCATCAACCCAGCCGTCGCCTCGAAGTGGCGGGCTAAGCGTGATCGCGCGAGTAGTTTCGATCTTGACAGCGCCCCCGATCGCAACAATCCGGGGCGGTATAGGATTCTCAACGATTCGTGGCTCTTCAGCAGCCGGACCGGGTTTTTTATCGGTTACGGCTGCGGAGGTTGATACGCGATGCGCGATCTCGCCGGGTACGCTCGAAAAATCTTTGAACGTGACGTCGAAGTACATGACCGCGGACTCTCCCGGGCCAAGCTTATGAGAATAGTCGTCCGCGCACAGACAGGTGGAGGGCTTCGCCAAGGAGTAAAATTGCGCGGTAAGGTCCTCATTCTTCGGTCCGAACACATGGTTTATCCCAACTATTTTATTGTCATGAGCCGGATCGACCACCTCAACTGAGTCGACTCTCACAGCGCTATTGGTCGTGTTAGGAAAGAGCAGCTTGACCGTGTTGGTAAAGAGCATCTCGTAAGCAAGGTGTATCCGGCCGTCGGTTCCCATTACCGGGTCGATTGACGGGGGGAGCACCGACCACGCCAGGGTAGTAGGAACCACAAGCTTCTCAAATGGAAGATTCTGGCCGGCCGCGGGCGTAGGTTGGGCCGAAGCGGGCATCCGGGCGAGGGCTCCACTGACCACGGCGATAATAAGAACCAGGTCGATGTTTAGGCGTCGCACAATGCCGCACCTCCATTCTGTTATTAGCGGGCGATTGCCTGCATGTGGCAATTAGCGCACTGCGGCCCGGATCTTCACCAGGATGCTACTGGCGATCTTTTCAAAGCGAGAAAGAATCGGTTACCAGCATTCTTCTGACCAAAATGATTGTTGGTGCAAATCCTGATAAACCAGCGCTGATGATTCCGGCGCGGACTGGGGCTTACGACCCAGATAGAATCGTCGTCTTGCCTCTCTCCTGTTTATATTTGGCGGGGCAGGCCAGACAGATTGCGGATCAACTTTGCGGACACCGATAGGCGCGGCCGCTGCCCGCGTAACCGTTGGAGCTTCCGTTGACGCCGGGCACATTTTTGATCTCGTCGACAACCAGATAATTCCCGCCCAGATCGGCGGTTTTGTTTCTCAGTGAATTTTTGACCGAAGTCATGTCGAACATCGGCATCAGCGACCCGGCCGACACTTCGCCAATTTCTTTGCATACCGCCGGAGCCTCGGACTTGGTGGCGTACTTTACATTTTGCGCCGACTCGCTGAGTCTGGAGCAGGAAGTGAAAAATATGCTGGCCGCGATCAGCAGCGCGATTGAACCCAGTCGATTTCTCAAGGTAACCCGCCTTCACCCGGAATATCCTTTTTTAACTTTCCGAGCACATGACTGATAACCCCGCGCCGGTCTCGTGTCAAACTATAGTTTGTTAATGATTGTCCGGCTCTGGGCAGCCGCAAGGTAAGCCCTGTTCGAGTCTGACAACCGCATCACAAGCCCGCTTTGCAGCTTTCGAAGAGCGATTCTTCACACGCTGGTTTCTTTTCTCCTCTTCAGGCGATTTTGTCCGCGATCTAACAACCAGCATCCCGTCGGCGCAGGTAGCGCCGTGATTTTCCGCGGCATGCCAGTGAACAACCGTTGCTGTGGACGTTGATCTGCCGCGCACCTGAGAGGCTGGCCATATGTTCGAAGAATCGATACTTACACCGTTCTGCTTCGATCTTTTTCATAAGGAAAACCGCGAGTCGGCTGTTCGGCGCTCCGACTAAGAACGCAAAGCACTGAAACCCCATCGATCGCAGGCCTTCTCATGGACTGGCGAAGAGGGCTGCCCTCCTCGCGCTTCACCCCGCCGCTCACCCACGTGGATCAGCTTTGCTTTGACGATCCCGATCCCATTGAATGTGGGTCGGAATTAAACCGGCATTGACATTTTGAAGGGTCTCGCGTTATTCCGCGCCTGATTAGGCGCGGCTCCATTTTGCGGCGCGATGTGAAGACGACCAGCCGCCGACCATCTACATCACGTCTACATGGATGATTCGTCTACTTGGAGAAACTGAGCTAAGTGCTTGATTTTATTGGCGCGCCCTGAGGGATTTGAACCCCCGACCCACAGATCCGTAGTCTGTTGCTCTAATCCGCTGAGCTAAGGGCGCGCGCGTGGAACACTCTATTCTCCACATCCCCGCGCCCGCCGCAAGCCGCCCCCACCCCCGCCGCGGTTCCGCCGGACGAACGCTCAGGCCGCCGCGGAAGCGTCGCTCGCCGGCAGCCAAATCGTGACCGTCGTGCCCTCGCGCAACCGGCTTTCGATTTTCATCGCGCCGCGATGAAGCTGCACGATATGCTTTACGATCGCGAGGCCCAATCCCGTGCCGCCGAGTTCGCGCGAGCGCGCCCGATCGACCCGGTAAAATCGCTCCGTAAGCCGGGGAATATCCGCCGCCGGAATGCCCTCGCCGGTGTCGGCGACAATCAACTCGACGCCCCGCGCCGCGTTGCCGGCCATCGCCGCGGATCGCGCTTCGAGCGTGACCGATCCTCCGCGCGGAGTATATTTGACGGCGTTATCGAGCAGGTTGACGATCACCTGATGGATACGGTCGGCGTCGGCCAGCACCGCGGGAAGCTCCGCCGCGCCGCGAATCTCCAGCGTCACGCCGCGCCGCTCCGCCTGATCGCGCATCAATTCCGCGCTATCCTCGAGCACGCCTCTCGGATCGAGCGGCTTCAAATCGAGCGGAGTAAGTCCGCGTTCGAGATCGGACAGCGAGACCAGGTCGTCGAGCAATCGGGCCAAGCGGCGCGATTGGCGTTCGATAATCGAAAGGAAGCGGCGCTGCATGGCGGGATCGTCCACGCCGCCCGCCAGCGTCTCGGCGTAGCCGCGGATCGCGCTCAGCGGCGTGCGCAATTCGTGGGTCAGATTGGCGATAAAATCCGCGCGCGCGGTCTCGAAGGCTTTCAGCCGCGAGACGTCGTGAAAGACCATCACATGCGCGGCCGCGCCGCGGCCGGCCTGCCGAAGCGGCGCCGCGCTGACCTCAAGATGGCGCGGCGCGGGCGACTGGATCTGGATTTCCCCGGTCAGCGGTTCGCCCTGCGCCGACGCGGTGGCACGGCCGACAAAATCCTGAAGGCGCGGGTCGCGGCAAAGTTCGACAAAATCGCGGCCACGGTAATCGCTGTCGGCGGCAAGTCCGAACACGCGCCGCGCCGCGCCGTTCATCATCACCACTTCGCCGCGCGGACCGGTGACCACGACCGCCTCGCTCATCCCGCGCAGAATCGCCTCGAATTCCTCGCGCTCCGCTTCAAGGACGCTCAGCGCATCGGCCATCACGTCCGCCGCGGCGAGCAGCCGGCGCTCGGCGCCGGACAGCGGGTCGCCGCTGGCGGACGTCAGATGCGAGGGCGCGGCGCGGCGCGCCAGCGCGCCGGCGATTTCTTCGAGCCGTTCGGCGCGCCGGCCGATCCAGCGCTCGCCGCCGATCGCCACCGCGGCGCCGCAGACCAGCCCGCACGCGATCGCCGCCGCGGCCCAGAGCGGCGCGGCGCCGCCGCAGTGGGCCGCAAACCAGGCCAGCGCCGCCGCCGGCGGCGCGACGCTGACGATCACGATCGCGGCAAGACGGCCTTTCAGAGGCCTTGCTCCAGCGCCTCCGGATTGAATCGGTAGCCGACGCTGCGCACGGTGAGAATCAGTTCGGGACGCGCATCGTCGCGTTCGATCTGCTGGCGCAGGCGGCGCACATGCACGTCGACGGTGCGCGGCTCGACGAAAGTATCGCGTCCCCACACCAGATCAAGCAGTTGCTCGCGGCTGTACACGCGCAGCGGATGCTGCACGAAAAAGCGCAGCAGTTCGAACTCGCGCAAAGCCAGATCCTTGCGCGCGCCGTCGACGAAGACTTCATAGGCGGCGAAATCGATCCGCAGCCTGCCGCGGTCGAAAAGCGACGGCCCCTCCACCGTTTCGCCGGCCGGATTGGCGCGCCGCAGCAGCGCTTTCACCCGCGCCACGACTTCGCGCGGACTGAATGGCTTGACGACGTAATCGTCGGCGCCCATCTCCAGGCCGAGCACGCGATCGACCTCCGCGCCCTTGGCGGTGACGATCAGGATGGGCAGGCGCGCGGTATCCGGATTCGCGCGCATCCGCCGGCACAGTTCGAGCCCCGACATGCGCGGCAGCATCAGGTCGAGCACCATCAGGTCGGGCGCGCGCCGCGTCACGCGGTCGAGCGCCTCGGCGCCGTCGCCCGCCTCTTCGACCACGAAGCCTTCCTGCGCAAGATTGAAGCGCAGCAGTTCGCGGATATCGTTTTCGTCCTCGACGACGAGGACCTTCTGGCGCGGACGCGCCCGGTTAACCTCGGCCGTTTGGGGATTCATGCCTTCTTCTTTTCCATGTGCCGGATTGTGCTGCCTTTGACCATATACACGACCATCTCGGCGATATTCGTCGCATGGTCCGCGATCCGCTCGAGGTATTTCGACACGAACAGAATCCGCGTCGCGCGCGGAATCGTTTGCGGATCCTCGGCCATGTAGCTCAGCAGCTCCCGGTAAATCTGGTAATTGAGCCGGTCGACCTCGTCGTCGCGCTCGATCACTTCCTGCGCCAGCGTGGTGTCGTCGCGCATGAAGGCGTCGAGGCTGTCCTTGACCATCGTCTGCGCGATTTCGGCCATCCGCGGAATATCGATATACGGCTTGAGCTGCGGCTCCTCGTTCAGCTCGATCGCGCGCTCGCAGATATTGACGGCGTTGTCGCCGATCCGTTCCAGATCGGTCGTGATTTTCAGCCCGGTCGTGATAAAGCGCAGGTCGCTGGCGGCCGGCTGATGGAGCGCGAGCAGGCGGATGCAGCGCTCGTCCATCTCGGTGTCCATCCGGTTCACTTCGGCGTCGCGTTCGAGCGTCTCGCGCGCCTGGCCGGTGTTGCGTTCGACCAGCGACTCGATCGCGTCGGCGATTTGCCGTTCGACCACGCCGCCCATCTTGAGCAGGCCCGAGCGCAATCCGCGCAGTTCTTCTTCATACTGGCGATTGGTATGTTGCGGCAGGGAATTGTCCATGGCCAGAATCTCCGAACTCAGCCGAAGCGCCCGGTTATGTAATCCTCGGTCTCGCGCCGCGCGGGAGTGGTGAAAATCTGCTTGGTTTCGCCGAACTCGATCAGATCTCCGGCGTACAGGAACGCGGTGAAATCCGAGCAGCGCGCCGCCTGCTGCATGTTGTGGGTCACGATTATAATCGTGAAATTCTCCTTCAATTCGAGCAGCAGCTCCTCGATTCGCGCGGTCGAAATCGGATCGAGCGCCGAGCACGGCTCGTCCATCAGCAGCACTTCGGGCTCGACCGCGAGCGCCCGCGCGACGCACAGCCGCTGCTGCTGGCCGCCCGAGAGGCTTGCGCCCGGCCGTTTGAGGCGATCCTTGACTTCGTCCCACAATGCGGCGCGGCGCAGGCTCTCCTCGACCATTCTATCCCTTTCCGCGCGCGAAACCGCGATCCCGTTGAGCTTGAGGCCCGCGGCGACGTTGTCCTCGATCGACATGGTCGGAAACGGCGTGGGCTTCTGAAACACCATTCCGACCCGCCGCCGCACCTGCACCGGATCGATCGCCGGCGCATAAATATCCTCGCCGTCGAGCAGCACCTGGCCGGTGCAGGCCGCGCCCGGCACGACTTCGTGCATACGGTTGAGGCATCGCACCAGCGTCGATTTGCCGCACCCCGACGGTCCGATAATCGCCGTCACCCGATTGCCGGCGAAACCGAGCGTAACGCCATGCAATGCCTCAACCTTATGGAAAAACGCGCGCAAATCGCGCGTGGACATCTTGTTGTCGGCCATAACCTACCGCGCGACCTGCGCATCGCCGCGCGTCAGCCAGCGCACCCCGATTTCGAGCGCCAGCACGATCGCGGTCAGCACCAGCGCGCCCGCCCACGCCTGCCGCTGCCAGTCGGCGAACGGCGATATGGCATAGGTATAGACCTGCATGGTGAGCGAGGATATCGGCTGCAACAGCGAGGTTGACCAGAAGCGGTTCCCGAACGCGGTGAACAGCAGCGGCGCGGTCTCGCCGGCGACCCGCGCGATCGCCAGAATCACGCCGGTCGCGATTCCGCTCGCCGCCGTCCGCGCCACGATCAGCAGGCTGGTGCGCCAGCGCGGCACGCCCAGCGCGAGCGCGGCCTCGCGCAATTCGTGCGGCACCAGCAGGATCATCTCCTCAGCCGTGCGCGTCACCAGCGGCACCATAATCACGGCGAGCGCGATCGCGCCCGCCAGCGTTGAAAATCCGCCGAACGGCCGCACCACGGTCGCGTAGCAGAAAATTCCCACCACGATCGACGGCACGCCCATCATCACGTCCGCCGAAAAGCGGATCGCCTGCGCCAGCGCGCCGCCGCGATTTTCTGCAAGATAAATTCCCGCGGCGACGCCGATCGGCACGCCGAGCGCGCAGGCCAGGCCGACCAGCTCGAAGGTGCCGACGATCGCGTTGGCCATTCCGCCGCCGGACTGGCCGACCGGTGCGGGCATCCGGGTGAAGAAACTCCAGTTGACGCTCGTGGCGCCTTTGCTGACCAGGTAGCCCAGCACCAGAAACAGCGGTACGAGCGCGAGCGCGGTTGCGAGCACGGTCAGGCCGACCATCACGTCGCTCTTGAGCTTGCGGAAGAGCTGGCGCCGGGAATGCGCGGATTTTGTCAGCGTCATGCGGGTTTCTGGAATCGCCGTTGGGTCGCGCCATAGACCATCAGGCGCGCCGCTATATTCAGCCCCAGTCCGAGCACCAGCAGCACCAGCCCCAATTCGACCAGCGCCGCGAGATTCAGCGTCGAGGTCGCCTCGACAAACTCATTGGCGATTACGCTCGCCAGCGTCGCCGACGGCATGAACAATGATGCGGAAATTTGCGGACTGTTGCCAATCACCATCGCCACGGCGATCGTTTCGCCCAGCGCGCGGCCCAGTCCGAGGATTATCGCGCCGATAATGCCGGAAACGCCGTACGGCAGCACCGCTATCCTGACCATCTCCCACTTGGTCGCGCCGAGCGCCAGCGCCGCTTCGCGCTGCGAGCGCGGCACCGCGCGGAAGACGTCGGTGCAGACCGCCGAAATATAGGGCAGGACCATAATCGCCAGAATCACGCTGGCGGTGAGCATGCTGACCGAGACCTGCGGCCCCTGGAACAGCGGCAAAAAGCCGAGATATTTCGCAAGCAGGGGATCCAGATGGTCGCGCAGCCACGGCCCGGCGACGAAGATTCCCCACAGGCCGTAAACCACGCTCGGAATCGCGGCCAGCAATTCGACCATGAAGCCGATTTTGCGGCTCAGCCATGCCGGCGCCATCTCGCTCAGGCACAGCGCCACGCCGAGCGCGAGCGGCACGGCGATCAGCAGCGCCAGCGCCGACGACACCGCGGTGCCGTATATGAAGGGCAACGCGCCGTACTGATCGGTCGTCGGATCCCAGTCGGTGCTGGTCAGAAAGCCAAATCCGAAAGCCTTGATCGAGGGCAGCGCATGGCGGAAAAGCTCGGCCGTCAATCCGGCCAGCAACGCCAGGATCACCAGCGCCATCGCGAGCGTCGTCAGGTTGAAAATGCGGTCGCCCACCGCGCGCACGCCGAAACCGCGCGTTTTTACGCGCGGCATCCGCGCCGCCACGGCGGCTTCTTCAGCCACTGTATTCGCTAATTCAGCCAAGATGAGAACGGTTTCGGTGATGCAATCAGGTTACGCCCAGCAGCGCCGCTCCACTTCCTGCCTCAAGCATAATCCTCAAATGTTACGAGCGTGTTAAACCAGCGCCAACGCGCGATTAATCAATATCGTCGCGCACCTATGCGGCTGAATGAAAGAGAATGGTCAAATCGGACAATTCAGGACGCTTTGATTACTTCCACACCGCCCATATAAGGTCTAAGCACGTCCGGAATCACCACGCTGCCGTCGGCCTGCTGGTAATTCTCCAGCACCGCGATCAGGGTCCGCGGCAAGCCCAGGCCCGATCCGTTCAGCGCATGCAGAAATTCCGCCTTGGCCCCTTTGGACGGCCGATAACGGATATTCGCGCGCCGCATCTGGAAGTCCGTGCAGTTGGAGCAGGAGCTGACTTCAAGCCATTCGCCCAGCCCCGGCGCCCACATCTCGATATCGTAGGTCGCGGCGCTCGCGAAACTTAAATCCGCCGTGCATAACTGAACCACGCGGAATGGAATCTCCAAGCGCCGGCAGATTTCACAGGCGTTCTCCACCAGCGCGTCAAGCTCGGCATCCGAGGTTTCCGGCCGCACCAGCTTGACCATCTCGACCTTGTCGAACTGATGGCCCCGCTTGATTCCGCGCACGTCGCGTCCGGCCGACATTTTTTCGCGCCGGAAACAGGGCGTGTATGCGGTCAGGCAGATCGGCAGGCGCTCGGCTTCGAGCGTTTCGTCGCGATACATGCTGGTCAGCGGTAGCTCGGCGGTCGGGATGAACCAGAAGTCCTCCTCGATATCGCGGTACATCGTGTCGGCGTTTTTCGGCAGATGGCCGGTGCTGGTCGCCGTCGCCGTGTTGACCATCAGCGGCGGCGCGATTTCAACATAGCCCTGCTCGCGCGTCTTCAGGTCGAGCATGAACGAAATCAGCGCCCGCTCCAGCCGCGCGCCCAGTCCAACCAGCACGTAAAAACGCGTCCCCGCGAGTTTCACGCCGCGGTCGAAATCGATAATGCCGAGCCCTTCGCCAAGCTCCCAATGGGGTTTTGGAGCGAAACTGAATTTGGGCGGCTCGCCCTCGCCGCGCACGATTTTGTTGTCGGCTTCGCTTGATCCAACCGGCACGTACGGGCGCGGCAGATTGCGGATCGAAAGCATCCGCTGGCGATATTGCTCCTCCAGCGCCGCCAGTTCCCGTTCGCCGGCGCCGATTTCATCGCCCAGCGCGCGCATCTCCGCGCGCCGCGCCTCGCGCTCTTCGGCGCCGAGCCGGCCCAATTCTTTCGATTCGCGGGTGCGGCGGGCGCGCATCTCGTCGAGCCGGCCCTGCAGCCGCCGCCGCGCCGCATCCACTTCGAGCAACTGGTCGATTTCGGCCGGATCGACGCCGGCCTTGGCCAGTTCGGCCTTGACCCAATCGCTTCGCTCACGAATCAGCCTTATATCGAGCATTCAGAAACTATCCTTCAATAATTCTATTCGCCGCGCGCGGCCCGCGCCGGAAATCGCGATCACGTCGAACCGGACCGGACGATTATCCGCCCGATGGCGGCGCAGGTACACGCTGGCCGCGCGCCGAATCCGCTCGCGTTTGCGCGCGTCAACCGCCGCGGCCGGCGTCCACGTTTCGCCGTTGATCCGGGTCTTCACCTCGACAAAGACCAGAATCGCACGATCGAGCGCGATCAGATCGATTTCCGCGCCCGCCGCCGCGAAATTACGACCGATTACGCGCCATCCGCGCCGCCGCAGATAGCGCGCCGCGATCTGCTCGCCGCGCCGTCCCAGCGCGACTCGCGCGCGCCATGGCAGCTCCTCGTACCAGCGGTCGAGCCAGTCGCCCGCCGCGGCGCGGCAATTTCCGAGCGCCGCCGCGATTCGGTCAAAAATCATTATTCCATCCGCAAAGCCGCCCCGTCCATGCGGCGCCGATCTTGGGCTTCCGGGTTCGCTACGGGCCGCGACCGCGACTCAGACAATGATATCATGGCCCGTCCCGCGCAAAAAAATGCTAATGAATTCTTAAATCGGATAATTTAAGGTTTATAATAGTTTAGAGCAAATTATATTTTAATATTGGATCTTTCTACTATTTGTAGTTAGACAAAATTGATTCAAACTTGTATAAATTCCGGATTTGCGGGCTGTTTTGGACATGATCGGCGCGGCGGAATCGTTCCGAAATCGCGGCGGCGGTCTTCGATCAGGCGCGCGCGATGGATTCGGGAGGTTGATCGATACTCATGCGGCGAGAAGCGAAGCGCATTTGGCGATGCGTTGAACTGATCGTTTTTGCCGGTTTGATAAGTTTTGGCGCCGGATGCGGCGGCGATTCCAACTCTTCGACGCCGCCGGCGCGCGCGCCGCAAGCGGGACCGGCATTGGTGGTCGGTCCGGCCGCGGGAACCGTCTTCGACGCGCTCAAGAACCGCTACGGAGCGGCTTCCGGAACAGGCGCCGAAGATCCCAGCAATTATTCGATGATCGTTTTCGACGGCGACAATACGTTGCCGGGGCAGTTGCAAAGCAATCCCGGAGTCGCGGATTTCGTCAACGCCGGCAAGCCGGTGATTATTCTCAACGCCACCGAAAGCCATCTCGTCAGCGGCCTCGCTGACTCCGTATGGGCGTATGGCGACCAGCTTCCGACGGTCTCGCCGGCGGTCGCCTTCGTGATGCGCCGGCAGCCGCACCGGCTGGCAAGCGATCTCGTGGAAATTGATTTTCCGCTCGAAATCGCCGCCGCGCCCGACGCGCAACCCGCGCCTCCGCCGCCGTCCGGCTCGAATCCTGCGGCGACGCCGCCGATCCTGGTGAATCCCACGCCTGAGGAATTGAACGCCGAAACCCGGCAATGGCTTGCGACACTGAATCGGACGCTCGCCTCCAGTCTCGGCGATATTCCACCGGCGCAGGGCGGGCCGGGCCAGATGGTGCTTTCGTTCGCGAAAGTGGATCCGATCCGGATTGTGCAAAGCTCCGTCCTGAACAATCAGCCGCCGCCGTACGGGACCGCGTGGGGACCCAGCGGCACGCAGCCGCCCAACTTCAGCACCGAATTCAGCGGAACTTTTTATACGCGGCTCTACGCCATTCTGAAGGGCGATTCGCCGCAGAATTTCCAGCACGAGATTATCGCGCGCCAGTATCTGCTGGTCAGTCCGCCAAGCCCGCTCGCCACCGATCTGGTGACAAGCCAATACGCGATTCCAGGCTCGAACTGGAACGGCTCATGGCCGGTCTATTCGACTCTCGGTTTCAACGACGCCTTCACCCTCGCGACGCAATTGAGCGACCCCTCGGACAGCAATCTGGCGCTTGGCGTCACTGAGAACCTGCCGCAGGCCGCCAACGGCGTGAATACGCTTACGACCTCGCAATCCCACACCGAAACGGTCGGCCTTTCCGTAACCGGCGGAATTCAGAACGGCAACGGAGTCGGCACGGTCGGCGCGTCGTGGAGCAGTTCGTGGACGTGGGGCGAAGCGAGCACGATTTCGTTCTGCGATTGGGAAAGTTCCTCGAACGTCGATATTCCCGACAACGCCGCGCAATACAATTTCGTCGCCTATGGCGGCAGCGACCTGACGACCGCGAATCTGAGCGATGATTTGCTGGCTCTGCCGCCGAATAATAATCAGATCGCGAACCAGCTTCGCGCGCCGTTCGATTATTGGCCGCCCTCCAACCGGTTTCCCACCCTGAATCAGTTGCAGAAAAGCGCGATGACCAATCAATCGGAAACCGTATGGACCACGAGTTCCGGCCAATTGATTCCGCCCGACCAGCTGCAATTCATCAGCAGCGCGCTGGTCTATTCGGGCGAGATGCTCGAGTTGCGAGGAGGAATTCTTTTTTTCGCGCCAGATGGGGTTTTTACGGGTTACGGCCGGTCGAATTTCTACCAGGTCATCAACCTGAATTTCACCGCGCCCGGACTGCAGCCGCCCGGCCTGAGAATCGCGGATCAGACCCAGGTCGCGGCGCCGTGGACCTTGACCTTCGGACAGTTCAGTCAGCGCAAGGGCCGGCCGTACGCCACCGTCACCGGAACCGTTGCGCTCACGCAGCCCGCACCAAGCGGCGGAACCCGCGTCAATCTCAGTTATGTGATCCAGCCGCGCCAGCAGATGCTCACGCTGCCGCCGAATCAAGCCTGTCAGGGCAACACCACCTCGTTCAATCCCGGCAACAGCGTGCTCGACAACGGCAATCCGCCGCTGAGCGTCACGATTCCGGCGGGGCAGACGGCCGCGAGCTTTCCGCTCACGTTCCAGACCTTCAATGCCGACACCTACAATGTTCAGGTGGCGGCGTGGCAAGCGCGGGCGACCGTCGGCGGAGACGCGGTGCTCAATCCCCAATCGGCATGGTGCCTGACGCCGCCCAACACCCTGCCGTAACCCTGATAGCCGCGGGCCGCCGCCATGACAGGGCGGTTCGCGGATGATAAATTCGATCGGGCCGCCCGGGATGCGGCTTTCCGTTATGGCCGACAGCAAAATCAGCGTTGAACAGGTGCGCCATGTCGCCCGCCTCGCCCGGCTTGAGCTTTCCGCCGCCGACGAGGCCGCTCTGCAGGCGAACCTGAGCGAGATTCTTCAATATATCGATCAGCTCAACCGCCTCGACACGAGCGCCGTCGCGCCCACCGCGCAGGTTGGCGAAGCGGGCGCGCCGATGCGCGAGGACGTCGTCGCCAACCGGCCCGATCCGGAGGCGATGCTGGCCAATGCGCCCGCACGCGCCGGCCACTTGTTCAAGGTGCCGCGCATAATCGAATAACCACGCCGCGGCGGCGCATCCGGACGCGGCCCCGGCGCCGCGCCGCCAAGCCCAGGAATTCCGCATCACCGATGACCTCCGAACTTAACCGCATGACGATCGCCGAGGCGCGCGACGGCCTTGCCCGGCGCGAGTTTTCGGCGCTCGAGCTGACCCGCGCCTGCCTTGAGCAAATCAAGCTGGTCGATCCCAAAATCAACGCGTTCATCACGGTCTGCGCGCGCGAGGCGCTCGAACAGGCCGCGGCGGCCGATCGGCGGCTGGCCGCGGGCGACGCTCCCGCGCTCTGTGGTATTCCGCTCGCGATCAAGGATATCTACGCGACCCGAGGCGTGCGCACGACCTGCGCGTCGAAAATGCTGGAGAATTTCGTTCCGCCGTTCGACGCGACCGTAATCGCGCGCCTGCGCGAGGCCGGCGCCGTGTTTATCGGCAAAGCCAACATGGACGAGTTCGCGATGGGCTCGTCAACTGAAAACTCCGCCTTCGGCGTGACCCGCAATCCGCATAATGTCGAGCGGGTGCCCGGGGGATCGTCGGGCGGCTCGGCCGCCGCGGTCGCGGCCGACGAATGCCTTGGCGCGCTCGGCACCGACACCGGCGGCTCGATCCGGCTGCCCGCCGCCTTTTGCGGCGTCGCCGGAATCAAGCCGACCTACAGCCGCGTCAGCCGCTATGGCGTAATCGCCTACGCCTCGTCGCTCGACCAGGTGGGTCCCTTCGCCAAGACCGTCCGCGACGCCGCGATTCTGCTGCGCACGCTCGCCGGGCATGATCCTCATGACTCGACCTGCTCGGCCCGGCCGGTTCCCGACTACGAATCGGCGCTGACCGGCGACGTGCGCGGGATGCGGATCGGCGTGCCCAAAGAGTATTTCGTCGCCGGGATGGAACCGCAGGTCGAAACCGCGATCCGCGACGCGCTGGCAAGCTACGAACGGCTCGGCGCGAAATTGGTCGAAATATCGCTGCCGCATACGGAATACGCGATCGCCGCCTATTATATCGTCGCCACCGCCGAGGCCAGCGCCAATCTCGCCCGCTACGACGGAATCCGCTACGGACTGCGCGTCGATGCCGACAACACCGGCGAGCTTTACAACCGCACCCGCGCGGCCGGCTTCGGCGCCGAGGTCAAACGCCGCATCATGCTCGGCACTTTCGTGCTTTCCGCCGGCTATTACGACGCCTACTATCTCAAGGGCCAGAAGGTCCGCACGCTGATCCGCGGCGACTTCGATCGCGCCTTCGAACGCTGCGACGTTATCGCCACGCCGGTCGCGCCGACCACCGCCTTCAAAATCGGCGAAAAGATGGCCGATCCGCTCCAGATGTACCTGTCGGATATCTTTACGATTTCGGTCAATCTGGCCGGATTGCCCGGCCTTTCGATTCCCTGCGGCTTCGATCGCGACGGCCTGCCGATAGGCCTGCAGCTAATCGGCGAGCCCTTCGCCGAGGAGACGATTCTGCGCGCCGGCGACGCCTTCGAACGCACCGGCGCGGTCAAACGGCGCGCCGCGATTCTTTAGCGCATCCCCCGGCCCTCCTGTCATGGCAAGGTATAACGAGGATTAACAGATGCCCGACAACGCATACGAAGCGATTATCGGCCTCGAAGTGCATACCCATCTGATGACCCGGTCGAAGCTGTTCTGCGGATGCTCCGCCGGGTTCGGCGCCGGTCCAAATGAAAACGTCTGTCCGGTATGCATGGGGATGCCGGGCGTGTTGCCGGTGCTCAACCGGCATGCGGTCGAACTGGCGATTCGCACCGGCCTCGCCGCTCATTGCGAGATCGCCCCGGAATCGATCTTTGCCCGCAAAAGCTATTTTTATCCTGATTTGCCCAAGGGCTATCAGATCAGCCAGTACGAACTGCCGCTATGCAAGGGCGGCTATATCGAGCTGCCCGCCCAGAGCGAGGGCACCGAAGCGCGCCGTATCCGCCTGACGCGTATCCACATGGAAGAGGACGCCGGCAAGAATATCCACGAGTCCGGCGCGAGCCTCGTCGATTTCAATCGTTCAGGCGTGCCGCTGGTCGAAATCGTCAGCGAACCCGATATCCGTTCGGCCGAGGAAGCCGGCGCCTACCTGCGCGAGTTGCGCTCGATCCTGCGTTATATCGAGGCCTCCGACGGCAAGATGGAGGAAGGCGGCCTGCGCTGCGACGTCAACGTCTCGGTGCGCAAGCGCGGCGCGTCCGAGTTCGGCGTCAAGACCGAAATCAAGAACCTCAACTCCTTCCGCTTCGTCGAAAAAGCGATCGAGCACGAGGTCGCCCGCCAGATCGACATCCTCGAATCCGGCGGCCGCGTCGCCCAGGAAACCCATCTCTGGGACCCCGTGCGCGAAATGACGCGCCCGATGCGCTCGAAGGAATTCGCCAACGACTATCGCTACTTCCCCGAACCCGACCTGCCGCCGCTGCGCGTCACGCCGGACGTGGTCGAGGCGATCAAGACCTCGATGCCGGAGCTGCCCGCCGATCAGCGCGCCCGCTTCGTCCGCGACCTCGGCCTGACCGCCTACGAAGCGGCCGTGCTGACGCAGGATCGCGACCTCGCCGCATATTTCGAAACGATGCTCGCGACCGGCCTGAAAAACCATCGCACCGCCGCGAACTGGGTGATGACCGAAGTGCTGCGCGCGATCAACGAAACCGCCCGCCCGCTCGCCGACGCGGCGCCGCTCGCGATCGAATCGGGCGAGCTGCTCAAGCTGGTCGAGACCGGCGCGATCAGCCTCAACGCCGCCAAGACCGCGTTCGCCGCAATGTGCAAGTCGGGCAAGGGCGCGGACGCGACCGTAGCCGAACTCGGCCTGGCGCAGGTCTCCGACGAAAGCGCGATCGCCGCCGCCTGCGACAAGGTGATCGCCGCCGAGGCCGCCAAAGTCGCCGAATATCGCGGCGGCCGCGACAAGCTCTTCGGCTTCTTCGTCGGGCAAGTGATGAAGGCGATGGGCGGCAAGGGCAATCCCAGGGTCGTCAACGAAATTCTGAAGCGCAAGCTTACCGCCTGAGGACGGATGACGGATTGGTGCGGACGCCGCGGCAAAGCGGCTACCCGGCCTTGCCTGACCGCGACCCCGGCGGGTTTTTGCGGGTCTCCAACGGCCCGGAATAATGGCGGGTTTCGCGGGCTTTCGCCCGGTTTGGACCAGCATCGATTGTTTCATTGCGCATGGGGCGCTGATTTTGCATAGTAACCCCAGTTGTGCCTTTACTCGCGATCAACTCCGACGGGGGACCCGGCGTTGGCGCGCGGACGGTTCTGCTTGCGGTCGCCGTCCTCTCGCCCATTCTGATTTCACCCCCGATCGTTCGCGCCAATCCGCTCGGCGATTCCGCCGCCAACCAGAGCGCGTCGCTGGAGCCGCAGTCGCATCTCGCGCCGCCGCCAGTCTCCGGTCCCACCGTGATCGTCAAGATGCAGGACGAGATGCCGATGTATTCGCCGGACACGGTGGAAATCACCGCCGGGCAGACGATCGAATGGCGCAACTTCAGCGACGTCAGCCATTCCGTCGTTGACGATCCCTCCAAGGCCGACCATCCGGGCGACGTCGCCCTGCCGCGAGGGGTCAAACCATTCAGTTCGGGCAACGTGATGCCGGGCGGGACGTATCGGCACACGTTCACGAAACCGGGCGATTATCGTTATTTCTGCTGGTCGCACGAGGCGGACGAGATGATCGGCGAAGTAATCGTCAAGCCGCTGCCGCCGTCGGCCGCCTCCGCCGTCGCGGCGCAGAACAATTCCCGCCCATGGAGCGAGCGCGAACGCCAGCGCGATCCGTGATTCCCGCCATCCGTGGGAAGCGACACGCCGCTGGCTCATTTGTCATTCTGAGCGCAGCGAAGAATCCGGAAGTATGTACTTGACGCAAATGGAACCGGATGCGGCTTCAGCGCGCCAGATTGACGCGAATGGTACGAGCGACCTACGTTTCGGCGTATGGACAACGCAGAAATGGTCGCCAAACTCGCCGTCTGCAAGGAAAAGTTCACCTATTGCGTCTCGCAATTGCCATTGTTGAAGGCGCTGAGCGAGCGCGTTTTTCTTGATGTATGCAAGATCGAAAAACAGATTATCGAACTGACGGCTCTAGGGCCGAATGAGGCTGAAATGGCGACGAAGAAGGCAGATAAAATTGCGCAGTTGGGTCCGCGATTCGAAGCCAGCCAGCGCGCAATCGAAGAATCTCGTCACGCCTTTAATCAGGCGTCGGCTGAAATACAAAAAAACGCAGAACATTTGGACATTCAAGCGTTGGAAGGCTTTCTGGATTGCGCGATCGCGAAAATTAAGGCCGCTCAGACTGATCTGGAAAAGCAACTTTTTAAACTACAGGAAATCGCCGCCGAGATCAACCGGCTCTTGGGCCGCGACTCGCCCAAATCGTGACGAGCATCTTTGTACTTGACTCAAATATAAAGATGCGTTAGATTGGAGTCGTGGCGAAAGGGCAAGGAAAGGTCGCTTCCAACAAGTCGCGGATCGTCGCGAAGCTGCCATTGGCGTGCTCGGACGAAACGGCGGCGGTCGAATTCCTCGAAGAGCAACGCTGGGGCGTGACCGGCCCCTGCTGCCCGCATTGCGGAGACACCGACGTTTACCAGATGAAGGATCGCAAGAGCGGCCAGCGCAACAAGCGGTTCCTTTGGCGCTGCAAGGGCTGCGGCAAACAGTACACCGTCCGCGTCGGGACGGTGTATGAGGATTCGCCGATTCCGTTGCGCCATTGGTGCTACGCCTTTTGGGCGGCTTGCGCGAGCAAGAAAGGCGTGTCAGCCAAGCAGATTCAGCGCCAGACCGGCTTGACCTATAAATCCGCGCTCTTCCTGATGCATCGTATCCGCTGGGCGATGACGGAGGATTATTCCGGCCAGCCGAAGCTGGGCGGCATCGTGGAGGCGGACGAAACCTATGTTGGCGGCAAGCCGCGCAACAAGCAGTCCGGGAAAGGGCCGCAGAAGGGCTGGCTGAAAACGCGCAAGACGCCGGTCGTATCCGTTGTTCAGCGCGACGGCCAGATTCGCTCGTTCGTGACGGCGGACGTGACCGCGAACAACGTCGGCAAAATCCTTCGCGATAACGTCCGGCTGGATTCCCATCTGATGACCGACAGTTCGCCGATTTACCGTTACACCCTCGGCAAGCCATTTGCGCGTCACGGCATGACCGATCATCGGCGCGGCGAATACGCCAAGCCGGACGGGACGCACAGCAACACTGTCGAAAGCGCGTTCGCGCTCTTGAAGCGCGGCATCTATGGGACGTTCCACAACGTCAGCCGCAAGCATCTTCATCGCTACATCGCCGAATTCGATTTCCGCTGGAACCGGCGTGGGATGGAAGACGGCGCCCGCGTCGCGTCGGCCATCAGGAACGCCGACGGCAAGCGGCTGCGCTATCGCGAGCCAGCGCCCAAGGTTGCCTGATGAGCGGACTGCGGTCTAATATGGTCGGCGTGGCGGGGATCGAACCCGCACGGGCCGGTGCCTAGTCACAGGCGGCCCACTGGATTCCAGGTCCAGCGCGTCTACCGTTTCCGCCACACGCCGGTTGTTCGGATTGTTTGCCCGCTGGGGATGGGAACTTACGATTCCCATCCCTCAGCCCAACCCAAGGGCAAGCCGCTCGCAGATTGGCTCGGTTCGTGGCGAGCGGCGCTATCGTTCAGGCGGCGGCATTCTCAGTCCTCCTTTTGGTTCGCCGGGCCGGAATCTTGACCGGCCCGAAATTTCTTTTCCGCCCCGAAAAACAAAAACCCGCCCGGTTGCACGCCATACTGGGCTGTGCGAGAAACCGTGCGGGTTCCGATTTCGGTCACCCTTGTGCTCTATGAATTGCGTAGATATTAGACCATCGGCGCGCGGCCTATTCAATGCGTAGAGAAAAGAAAAATCGGAAACCGTCCAGCCCAGGCCCGCAACCCGAATCGCTGAGAATCGAGGGCGACTGGAAAAGCGCGGTGAAAAGGGCGCTTCGCAAACCAAAACCCGCTGACGGCTGGCCGAAAGCGAATGAGAAGAAGAACCGCTGACGCCGAAGCTGATTGCTTAATTGACCATGCTTTGCGTCAAGTACATACTTCCGGATTAATCGCATCATGGACGACGCGACGCGAATCCCGAATCCGCCGTTCGCGGCGGCGCGCGGCGCCGGCGCGGAGCCGCCATGGTACGCGCGGCGCGGCTTTTGGCGGGCGGTGGCGGGGATGGCGCTGGCGGTCGTGATGGCGTGCGCGATCGTGCGGATGGAGATGCTCGCGGCCGGCCGGCGGCATCGCCGACGCCATCCGGCGGCGCATCGCCAGCAGGCGCATCGCGTGGCGCCGCCGGCGTCGATGTCGCCGGCGCCGTAACGGCCGGGCGTGGCGCGGCGCTTCCGCCGAGCGGGTGGCGCCGTTATGCTGGGCCGCGTTCGCGGCGCGTGCGGGCGCCTCCGGCCATGATTTGGCGCCCCGGGCCGCGGCGATCGCATGGCGGAAAATCCATCGGAAATCAGCGGTGCGGCGCCGTCTGGCGCGTCCTCGGAAAGCGCTGGCGAGCGCGTTTACACGCGCGATTTCTGGCTGGTGTTTATCGCCACTTCTGCGCTCAATACGGCGACTAATTTACTCGTATTGTTCCCGGTTTTCGTGGTCGGCATGGGCGGCGGCGCCTCGACGATCGGCGTGCTGGCGGCGACTGCGGGCTGCGGCGCGCTGGTGATGCGACCGGCGGCGTCGGCGGCGATCGAACGACGGGGGCGGCGCTGGACGGCGATGTGGTTTCTGGCGCTGCTCGCGATCGGAAATTGCCTGTATTTGCCAATCGCGTCGCTGGGCTGGCCGCTTTATGCTGCGGTCGCATTCAACGGCGTCGTGAACGGCGCGGTGCGGGTCGCGCTGTTTACGATGGTCTATCCGTTGCTGCCGCCCGCCCGCGCCGGCGAGGCGATGGCGATTTTCAGTCTGAGCGGGCAGGGGCCGGCGTCGTTCGGCGCGCTCCTTGGCGAGCTAATCGTGCATTTTTACGGCTTCAGCGGCCTGTTTTTGAGCGCTGCGGCGATTACGCTGGCGGCCGCCGCGCTGGTCGCGCTGGTCGCGCCGGACGATCCGGCGGCCGGGTCCGATCCGAACGCCGAAATGGCGCCGGATGGCGCCGCGGGGACGCCCGCGGCGGGCTACGGCGAGCTGCTGGCCGATCGCGCGTTGGCGCCGCTTTGGATCGCGACGGTCGCGTTTTCGCTGGCGATTTCGGCGCGGCCGAATTTTATCGCGCCGTTCGCGTACGCGCGCGGGATTCGCAGCGTCGGGATTTATTTCACCGTGTACGGGCTGGTCGCGGTTTGCGTGCGTCTCAATGCCCGCCGCTTCGACCAAATCGGCCTGGAGCGGCTGCTGGGGCCGGCGCTCGCGATTCTTGGGGTCGGAATCGGCGTGGTCGCCGCGACCGGCCATTTCGCGATGCTCGATTTGGCGGCCGCGATCGGCGGAGTCGGGCACGGCGCCGCCTATCCGGCGTTGAGCGCGCTGGTGATTCGCAATACGCCGCCGCGGGCGTCGGGCCGGGCGTCGACGATTTACACGTCGATCGCCGATTTCTGCGCGATCGCCGGGCCGTTCGGGCTGGGGCTGTTGGCGCACGCGGCGGGCTATCCGGCGATGTTTTGCGCGGCGGGCGCGATCGGCGCGGCGGGCGCGATCGTCTTCGCCGCGAGCGGCGGCGGGCAGCGCGCGGGGGAGTGAAAAAGCGCCGGAGAAGCGCGCGCGAAAATTTTTTTCAGTTAATTTTCTGCTTGGGCCCGTTGGGTTTTCTTCTCCCGCGGGCGAAATTCGCGAGGGTCCGCGCTTGCATTGGGAATTCGCTTCGGGCAGATTTCTTCGTCACTGCCGAGTCGGCGCGCCCATCCGGTTCGTTGCGAAAGGAACCGCAAATCCGCTGAATGAGAACGGCCCCGCGAAGCGCGCCGGGATGGCGCGAAAAAGCGGGAACGATTGACAGCGAGAACGGCGCGCGATAGGCTTTCCGTTTGCCCCTAAAGGGCGCGGGTCTTTGAAAACTGAATAGTAGCGCATGCCTTTAATCGGGCGGCGGGGGATCGGACGAGATCCAATGCCCGGCCGATTCTTTGGTTTAACAGCGGTCAGTCCATCGCTGACGGGCGTTTTCGAACGCCTGCGGCGAAAGCGATAAATGAGCTTTTATGGAGAGTTTGATCCTGGCTCAGAACGAACGCTGGCGGCGTGCCTGAGACATGCAAGTCGTGGGAGAAAGTTGGGGCAACCCGGCGAGTACACCGGCGCACGGGTGAGTAACACGTGGACAACCTGCCCTTGAGACCGGGATAACCCGTCGAAAGACGGGCTAATACCGGATAAGACCACGCGGAGTTCGCTTCGCGGGGTAAAAGGTGGCCTCTGCTCCTGCAAGCTATCACTTGAAGAGGGGTCCGCGTCCTATCAGCTAGTTGGCGAGGTAACGGCTCACCAAGGCAAAGACGGGTAGCTGGTCTGAGAGGATGGTCAGCCACACTGGGACTGAGACACGGCCCAGAGTCCTACGGGATGCAGCAGTCAGGAATATTGCGCAATGGAGGAAACTCTGACGCAGCGACGCCGCGTGGGTGATGAAGGCCTTCGGGTCGTAAAGCCCTGTCGGAGGGGAAGAAAAGTCCGCCGGCTAATATCCGGCGGACCTTTGACGGTACCCTCAAAGGAAGCACCGGCTAACTCCGTGCCAGCAGCCGCGGTAAGACGGAGGGTGCAAGCGTTGTTCGGATTGACTGGGCGTAAAGGGCGTGTAGGCGGTTGGCCAAGTCCGATGTGAAAGCCCGGGGCTCAGCTCCGGAAGTGCATCGGAAACTAGCTGGCTGGAGCGCGATAGAGGAGGGTGGAATTCCTGGTGTAGCGGTGAAATGCGTAGATATCAGGAGGAACACCGGCGGCGAAGGCGGCCCTCTGGATCGTTGCTGACGCTGAGACGCGAAAGCGTGGGGAGCA
>JAJZAI010000055.1 GCA_021799495.1 Deltaproteobacteria bacterium
CGGACCTCCGTTCGCGACCGCTGTCGGCGAAGGCAGCCGAACCGCAACTCTGAACCCGCCGCCGCCGCACCGCCGAGAACTATGAAACTGAGTAATCAAACGCTTTCGTCAACAGCCTGCTAGACGATTTGCCAGGATACGCGACGTTCAGGTTTTTGGGGCGGCCGGAACCATCGGCTCGATCGTAATCGGCAGCTCGAAGCGCAACGCCTGCGGCATCTTGCAGATTGAGTCGTTGCATTCCTGATAGTTGAAGACGCCGGCGATTTTGTATTCGCCCGGCTTGAGCTTCTGCTTGAGCCTGATCGTTCCCGACGCGCGCAGGTTGCCCTCGTAAACCGGATAGGTCTCGTTGAGCGCGGCGAAGCGCAGCGGCGTTGGCTTCGGCATCTGGAGGCTTTGCGCCGAGACGAGATCGCCGTCGAAGACGACCGCGGTCGGCGTCAATCCTTCGCCCTGAGGCAGCGGCTCGCCGTAGATATGCCATCCGGGGGCGACCTGAACGTCGAGCGAAAAGGCGAGCTGGTTTCCGCTGAAGGTGCTCGGCGCGGAAAGCGCGATCCGCGCCCGCACGTCGCCGGCGCCGACTTCGGCGGCGGGCCCCGCCGCGGCGCCGCCCAGATCCGCCACCAGCACCGCCGACGCGGCCGGCCGTTCCTGGTAGTCGTCGAGAAACAGCTTGGCGCGCACCGTGCCGTCGGCGGCGAGCAGATACTGGCCGGGGAACGGGATGCCGTAGAAGCGGACATCTTTGGGCACGTTCGGATTTAGGATCTCGAATTTTTCGATTACGGCGCTGCCACGATCGGAAAGCATCGGGTAGCGGATGTTATAGGCGGCGGCGAAATTGTGTATCACGGCTTCCGAATCATAACTGATTTCAGCGATATTGACGCCCTTTTGCTGGAGCGCATCGACGGAACGGTTCAGCTCGACGAGCTGGGAGCGGCAATAGGGTCACCAATCGGCGCTGCGGGTGAAGACCAGCAGCAGGCCGTTCGGGCCGGCGAGATCGGCGAGGGAGCGGAGCCTGCCATCCTGATCGGGCAGGGCGAAATCGGGCGCGCGCGAGCCGACGGCCGGTCCGGTGCGCAGGCCGTCGTTCTGCGCGTCGACGAAGCGGTTCCAGAGCGCGGGATCGAGTTTTTCGCCCGCGGCCATCTTCGCCAGCACCTGATGGAACGCCTCGGCTTTGACGGCGGAATCCATTTTTGCCGGAGCGGCCGGATCGTTCATCGCGGCGGACCTCCCATAGGCGATCGGAATTTCCGTCTATCACGCGGGCGATGAACGGCACAATCCCGCAAGTGCGCGCCGCTTGAGCCGATGCGCTTGAAAATCCACGCCGCCGGAGTAATCAAAGGTCACGCGCGGCGGCGGGGCCGCGCCCGGAGGATCGCGCGATGGCGGAACTGCACTGGATGGCGGCGCACGAGCTGGCGGACCTGATCCGGCGGCGGGAACTCAAACCGAGCGAGCTGATGGCGGCGACGCTGGCGCGAATCGAAGCGGTGAATCCGCAGCTCAACGCGTTCTGCGCGATGCGCTCCGACGAGGCGCTGGCGGAGGCGCGCGCGCTCGACGAAAAAATCGCGCGCGGCGCGGATCCGGGACCGCTCGCGGGATTGCCGTTCGGCGTGAAGGACCTCGCCGACGTCGCCGGGATGGCGACAACGTATGGCAGCGCGCCGTTCAAGGACCATATCGCGGCGCACGATTCGGTCGAGGTGGCGCGGCTAAAGGCGGCTGGCGCGATCGTCGTGGGCAAGACCAACACGCCGGAGTTCGGGCACATGGCGTTCACGCGCAATCTGCTGTACGGCATGACGCGGAATCCGTGGAACCTGGAACGGACGCCGGGCGGATCGTCGGGCGGCAGTTCGGCGGCGATCGCGGGCGGGATGACGCCGCTGGCGACGGCGTCGGACTGGGGCGGATCGATCCGGATTCCGGCGTGCTATACGGGCGCGTTCGGAATCAAGACGACGCAGGGATTGATACCGCTGGGCGCGCGGCTCGGGATGCAGCAGTGGGTGGATTTCGCGGTGGTCGGCCCGATCACGCGGACGGTGCGCGACGCGGCGCTCTATCTCGACGCGACCGTGGGTTACGATCCGGCGGATCCGTCGTCGCTGCCGCATCCGGGGCATTCCTTCGCGGCGACGCTGGAGAATCTGCCGAAGCGGCTGCGAATCGGGTTCCATCCGGATTTCGGCCGGCCGATCGAACCGGCGGTGCGCAACGCGGCGGCGAAGGCGGCCGACGCGTTTCGCGAAATGGGACACGAGCTGACGGTGCTCGACGAACCGGTGATCGAAACTTGCCACGCGTGGCGGACGATCGGAGCGTTTCAATCGCTGGCGGGGCTGTGCGAATTTTTCGCGGGCAACGAGGACAAGTTCGGACGCTCATTTCTCGCGAGCGTGAAAGCGGCGGACAAGATCACGGCGCGCGATTACGGCGCGGCGTATCGCGTGCGCGAGCAGTTCAACGAATGGATGCGCGGAATCTTCGCGCGCTTCGACCTGCTGCTCACGCCGACTGTGCCGACCGAGGCGTTCGCGGCGAACGGACCGCCGCCGAAGGTGATCGGCGGGCGCGAGATCGAAGACGTGATGCAGGCGCTGACGTTCACCTATCCGTTCAACTTCAGCGGCCATCCGGCGGCGACGGTGCGTGCGGGCTTCGGCGCGGAGCGCCTGCCGGTGGGACTGCAAATCGTGGCGGAGCGTTATCGCGACGACCTGGTGATGCAGGCCGCGCACGCCTACGAGCAAGCGCGTCCGTGGAACCGCGACTGGCCGAAGATCTGACGGAGGAGCGCCGGAGCGCGGCGGAATCAGTGAGTCCTGGTGGCGCCAGCCGCTCCGGTCGGCGGCAGCTTGCCGATCCGGATCAGCTCTTCGCGCAGGCTCGCGCGCGACAGCGGCTTGCATAGCACGGCCGAGGCGCCGAGCTCGTAGCTCTGAGCGATATCCTGATCATAGAGCGAACTGGTGATGACGAAGGCCGGCACCTGCGCGCAGGATTCGGACGAACGCGCGGCGCTCAGCACGGAGAAGCCGCCGTTGTCGGGCAGGCGCAGATCGACGAGCATCAGGTCGGGACGATCGTTGTCGGTGAACTGGCTAATCAGGTTGACGGCCTCGTCGGCGTTTTCCGCGACGATTACTTCGCTGGCTTCTCCCAGCAATTGACGAATCACCGTTACGGCGATGAAAGCGTGTTCGGGATTGTCTTCGACCAGGAAAACACGCACTCCGAATTCCGGAATGAACCTGTCGTTGCCCGCGTCCATCGAGAACCCCCGCTTCGCGCCAGTATACACAAACGCGGCGTGAAGCAAACGTAAAAATCCGCCGCCGGCGTTCGAGCGGCCACGCGGATCGCGGCGGGCGGCGCGCGCGAAATTCGTCCGCGCCGGGCGCTCCGGCGCGCCTCTTGCGGTTCCGCGGCAAGTGTGGTGAGTAGCTGGTTGGCAGCCGCGATAGCTGCATCCGATCAATCGATTAAAGCGAGGCGTTAGTCATGAAAGCCATGGTGATGGAAGAGATCGGCCAGCCGATGGTCGTCAAGGATTGGCCCGAACCGAAGTGTCCCGCCGACGGCGCGATCGTGCGCGTCGAAGGCAGCGGCATCTGCCGCTCGGACTGGCATCTATGGCAGGGCGACTGGGTGTGGGTCGGCTTCAAACCGCGGCTGCCGACCGTGCTTGGCCATGAGTTCGCCGGCGTGGTCGAAGAGATCGGCAAGGACGTAAAAAATCTCAAGCCGGGGATGCGGGTGGTGGCGCCGCTGGTGCAGGGCTGCGGCATGTGCGACGACTGCCGCGGTGGCCATTCGAATCATTGCTTCACGCCGAGCAACGGCGGATACGCCCGCTTCGCGGTGCTCAGGCACGCGGATTTCAACTGCGCGGAGCTGCCCGAAAAGGTCGATTTTGTCGAGGCGTCGTCGATGGGCTGCCGCTACGTCACGGCCTTCCACGGAATTCTCGACCAGGGCCAGGTGAAAGCGGAAGAGAATGTGGTGGTTTACGGATGCGGCGGCGTCGGGCTGTCGGCGATCCAAATCGCGGCCGCGCTCGGCGCGCGGGTAATCGCGGTCGATCTCGACGATCGCAAGCTGGAGCTGGCGAAAGAGGTCGGCGCGGCGGACGGCGTGAACGGCAAGAAGACCGATCCGGTCAAAGCCGTCATGGAGTTGACGCACGGCGGGGCTGACGTAAGCGTGGATGCGTTGGGAATCGCGGCGACCTGCCGCAACGCGATCTCGAGCCTTCGCAAGCGCGGCCGGCATATCCAGATTGGCCTGACCACGAATCTCGAAAAGGGCGAAGTCGCGCTCCCGGTCGATCAGATAGTGTTCAAGGAATTGCAGATCATGGGTTCGCTGGCGATCCAGTCGTTTCGTTATCCCGCGATGCTGAACATGGTCGAGCGCGGACGGCTGGAGCCGCGCAAGCTGATCACCGAAACGATTCCGCTGGAAAAAGCCTTTGGCGTGCTCGAACAGATGTCGCGCTTCGAGAACGTCGGGATCAGCGTGATCAACCAGTTCTGAAGATCCGTGGCTCGCGGCCGCATGCGAAGGAGTTTTTTTCGGTTCTCTTGCGGCCGCGGCCTGAATTATCCTGTCCCCGAGCGGAGCCGCTCGCGGCCCGCTACGCCGGCGTAAAAGCCGAAGGAGAAAATTCATGAGCGGTTACACAATCATCGACGCGGACACACATGTGACCGAAACGCCGGAGCTGTGGACCAGCCGGGCGCCGGCCAGCATGCGCGACCGAGTGCCACACGTTGAAACCGACGCGAAAGGCGTGCAGCGCTGGGTGCTGCCGGGCAGCCGGTCGCTGGCGCATGTCGGCATGACCGCGACGGCCGGCGTCGGCAGCTTCAAGCGTCCGCCCAAGAATTATCAGGAGATGCATCCCGGCGCATACGATGCGAAAGCGCGGCTGAAGTACATGGACGACATGGGCATCTGGGCGATGGTCATGTATCCGAACGTCGGCGGATTCGGCGCGCAGCAGTTTCTTAAACTGAACGATCCGGAACTGATGCTGACGTGCGTTCAGATTTACAACGACTGGCAGACCGAGTGGGCGGCGGCGGATTCGCGCCGGCTGCTGCCGATCACGTCGATTCCGTTTTGGGACGTTCCGGCCGCGGTGAAAGAGGTTCGCCGATGCGCGGCGATGGGCCACAAGGGAATCCTCTTCACCGGCGAGCCGCAATACTACGGCAAGCCGCTGCTGGGCGACGCCCACTGGAATCCGCTGTGGGAGGCGGCGTGCGAATTCGATTTGCCGATCAGTTTCCATATCGGTTCGGGCGATATGGCCGAGGGACTGCTCAAGACCCGGGTCGCGACGTACGGCAAGATGGCGGCTTTCGCCGAACTCGCCGTGGACATTTTTCTGCGCAATGGCCTGCAACTTAACGACCTGCTGATGTCGGGGGTGCTCGCGCGCTATCCAAAGATCAAATTCGTTTCGGTCGAGAGCGGAATCGGCTGGATTCCGTTCGCGCTCGAAGCGATGGACTATCAGTTCCAGGGCAACAGCGTCGCCGAGGAGCATCCGGAATTCGACCGGCTTCCGTCCGAGTACTTCGCGCGCAGCGTTTACGCCTGCTACTGGTTCGAGCAGACCGCGCCGCGGCGCCTGATCGACAAAGTCGGCGTGGACAACGTACTTTTTGAAACCGACTTTCCGCATCCCACTTCGCTCTATGGCGAAGAAGTGCATGCGCGAATCAAAGGCGGACTGGCGGATTGCGAAGAATCGGTCCGGCGCAAAATTCTCTGGGATAACGCGCAGAAGCTCTACAAGGTCGAGCAGCCGACCGCCGCGGATGAGAAAAAACTGACCGCCGCGGCCGCATAATAATCCAGCACGGGTGGGACGCGCGCGGCGCGTTCAATCCGCGTTGGCGCGCTCATCAACTGGATGCGGCCGCTCTCCCGGTGCGCATCGAAGTTATTCGAGGTTCTCCGATGGTCGAAAGAAAACAGCGCGTGCCTTTCCGCGATTTATCGACGCTCAGCGAAAAAGATCGCGAACTGGCCGAACGCACGCAGGTCAACGGCAAGGTCGTCAATATCTTCCGCGTCCTGATGCAGCATCCGACGCTCACCCGGGCGTGGTCGAAATTCGCAAGCTACATTCTTTCGGATCGGCAGACGCTGAACGCCCGCGATCGCGAAATCGCGATTCTCCGCATCGGATGGCTGAACCAGGCGCCGTACGAATGGGAACAGCATGTCCGCATCGCCAAAGCGGCGGGAATCACCGGCGACGAAATCGAGCGCATCGGCAAGGGGCCGAAGGCGGGCTGGAACAGGCACGACGCCGCGTTGCTCCAGGCCGCGGACGATCTGTTCGAGAATTCGGTGGTTTCGGACGAAACCTGGAAAACGCTTGCCGAACGCTACAACACGCAACAGATGATGGACGTGGTGTTCACGATCGGCCAGTACAACCTGGTGTCGTGGGCGCTGAACAGCCTCGGCGTTCCGCTCGACGACTATTTGCCGGGAGCAAAAAAATAGCCGCGACGCATAACCGGCGCCGCCTGATTCAGTTCAGGCGGCGAGCCGCACGCAAGCCGTTCATATGCGAGGGACGGCTTCCAGCCCGGAGGAAAAAATGCCCTACGATTTGATCATTCGCAACGGCACGGTTGTCGATGGGTCGGGATTGCCGCGCTATCGCGCGGACGTGGCGATCGCGCAAGGCCGAATCGCGGCGATCGGCAAAATCAGCGAATCGGCGAAAGAGACGATCGACGCCGAAGGCCATATCGTCGCGCCCGGCTTCATCGACGGCCACACCCACATGGACGCGCAGATTTTCTGGGACGCGCTCGGAACCTGCTCGTGCTGGCACGGCGTGACGACGGTGGTGATGGGCAACTGCGGATTCTCGCTGGCTCCATGCGCGGAGAAAGACAAAGCGCGCGTAATCCGCAACCTCGAACGCGCCGAGGACATTTCTCCCAACGCGATGGAAGCCGGGATCAAGTGGTCGTGGGATTCCTTTCCCCAATATCTCGACGCGATCGAACGACTGCCCAAAGGAATCAACTATACCGCCTATCTCGGCCACTCCGCGCTGCGCACGTACGTGATGGGCGAGCGGGCCTTTTCAGACGAAGCGACTTCGGAAGATTTGGCCGCGATGAAGCGCGAACTGCGCGCCGCGATCAAGGCCGGCGCCGCCGGCTTCAGCACTTCGCGCAATCGCAACCATGAAACGCCCGACGACCGTCCGGTCGCCAGCCGCCTCGCCGGCTGGAGCGAAGTCCGCGAACTGGTCGGCGTGATGGGCGACCTTGGCGCCGGGGTGTTCGAGCTCGCGCAGGAAACCGTCGAGCGCGATCCGGAACGCATGCGCGACTTTTTCAGCCGCCTGCAACGGCTCGCGCTGGAGACCCGCGTTCCAACCACGTTCGGCGTCGTGACCGTGCGCAGCGCGCCGAATTCATGGCGCTCTTATTTCCAGATGATCGATGAGACCATAGCGATGGGCGGCAGGATGCTCGCGCAGGGCAGCAGCCGCTGGATAAGCTCGCTGCTCTCGTTCGAGACGGCGATGCCCTTCGACAAAACTCCCGTATGGTCGGAGATGCGGAAGCTGCCGCTCGCGGAACAGGAAGCCGCTTTGCGCAATCCCGAATCGCGCCGGGCGCTGCTCGAAGCCGCGCGCGAGTACATGACGAAGCCGGACCGCGCGATCGGCGCCGAAGCGCGCAAGCCCAACTTCGATTATCTGTTCCTGCTCGACAAGCCGCTGCCGCCTTACCGCTCGATCGCGGAGATCGCGCGGGATGCGGGCAAAGACCCGCTGGAGACGCTGATCGACCTCGCGCTGGAGAAACATCTGAAGCAGTTCTTCATCCAGCCGATCGTCAACGAGGATCAAGATGTCGTGCTCGCGATGATGCGGCATCCCCGTTCGGTCGTGACGTTTTCGGACTCCGGCGCGCACGTTTCGCAGATCATGGATTCGTCGATCCAGACTCATCTCCTTGGCCATTGGGTTCGCGATCGCCAGGCCCTGACGCTCGAATACGCGATTCGGAAGATAACCTTCGAACTCGCCTCGTTCTGGGGCTTGAAGGGACGCGGGATGCTCACGGAAGGCGCGTGCGCCGACGTGACGATCTTCGATCCGGAAAGAATATCGCCGACGATGCCGACTCTTGAGCACGATCTTCCCGCCGGCGCGAAGCGGCTCAAGCAGAAATCCGTCGGCATCAAAGCGACGATCGTGAATGGCGAAATCCTGATGCGTGACAACGAGCATACCGGCGCGCTGCCCGGCAAACTGCTGCGCGGTCCGCTCGCTACTGCCTAGCCGCATTCGGGTCGCATCCGGGCCGGCGCGCGTCAGGAAGAAGATCGGCTTTGGCGCGGCCAATCAGACCCGCGCCGTTTTCGATCGCGATTCGCGCCGTTGTCCGCCGGCGGCGCAAGGGCGTTGGCGCGATGGCCGCTGTCCAGCGCGCCAAGCGCGGCGCGCGGGAAAACCATCAGCAAAAGATTTTGCCCGTCCGGAAAGTCGCGCTCCGCGCGATAAACCAGCGGATAAGGATAGAAAACCTGCGCTGCGGACCGGGCGTATTCCCGCAAGGTCGCTTCGACTCCCGCTCGATCGCCGACGATTCCGATCGCGACTCCGTCAGCGCCCCACGGCCCCAACCATACGCCCGACGTGGTCAATTCCGGTGTACGGGCGGGACCCAATTCCGCCATCAGGCGAACGTCGATATGAACATGGCGGGCTAAATAGCCAATAATCGCAACGGCGGTCCGCGAGCGGCGCAAATTGGCCAGAAACGCGTAATCGGAAAGTTGGAGCCGCAGCTTATCGCCGGCCATCGCCGAATTCAATAGGCCGCGCGCGCGCATCGCGTCCGGACCGAGCGCGTGCGGGTCGAGCCCTAGTTCCAGCGCCGTATGCACCGCGTGCAGCAAGAGGCCGAAACGCGAAAGATTGTAGCGCGTTTCCATTTCCGCGGCGCTGATCGAACGGAATGGGTTCAATTCAGCCGCGTCGATTTGGTAAAGCGCCACGCCGCCAACTTCGGATCGGCGCCAGCGAAAGCCCTCGAACAAATTCGCGAAATTACTCTCCGTGGCGGGATCGATCAGAACCGTCCTGATGCCGTAATGGCCCAGAAACGCCGCCAACTGTACGTAGGCGCCGGGAATATCGGGATTATCCTGAGCCAGCGCGGAAACGATCGGCCATCGCGCGAACGCGAATGGGATATTTTCCGCCATCAGCCGCCCCTGCGGAATCCGGAAAGCGAAATCGCTTTCAGCCTGCCACAGGAGAGAGTATCCGGAGGCCGCGAATGGAAGAATCAGAACGATCTCGTTTGGCGATATGGAGGTTTTGTACAAACGCCGCGTAAAAAACCGGGGCAGGCTGTCGCGAACAGCGTACGGCGTCATGGGAAAAGCGGGCAGGATGCTCGCAACCGCGATGGCCGCGACAATCCAGCGCAGAGCTTCGGATCCGTTCTGGCGGGCGAGCCATTGCGCCGTAACAATCGCAAGAACAAGAAAGAGATAAACTGAAAATCTCGCTGGCAGCGCATTATTCAGCAATGGCGCCGGCATCGCGAGCAGCCATGGCAGCGGAAGCAACG
The DNA here is from genome assembly GCA_021799495.1 of Deltaproteobacteria bacterium. Lineage (GTDB taxonomy): Bacteria > Desulfobacterota > Binatia > Binatales > Binataceae > JADMIL01. Next base: position 9,660 of record JAJZAI010000055.1, read on the forward strand.
CTTTGCCGTTGACGTGCAGGACGGGACCGAGAGTCGCTATCGCGACAATCAGCAGCATCGCGATCAGCAGCCGGCCGCCGGCCGGTTCGGGCTTGCCGATCGAATAGGAGATCGCGATTAGCGGAAGCAGGCCCAGAAAAGCGCCCGCCTCGCATCCCCAGTCCAGGTTCCTGTCGAAAGCGAGTACGGGCCGAACGCGCGCAAGCATGCTCGGCTCGAGCGGCAAAACGAAGTTCAGGAGATCGGTCGAACAATGCGCCGGATTGAAAACGGGCGTGATTCCGAAGGGCGAGGGGAAAAAATATGCGAGCGCCGGCGCCAGGAGAAGCGCGGCGATCGCATACGCAGCCGCGCTCATCCGCGCCAGTTGTTTGAGGCGATCGCGAGCCGGTTCGCGGTAAAGCCGTCCGGCGGTCAGCGCGGCCGCGCCGCAAAATAAAGTCGTGGTCGCGAGGATTTCCGGTGAGAGCAGGAATTGAAAGAAGATAAGCGCCACCGCCGCCGCGATGAATCTGGCCGAACTGATTTTTCCGTCCAGATAAATCAATCCGAGGTATGGAAACAGCGGGACGGCGAAGACCATCGCCAGGGAAAGGTGGTGGAGCAATTCGCCGCTGACGTACGTCGAAAATCCGAAGATGAAACCGCCGACCAGCGCCGCCCGGAAGCCGCCGGCGATTCCGCGGCAAAGCAGGAAGGCCGTATATGCGCTCAGCGCCGGCGCCAGCAGGCATAGGACGTTGTACGAGACGATCGGGCCGAACGCATCGGTGACCGGCCACATGATCAGCGCGGCGCCCGGGATCGTGGTTGACCACGCCAGCGTGCATCCCGGCGGCGCCCACGCGAAATCGGTGCGGAGCGGATTCAGATGATGCGCAAGCGCCCACGGATACCATGCCAGGCCCCAAATCGGAATCTGCGGATCGCCGGCGGGACCGAAACCCAAGCGGAGATGGCGAAAATCCGGGAAGAGCGGAATTCCGAAAAATACGATTGACGCGATCGCGTAGATCGCCAGCGCCGCGACCGATTCGGCACGCCGGGCGAGCGGATCCGTCAGCCGCGATCGTGGCGTCATCGGCGCAGAATAACGGCATTCGCCCGCTGAAAGAAATCCGCTCGGTCCAATGCGATAAAGCCGCCAGCGAACGCATCGGTTCGCTGGCGACCAGATCAGGCGCCGCTTCGTTGCTTGCGGTCTTTTCGCAGGTTTCCGGGTTATGGATCAGTGGCAGGTAAATCCTGCGGCGTGTCGAACGTCGTGAGCCGCCGCATGGGAAAGAGCGGCGGATTCACTTGTTTCTCGCCCGGCTGGCGCGAACACACGCCTCGACCAGCGCTTCCGCCATAGCGGGATTCGACGCCCAGTGTGCGTGCACATATGAGGCGATAACGTTGTTCAGCCTGAAACCCTCTTCGAGCGCGGCGCCGTCGCGCCTGCGTCGAATCGCGAAGGCCGGCGCCATCTTCGGCGACAATAATTCGAGCCTGGAATATCGAAACTGATGGCCGCGGAAAGCGCTTCCGGCGGGACCGAAGATGGAATCGCCCAGCGTCCGGACTTCCACGTAGCCAAGCGCCTGCAGGCCTTCGCACATAACGGTACGCGCCGGCACGACGCCGCACATCGGATAAACCCTTTCATCCAGCGTCTGGAGTTCGGAACACAGATACATTAACCCTCCGCATTCGGCGTGGATTACGCCGCCCGCGGCGGCAAACTCGGCGATCTGCCGCCTCATCGCGGCGTTCCGTTCAAGTTCGGCCGCGTGCGCCTCGGGATAGCCGCCGCCCAGGTAAAGGCCATCGACGGCCGGCAATCGAGCATCGCGTATCGGAGAGAAGCGAATCAGCCGTGCGCCCGCATTCTCAAGGCGCGCAAGATTGTCCTCATAGTAAAAATGGAAAGCTTCATCGTAGGCGACGCCGATGACGCATTTACTGTTGCGCCGGGCTGCCGCCGCGATGGGCGTAGCGGTTTGCAGAGGTCCGGCTTTTGCCGCGATCGAGATTACTTCGTCCAGATCGCACCATTCGTTGACCAGTTCGCCCCACCGCGAAAAGCGCGCGTCAGGAACCGCGGACTCATCCGCGGTTCGCAAGCCGAGATGCCGCTCCGGGAATTCCGCCGACGCTTCTTTCGGCAGCCCGCCAATCACTGGCGGGCGATCCGACGCTTCCCGCAGAAGTCCCAGATGCCCTTTGCTTCCGACGCGATTGCAGACTAATCCCGCCACCCGCAGTTCGCGGTCGAAGCCGGCAAAGCCGCGCCCCACGGCCGCGATCGAACGGGCCATACCGGAGGCGTCCACCACCAGCAGCACCGGCGCATCGAGCCATTTCGCGATTTCCGCGGTCGATCCGCTCTGGCCGGTCGCCGACGCGCCGTCAAACAAGCCCATGACGCCTTCGATGATCGCGATATCGGCGTCAGCCGAAGCCCGCACGAAAGTGGCGATGACAGCCTCGCGATCCATCATCCAACCGTCGAGGTTGTGAGAAGGAGAACCGGCGGCGCGAGCGTGATAAGTCGGATCCAGATAGTCCGGGCCGCATTTGAAGACCGCGACTCTCAAACCGCGCGCGCGAAGCGCCCGTATGAGCCCCACTGTAAAAGTGGTTTTGCCGACGCCGCTCGACACGCCCGCGACAACGAGGCGCGGTATTTCGCTAGCCGGCTTCATTTCACTCCATCGCCCGCCCGTTCGCGCTCGCAACCGCCATCACCGGAGATTCAAGGGTCTTGCGCACGGCCGCAACGATCGAATCGATGTTGTCGGCGTCACACCGTTTCACATTGGCGGCGCCCAGGGCCTTCGCCGCGGCTTCAGTCACGGGACCGATCGCGATCATCGGTATTTCCATGAGCGAATGCCCATACTCGCCCTCCAGCAACAGGCGCGCGGCGCTGGAACTGGGTAGTACGATCAACTCGGGAGTCTCAAAAAATTTCGCCGCGTACTCGTACGATTGCCGATAAACCGGCGCCTCTTCCACTGACGCGCCAGCGGCTTCGAGGTCGGCTTTCAGGTTGGGCCGCCCTTGCGTCGAGGCGACCAGAAGCAGGCGCTTGCCGGCAAAGATGGACGCCGCTTTAGCGGTCGCCTCGCGGCACGCGCCGTCGACTTGGTGAAACGCTGGGACGCCATTTTTCTTCAAGGCGGCGGAAGCGTCGCGGCCAATGGCAATAATTTGAGTTCCGTTCGCGCAGGACGAACCGGAATCAATTGCGCGAAGCAGCCTCGACGCCATCTCGACGCCCGCCGCACAGCCGAACACGATGGCGTCGTAGCGATCCTTCTGAAGGGCGCGCTCCAGTGCGGCGAGGCAGGCTGTTTCCTGAATCGAAACCTTGGGTCTTTCCAGCACCATGGCGCCCATGGCGCGCAGTCGCGCCGCGATTTGCGACGGTCCGGGCCGCGCGCGCGCGACCAGCAGGCTGCGTCCGTGCAACGGCGCCTTCTCGAACCACTCGATACGTTCCCGCAGCCGCGTCGCGTCGCCCACGATCACGAGTGCCGGATCGGAGTTGCAGCCGGGCTGAACCCGGCTGGCCAATTCCGCAAGCGTACCTGTAATTATGGTCTGCCTTGGAGTTGTCGCCGCGGCGATATACGCCGCTGGCGTGGAAGGATCATGTCCCTCTTGAATCAACCGTTCGACGTTTTCCGCAAGCCGGTGAGCGGCCATGTATAGCACCACGGTTTCATGCGCACGGCCGCCAACCTCGGCGCGACGGCCGGTCGTTAGCGTGACCCGCGACGCATGATGGCGATGGGTCAGAGGGATGCCGGCATAGGCGGCCGCGCCCAGCGCGGCGGACACGCCCGGCACGATTTCAAACGGAATCCCAGCGTGCGCCAGCTCCTCGGCCTCTTCCGCACCGCGGCCGAAGATCAACGGGTCGCCGGATTTCAATCGCACCACCACGCACCCCGCCCGCGCGCGCTCAAGCACCAAGGGATGCAGACGATAATCGATCTTTCCTCTTCCGCGCCGGCGGCCGACAGCGAGCAGTTCGGCGCCGGTTGGAACGAGCGAGAGTATTTCGGGCGATACCAGTTCGTCGTGGGCGACAACTTCAGCCGACCGAATCAATTCAAGCGCCCGAAGGGTCAGCAGTCCTGGATCGCCCGGACCCGCCCCGACCAGATATACGATACCCCGCGTGGACATTGGCCTATCCCGCCTTGACCTTCGCCTTGCGGAAACGATGGCTGAAGTCGGGCGCGTACAGACGCGAGTCGGCGAAATCGTTCGCGGTGAGCGTGCGGCCCACGATTATTATCGATTGGCTCTTTATCCCGGCTTCTCTCACCCGGAGCAAAATGTCTCCGAGCGTTCCACGCACGATCTTCTGATCCGGGCAGGCAGCCTTGTGAACCACGGCGACCGGACAATCGGCGCCATATTCGGGAATCAGGGAATCGCAGACCTCGCGCAACAGCGTGATGCTGAGGAAAAGAGCGATTGTGGCGTGATGGCGCGCGAGGTCGCGGAGTTTTTCGCCATCCGGCATCGGAGTGCGTCCTTCGGCGCGCGTCAAAATCACCGTCTGGCTGAGTTCCGGCAGAGTCAGCTCACGGCGAAGAACCGCGGCCGCCGCGCTGAAAGAGGAGACGCCGGGCACAATCTCGTATTCAATCCCCAGTTGATCCATCCGCCGCATCTGCTCCGCGGTCGAGCCAAAGATGAGCGGATCGCCGGTGTGAACCCTGGCGACATCCTGATCGGCGTTCCGAGCCTCCGCGATCACCGCGACTATTTCATCCAGCGTCATACCTGAGGAGTCGATAACCCTGGCGTCGGCTCGGGCCATCGCGATCGCATCGCGCGGCACCAGCGATCCCGTGTAGAGCACCACCGGGCAGGACGAAATCAGCTCCGCCGCGCGCAGCGTCAGCAGCTTGGGATCCCCGGGGCCGGCGCCGATGATATAGACCTTCATCGTTTCTCCTACAGACAGCGCAGGACCGCATCCCGGACGATGTTCCATATCGGCGCCGGCATCTCGCCCAGCCAGCGCACATCGACCGGTTGATCGAGGGGAAGCTCCTCCTGTCCGCTCGGATCCATCAGGAGACGCCACAGCCGCTCGCTCACCGAGCCGTTGCGTTCGATCAGCAGGCGCTCAGCGAGCATGGCGGCCAGCCGTTCTCCTTCCAGATCGAGGCTCAGGGAAGGAGGAGATATCTCGACCGTGCGCCGCATCGACAAGGGGATATACGGCCGCTTGAGCGCGTCGATCGCTTCCGGCGGCTCGAAGCCGGCCGCGTTGAAGTCGCATGGCTCCTTGGTGTTGCCAATCAGGAAGAATTTGCCGCCGGTCTCGGCGAGAATCGCGCCGGCCAGCCGTCCAACCCGAGCCATCATTCAACCTCTGCCTGATCGGGCGCTGCTTCCAGCACCAGCGAACGGCCCGGCCGCTGACCCGGCAGGATCTCGCCGTCCGAGGTGTATTTATTCGAATAGCCGCGCGGCGTAACCATGTATCCCTCGAAGACAAAGGTGTTGCTCGAACCGACGATTACCGTGGTGAGCATCCCGATTTCATAGTCGAGAAAATGGTCCAGATCGGTGAGCACGGCGTGTTGAAGTTTCCGATAAGCGCTCTTTACGAGCGCAACCGGCGTCGTCGGTTGGCGATACCTGCCGATTATTGAATGTGCTTCGACGATCTGGCGCGTGCGCCGGCCGCTCGCCGGATTGTACAGTCCAATCACGAAATCGGCGGACGCGGCGGCCTCGATGCGGCGGGCGATCACCGGCCATGGCGTCAGCAGGTCCGACAGCGAGATGGCGCAGAAGTCGTGAACCAGCGGCGCGCCCATCAGCGAAGCGCATGAGCTGAGCGCGGTGACGCCGGGGATGATGCGCAGTTCGGGCGAATCGCCGCGCTTCCATCCGATATCGCGCAGCACCTGGAACACCAGCCCGGCCATCCCGTAAACGCCCGCGTCGCCCGACGAAATCAAGGCGACCCTGGCGCCCGCCCGCGCGCGTTCGACCGCCGCTCGCGCCCTGCCAATCTCCTCGGTCATGCCGGTCCGCACGATTTCTTTGCCGCGAATCAGATCGGCCACGAGCTTGACGTAGGTCGTGTAGCCAACGATCAACTCGGCGTCGGCGATCGCGCGAGTCGCGGCGGGAGTCGCGTGGTCGTGCGCCCCCGGCCCGATTCCGACGACGTACAGAACGCCCTTCGCTTCAGACATCGGCAACCTCCATCGGCCGCTTTGCGAACGGAATGCGCGCGATCGCAAGCGTCATCGAGCGTCCGGCGCCCGGCTCGGTATAGATCTGTTTGGAGACGAGCAGCCGCTCGGCTCCCGCGCCGAGCAACGCCGCGGGCTCGGCCACGCCGCGCGTGCCGACGTAACGCTTGACGGTTTCGGAAGGATTCTCAATTCCATGGACCGCGTCGAGTTCCTCGGCCGAATGAATCTCGAGCGGCCATCCGTAGCGCTCGGCAAGACCCACGATCGCAGGCTCGTCCCGCTTTTTGTCGATCGTGACGAGGCGCTTTACCGATTTGAGCGACAGCCGATTGGCCTCGAACGCCCGCGCGACTCCCCTCTCCATCAGCTCCGCCGGCGTATTTTTGTCGCAGCCGATTCCGAGCGCCAGGCTTCTGGGGCGATAGATGACCGCGTTTTTCCAGTGCTCCGGATGGGTCTCGCGAAAATCGCGATCCGAAGCGACCAGCAGGATCTCGAATGCGCGCGGATCGACGCCGTCCAGCGTCGCCGCGTAACGCACCCCGGGCGGCAATGATCGATCCAATGGCCACCAGTCGGGCTCTCCGGCCTCCTGGACGAACATGACCGGCGCGGCGTTAACCACCGCCGCGCATCCGCGCGTCACGTTGCGATCGGGATCGTCGAGCGTCCAGCCGAAATCGCGGCCGAGGATGTCAACCGTCAGCGTGCCGATCGCGTCGGAGGCGGTGGTGACGACCGCCTGGGCTTCCAGCGCCTTCGCGATCCGCTCGGTGAAAACGTTGCCACGCCCGACGTGGCCGGACAGGACGCAGATGGCGAAGCGCGCGGCGTCGTCCACGCACACCACGGCCGGGTCGGTCTTTTTGTCCCGCATGAGCGGCGCGATCATCCGCACGACGGCGCCGACGCTGATGATGAATGCGTGGCAATCGTAGGCCGGAAAGGTTCCGGCAAGCGTCGGGCCCATCGGCAGTTTCAACGGCAGGGCGTTCGCCAGTCGCGGCGCGAGCGCCGCCGCCGGCAGCAGTTTCTCGGAGACGTAAACGTCGGCGTCGCTGAAAGACTCCGCCAGCCGGCCGGCGATATCCAGCCCGTGGCGCGTGATGGCGTAGATGGCGAAGGATTTGCGCGGCGCTCCCACTTCGCTCACACCTCCGGCAACGCGGCGTCGGCCGAAACGTCGCCGGCCAGTACGCCGCTGCGTTCCCTGCGCGCGACCACCACCATGGCGAAGCAATCACCGCGTTCGGTGCGAACCGCGCGCAGGTCGGTCGCGACCTTCTGCTCCGGCATGGTCGCTTTCGCGACATAAGCGGCCTTGTGCAGAAGCCCCGTGCGCTCGAGCGCCTCGACGACCTTGGGCATCTCTGCGCCAATTTTCATGAGAATAGTCGTATCGAAAGCGTTCAGAATGGCGATCAAGTCTTCAACACCGTAGTTCGCCGGAATGATTGCGATTCGTTCCATCCCGTCGGCGAGCTGCGCGCCGAGCGCCGCGGGTACGGCCGTTATCGACGACACTCCCGGGATCACTTCGACCTGAATGCCGGGCCACCGGCGCTGCGCTTCGCGATGCAGGTATCCAAATGTGCTGTACAACGAGGGATCGCCCTCGGTGGCGAACGCGACGGACCGGCCGTTCTCGAGCCGCTCGCCGATCTTGGCGAAGGCGTCGTCCCATGCCCGGCGCAGGCGCGCGGGTTCCTTGCTCATCGGAAAGGTCAAAAACAGCCGTTCCTGATCGCTCCGCTTGCCGACGACCGGTTCGATTATCCGCCACGCCATCGACGCGCCGTAATCCGAACCGCGCGGCAGCGCAATAACGTCGGCGCGCTTGAGCGTTGCGACCGCGCGCAGCGTCAGCAGATCCGACGCGCCGGGGCCGACGCCCACGCCATAGAGCGCTCCGTATTTCATAGCGAGCCACCTCCGGCAGGCGGTTTTTCGGCGGCAAAGATCTGGATCGGATTGAGCGCCTCGAAACGCAGATAGCGCGCGAGCGGCTCCGCGCGGGAAATCTGCAGGAGGGTCACTTCCGGAACGAATCCGCGCTTGCGCAAGGCCGAATAAATCTCTCCCGAATTTTCCAGCGTGATCGCGTTCGCGACCAATCGTCCGCCGGGACGCAACCGCTCCAGCGCGAATTCAACAATCTCGTCCATGCTGCCCTTGCTTCCGCCGACAAACACGGCGTCGGGCGTTTCGAGATCGGCAAGGACTTCCGGAGCGCGCCCAGCGATTACGCGGACGTTGTCGATCGCGTGGGCGCGCAGATTCTCGCGGCAGATTTCAACCCCTTCAGGATCCACCTCGACCGCGTACACTCGCCCGCGCGGCGCGAGCATCGCCGCCTCGATCGACACCGAACCCGAGCCGGCTCCGACATCCCAGATTACGCTGTCGCACCGTATCCGCATCGCGGCCAGCGACAGCAGCCGCACCTCGCGTTTGGTGATCAGGCCTTTTTTGGGCATGCGCTTGGCGAACTCGTCCTCGTGGATGAAGGGAATCGCCGGCGGCGGCGCCCAGGCCCGCCCTTCGCGGACAAGGATCAGGACATTGAGCGGCCCGATATCGGCGCATCCTGCCAGCTCGGCGATCGAAAACGTCCGCACCCGTTCGTCGGGTCCGGCCAGATTTTCGCAAACCCAGGCCCGCCATCCGATCTGGCCGTGCTCGAGCATCACGGCCGCCAGACGCGCCGGCGTGTTGTCAGGATCGGTGAGAACTCCCGCCTTGGCGCAGGTTCGGAGCCGGGCAAGAAAGCCTTCCCGGCTTCGTCCATGCAGCGAGATGAAGACCGCGTCGTCCCATTTCATCCCAACGCGGGCGAACGCCCATTGCATCGAGCTCGGATGGGGCAGTATCTCGACATGCTCCGCGCCAAGCCGCTTGATAACCGCGGCGCCAACGCCAAAAAACATCGGATCGCCGGAGGCCAGGATGCAGACATTGTTCTCATCGGCGGCCGCGGCGATACGTTCGAGCGCGCGCGCCAGCCCGTCCTTGAAAACGATCCGTTCCCCTTCAAATTCGGGGAAAAACGCGAGATGCCGCTCGCCGCCCGCGAGCACCCGCGCCGCCGATACCGCGCCGATCGCGCGGCTCGAAAGCCCGGCGCAGCCGTCGTCGTCGATGCCCACGATGGTTATCGAGCGCGGCCGATTCATGGCTCCATCTCTTTGGCAAGAAGGAGAAAAGCGTGAATTATCGCGACCGCGATCGCGCTGCCGCCTTTGCGTCCGCGCGCGACCACATACGGAACGTCAAGACCAAGGATCGCCTCTTTGGACTCGGCCGCCGACACGAAACCAACGGGCACGCCGATTATCAGCGCCGGGCGGATTCCTTCCTTCTCCACCAGCCGGGCGATCTCAAGCAGCGCGGTAGGCGCGTTGCCGATCGCGACGATCGCGCCATCGAGGAGGTTCTGACGCCGCGCCTTGCGCATCGCCTCGATCGCGCGGGTGCTGTTATTGGCTTTCGCCGTGGCGATTACGTCGTCGTCGGAGATGAAGCAATGCGTCGAACATCCGTAAAATTTCAGACGATCCTCGTTAAGGCCGGCGGTGATCATCTTCACGTCCACCAGGATCGGCGCGCCGGCGCGCAGGGCGGCTATGCCCGCACGCACGGCGTCCGGATGAAACCGCATCAAATCCTTGAACTCGAAATCCGCGGTGGCGTGAATCACCCGCCGCACAATCTGCCATTGCGCGGGGTCGAACTCATGGCGGCCGGCCTCGCGATCGATAATCGCGAAGCTGCCATCCTCGATATTGCGGCCCAGCGCCGTCATTTGACGCATGTCGCTCATGTCGCTTGCTCCAATCCGATGGCGGCCGGCGGATAATGGCCGAGCGGACGGCCGTCGAAGTCCACCATCCAGGCCTGAACTTCCAGATTTCCGCCGGCGTGATGCGTGCCGTGCTCGACCACGCGATGGCAGACCAGCGACGCGATCGCCAGGTTCTCGGCCGAACACAGCTCCAGCACGCGGCGGGCGGTGGCGGCGACGCGAATTTCCGCGCACAGCGCGGCGCTCGCGCCCAGCTCCGCCGCAAGGCGCGCCAGCAGCTCCATGTTGACTTCGGAACCGGCCGCATGGGTCTGCATCCGGCCGTCCGCCATCTTTGACAGCTTGCCGATCATTCCCACGATAATCGCCCGCCCGATGCGCCGGCGCGCGCAATGCTTGAGCGCGGCGCCGACGAAATCGCCCATCTGGATGAAGGCGTCCTCCGGCAAGCGTGGGAACAGCTTCATGGCGTAGGCCTCCGACTTTCCGCCGGTCGTCAAAACCAGCTCCGTCAGACCCCGCTCGGCGGCGACGTCGATCGCCTGCACCACGCTCGCCTTGAAGGCCGCGGTGGAATAGGGGCGAACAATTCCGGTCGTGCCGAGTATCGAAATTCCGCCGATCAGGCCGAGCCGGGCATTGATGGTTTGTTTCGCCATTTCCTCGCCGCCGGCCACGCTGATCGTCACCACGGCCCCTCTCCACGCGCTGCCGGCTAGCTCCTCTTCGACCATCTCGACGATGTTGCGGCGCGGCGGCGCGGTAATCGACGGCCCGCCGACTTGCAGGCCCAGTCCGGGCTTGGTCACGACCGCAACGCCGGCGCCGCCGCGCACTTCGACGCCGGGCTCGTCCCGCAGCTCGACTTCCGCCGCCAGCTCCGCGCCGTGGGTGCAATCCGGATCGTCGCCGGCGTCTTTGATTACGCTGCAAACGGCGGCGGCGTCCGCGCGTTCGCAGCGCATGAGCGCAAACGTCGCCTTCATGCGGTTGGGCAAGGTGGTTTCGATTTCGGTTAGCGTAACGTTCCTCACCAGGCAACGGGTCGCGGCCTTCGCCGCCGCCGCCGCGCACGCGCCGGTCGTGAATCCGGTCCTGAGACCTTGTCGATTGCGCGGCGGAACGCTGCCCTCGGACATGTCCAAGCCGCGATCTTACGACCGCGCCCTCCGATCCGGGTTGTTAAAGAACGCCTCGAGCCGGATGCGTTCGAGCGGCACGCCAGCCCCCGACAAATGATCGCGCAGCGGATAAATTAGCGCTCCGTCGCCCGCCAAATAGACCCAATCCGTCCGCCGCCGCGCCAATACGCGGTCAAGCAGCGCACGGGCGCACGGCAGCCGCTCCGGATCGCCAACCCGAGGAGCAGCAACGATCTCGAAGCCGGCGCACTCCGCCTGTATCCACACGCGGGCGAACGAAGCCGGAATAAAATAATCGTCCGCTTCAACGAACCAGACCACGGTCGTGCCGCCGGCGAACTCGCGAAACTGGCGTCCGCGCAGCAGGCCGAGCGTCGCCGTGATTCCGGTGTCTGTCGCGAAAACGAGTCTTGAACCCGAAGTTGTCTCGGGAAGAAATTTTCCCCACGGTCCGCTGAAGGGCAGCTCGGCCCCGACGGCGATCCGATGCATGAAGTTCGAGCCGGGGCCCTCGCCGATACGCCGCACGGCCAGTTGAAATTCGGTTTGTTCAGCGTCGCTCGAAACGATCGAATAGGCGCGTTTGGCCAGTTTGCCGCCGTCGAGCTCGATGCCGGTGTTGACGATGATGTACTGACCGCCGGTAAACCCAAGCTCGCCGCCCGCCATCGCCAGCCTGAGCAGCCGGGCCTGCGGTCCGATTCGTTCGGCCCCGATTACGCGCGCAAGCCGGGCTTCGGCCATCTTCAGTCCACCGGGTAGATTTCGTGCACGAAGTCGTGCATCTGTTCGAGGTCGTTGAAAAGACGGGTTAAAGCGTCCAACTGGTTGGAAAGATCCAGCTCGATTTTCTTGGTCAGGATGATCAGGCTTCGCAAGTAGGGAAGTTTCGGGTCGCTCGGATCGGCCGCGGCCGTCCGCTCTTCCAAAGCCGAGACCGCGGCTTCGTAGAAACGGCGCAAGCTTCCCAGGTCGCTAGCGTCGCACATCGATTGGACCGGGCCGGGCCGGGCGGCGCCGTCGCCCAGCTCGGTAAGCTCGTGCTGCCGGAGGGGTTCGTCGTTGACGCCGAGCAGCCGCATCAGTCCAAGCCGCAACGCCGCTATCTCATGACAAGCCATTTCATTTCGCCTTCATTGCATGATCGCGTCGATCAATCGCCCAACCAGCCGATCGCCGACCAGATGACAATCCACCAGTTCGTTCGCATCCGCCGGCGTCACGCCGCGGTACCAGATTCCATCCGGATAAACGGCGACGGTTGGCCCCTCGCCACATCGGCCCATGCATGACGTCCGGGTGACCCTGATTTCGCGCTCGCGCCCAACGCGCTTGAGCGCGCGGCGCAGCTCGCCTATCAGCGCGATACTGCCGCGCGCGGCGCAATCGATATTTCCGCACACCAAAACATGTCGGCGCATCGGCCGATGCGCATGCGCGTGCGGCATCGCCTGCGCGTGGGTTTCCATGTGGCGGGCGCTCCATAGCAAAGAACGGAATCCGCCGACGTGCTCC
>JAJZAI010000011.1 GCA_021799495.1 Deltaproteobacteria bacterium
CTGGCTGCACAACTTCCGCCGTCTGGTGGTGCGTTGGGAGCGTTACCCGGAAAACTTTCTCGGCTTCATCCACCTCGCCTGCATCCTCATCCTGCTCAGACGCTATTTATGAGACTGCTTCTAGTGTGAACGTTGCCGTTCACGTATTCGACGGCGTGATTGATGACCGCATGCTGGTAGTCCGCATCCAGCCCCTCATAGGACAGCAACTCATCGGTGAAGATTGCCGCGCCAGCTTCTACGTGCTCGCGTACTTCTTTTTGCAATTCCTTCCTAGTGCGGCTCTCTACTACCTTCGCGCGAACCCGTCCACCACGCTCCATGAATCCCATAACCACGGTCTTGTCTTTGCCGCCCGTACCAGTGATTACCCGTTCGCGCTTATCCTTATGCATGAAGCGGGAGAGTCCGCCAATCATGCTTTCATCAACTTCTACTTCGCCCGACAGCTTGCCGCCCTTCTCATCCTGCATCGCAAGCCGGATGCGATGGAGCATGAACCATGCGGTCTTCTGAGTCACACCGATGGCGCGGTGAATCTCCCAAGAGCTAATCCCGTTCCGGTCATTCGCGATCATCCACATCGCAGTCAGCCACTTGTCGAGACCGAGCGGGGAGTCTTCAAAGATTGTTCCGGTCTTAACGGTGAACTGGCGACGGTCGTGGCGTTTGTTGCACTGCCAACGATTGTACTTTTCCTGAAAGGCGACATTGTCACTTTCGCATCGCGGGCAGACCACGCCGTTACGCCAGCGACGTGCTACTACGTACTCGCGGCAGTTAACCGGATCGGCAAAGTAAACAATCGCTTCCTGAAGAGTTCGGGGTTCCATGCGGCTGATTATGACTCAGACGGATGGAGTTGTCAAGTATATTCTTACCCAAATTAGGACACTACGGAATGGGGCGGGCGGGTCAGTCGGGGGAGGGGCGGGGGGCGCGTTCGAAGGAGCGGAATTCTTCTTCGGGCGGACGCACGTCGCGGAAGAAAATCCAGAACAGCAATGCGTTGACCGCCTGCAACGCCGACGCCGCGGCCAGCGGCAGGGCGAGCGCAAAATGATCCATCAGCACGCCGGCGAGCGAGGCGCTGAACGCCTGCGTGCCCTGCATCGGCAGATTCGCGAGGCCGGCGGCGGTCGCGCGTTCGGCCGGATCGATCACGCCCATCAGGTACGACTGGCGCATCGGGATCGAGAGCACGTTGACGATCACGCGCATCGCATAGAGCGCGGCGGCGAGCGCATAGGTGGGCATCAGGACCATGCCGATCAGCAGCACGCAGGAGATCGCGCGCGTGCCGACGACGGCGCTGACCAGCCCGAGCCATCGCGTCATCCGGCTGGCCATCAGGTAGGGAATCGCGGCGGCGAGGTTGATCAGAAAAAAGAGATGGGCGAGGGCGGAGGCGCCGACTCCGAACCGCCGATAGAACCAATAGACCACGAACGGACCGAGCATCCCGACCGCGAGTCCATTGACGCTGTTGGTGAGCATGAAGCGCGAGACCAGCCGCCACGACGGCCGCGACAAGCCGAGAAAACGGCGCGCGGGCGCTGCCTGCGTGGCTGATTTCGCGGCGGGATGCGGAGGGCGCCGGGGCGGTCGCTCGCGCACGGGAATCACGACGAGCGCCATCCCGAGGCCGGCGACCGCCACGAGCATGAAAAGCCCGCGATAGCTTTCGAGCATCGGAACATTGCCGTGGCGGGAGAGAAAAGCGGGCAGCGCGGCGAGCATCGAGCCGGCGGCGCTGGCGATCACGCCGAAGAACGAGAGCAGGCCGAAGGCGTGCGTGCGGCTGTGATCGGCGATCTGTTCGGCGACGAGAGATTGCGCCGCCGGATAATAGGGACCCCATCCACCGCCCACGCCGACGCCGCCGCCGTAGCCGAACGTGCCGAAGGCGGCGGCCGCGACCATCACGGGAAAGCTGCGGGTGAGTGCGAAAATCGCCGCGCCGGCGGCCATCATCAGCGAGATGCCGATCAGGAACGGCTTGCGTCCGAAGCGGTCGGCCATCACGCCGACGCCCGCGGCGAGGCCGGCGTTGACAATCGCGCAGACCCCGAACAGGACGCCCATCCGCGATGCGCTGACGCCGATGTCCGCGAGATAAATCGGCAGGATGATGACGACGTAGCCTTGCGCGAGGCTGCGGATGGCGCGGGCGCCGAACAGGCAGGCGAGATCGCGCGAGATTCCGATCTGGCCGAAAAACGGGGAAGAAGGTTCAGTATCCGGCACGTGACTGATTCAGGGGCTGATAGCGATCCAGGCGAAGCGGATGAGGACGCGGTCCGCTCAATGCTCGGGAGCGTCGCTCGCCTTAAAATTCAAGCCGTGGCGCGGCAGCAGCAGAACGAATGGTAGCACCGCCAGCGCCATGATCGCGACGATCCAATTGGTGTCGTTGTAGGCCATCATCAAGGATTGGCGGTTGACCATGGCGTTCATCATCGCGAGCGATGGACCGGCGGTCGCGGCGGTATTGAGGCCGTGCTCGAACAGGCGTGCGGTGAAGCCGGCGTGTACCCGGACGTAGAACGGGTCCAGGTTGGTGACGCCTTCGATCAGGCGCGCGCGATGGAACTGCTCGCGGCGATCGATAAGCGTGGCGAGCACGGCGTAGGCGATGTTGCCGGCGACGCGGCGGGTGAGGGTGTAGAGGCTGGCCGCGCCGGTCATGTTCTGGCGCGGCATCGAGCTGAGCGACACGGTGCTGAGCGTGACCATCGGAAAGGAAAGTCCGCCGCCGAGCAGGATGATCGGCGTGGCGATGCTCCAGAAGCTCGCGCTGAGCGCAAGGTGGCCGATCCAGTATTGCGAGACGAACACCGACAACAGGCCCAGGGAGACCAACACGCGCGGGCTGACGTAATTGTAGAGCCGGCCCGCGATCGGCATCATCACCAGCATCGCGAGCGCGCGCGGCATCAAGACCATTCCGGCCTGATAGGCGGGATAATCGAACAGGTCCTGCGTGAGCTGCGGCAGTACGAAGCTGGAGCCGTAGAGAACGAAGCCGATCAGCATCCCGATTCCGGAACCGACGCTGAGGTCGAGGTTGCGGAACAGGCGCAGATTCACGACCGGCTCGGGCGACATCAATTCCCATACGACCAGCGCGATCAAGGCGGCCGCGGCGAGCGCGGCGCCGGTGCAAATCCAGTTGGAGGCGAACCAATCGACCTCTTCGCCGCGTTCCAGCACGATTTGCATCGCGGTGAGGCCGATCGTGAGCATCGCGATTCCGGTCCAGTCGATACGATCGATGCCGCGCTTGAAATAGGGCGGATCGTGGACGAAAGCGCTCACCATCATGATCCCGGCGATCGCGAAGGGGATATTGATGTAGAAGACCCAGGGCCAGCCGTAATTATCGACCAGCCATCCGCCGACGACCGGGCCGATCGCTGGCGCCAGCGTCACGCCCATCGCGAAGATGGCCATCGCCATGCCCTGTTCGGCGGGCGGAAAGACCTCCCGCGCGATCGCCTGCGAAACCGGAATCAGGCTGCCGCCGCCGATTCCCTGCAGAACGCGGTAGAAAATGATCTGCTGGAAAGTCACCGCCGTTCCGGCGAGGACCGACGCGACCGTGAACAGCGCCATCGAGAGCAGGAAGAGCCGCTTGCGGCCGAACAAGGCGGCGAACCACGGCGCCATCGTGACCATGATGATTTCGGCGATGCTGTAAGAGGTGGAGACCCAGGTGATGGTGAGCAGATCTTCGCCGAACGATCCCATCATGTGCGGCATCGCGACGTTGACCACGCTCACGTCCATCACGGACAGGAACGTGCCGAGCATCACCGAGCAGGCGACAATCCATTTGCCATGCTGAACCGGATCGGGCGAGGGCGGAGAACCGGTGGTGCGGGCGGCTGCAGCGGCCATAGAGTAGATTCCTGCCGCGCAATCTTCAGTCGAGATTGTAAAAGCGCAAGGCGTTCTCCGTCAGGATGCGGGCGCGCGCCTCGGGCGTGAGCGAAGCGCAGGCCTTTTCGACTTCCGCCACGATTCCGGGATAGACGCAATCGAAGTGCGGATAGTCGGAGCCCCACAGGATATTGCGATCGAAACCGAGCGCGCACATCGCGCCGAGCGTGCGTTCGTCGGGATCGAGCGAGACGTAGCATTGCTCGACGAAGTATTCGGTCGGGCGTTTCTTCAGCCACGGCACCATCGCGCCCATTTTTTCGAAATGGCCGTCCATGCGGTCGAGCCAGTAGCCGAGCCATCCGACGCCGGATTCAAGGAAGCCGACGCGCAGGCGCGGATAGCGCGCGAGCACGCCGCCGCAGATCAGGTCCATGCAGGCGGCCTGCTGTTCAAACGGATGACAGACCATGTGGAAGAAGAACGGATCGCGATAGCGGTCGCCGCCCAGCGTCGGCATCCGCGTGCCGAAGCTGGAATGAATCGCGACGGGGACGTCGAGCTCCTGCGCCTCGCGCCAAAAGGCGTCATAGGCGGGGTCGTTGAGGCGGCGGCCGTTGAACGGATTCGGCCGGACGAAGACCGCCTTGAAATTCAGGTCGCGCACGACGCGGCGCATCTCGGCGATTGCGGCGTCGATATCCTGCACCGGCATCGGCGCGACGCCGTAAAGCCGTTTCGGATAGGGCCGGCAAAAGTCGGCCATCCAGTTGTTGTAGGCGCGGCAAGCGGCGACGGCAAGGCGCGGATCGTTGAAATCGCCGTACACCAGCCATAGCGAAGGATAGAGCACGGCGACCTCGATTCGCTCGGCGTCCATCACCTTGATCCGCTCGTGCGGATCGTAGCTGCCGGGCAACACGTCATCCCAGGTCGCCTCGCGCGCCGCGTCGGTCTCGAGGAAGCCGCCGGGAATTACCGAGGAGGCGACGGAACGGCCGATCGGATTGCGCGGCTCGCCGTTGATATAGAAGACGTCGTGACCTTCGCGGTCGCGGCGGATGCTGATCGCTTTGTCGCGCCATTGCGGCTCGACATAATCGTTCCAAAGAGCGTGCGGCTCGACGATATGGCCGTCGGCGTCGATATTCCTTGCCATCGGAGGCCTCCGTTTGACGAGGTGATATGGATAGGGTGAATCAACTTCCAGCGGGGCCAGGATGTCAAGACTCGAATGGTATAAAATGCGAAAAAACGCGCCTTGACCCTGTCTCTCGCGGCGCCTAGGCTGCGAGCGGCATTTGCCGCGTAAGTCAGTTCGCGGCGGAGCGGAAATGGTTCAATGAATAATCGCGAAATATGCGGAAGATTGATCGATCGCGCGATGCTTGCGGCGCTGGCGCTCTCCATCTTTGTGGCCTCGGGATGTTCGTCGGGCAACGGCGGCTACGTCTCGATACCGCCGCCGGGCGGAACGGCGCAGAACGTCGGTCAGGCGGCGGCCGAAAGCAAAGTCGTCGGAGTTTACGAGGGCGCATCGCTGGCTTCCTGCAATATTTCGCTGCCGAACCGATGCAACGCGCAGCAAATGATCCGGATCACGCTTATTCAGGAGGATTCGGGGTTGCGGGGAAATTATCGATGCGCGTACGGCACGATGAACTGCTACAACATGAATGAGACCGGCAAGGTGGTGAAGGCTTCGATAAACGGCAATCAGATGACGGCGCGGGTGCAGATGCCGGACGGGACGTCGTGCGTTTACACCGCACGGATGAATGGCAACAATTTCAACGGCGGCTATTCGTGCTACGGGGGCGGCACGATGATCGAGGCCGGCAGTTGGAAGGGGCGGCGACTCTACTAGCCGCCGGACGAGAGGGACGCGGAAGGGCGGGCGAAAGATGGCCACGAAACCGATCGGCAGGCTCGATCATATCGGCGTCGCGGTGAAGAGCGTTGACGAAGCGCGCCATTTCTTCGAAGAACGGCTCGGCGCCACGTTTCTGTATGAACATAAAAACCCCGAGGCCGGCTATCGGCTGGCCGAGTTCGACCTTGGCGGAACGACCATCGAATTGCTCGAGCCGCTCGGCGAGAATTCGTTTATCGCGGCGTTTCTCGAAAAGCGCGGCGAAGGCGTGCATCATCTGACCTTCGACGCGCCGGATGCCCGCGAAAGAATCGGCGCGCTCAAGCGCGAGGGCGTGAAGATCGTCGACGAGCGCGAGTTCTCGCCCGATTCCTGCGAGGCCTTCATCTCGCCGCGCGCGAGCCACGGCGTATTGATCCAAATCGGCTCCGGATATCCGACGCTGGCGCGCGCCGCCGAATGGTTCAGGAAGAAGGATTGAGGCGGCCCGCGGTCATCCCATCAGGCCCTGCGTATAGCCTCCGTCGATAGTGATATTGGCGCCGTGGATAAAGGCGGCGCGCGGCGATGCGAGAAACATCGTCAGGTCGGCGACCTCTTCGGGCGTGCCGGCGCGGCCGAGCGGCGTCATGCGGCTGAACGCGTCGCTCGCGCCCGGATTGGCGCCGATCAATCCTCCGCGCATCTTGAGCAGGCGCTCGGTCATGATCGGTCCGGGATTGATGCCGGCGACGCGCACGCCCTTGCGCGAGCCTTCATCCGCGAGCGCTTTGGTGAAATGATTGAGGGCGGCGTTTGCGGCGCCGCCGATCATGTAGTTGCGGCGCGGATTCAGGGCGGCCGCGCCGATAATGTTCACGATTACGCCGCCGCGTTCCATCGACCGCATCACGGCGCGCGCCATCCGCACGTATCCGAAGAACTTCAGGCGCCAGTCGTCGAGCCACGCTTGATCGTCAAGCTCGAGAAATTCGCCGGTGCGGGCGCTGCCGGCGTTGTTGATGAGGATATCGACGCGTCCGAACGCTTCGGAGCATCGCGCGGCCACGCCTTCGATCGCGGCCGCGTCTGTCATATCGGCGGCGCGGGTTTCGAGCCGGCCGCCGGATTTTGGCGCGGCGGCGGCGAGCGCGGCGAGCGCCTCCGCGCCGCGGGCGCAGGCGAGCACGTTGGCGCCCTCCGCCAGCATTCCGAGCGCGATTGCGCGGCCGATTCCCTTGCTGCCGCCGGTCACAATTACGGCTTTGCCGTCGAGTTCTAGATTCATCGTCGTATATGGGCGATCAAATTCCGTCAGGCGCTAGCAGATCGATATTTCTTCAGTGACGCAGACCAGCACCTTGTCGAAATCCAGCATCCGTTTTTCGTCGGGGCGGATGATTTCGAGATAGCGGGGTTCGGAAAACGCTTTGGCCAAATCATCGGCGCTGTCGAACCAGAGTTCCGCCACGCCGTCGCAATCGGCCGCGGCGCCGACCGGACCGGCGTTACTTGCGATATGGCATTGGGTGTATTTGCGCAGGTAACGGCGAAATTCCGGCACGCCCATCACCAGCGGAGCGTGCTTTTCGCGCCAATGCCGGCTGAACTCCTCGCGAGTCAGAGAGGGATTCCGCTTCAGGAAAGCGATCATCTTGACCATTTGAATGCGACCCCGCGCGAATTTCGGAACTGTGGCGCATAGATAGCATGAATCGCGCGGAACGTTTCAACGCCGGCTCCGCCCGCCCGCGTACTACCCAGCGCCGGTCTCATCTGGCACGATAAGTGGCTAAGCCATCGATGAAAGACCTAATCGCGACCATTCTACGCGCGGCGATCGCGCGCGCTCAGGCGGACGGCAAGCTGAGCGCGGCCGCATCGGCGGCGATGATCGTTATCGAAGAGCCCAAGGATCCGGCGCACGGCGACGCGGCCAGCAATCTTGCGCTCGCGATGGCGCGTGCGGAAGGCAAACCGCCGCGCGCGATTGCGCAGGCGATCCGCGACGCGATGGAATTGCCGCCGGAAATAGCCGAAGCGACGATCGCGGGGCCGGGCTTTCTGAACTTCAGGATGGCGCCCGAGTATTGGCGGCGCGAACTTAAGCGCGTCGCGGCCGCGGGACCAGGATATGCAAGTCCGAAGTTCGGCGGTGGGCGCACCGTGCAGGTGGAATTTCTCTCCGCGAATCCCACCGGCCCGCTGACCGTCGGACATGGCCGCAATGCCGTGCTGGGCGACACGCTGGCGCGCCTCTTCGCCGCCACCGGCCATCAGGTGACGCGCGAATACTATTTCAACGACGGTGGGCGGCAGATGAAGCTGCTCGGCGAATCGGTGCGGGTCCGCTACCTGGAAGAACTCGGCCGCGCCGCGGCGATGCCGGAGGATGGCTATCAGGGCGAGTATATCCGCGATATCGCGCGCGGGTTGAAGGAGCGGCACGGCGCGGCTCTGGCGGACGGCGCCGATCCGGAAATTTTCGTCAAGTCCGCGGTCGAGGCGATTTTTGCCGAGATCAACCAGACTTGCCGGAAGCTGGGGATCGATTTTGACGTTTACACCAATGAACTCGACCTGATGCGCGACGGGCGGGTGGACGCGGTGATGGTGGCGCTGCGCGAGCGCGATCTCGTAATCGAGCGTGACGGCGCGCAGTGGCTGGCCGGAGAGAAGCTGGGTCTGCCGAAGGATCAGGTGTTGATTCGATCGACCGGCGAACCGACCTATCGCACTCCCGATATCGCGTATCACATCGACAAGCTGAAACGCGGCTTCGACCTCGTGATCGACGTCTTTGGCGCCGACCATATCGCGGAGCACGTCGGAGTAATCGCGGCGTTAAAAGCGCTCGGCTATGACGCCTCGCCGATTCGCGCGATTATTTATCAATTCGTGACGCTCACGCGTGGCGGCGAGAAGATCAAGATGTCGACGCGGAAGGCGACCTATATCACGCTCGACGAGTTGATCGACGAGGTTGGCGCCGACGTGGTGCGGTTTTTCTTTTTGCTGCGCAAGCACGACAGCCATCTGGATTTCGATCTGGATTTGGCGCGGCGCCAGGCGCCGGAAAATCCCGTTTTTTACGTGCAGTACGCGCACGCGCGCCTCGCCAGCGTCTTTCGCGAGGCCGCACGAGCGGGATTCGAACTGCCGGATAATCTCGACGGCGTCGATTTGACCGCGCTTGGGCCGGAAGAGGTAGATCTGGCGCGGCGCGTGGCCGCGTTTCCGGAGGTCGTCGCCGGCGCGGTCGCCGACCTCGAGCCGCATCGCATTCCGTTCTTTCTGCTGGAGCTGGCCGGAGAATTTCATCGCTATTACAACAAACCGGCGAATCGTATAATCAATCCGGATGACCCTCGTCTCAGTATCGCCAGACTCGTATTGGCGCGTGCGCTCAAGAACGGATTCGCCGGCGGATTGGGCTTGTTGGGCGTAAACGCTCCCGATCGAATGTGAGGTCGAGGCGTAATGCGTTTTGAAATCAAATCCGGCGGCGTTGTCGCGATTCTTATCGGCATCGCGGCCCTCTCCGGCGCGGTCTTCGTGCTCGGGCTGTTGGCCGGGTACGACGTTGGACGCGAAAGCGCCGCAAGCCAGACGCAGGTGGCGGCGGCTTATCCGCTCGAAGCGCCGCCTGCGGCCGAACCTTCGCCGGCCGCCGCGCCGACTCCGGCCTCGGCGGAAACCGGCGGTGGAGCGGTCGCCCCAGCCACGCTGCATCCAGCGAAGCCGACCACGAGTTCTTCGGGCGCGGCCGAAGAATCAAGCGGTGAGAACGGCAAGCCGGTTGAAGCCGATCGTGCTTCGCAGGAAACGTCTTCGACCGGATACGCCGCGCCGACTCCGGAACCGGTGCGCCGTATAGCCTCGACGAACCCGCCGAAACCGTCCGGACGCTCCGCGGAATCTCGCCGGCGTCCGTACAATATCCAGATCCAGGCCGCGATGGACCACGGCGGCGCCGACGAGATGGTGCGGCGGCTCGAAAACCTTGGCTACAGCGCGCATATTTCGCCGACCGAGCTTGCGGGTCAAACCTGGTACAAGGTCGAGGTCGGGCCATACGCCACGCAGGCCGAGGCCGAAGCGGCGCAGGCGCAACTGCGCGCGCGATATAACAGCGCCTATGGCCGCGCGGGCGGCGCCGCGCCGTCCAGCACCGGCACGGCGGATCCGGGGGATTGACATCGCAGTCCGGCGCTGTTTGACTATCTTGCAATGAATTCGATTTCGAACCGGAAGGCTTGGGCGAACTGGCGTTGGCGCCAGACGGCGTTCGCCTGCGCTCCGGTTTTGTAAATCGAGACAAAACCGTAGCTCCGCAAGGGCCGCAGGCGAAATGTCCTGCGGCCCTTTTTGTTTGGCTGCGGGATCGAGCGGCGGGAGGAAGCGATGGAGGAACAACCAATGTTCACGCCCAACGAGCGCGAATTCGAGGCTCTGGCGGCCGGAGATTTCGATCTCGTGCCGGTGTGCCGCGAAATTCCCGCCGACATGGAGACGCCAGTTTCCGCGTTCCTGAAGTTAAGCCGCGGCGACTATTCATTTCTGCTGGAAAGCGTTCGCGGCGGCGAGAAGTGGGGCCGCTATACGTTCCTCGGCACGGAACCTTCGTGCGTGATCCGCGCGCGCGGCGAACGTTTTGACATCTTGCGTCCGGGGCGCGAAATCGAGTCGCGCCACGTCGCCAACCCGTTCGAGGCGTTGCGGGCCGAAGTCCAACGCCGCCGCGCGCCTGAGGTGCCCGGCCTGCCGCGCTTTTTCGGCGGTGCGGTCGGCTTCCTCGCTTACGACGTCGTGCGTTGCTTCGAACCGCGCGTGCCGGCGCGCGCCCACGACGATCTCGGCGTTCCCGATCTTTACCTGATGTTCACCGATACGGTGCTGGTCTTCGACAACGTGCGCCAGTCGCTCAAGATAATCGCGACCGTCGCGCCGCGCGACTATCCCTCGGCGCGGCAGGCGTATCAGGCGGCGCAGGCGCGTATCGAGGAGATGGCGGCGCGGCTCGCGGCGCTGGCGATCGCGCCCGCGCTCGAGGGTTTCGCCGCGTCGAACGCCGATATACGAATCGAATCCAACCAGACCCGCGAAGGGTACATGGCGATGGTCGAGGCGGCGAAGGAGTATATCCGCGCCGGCGACATTATCCAGGTGGTGCCGTCCCAGCGCTTCGAGGCGCCCCTGACGAGCCATCCGTTCAACCTCTATCGCAGCCTGCGCACGATAAATCCGTCGCCGTATATGTTCTATCTCCGTCTGGGCGATCTCACGCTGGTCGGCGCCTCGCCCGAAACGATGGTCCGCGTGGAGGGGCGCGAGATCACGCTTCGGCCGATCGCCGGCACGCGCCGGCGCGGCGCCAACGAGGCCGAAGACCTCGCGCTCGAGCGCGAACTGCTCGCCGATCCCAAGGAGCTGGCCGAGCATGTGATGCTGGTGGACCTGGGACGCAACGACGTCGGCCGCGTCGCCAAAACCGGATCGGTAAAAGTCACCGAACTGATGTCCGTCGAACGTTATTCGCACGTGATGCACATCGTCTCGAACGTGGTCGGCGAGTTGCACGAAGGGTTCGACGCTTTCGACGCGTTCCGCGCGACCTTTCCGCAGGGCACGGTTTCCGGCGCGCCGAAAATCCGCGCGATGGAGATAATCGACGGGCTCGAGCCGGTCCGCCGCGGCGTTTACGCCGGCGCGGTCGGCTATTTCAGCTACACCGGCAACACCGATACGGCGATCGCGCTGCGCACGCTGCTGATCAAAAACGATCGCGTCTATATCCAGGCGGGCGGCGGCGTCGTCGCTGATTCCGATCCGGCGGCCGAATACGAGGAATCGGTCAACAAGGCGCGCGCGATGATCCGCGCGCTCGGCGCGGCGCGCGAATTCGAGCGCGCGGCGGCGCGGAGGTAGTCCGCGATGAAACTCCTGATGATCGACAACTACGACTCCTTCACCTACAACCTCGTGCAGTATCTCGGCGAGCTCGGCGCCGAGGTTGACGTGCGCCGCAACGACGCGATCGGCGTCGCCGGCGCCCGCGCGCTCAGGCCCGACGCGATCGTGATTTCGCCCGGTCCCTGCACGCCCGCAGAGGCCGGCGTTTCGGTGGCGATTTTGCGCGAACTGTCGGGCGAATTTCCGATGCTCGGCGTCTGCCTGGGCCATCAATGCATGGGCGAGGCCTTCGGCGCGAAAGTCGTGCGCGCGGGGCACCTGATGCACGGCAAGACCTCGCCGATTCTGCACGACGGCAAGACCATCTTCGCCGGCCTGCCGAATCCGTTCGAGGCGATGCGCTATCATTCGTTGCTGGTCGCGCCCGAATCCGTGCCCGGATGCCTGGAAGTGAGCGCGCGCACGGCGGAGGGCGAAATTATGGGCTTGCGGCATCGCGAGCGCCGCATCGAGGGCGTGCAGTTCCATCCGGAATCGATCGGCACGCGCGAGGGCAAGGATCTTTTGCGCAACTTTCTCGCTGGAGTCGCGGGATGAGCAATCTGCGCGACGCTTTCGAGCAGGCGCTGCGCGGCCGCTCGCTTGACGCGGCGGCGGCGGAAAGCGCGCTCGGCGAGGTTCTGGACGACGTGTCGCCCGACGTGCTGGTCGCCGGGTTTCTGATCGCGCTCAAGATGAAAGGCGAGACCGCCGCGGAACTGGCCGGCGGAGCAAGGGCGCTGCTCAAGCGCGCCCGTCCGCTCGATCTCGGCGCCGACCTGCTCGACACGGCGGGCACCGGCGGCGACGGCGCCGGCACCTACAATATTTCCACTGCGGCGGCGCTGGTGGCCGCCGCGGCCGGCGTGCGGGTCGCCAAGCACGGCAATCGCGCGGTGAGCGGCAGGGTCGGCGCCGCCGACGCGCTCGAACGGTTTGGCGTCCGGATCGATCTCGATCCGGCCGGGCTGGCGCGATGCGTCGCGCGCGCGGGATGCTGTTTCGTGTTCGCGCCCGCGTACCATCCGGCGCTCGCGCGGCTGGCCGTTTTGCGCCGCACGCTCGCGGTCCGGACCGTTTTCAATCTGATCGCGCCGCTGGCGAATCCCGCCCGGCCGCGCCGCCAGTTGCTCGGCGTCTCCGAGGCGCGGCTGCTGCGCCCGATGGCCGAGGCGCTCGCCGCGCTGGGAGCGGAGCACGCGATGGTGGTCCACGGCGGCGACGGGCTGGACGAAATTTCGCTCGGCACGCCGACCCGCGTGGTCGAGGCGCGGCGCGGCGATCTGCGCGAGTACGAAATCGCGCCGGATTCGTTCGGCCTGAAAGCGGCGAGCGCGGCCGATTTCCTGACCGCCGATTCCGCCGAAGCGGCGGCGGTGCTTGTGCGGACGCTTGCGGGCGAGCCGGGCGCGGCGCAGGATGTTTTGGCGCTCAATGCCGGAGCCGCGATTTACGTCGGCGGCGGCGCGGCGACGCTGGCGCAAGGGGTCGCGGCGGCCCGGGAAATTATCGTCTCCGGCCGCGCGCTCGCGACGCTCGAAAAGCTGCGCGACGCCAGCCTCGCCGGGGCCGCGGGCGCCTGAACGTGGAGTGAACTGATGCCATCGATTCTCGACCGGATTTTCGACGCCAAACGCGCCGAGGTCGCCGAACGCCGCGCGCGGACCCCGCTCGATGAGATGGTGGCCGAAGCCCGCGGCGCCGCCGCGCCGCGCGATTTCATCGGCTCGCTGCGATCGCGCGCGCCCGCGATTATCGCCGAGGTCAAACGGGCCTCGCCCAGCAAGGGCGATATTTTCCCCGGCCTCGATCCCGCCGCCGTCGCGCGCGATTACGCCGCCGCCGGCGCCGCCGCGATTTCGGTGCTTACCGATCGGCATTTCAAAGGCTCGCTCGAAGACCTGCGCGCCGTGCGCGCCGCCGCCGCGCTGCCGATCCTGCGCAAGGATTTTATTTTCGACGCGTGGCAGATCTACGAGGCGCGCGCCGCCGGAGCCGATTGCATATTGATGATCGCCGCGATGCTGGAGGCCGCGCAACTGCGCTCGCTGGCGGCCCTGGCGCGCGACCTCGGAATGGCCGTGCTGGTCGAGGCCCATGACCGACGCGAATTCGAGATGGCGAACGCCGCGGGCGCGGCGCTGATCGGAATCAACAACCGCGATCTCCATACGTTCAGGACCGACCTTGCGACGACCGAAACCCTGCTCGCCGATTATCGCGGCGCCGCGCTGATCGTCGCGGAGAGCGGAATCGAAACGCCGGCCGATTTGCGCCGGCTTTACGCCGCCGGATCGCGCGCTTTTCTGATTGGCGAAGGCCTGCTCCGCGCGGGCGCGCCGCGCGCCGCGCTCGCCGCGTTGATCGGCGGATTCGGCGCGGCGGCGGAGGCTCCGGCGCGATGAGCGTGCGGGTCAAAATCTGCGGCGTGACGCGAGTTGAAGACGCGCTCGCCGCGATCGCTTGCGGCGCCGAAATTATCGGCTTGAACTTCTATCCGCCGAGCCCGCGTTTTCTGGGCCGCGATCGCGCCGCGGAAATTCGCCGCGCGATCGGCGGGCGCGCGCTCGTGGCGGGCGTCTTCGTCAATTCGGCTCGCGGCTTCGTCGCAGAATGCGTCTCCGAGCTCGCGCTCGATTTTATCCAGTTCCACGGCGACGAGGACGACGCGATGCTCGCGGGCTGGCCCGTGCCGACGATTCGCGCGCTGCGGCTCAAATCCGATCAGGCGCTCGCCGAATTGCCGGCGCCGCGCGCCGGCTATCTGTTGCTGGACACGTTTCATCCGGGGCTTTACGGCGGCAGCGGACAGCCGCGCGCGCTCGACGGCCTTCAACGCTTCGATCTTTCCCGCGTCATTCTGTCGGGCGGACTCGATCCCGCCAATGTCGCCGCCGCCGCCGCGCTCGGACCGTACGCGGTCGATGTCGCCAGCGGCGTCGAATCGGCGCCCGGAATCAAAGACCCGTCCCGGCTGAGGAGTTTTATTTCGAATGCAAAATCTGCCCGATAAAGGCGGCCGTTTCGGCCAGTTCGGCGGACGCTACGTCGCCGAAACGCTGATGCCGGCGCTGCTGGAGCTGGAAACCGCTTACAAGCAGGCGCGCCGCGATCCGAAATTCCGCGCCGATCTCAAACGCTACTCGGCCGAGTATGTCGGCCGGCCGACGCCGCTGTTTTTCTGCGCCAACCTGACCGCGAAGCTTGGCGGCGCGAAAATCTATCTGAAGCGCGAGGATCTTTGTCATACCGGCGCGCACAAGGTTAACAACACGCTCGGGCAGGCGTTGCTGGCGGTCCGGATGGGCAAGCATCGGATAACCGCCGAGACCGGAGCCGGTCAGCACGGCGTCGCCACCGCGACGATGGCGGCCCTGTTTCGCCGCCAGTGCGAAGTCTTCATGGGCAGCGTGGACGTGGAGCGGCAGGCGCTCAACGTCTTCCGCATGAAGCTGCTCGGCGCCGCCGTCACTTCCGTCGATAGCGGCAGCAAGAGCCTGAAAGACGCGCTGAACGAGGCGCTTCGCGACTGGATCGCGACCGTGCGCGACACCTACTACCTGATCGGCACGGCGGCCGGACCGCATCCGTACCCGATGATCGTCCGCGATTTCCAGTCGGTAATCGGCCGCGAAACCCGCCGCCAAATCATGGCGCGGGAAAACCGCCTGCCCGATCTGATTGTCGCCTGCGTCAACGGCGGCTCGAACGCGATCGGCATTTTCCATCCGTTTATCGGCGACCGGGACGTGCGGCTGATCGGCGTCGAAGCCGCCGGGCTTGGGCTCGGCGGTCCGATGCACGCGGCGACGATTACCGCGGGCAGCGTCGGCGTGCTGCACGGCAATCGCACCTTTCTGCTGCAGGACGAGATGGGGCAGATTCGCGAGACCCATTCGATCGCCGCCGGCCTCGACTATCCCGGCGTCGGACCCGAACTCGCCTGGCTCAGGGAAACGGGCCGCGCCGAATATGCGACCGTGACCGACGCCGAGGCGCTGGACGCGCTCAAGACGCTCTCCGAGACCGAGGGCATCATCCCGGCGCTCGAAAGCTCGCACGCGGTCGCCCACGCGCTCAAGCTGGCGCCGATGCTGCCGCGCGAACAAATCATGATCGTTAATCTTTCCGGCCGCGGCGACAAGGATATGCAGACCGTCGCCCGCGCTTTCGGCGTCACGCTCTGACTATTTTAATGGATACTCAGAATAATACCCATCCGGGACGAATCGCGGCGCGTTTCGCCGAATTGTCAGCGCGCAACGAGGCGGCGCTGATTCCGTATATCGTCGCCGGCGACCCGAGCCTCAAACGCACGCGCGAACTGGCGCTCGAGCTTGAAGCGCGCGGCGCCGACCTGATCGAGCTCGGCGTGCCGTTTTCCGATCCGATGGCCGACGGTCCCGCGAACCAGCGCGCCTCGGCGCGCGGACTGGCCGCGGGCGCCACGCTGCCGGCGATCCTCGCGATGGTCGCGGAACTGCGCAAGGTCTCCCGGATTCCGCTGATTCTCTTCGGCTATTTCAATCCGATTCTGCATTACGGATGCGAGCGGTTGTGCGCCGACGCGGCGCGCGCCGGAATCGACGGCTTGCTGGTGGTCGATTTGCCGCCCGAGGAAGCGGCGGAACTGGCCGAACCGGCGGCTCGCCACGGTCTCGACATAATCTATCTGCTCGCGCCGACCACGCCGCTGGAGCGGGCGCGCCGCATCGCGCGCTCGGCGAGCGGTTTCCTCTATTACGTCTCGGTCACCGGCGTGACCGGGGCGCGCGCGAATCTGGCCGCCGATTTGGCCGGCAAGGTCGGGCAGTTGCGCACCGTCGCCAATCTGCCGATCGGCGTCGGCTTCGGCATCTCGACTCCGGCGCAGGCGGGCGCGGTCGCGGCCTTTGCGGACGCGGTGGTGGTCGGCAGCGCGCTTTCGCTGCTGATCGAGGCCAACGCCGACCAGGAGGATTTGGTCGCGACGGCGGGCGATTTCGTGGCGACGCTCAAGGACGCGATTCGTGCGGCGCGCATCCCGGCGCCGGGCGCCGTCGCCTGAACGGAGAAAGGAAATACGATGGCCGAAGCGCGTGCGCAAAATGGTCCGGCCGCGGCCGCCGCCGAGGAGATCTGGATCAAGTGTCCGGGATGCCGCGAAATCGCCTTTCGCAAGGAGATCGAGCGCAATCTCAACGTCTGCCCCAAATGCGGCTTTCATCATCGGCTGACCGTCGAGCAGCGGCTCGCGATCACGGTCGATCGCGGTTCGTGGCGAGAAATGTTCGCCGAAGTGGCGATTGGCGATCCGCTCGGCTTCGTCGATACGCGCCCGTATCCGCAGCGGATGGAGCAGGCGCGCCGCGCCTCGGGCCGCAATGACGCCGTGCTCGCCGGGCTCGCGAAGATCGAGGGCCATCGGGCGGCGCTCGCCCTGATGGACTTCCAGTTCATGGGCGGCAGCATGGGCGTGGTGGTGGGCGAGAAAATCGCGCGCCTGATGGATTACGCGCTGGCGCGCCGGATTCCGGTGATTGTTTTCGCCGCCTCGGGCGGAGCGCGGATGCAGGAAGGCGCGCTGTCGCTGATGCAGATGGCGAAGGTCGCCTCGGCGATCGCACGGCTGCGCGAGGCGCGCGTGCCATATATCTCGATTCTTGGCGATCCGACCACGGGCGGCGTCGCGGCGTCGTTCGCCAGCCTCGGCGATCTCAATCTGGCCGAACCTGGCGCGACGATCGGATTCGCTGGGCGGCGCGTGATCGAACAAACGACGAATCAACAGCTTCCCGACGACTTTCAGACCGCGGAGTTCCTGATGGCGCACGGGATGTTGGACGCGATCGTGCCGCGGCATAAGTTGCGCTACACGCTGGGACGCCTGTTGACGGCGTTGCGGCCGCCGCGGCTGTCGCCGGCCATATCGGGACGCTCCCGGCGCGCAAAAACGTAATCTCACCGCAAATTCGGTCTGGAGCGCTTCCACCGGCGCGGTTCGTAGTCTAAGATGCGCAAAGAGATGGAACGGCTCGCTGAAACGCTCAATTGGCTCTATTCGCTCGAAGCGCGCGGCGAGATTTACAAACTCGAGCGGATGGATCGGGCGTTGGCGCTGATCGGCGATCCGCATCGCCGTCTGAAAGCCGTCCATATCGCCGGCACCAAGGGCAAAGGCTCGGTCGCCGCGATGCTTGACGCGGTGCTGCGCGCGGCCGGCTACCGCGTCGGACTTTATACGAAGCCGCATCTGGTGAATCTGACCGAGCGCACGCGCATCGGCGGCGGTGAAATTCCCGCCGCGCTGATGCTCGAGTATATCGTGCGGCTGCGCGGGATTTACGAACGCGCCGATCTCGCGCTGACCTTCTTCGAGTTCACCGTCGCGCTGATGTTTCTTTATTTCGCCGAGGCCGGGGTGGAGCTCGCGGTGATCGAAACCGGACTCGGCGGCCGGCTCGATTCGACCAACGTGGTGCGGCCGTTGCTCAGCGTGATTACGCCGATCGGCTTCGATCACATGGATCGGCTGGGTTATACGCTGACCGCGATCGCGGGGGAAAAGGGCGGAATAATCAAGGAGGGCGTGCCGGTGGTGATCGGCGCGCGCGATCCCGAAGCGCGGCTTACGCTCACTTCGATCGCCGCGCAACGCCATAGCGCCGCCTTTCTGATCGATCGCGAATTCAGCTATCGCTCGCACGCGCCGGAACATCGCATCGATTACGCGGGCCTGGGTTTGAAGCTGAGCGATGTCGAACTTGCGCTGGCCGGGCCGTTTCAGCATGAGAACGCCGCGATCGCGCTGGCCGCGCTCGATGCGATGCGGGCCGAAGGATGGCGCATCGGCGAGGCGGCGATTCGCCGCGGCCTCATCGAGACGGTCTGGCCCGGCCGCTTCGACGTGGTTGCGCGCGCGCCGGCCGTGATTCTGGATTGCGCCCATAACGAACTCGCGGTCGAGGCGCTGCTGGAAACGCTGACGGCCGAATTGGGGCCTGACGTGCGGCCGCGCCTCGTTTTTGGCTGTCTGGAAGACAAACGCTGGCGGGAAATGGCCGCGATGCTCGGGCCGCGCGTGCGTGACGTGACGACCACCAGCGCCGCGCCGAAGCGGCCCGTCGCTCCGGAACTGCTCCGATCCGAATTCGGGAAATACGTTCCGGCACAGGCGATTCCCAATCCGCTTGAGGCGATCGCCGCGGTCGTCGCCGGGAGCGGGCCGGACGACGTGGTGTTGGTGACGGGTTCGGTGTACCTGGTCGGGGAAATCTATCCATGGTTTCTGGCGCGTGACGGGCGGCGGCGGCTCTTTCCCGAGGCGGCGGTTTAGCGCCGTCGCCGCGGTCCTGGCGTTTCGGCGATCGGACTGATCGCTGACGCGACGTCCGCGCGCGCGCAACCATCCGGAAAGTTCGCGAGCGCCTTCCAGACGACCCATCCGAACTCGCCGATCGACATCATCGGCCGCAAATTTATTTACGATTACAAAACCGACACGTTTATCGTCTCGGGCGACGCGGTAATCACCCAAGCCCACACCATTCTCACCGCCGATCAGGTCAAACTGCTGCGCCGCCGGTCCTGCCGCAGCAACAATCCGTTAATTAACCTTTCGCCGCGCCATACTGCCGGTAACGGGTTAATCGCCACATGGGCGCTGGCGCGGGGCGACCGCGCTTGCTCCGCGTTCCCGTCCGACGGTATACGATTGAGATCGTATTTGCGGTGCGTTTCGTCCGCCCGTGCTCAAAGGTGAACTCCCGATGGTTGATACGGTTAACGAAAAGACAGGCCCTTCGGCGACGATCGATGCGGAAGGCTTGCGGCGGTTTCTGCGCGATCGAAAGCTTGGCGACGCCGCGGACCTGCGGACCGAAAACATTTCGTTTGGCCATTCCAACGAAGTCCATCTGATTCATTTTGACGGCAAGTCCTGGGCCTTGCGGCGCCCGCCGCGGGGACCGTTGCTGCCGACGGCTCACGACGTGATGCGTGAGTTCAAGGTATTGAGCGCGCTGCAGGACACGCCCGTGCCGCTTCCGCGCGTTTACGCCGCCTGCGACGACACGGGTTATATCGGCGCTCCGTTCATCCTGATGGAATACATGCGCGGCCGGGTAATCCGGTCTGGACTGATTCCAAGCGCCGAAAAGAGCTTCGCGGAGACGCCTGCGCAACGCGCCGCGATCAGCCGCTGTATGGTCGAACTGCTGGTGACGCTGCAGAAGGTCGATTGGCGCGCGGTCGGGCTGGAAAAATTCGGCCGTCCCGACGGCTATATCGAGCGACAGGTGCGGCGATGGTCGGATCAACTGGAACGGACCGTGCCGCAGACCCGGCCGCTGCCCGTGATGTGGCAAATCCGCGATTGGCTGCGCGCCCATATGCCGCATCCGCAGCCTGCCACAATCGTCCACGGCGACTTCAAGCTCGACAACGTGATGTGGGACGCGGAGCGCGGCGAGCCGCGGCCGATCGCGCTATTCGATTGGGAAATGTCCACGCTGGGCGATCCGCTGGCCGACCTTGGCTGGATGGTGACTTATTGGAGCGACGCGGCCGACGACGAACGGCGCCGTGCATTTGTTTCGAGCATGGAGATTGGCGACGGGTATTTGAGCCGGCGGGCAATGATCGAATTGTACGAACAACTCTCCGGGCGTCAGATGCGTGATTTCGCTTTCTATGAGATATTTTCGTTGTTCAAGCTCGCCATTATCGCCGAGGGCAGTTATGCCCGCTACCTCGCGGGTCAGGCTGACGATCCGATGTTCGCGACTTACAACGAACGCGTTCCCGGAATTGCCGAAGTGGCATGGTCGCTCTGCTCGCACGCCGGATAAATTTAACCTGGAAGCGCGCTGCTGGCTTGAGCCTTGCCGATGGGTTTATCATGTCCCCGTCTGGCCAAGGCCGGCCCTGACCGTCCCTGACGCGCCCGCGCCTAACCGATCGCCACTTTGAATGTTGGCAGGCGGAACTGGGCGCCCGCCGGAGCCTGACCGTCGCCGAGCGAATCGCGCAGCACCGTCTGCATGAAGCGTTCGATGCGCGAATCCGGAAGCTTCGCCACCTTCATCTGAACCAGCACATATCCCGCGGACGCGATCACCCGCGCATCGTCCTCGGTCTCGCGGTCGAGGTCGTTGCCGGTTTCCATCCGCCAACGCCGAATCGTCTGGGCCAGCATCGCGATAACGCGTTCCTGAAATTGCAAAAACGCCGGCCACACTTCATGACGCAGCGCCATGCTCCATTCGAGCATCACGCGAGTGTGGTTCGGATGCGTATCAACGGCGTCGGCGAAGGCGCGCATATGTTTCAGGATGATTTCCGGCGCCGGACGGC
Source organism: Deltaproteobacteria bacterium (assembly GCA_021799495.1). Taxonomy (GTDB): domain Bacteria; phylum Desulfobacterota; class Binatia; order Binatales; family Binataceae; genus JADMIL01. The sequence continues at coordinate 21,020 of JAJZAI010000011.1, forward strand.
GCTCGGCGTAAATCCGCTCGGCCATCTCGATGAAGAACCGCGCCACCTCTTCCAGCACCGCATCGACCAGTGCGTTGCGGGTCGGGAAATAAAAAAAGACGGTTGGCACGGAAACTTTGGCTTTCAGGGCGATTTCGGCGTGATGGGCGCCGCCGATACCCCGGCGCGCAAAGACGGCCAATGCGGTTTGCAGCAGGATGGCGCGGCGTTCGGACTTTTCGAGGCGAGAAGCCCGCCGGCGTTCGATAGCGCCGGGACCGGCGATTGAACCGTCGCGAATCATCTAAGTGATTCTTTTGTTAATCGTCCGCCGGAAAATTAGCAATCGCTTGTTCAACCGTCCGATAGCCCACCACCCGGAAAACCGGCCAAGCGCGGGATTTTCCGGGGCGCCGGCGCGCGGTCGTCGGAAGTAGGGCGCCAGCCGAAGTTCAGGGCCGCTCATCCATCGCACCTCGCGGTATTCCATCGCGACCAGCGCGACGACCGTGACATCCAGCACGGTGATCGAAGCCAAAAACGGCGAATATCCATGGGCAAGCTCGCACACCTGATAAATCGTGAAGCCCGTGAACACCACGATCGCCGCCGGATACGACCAAAGCCTGTTAGTCGCCAGTCCAGTCGCCAGTCCCAGCTTGACCGCGCCGTGGAGGAGCAGGAACGCGCTTGCGGAAGCCCTGCTGTGAATGACCGTGGCGGTATTGTGCCGAATCAGGTTCGCCACGATGTCGGTCGGATCTTCTTTCAATTCTCCCTGAATCAGCGAGAAGATGATGCCCTTGATTGACGCGGGCGAGAGCACCGCGAACAGCAGTCCGACGACAAGCTCCACGGCTCCATCGACGCCCTTCGCGATCACGCCGATCTTGAAGATGAGATGAAGCAGGCGCGCGCGGGCGCGGCGCCGCGATGCGAGTTGGCCGCGCGCGGCGGACGCGGAGGCATTTTCCGGGCGCGGTGACGGATTTTCCACGCTCATTCTCCGGGATTGGCGCCCGGAGAAGCGGGACTGTCGAATTTTCCGTAGCTGAGAGCGAGGCTCGGCAGGACCAGCAGATTGAGCGCGGTCGAGGTGATTAGCCCGCCCAGAATGATAATCGCCATCGGCCCTTCGATTTCGCGGCCGGGCGTTTCGGCGCCGAGCGCCAGCGGCAGCACGCCCAGCGCCGTCACTGCGGCCGTCATCAGAATGGGCAGCAGGCGTTCGGAAGCGCCGCGCAACGCCGCGTCGCGTCCCCACTCCGCGCCCTCCTGCGTCACGAGATGCTCGAAGTGCGAAATCATCATGATCGAATTGCGCATCGTGATGCCGAACAAAGTAACGAAACCCACGATCGAGCCGAGCGATAGATATCCTCCTCCGATCCACGCGGCGAGCACTCCGCCAACCAGTGCGAAGGGGATATTGATCAAGACGAGAGTCAGATTCCTGATATTTCCGAAGGCCAGATAGAGCAGGATGAAGATAATGACGGCGGCGATAATCGAGTCCAAAAGCATCTGGCTGATGGCGCTCGCGCGCGCTTCGGCGGCTCCTCCGAACACAACATACGCGCCGGCCGGCAAACGGATCGCCGCGACCTTTTGTTGCACGTCAGCGGCGAAAGAATCGAGCGCCCGCCCCGCCACGTTGCAGGTCACGATCTGCTCGCGCCGGCCGCCGTCGTGCAAGATCGAATAACGCCCGGTTGCGAGAGAGATCGAGGCCAGCTCGCGCAGCGGAACGAGGTTGCCCTGGGCGTTGCGCAGCATTACGCCGCTCAGGGCTTCAGGATCGAGCCGCGCCGCCGGATCGAGGATTACCGAGACCGTGAAGATGCGATTTCCGTCGTAGGTTTGCGCGGCCTCGCTTCCTTGATAATCGGTGCGGATGGCCGAGAGCACGTCCAGCGGCGCGAAGCCGAATTGCGTCAGGCGATCGGGCTTGAGCTGCACTGTCAACTCGGGCATTCCGCCTGGCGCGAGCATCCGTACGTCGACGCTGCCGCGCGTTGCGCGCAAAACGCGCGCCACTTCGCCTCCGGCCTCGTCCAGCGCGCCTAGGTTGTCGCCGAAGATGCTCACCACCACGTCGGCGGTCTGGCCGGAAAGGGTCTCTTCGATACGTTCCGTCAGAAACGAGTTGAGGCCGAAATCGAAACCTGGAAACCTCCCCAGAATCCGCCGGATCCGGTCCTGCGCCGTATCGAGGTCCTCGCCGTTTTGCGGCGCGACGGTGACGTCGAACTCGCTTTCCTGCGGTCCCAGCGTGTCATCGCCGAGCACCGCGCGGCCGTCGCGCTGGTCGACGCTTTTAATATCCGGATCGCGCAGCAAGGCGACGCTGACCCTCCGTCCCATGCGCATCGATTCCGGAATCGACGTGCCGGGAACTCCAGCCATGTGAACGATGAAACTGTTTTCCTGAAGTTCGGGCAAAAAACTCCCGCCGAAGAACGGCAGGGTCGCGGCGACGGCGATGCAAACAGCGGCGACGCCGACGATGACTAAGCGCGGCCGGTCCAGCACGGCTTCGAGCCAGCGACGGTGCGCTTGCTTGAGTCGTTCGGCGAAGCGGGGCTCGGCGTTCGCGGCGGAGCGCGGCAGCATCGCCGCGCACAGGGCGGGCGTCACGGTCAGGGCGACGGCCAGCGAGGCGAGGATCGCGAGGATGTACGCGATTCCGAGCGGCGCGAAAATCCGTCCTTCGACGCCGCTCATCGTGAGCACCGGGAAAAAAACCGCCGCGACCACGAAGGTGGCGTAAACGACCGCGCTTCTGACCTCCAACGAGGCGTCGAGAATCACGTTGAAAACCGGCCGCGGGCTGGCGCTCGCGCGATTCTCGCGCAGGCGCCGGAAAATGTTTTCGACGTCGATGATGGCGTCATCGACGACCTCGCCGATCGCGATCGCCAGTCCGCCGAGCGTAATAGTATTGAGCGTCGCTCCGGTCCGGGTCAGCACGGTGACCGCGGCCAGCAATGAGAGCGGGATCGCGGTGAGTGAGATAAAAGCGGTCCGAAGGTTATAGAGGAAGAGCGTCAGGACGATCGCCACCAGCGCGCCGCCCAGCAGCAGCGACGACCGTATATTGGCCAGTGAGATCTGGATGAAATCCGCGGCGCGGAACAGACGCGGGTACAACGTGATCTTTTGCGCGCTGAAGACGGGAGCGAGGTCGCGCAGCGCGGCTTCCGAGCGTTGCGTCACTTCGAGCGTGTTCGCTCCGTACTGGCTCGACAGAACAAGGATTACGCCTTTTTTGCCAAGTATTCCGGCGTCTCCGATTAGTGGTTGGGGGGCCCATTTCACTTGCGCGACGTCGCGCAGGCGCACGCTCGCGCCGGCGCCGGGCGCCAGCACCGCATCGCCCAGTTGCGCCGGCGTTATCGATTGTCCTTCGGTCCTGATCACAATGCGCTGGTTGGCGTTTTCGATGAAGCCGGCGCCTTCGACGCCGGTCGCGCGGCGGGCGGCGGCGAGAACGTCGGTGATGCTCAGGCCGTATGCGAGCAAGCGCTCCGGTTGAACCTGGATTTGAAGTTGCCGTTCGCCGCCGCCGTAGATGGCGACCTTCGCCACTCCCGGCACGGCCAGCAGGCGCGGACGCATCGTCCAGTAGGCGAAGCTCCACAGGTCCATTGGCTTGAGCGTCGCCGAGGCGATTCCCAAAGTAAGGAACACGCTCGTGGACGAGGTCAGCGGGGCCATCACCGGTGCCGAAACTCCGGCCGGCATCTCATTCGCGACCGCGGGCAGGCGCTCGCTGACGATCTGGCGATCCCGGAATATGTCGGTGTTTTCGCCGAAGATGACGGTGATTACGGAAAGCCCCTGAATCGATTGCGAGCGGATGCTGGCGACGTCGTTCATGCCGAGCAGAACGTTTTCGATGGGCTGCGTGACGAGGGTTTCAACCTGCTCGGAGGCGAGGCCAGGAGCTTCGGTCTGGATCGCCACCTGCGGCGGCGCGAATTCGGGGAAAACGCCCAGCTTCGCGTTCAGGGCCGAATAAATTCCATAGCCGAACGCAAGGCAGGCCAGCGCAATCACGATTCCCTGAAAGCGCAGCGAAAATGCGACTATCGCCTTCAGCATCGCGCCGCCTCAATCCTCGACCTGAATTTCCGCCTTGAGTTCCTCGGAGAGGAGGGTTTGCGCCCCCTCGACGACGATTCGCGTTCCCGGCGCGAGATTTTCCGTGACAAAATATCCTTTGCCGGTCGTTTCGACCGGACTTATCTCACGCCGCACGAAGCGGTTCCCATCGAGTTCGCGATAGACCCACTCCTTGCCGGCGTAGCGAACGACCGCTGAACGGGGAACCGTAACGCCAGTCTGGGACGTGTCCGCGATCGGGATGCGGGCTGAAACCGCCGCGCCCGGCGTGAGCGGAAATCGCGCCGCCGCCAGCAGTGCGAGAAACGCCTGTCCCTGTAGCGTTTGGACGACCATCGGCGCCGCATACAGGGCGCGCGCGCCGAGCGGCTGATCTTCATGCCCAAGCACGACGATTTGCGCCGCATGAGGAGCATCGTCCAGCCGCTCTCCGACGGGCGCGGTCACGCGCGCGATCGCTGCGCGGCGGGCGACGAGCGCGCTCACGAGCCGCGCGCGCTCCGCGGGATTCAAGCTTGCGATCTCGCCGCCCCAATCGTTCCGCAATTGCTGCCGCAAAGCCTCCAACTGGCTCTGGTCGGTCAGGTATGACGCCTGAGCAGTCTGGAGATTGCGCAGTGAGGCGTTTCTATGCTCCGCATACAGCCGACTCGACCGCCGATATTGCGCGTTGGCGGCGTCGAGCGCCGCTTGCGCGCTGAGCAATTGGCTGTTGAGCTGCGCCAGCGGCGCGGGATCCAGAATGAATCCATAGGCTTCGATTTCGATCGGCTGGGCGATGGCTTTCAGAGTTTCGGTGGCAATGCCAATTTCCTTCCGCGCGGCCGGCCGAATCGCAATGAAAACGTGGCCGGCACTGTCGCGCGAGATTTGCGCCGCGGTGGACGTGATGGGCTTTTCGTCATCGTCGTCGTCCGCCATGGCGGACGTTCTGCCGAGGGCGGCAATTATCAAGATGGCTGCGAAGATCAGGGCGGCTAATTTTCTATGCGTCGTCACGAAGTTTGTTCACTCGCTGTGATTTGAAGCGGCGGGGGGAGCTTGAAGGATTTGAGGCCGCCATCCTCAAACGGCCGCTCAACCGCGTCTTCCAGCGCCCCCAGCGCGCTTTGCGCGCCGGCCAGCGCGGTCAACTTCGACTGCTCGGCCACCACGGTTTCGAGTTGGGCCGTCGCCAGTGTCAAGGCGCCGATATCGCCCACGTCCGCGGCCCGCCTGATGCCTGCCATCCGTTCTTTGGAAAAAGCCGCGGAGCGCGACGCCTGGCGCAGCGCCGCAAGCGCGCCGCGATAGTTCGTCAAGGCGCCATTGGCCTGGCCGATGATGCTGTCCTGCAGCGCGGCAAACTGATCGGCGGCCTGCGCTCGCCTGGCCCGCGCTTCCGCGATCGGCCCCTGGTTTTGGTTCATGATCGGCAGCGCCACGATCGGAAGAAGTTCGAAGATGTTTTCGTTGACCTCCCACGAGTATCCGCCGGCGAGATTGATATCGGGATACTGTCGCGCGATTTCGAGCTTGAGCGCCTCGTCGGCGGCGGCGTATTGCGCCAGCGTGCGGCGCAGATCGAGCCGATCCAGCAGGGCCAGCCGGCGGACACGTGCGGGCGTAAGCGAGCCGGCGTCGGGCGGATAATCAAAATCGGGCCACGCGAAGGCCGCATCCTGGAGCGCTCCGGCGGGCACGCCTAACGCAATCGCAAGTGCGTTCAGCGTTTCGGGTGTGCGGCTTTGCGCGAGCGCCGTTTTGAGCCGCGCCGACGAGAGATTCGCAAGCGCAAGATTCAGTTCCGGAGCCGCGGCGGCGCCGGCATCGACGCGCTCCTGAAGTATTCGGGCGATCCGTTCCGAGGCCGCCTGATACGCGCGCGCCAATTCATACGAGCGCCGCGCGACCATATAATCCAGTAGCGCCGTCCTGACCGCGCTCCGGACGCGCCATGCGGCCTCGCCGACGCCGAGCGCGCTAGCGTCGGCCAGACGTTGCGCCTGAGCGATCCGGTAACCGCGCTTTCCCGCGGTCTCGATCGGAAAATTGATAGCGGCGGCGCCCAGCGCCCATGGCGCAAAATTGGGGACGGCGGTCGCGGCATAGGCGGCGCCAAGGCCAACGCTCGGATTTGGCCGCTGTCCGGCCGTGATAATCGCGGCGCGCGCGACGTTCAATTGCGCTTCGGCAACCGCCAGATCGGGGCTGTAGAAGAACCCCGCCAATGTGAGATTTTCAAGGTTCCACTGCGCTGGCGGACAGGCGGCGCGTCCGGATGCGGAGTTCGCGCGCAGATATTCGCAGAGCTTGGGGTTGGCAAGCGTCCGTGCAGTGAACGCGCTCGCGGCCACCTCCGGCTTGAGCGGCGCGGGCCGATAAGTCGCGCAGGCGCAGAGCGCGCAAAGCAGCGACAACGCCGCGACTTTCTTGACGGAAAAGAGCATCGGAATTTTATGACCCGTGTGGAATCGGTCGCCGCGCCACGCCAACCTTCACGCCGCAATCCAGAACAGCGTGCGGACCAGTCGTTCGCCAAATATCGCGCCGCTGGCCAGCGCGAGAGCGAATGCGGGCGCAAGCAACAGCAATAGACCATACGAAGACCGTGCGCTTTTTTGAGAGCCGGACGGCGGTGGTTCAAGCAGCCGCCGGATCCGCTCCTTCAATCTCGACGGCTCGCCGGCCAGCGCGGCCTGCGTCGCAAGATTGGTCCGACCGGCAAAACGCGCGGAGGCCAGAATCGCCTCGGCAAGATCGGCTCCATCGACTCCTTCCGTGCGCGTCTCTTCGTCGCGCGCGAGCTCAAGCGCAGTCAGCCATGCGTCCAGACGTTCGCGCGCTTGCGGCCACGGCCATTGCGAATCGGTGACGGATTGCGCCAGCCAGATTCGCAGCGGGTCGCGATGACGCGCATGGGCGCGTTCGTGCTCCAGCGCCGCTTCGATCTGGCGGTCGCTGAGACTCTTTGCAAGGTTCGGGGAAAACACGATCCACGGACGCAAGAGTCCGACGGTCGCGATCGCGGGGTCGTTCTGAATAGCCAGCAGCGCCGCCGCGCCGCGAATCGCGGTTCGCGCGAAAAGCAACGCGAACGGAATCGTCATCAGCGCCAGCGACCACGGGACTTTCTCGGGCACTGGATCAGGCTCGACCAGCGCCCATCCGCAGAGCGCCGCCGCGATCGCCAGCGCGGGCACCGCCGGCAGCCAGATTCTCCGCCACGCAATTTTCTCGGCGCGGCACGCGCCGCGCGCTTCAAGATGGGCCGCGGGCCACCAGCCGCAGGCAAGGAGCGCCGCGCCGCCGATCAACGTAACCAGCATGGTGAGGCAACATTCACGTTCCATCTTTCGACCTCCGGCGGGAGGCTATGGCTTCCGCAAGCTCGTCGATTAGAACCGGATCGAACGATTCAACCGCGTCCACCAGCGTCGCCACCGCCGAGCGGGGGCTCGCACCGAACAGGCGCGTCAAAAATGCGCGCGCGCGCGCCGCGTCGATCACGTCACGGCCAACGCGAGCGCGATAAATGAAGGTCGAACCCCTGCGCTCGCGCGAGACGAGGCGTTTGGCGTGAAGCCGGTCCAGCACTTTGGCGGTCGTCGTATAGACCAGCTCTTTCGGCTCGCCCACCTGGGCGTGGAGTTCCCGGACGGAAGCGCTCCCGAGCTCCCAGAGCTTCGCCAGAACCTCGTATTCGAGATCGCCGCCAGGCAAACGGATTTGGCTGTCCATCGCGTCGAGATCAATGTTACGACAAGCGTCGTACTCCGTCAACGGGAACCCTCCGTATGCCTTGGCGATGAGGCCGCAGCGGCGCGGGCTTGCCGCGGAATGTTCGTGAGCGAGATCACCCGCTTACCGAGTCAGATTCCTGACACGACGATCGACCACAGCGAGCGCTCCTTCGCTCCCAGCATCAGCTCGCCCAGCCGCCGATTCCAGTAGGCCGACGCTCCGTACTCGCCCCGCCACGACTGAATCCGCCGGGTGTATCGATGGAGCGGGTATTCCCTGGTGAAACCGATTGCGCCGTGCACCTGGTGGCCGATCCGCGCAACGGCGCCCGCCGCGTCATTGGCTCGCGCCTTGGCGATCGCGCACGCGAAGAATATGTTCCTGCGCGCCGCCAACGCCAGATACGCCTGCTGCGCGGCCACTCGCGCCGAGGCCACCTCGCTCGCTGCGGTCGCGAGCTGATGCTGGATCGCCTGGAAGCCGCCAATCGGTTTCCCGAACTGCTTGCGCTGCCCGGCGTACTCGACCGCGATCTCGAGCACCCGCCCCGCGGCTTCGGCCAATTGCAGCGCGCGCACCGCCGCGCATCGACACAACAGCGCCTCGGCGTCCGCCGTCCCGCCAATCGCGAGCGGCGGCGCCTTGCTGAACACGAGCGTGTCGCGCGGCTCCGAGGCGAGGTTCGCGCCGACCGATATCGCCGCGCTTTCGCGGTCGAGCAGCACCAGATTTCCGCTCGCCACCGCGACGATCGCGGCGGCGTTTCGCCCCCACGCCACGCCTTCGAGCCGGCCGCTGACGCGGTCCGCCTCGACCGTGAGCGTCTCGTGCGGCGCGAACGAGGCCACCGTCAGCGGCCCTGTCGGCACGTCGAGGCCATGCTGTCCCAGCATCCAGCTCGCTATTGCCGTCTCCGCGAGTGGCAACGGCAGGGCCGCTCCCGCCGCTGCGCGCAGCACCGCCGCCTCGATCTCGAGTCCCTCACCCGCGCCGCCTTCGGCGATCGCCGCGGGCCGCGTCAGCCCCTGGTTTTCGAGGCGCTCCCACAGCGCTCCCGCCCAAGCGCCTTGTTCCGATGCGTCCAGCGCCTGCGTCGTCAACCCGTCGGCGATCGTCCGCCGGGCGGTATCTTCAATCATCCCGATATCGCTCATCAGCGTAACCCCAGATCGCGCGCGATTATGCCGCGCAGAATCTCCCGCGTGCCGCCGCGGATCGAAAACGAAGGCGCCCGCAGCGCCGCCTCCGCGAGCAGCCGCTTGAACTTGTCGCTCGACTCCGGATCCGCCGCCGGCACAACCTCCCCCAGCAGTCGCTCGGTCACGTCCTGTTCGAATAGAGAGCCCATCTCCTTCACTAGCGCCGCCTCGAAATTCGGCGACACGCCCTGACCGAGCTGCTCTGCGATCGACATTGACATCCCGCGCAGCGGCGCCAGCCGCGAGATCAGCGATCCGATTAGCGCCGCCGCCCCCGCCGCAGGTTCGCGCCGCGCCATTTCCGCAAACGCCTCCAGCGCGACGAACGAAGACAGGAACCGCTCCGGACCGCTCCGCTCGAACGCGAGCTCGCTGATCACCTGCGCCCAGCCCGCGCCCTCGGTTCCGATCAGCGCGTCGGCCGGCGCTTGCACATCCTCGAACAGCAGTTCGTTGAAATCGTGCGTCCCCGCTATGTTGATTATCGGACGAATCGTCAGCCCCGGCGTATCCAGCGGCACCAGAATCTGGCTCAGCCCTTGATGGCGCGCCGCCGCGTTCTCGCTGGTCCGGCAGAGCATCAGCACGTAATGCGATTGATGGGCGTAAGACGTCCAGATTTTGCGACCGTTGATCGTCCAGCCGTCGCCCTTGCGCTCCGCCCGCGTGCGCACGCTCGCCAGGTCCGAGCCGGTGTCCGGCTCGCTCATCCCGATCGAGCAAAAGCACTCCCCGCGCGCGATCGCGGGCAATATCCTCTCGCGCTGATCCTCGCTGCCGAAGCGCAGGATTTGCGGCCCCGTTTGGCGGTCGGCTATCCAGTGCGCCGCCGCCGGCGCGCCCGCCGCCAGCAGCTCCTCGATCACCACGTAGCGCTCAAGGGAGCTGCGCTCCGCACCGCCGTAGCGCTTCGGCCACGTCATTCCGATAAACCCGGCGCGTCCGAGCCGCCCGCTGAAGGCTGGGTCGAACTGGCTCCACGAGTCGGCTCGCGGGGTCGCCATCGCCGGATCGCCGGCCAGAAATTCACGGATCTCGTGGCGCACGCGCTCGAGCTCCGGATACTCCATGCGGACGCTGAAATTAGGAGGCTTCATCATTGATCGATCACTCCGGTCCAATACCATCGCCGGCGCGCCGCCGGCGTTGCGCGGCTCCGCCCGCGCCGGCGACGTTTCGAGTATCGCATCGCGAGCGTTTCATGCAATCTCCGCCGCTTCCGCGCCGCTAAATACGTTCTACGAAACCGGGTCAAGTCCAGCGATCATCTCGCCAAATTAAATCCGATGGAGCCTCTGGCGATGTCTGAAGGGCTGAGTTTGGACGCCGGTTTGGACATCGGCGTGTATTCCGAGAAGAAAGTCCCCGGCTTTATGCGCGTTCGATGGTGTCCCCGACGGGATTTGAACCCGTGTTACCGACGTGAAAGGCCGGTGTCCTAGGCCGAGCTAGACGACGGGGACGGATGCGAGCGGATGTGAGGTAGCCGAAACCCTTAGCCGCGTCAGCCTATCAGAGCGCCGCCGCGCGCGGCAAGCTGCCCCCCTGGATACGCAAGCTCCGGCGGATGCGCGCGATCGTGGCGAGCGGATACGAAGAGCGAACTTCGCTTCCACGGCGCGGAACTTATCCCGTGAATCTGACCGCGCCGACGATCTCGTTGACCGAAAGCTTGCCGTGCGCCGCGAGCAACTCGTCGAGTTCACGGTCGATTCGTCCGAGCGCGCCCGCGCCTTCCTTGATCAGCGCCGAACCGACTCCGACCGCGCGCGCGCCCGTCAGGTGCGCGACATAGGCGTCGCGCCCGCCGTTGACGCCGCCGACCGCGACGATGTCCAAAAGCCCTTCGCCCGCCTGAAAAAACGCGTGCGTTTGCGAAAGCGGCCGGGCGGGTCCTTTGACCGTTCCCGAGGCGAGGTCGAGCTCGATATCTTTTGGCACGTCGTTGGCGCAGACGGCGATCTTGACGCCTGTCGCCTTGAACAAGTCCGCGATCGCGCGCGGTTCATAGTCCATCCGCGGCGGAACTTTTACTGCGACCACGGCCTGCACGGCGCCGCGCACGCGCCCGACCAGCGCCTTCAGCCGTTCCAGGCTCGCGAACGGCGCGACGGATTTTTGCACATAGTCGTCGGCGAGATTGAGTTCGATGATTTTCGCGCCCGCGCGATCGAGCGTGGTCGCGACCGTGACGATTTCGTCCTCGCTCGCGCCGACCACGCTAGCGATCACCGGTTTGCCCCGCGCGCCGAGTTCGCGCGCGATTCCGGCGAAATGTTCGACGCCGCGGTTTTTCAGGTTATCGGGCGCCTCGAGGCCGGCGACATTGCACGACTTGAAGACGATCGCGCCGTTATGGCGCGCGGTCAGCTCGAAAATTTCGCCGCGTTCTGCGGAATGCGGTCCCGATGCGTTCATCACCGGCGAATTCAGCGCGACGCCGCCCAGCCGGATCGATGTGCGTTCCATGGCCATCTACCTACAGCGCCCGCGGGCCGCGCGGCAAGCGCCGCGCCGCGGTGCGCGATTTTGCGCGCGCGGGATGCTATTGATCATGCGGCGGCGAGGCTTTCGCCGCGGGAAGGTTTCCGGATGCGAAGCGTAACGCTCCGTCGCGCCAGTTTCGACGCGATTATCGCGCAGGCCGAGCGCGAATTTCCCTACGAATGCTGCGGATTCATCCTTGCGGGAGCGGACGGCGAGGAAGTCCGGCCAATTCGCAATATACAGAACGAAAAACATGCGGAAGACCCCGCCGCGTTCCCGCGCGACGCGCGCACCGCGTTCCTGATGGAGCCGCGGGAGCATCTGGCGGCGCTCAACGAGATCGATCGCCGCGAACTGAAGCTCGCCGTCGTCTATCATTCGCATCCCGACCACGACGCCTATTTCTCGCCGACCGATCGCGCGCAGGCGTGCTCGTTCGATCCGGACGAGCCCGATTATCCAGGCACGGCGTATGTCGTGATGTCGGTGCGGGGCGGGCGCTTCGTGCGCGCGGCGGCGTTCGTGTGGGAGCCGGCGCAAAAAGAATTCGTCGAAGCCAGCCTCGAATTCGCGCCCTGAATCGCGATCGCCGCGCGCATCAGCGGCTAGTCTAGTGTCCCGCAAATAATGTGAGAAACGCCGCGGACTGGAACGGGATTCTTCGCTGCGTCCTTCGCTGCGCTCAGGACCAGATCAGAATGACAGAATTATGCCTCGCCATTGTCATTCTGAGCGAGGCTGCCGAGCGAAGAATCTCGCGCCGCTTTTATTCCTTTGTAAAGTTATCAACGGAACGCCACACTAGCCGTCTGATTATCAGGAGGCCGACGAGATATAGCTGCGCAGCGCCTCGAGTTCCGCCTGCGCTTCTTCCAGCCGCTGCTTGACCACGTCGCCGATACTGACGATTCCGGCCAGCGCGCCGCCGCGAATCACCGGCAGATGGCGGATCCGTCTGAGCGTCATCGTCGCCATCAGCTCGACGATCGGGTCGTCGGGCGCGCAGGTTTGGACCTCGCGCGTCATCAGGCGGCTCGCCGGAAACGCCAGGACCGATTCGCCATGCTCCGCGATTCCGCGGATGATGTCGCGTTCCGAGATGATGCCGGCCAGCGCGCCGTCTTCGGCGATAACCGGCGCGGCCCCGATCCGGCTGCGGTTGAGCGTGGCCGCGACTTCGGCGATCGTCGCCGCCGGAGTGACCGTTACGACTTTCGCGCCTTTGCGCTCAAGCACCGACGTTACCTTTTCAGCCATGGCTCGCGCTCCTGATTGCGAGATTCCAAATATTAGCCGGTCTGATCACTCAAATCAGCATTCATAATGGTTTGTCAAGCCTCGGCCAATCCGGTTCCGAGCTTGCTTCCGCCGTCGCGGCCGGCCCGGTATGATTGGAGGATTAAGCGGCGTTTCTGGCTCGGAACGTCGCGATTGACGCGCGCCGCGGCGCCCGGCGGGAAATTTCGTTGCTGACTCTCGACAAGGTCTCCAAATTCTACGGTGGTCGCGCCATTTTCGACGGCGCCAGTTGGGCGATGCCCGACGACGGCCGGGTCGGATTGGTGGGACTCAACGGCGCGGGAAAATCCACGCTGCTGCGGCTGATCGCGGAACTTATACCGGTTGACGGCGGACGCATCGCGCGCCCGCAACGCACTCGCGTCGGCTATCTCCATCAGGATTCGCCCGAGATGGGCGGCCGATCGGTAATCGAAGAGACCTTGTCGGCGCTGGCCGAGGCGCGTGCGATCGACCGCCGCCGGCTGGAGCTGGAGGAAATTCTCGCCCGCGAGCATTCCGGCCCGATCCACGACGCGGCGCTGAACGAACTCGGAGACGTTCTCAGCGAGCTGGAACGCCAGGACTTTTACAGCGCCGAAAGCCGCGCGACGGCGGTTCTGTTCGGATTGGGTTTTCGCGAAAGCGACCTCGCTCGCGACGTTGCGGAGTTTTCAGGCGGCGTGCGGATGCGAATCGCGCTGGCGAAACTCCTGCTGCGCCGGCCCGAATTCCTGATGCTCGACGAGCCGACCAACCATCTTGATATCGAAGCGCGCAACTGGCTCGAAGATTATCTGGAAGATTACGCCGGCGGCATAATCCTGGTTTCGCACGATCACTATTTTCTCGATCGCGTCACCCGCAAGACGGTCGAAGTCGCGCGCGGCGCGTTGATCGAATACAACGGTAATTACTCCGATTACCTCACCGAGCGCGAGCGGCGTTTCGAGCAGGAATTTGCCGCCTACGAGAAGCAGCGCGCCGAAATCGAACATATGGAAGCGTTTATCAGCCGCTTCCGCTATCAGGCGAGCAAGGCGCGGCTCGTCCAAAGCCGCATCAAACAACTCGAGAAGGTCGAGCGCTTGCAGCCGCCGGCCGGACTCGAAAAACCGCCGTCGATCGCGTTTCCCGAATGCGAGCGCGGCGCCCGGCGCGTCGTGGAGCTGCGCGGCGCTGTCAAGCGCTATGGCGAACTGACGGTTTATGGCGGTGTAAGCCTGGAAATCGAACGCGGTGCCCGGGTCGCGCTGGTCGGTCCCAACGGCGCGGGAAAATCCACGATGATCCGCATGCTCGCGGGAATCGAACCGCTCGATGACGGCGAGCGAATCGTCGGCGACTGTGTCGAAATCGGCTATTTCGCGCAAAATTTGTCCGAATCGCTCGATTATGAGCGCACGATTTACGACGAGTTAAGCCGCGACGCGCAAGGGATGACCACCAGCCAGATTCGCGGCTTGCTCGGCGCGATGCTGTTTTCCGGCGACGAGGTCAATAAACGCGCCGGCGTGCTTTCCGGCGGCGAACGGGCGCGGCTGGCGCTCGCCAAAGTGATCGCCCGGCGCAACAACTGTCTGCTGCTCGACGAGCCGACCAACAATCTTGATATCGTCGCCAAAGAGACGCTGCTCGAAGCGTTGAAGCGTTTTCCCGGCGCCGTGATAATTGTCAGCCACGACCGCCACATTTTGAACCAGCTTGTCACTGAGGTGATCGAAGTAGGGCAGGGCCACGCGACCCGGTACCTCGGAAATTACGACGATTATCTGGCGAAGAAGGCCGAGGAAGATGCGCGCGCCGTTGCCCGTCTGTCGCGTGAAAACGAAAATCGCGCCGGCAGCGTCGCGCCTGACAGCGCATCCGTGGCCGGCGCGGCGCGAAACGGATCGTCAGATGCGGCGAAATCGAGCGGCGATCCGGCAGCCAACGGCAAACATAACGACAAGCCGCGGAATCATGCCGTGTCCCGCCCAATCGATCGCGAAGGCGAGCGGCGGCGTTCCCGTGGCGCGCGCCGGCGCGCAGATCTCGAAGCGAAAATCGAAGCCGCGGAAAGCGAGCGGTCGGGCATAGGCGTCGAAATGAACGACCCGAATTTCTATCTCGCACGGCCTGACGCGAATCAGTTGATTGCGCGCTACGAAAAGCTCGGCAAAGAAATTGAGCGGTTGTACGAAGAACTGATGGGGTTCGAGGCGGCCGAAGACGCCGGCTGACGCGCATCGTGACATCGAGAGCGGAGAACGCCACACCGTCAGCGTCTCAGCGATGGATCGCCGGAGCGGTCGCGCGCCGCTGGCCGGACGCTGCGGTCGCGTCGCTCACGCAACTGCGCGGTGACGCCTCGGCGCGGCGTTTCTGGCGCATAGCGATCGACTGCGACGCCGCCGGCGCGCCCGCGACCGCGATCGCGGTCGATCTGGGTCCGGACGATCTGCCGCATTACGTTCGCGCATTGAACCTCGTTACAACGCCGCCGCCGGAGCCGCCCTGGATCACGATGCGCCAGCTTTTCGCCGCCGGCGGAGTCGCCGTGCCGGAGCTTTTCGCCGCCGATGCCGAAGCGCGGATGCTGCTGGTCGAGGACGTCGGCGAATTGTCGCTCGCTGTCGCCGCCGCGCGGGGCGACGCCGCCGATCTTTATCGCTTGGCCGCCGATCAGCTTCTGTTGATCCATCGCGGCTGCACGGAAATTCTGCCTGCGGATTGCATTGCGGCGAAAATCGCGTATGATGAACGGCTCTTCCGATGGGAATTGGCGCAGTTCGTCGAGCTTGGCGCCGCCGACGTTCCGGGCCGCTTCGATGCGCCCGAAGTGGCGCGCGATCTCGACGATCTGGCAGCCCGCCTGGGCGGTTATCCGCGCGTGCTTTCGCATCGCGACTATCACGGCGAAAATCTCTATCTGCAATTCGATTCCACAGGCGCGCCGCGCCTGCGCGTGATCGATTTTCAGGACGCGCTGATGGCGCCGGCGGCGCAGGACCTGTCGGTGCTGCTGACCACGCGCAATGCGTCGGAAGTTATTATGCCGGCGATCGAGCGCCGCGTGCTGGATTACTATTACACCGCCTATTTGCGGCGCGGTCCCTTGATGCCGCTCGGGATGGACGAGTTCGTCGAGAGCTACAGGCTTTGCGTGATTCAGCACGCGCTCAAGGTGATCGGCCGGTTCCGCCGCCTCGAACTCGACGGCAAGCCGGGCTACGCGCGCTTCATCCCGTACGCGCTCGCGCAGGCGCGCCGGATGCTTTCCGGACGCGGCGATTTCGCAGGCCTGCGAGCGGCATTCGACGCCTAGGCGATCGCAAATGAAGGCGCTGGTGCTTTCCGCGGGTTATGGCGAACGGCTCAAGCCGCTCACCGACACCACGCCCAAACCGCTGCTTGAAGCCGGCGGCAGGCCGTTGATTCATTATCCGTTGCTGATGCTGCGGCGGGCGGGAATCCTCGATGTCGCAGTGAATATTCATCATTTGGGCGAAAATATAAAAGCCGCGCTTGGCGACGGCGGCCAACTGGGATTGCGGATCGCCTATTCGCCCGAACCAAAACTCGCGGGCACCGGCGGCCCGCTGCTCGCGCTGCGCGGCTTTTTTGGCGCGGATTCATTCGTCCTGCTCAATTGCGACACACTGCTCGATCTGGATTTGACCGCGATGATCGAATTTCATCGCGCGCGCCCGGCGCTCGCGACTTTTCTCTTGCGCGGCTCCGCCGAGGGCGATCCGTACAGCCGGATCGAGTGCGACGGTGAAATGCGGATCCGCCGGATGCGTCTGCTGAAGGGGCGTGCGGCCGGCGAGTTCAATGATTTTCCCGCCGGCTTGAGCGAAACGATCGCGCTGGCGCTCCGGCCGTATATGTACTGCGGCGTGATGGTTTGTGAACCGGAAGTCCTGACGATGACGCCGGCCGCGCCGCCGTTCAGTTTGATGGGCGAGGTCTTCGCGCCGGCGCTCGCGCATGGTGCGACGCTGCGCGGATTTTTCCATGACGGTTATTTCCGCACCGTTGACGATCTTGCCAGCTACCGCGAACTTTGCGGCGAACTCGCCGTCGCTCCGCCGCCGTTGCAATACCTCGACTGATCGCGGTCGCACGCTTTTGTCGGGCGCGGATCGCTATTGAGTCGGAATAAGACTGGATATCGAGCGCGGATAGTTGTTTTTGGTGGAAATTAAAGCGGGCGGCGATCAGAGAGATCGCCGCCCGCTTCTTATCCGGCTTTGACTTGACTAGCGCTGGGGTTCGAAATCGACTCCAAGCGGCGGATTTTCCTTCTGGCCGCCGCACGCGCGCGCAATCAGCGGACGAACTTCCTCCGCGAAAATGCGCATCTGATCTTCGACTTCGCGCCCTTCGAAACCACCGGTTTCGAACCAGGCGTGGAACATGAAGTCATCGTAACCGCAGCTTTCCTTGATTTTCATGATTTGCTCGGCCACTTCCGCAGGCGTGCCGAACAGCGCGACATGCTTGTCGAGCAGCGTCTGGCCGGTGACCTTGCGCGCAAGATCGAGCATTGGTTCGTCCGCCTCGGCGAGGACGGCGGCAAATCCGAACGGTCCGTAGTAATCCCACTGCAGCTCGAGCGAGTTGCGGAAGCGGGCGAGCTCGCGTTCGCGATTCATCCCGGGCGTCACGAGATGAATGTAGCGCGCGGTCACGACCCCGCGCCGGCGCTCGGCGTCCCATCCGAATTTGAATTTGCCGCGCCCCAACCGATCGGGCCATCCGCACTTTTCGGATTCCTCGTAGTACATCTCGATATTCTTGCGCAGGCGCGAATTGGGCTCGACGATGAAGTAGCCATTGACGCCGCGCTGCGCCGCCCATCGGATCGAGCGTTCGGTCGTCAGCGGCTCCCAGAGTTGCGGATGCGGCCGTTGCAGCGGCTGCGGAAAAACCTGCAGCTCCTTGAGTACGGTCGCGGATTGCGTCACGGGGTTCGGGCCGCCGTAGGGATCGGGAGGGCCAACCGCCAATACCTCGTCGAGACGCCGTCCGGCCTTGCCGCTCTTGAAGTACGCGATCGTCTGCTTGTGATTCCAGCGCGTGAAGACCGGCGGAATCGTGTAGAACTGGCCGCGATGCGAGAACGAGGGCTGCGTCCACGCCTTGATAATGATCTCGTACGCTTCCTGATAGAACGCGCGGTTGCGCTCCTGATCCTGAATCGTCGAAAACGGCCAGCCGAAGACTTCGGCCTCGCGCGGCTGGTAGCCGCGGCCGATGCCGAATTCGAGCCGCCCGCCGCTCAGCACGTCGAGCATCGCGGCCTGCTCCGCGATTCTAATCGGATGCCACCACGGCAGGATATTGGCGGCCTGTCCGAGCCGGATTCTGCTGGTGCGCGCCGCGATCGCGGTCTCGGAGAGCAGCGGACTGGGCGAGAATTCAGCGCCCTCGGGCTGGAAGTGATGCTCGGTCATGAAGAAGTAGTTGAAACCGAGACGGTCGGCGAGGATGCCCTGCCGCACCTGGTTTACCAGCACCCGCTGATTGCTTTCGTGAACCTCCCCAAGGCTGCCGTCGTTGATGACCACGCCGTCGGAGGTCGTCGCCAACGGCAGATCGTTCGAGCCGTTGTGAAAGACGCCGATTTCGAGCATTTTGCCTAACTCCTTTGCCGCCTTTGTTCAGTCGCCGATCCGGCGCGAACGGAATTAAACGGCCGAATAGCCTCCGTCCACGACGAATTCCGCGCCGGTCACGTATGACGCTTCGTCGCTGACCAGAAACAGCACCACGTTGGCGACTTCGTCCGCCGTGCCCTCGCGGCCCATCGGCACGACGGCCTTCACGCCAGCGCGAAGATCGTTCGGTATCAGGTCGGCCATCTGCGTCGAAATCACTCCCGGATGAACCGAGTTGACGCGAATTCCCTCGCGGGCGTACTCGGCCGCCGCGGTCTTGGTGAGCAGCCGGACGGCGCCTTTCGTGCCGTGATACGCCGCCGAGGTCGGCGTGCCAACCAGGCCCGCCACCGACGAGATGTTCACGATCGCGCCCGCGCCGCGCCGGCGCATCGCCGGCGCCGCCGTCTTCATTCCGAGCCACACGCCTTTTTGATTGATGTTGACGATCGAATCCCAAAGCTCCTCGCTGGTCTCCTCGATTTTCGCGCCGTTGTAGACGCCGGCGTTGTTGACCAGGATGTCGAGTCCGCCGAATTCGCGCTCGCACATATCGACCGCATTGCGCCAGTCGGCGCCGCGCGTCACGTCGAGCCGGACCGCCGCCGCGACTTTCGCTCCCGCCTTCGCGTTCAGCTCTTTGGCGAGGTTCGCGACCTGCGCTTCGAGCACGTCGCCGACCACCACCTTCGCCCCCTCATTGACGAACCGGCGCGCCTCGCACGCGCCCTGGCCGCGCGCGCCTCCAGAAATCAGCGTCACTTTGCCCTTCAATCGATCCATGATTGATATCGCTCCCTGAACTCGCCCGATCGCCGCCCGCGCATAAACTTCCCCAACTGAACGACGCGGCGCCCGGCCGATGCGTCATCCATAGCAAGCGGCCGGGCCATATGAAAATAAACGTTCGCGCCGCGGTTATCCAAAACCTAGCGGTCGCCGCGACGCAGCACGCCCGCGCTTTCGAGCTCGCGCACGCGGTCGCCGGCGAGGCCGAGATACTCGCCCAGCACTTCCGCGTTATGCTCGCCCAGCAGCGGCGCCTCCAGCGCCAGTTCGCCCGGAAATTCCGAAAAGCGCAGCGGAAAACCCGGTATGTCGAATTCGCCCAGAATCCGATCGCTGACGCGCCGCACCGTGCGGCGCGCGCGCAACTGCGGATGGTTCACCGCGCGCTCGACGCTCAGCACCGGCCCGATCGGCACGCGCGCCTCGTCGAGCGCGGCCATCGCCGCTTCGTCGCTCGGCTGCGCCTGTAGCCACGCCTCGATCGCCGGGATGATTTCCGCCGAGCGTTGCGCGCGCAAGGCGCCGGTTTTCATCGTTGGCTCGTCGGCCCACTCGGGCCGTCCGATCACGCGGCACAGGCGCGCCCATTGCTGATCGAGCGCGACGATGAACACGTGGCCGTCGCGGCTTTTGAAGACGCCGCCCGGACAGATCAGGTAATGATGCGGGCCGTTGCGCCGCGGCTTGATCGCGCCGCCGCTCGCGCTCAGCAACTGCACGCTCAAATCGTGATAATGGAAGTAGGTGTCAACCAGCGCGGAATCGAGATATTGCCCCTTGCCGGTCCGCTCGCGATAGAGCAGCGCCGCCAGCACCGCGCTCAGCGCATGGACGCCCGTGCTCACGTCGCCCATCGCCATCGTCGTAAAGACCGGCGATCCGTCGCGTTCGCCGGTCATGTCGATCACGCCCGCATACGCCGCCGCGATATGATCGTAGCCGGGCTTGTGCGCCATCGGCCCGGTCTGGCCCAGCAGCGAGATTGAGCACATCACGACGCGCGGATTCAGTTCGCGCACCGTCTCGTAATCGAAGCCGAGCCGCTTGATCACGCCGGGCGCGAAATTCTCGACCACGACGTCGACCTTGCGCACCAGTTCGCGCACCAGCTCGCGGCCCTCGGGATTTTTCAGATCGACGCAGATGCTTTTCTTGCCGCGGTTCTGCTGCACGAAATAGGCGCTGCGCCCGTCGCGCACGAACGGCAGATGGCGCGAATGGTCGCCGTTCGGCGCCAGCTCGACCTTGATTATCTCCGCGCCCATCTCGGCCATCATGCGGGTCACCGTCGGCCCCGCGACGAGCTGGCTGAAATCGAGAGCCTTGTATCCGTCAAGCACGTGGCGCGACGATAAATCGGGCATGGCGTTTTTTCTCCCCAGGCGGCGCCGCTCGGGCGTCCGCGAACGCTTCGATTGCTAGAACCGATCGGCCATCCGCGTCAACCCGGATAAGGATCGGCGAGCGCATCCCGCGGTTCGCGGCGCATCCCGGCCGTGATAATCATCGCACGATGAAGTTCGGACTGTTTGGCTTCAACATGCGGCCCTGCGTCACGCCCGGCGCGATCGCGCAAATCGCGCGCGCGGCGGAGGCGGCCGGCTTCGAGAGCATGTGGGGCGGCGAGCATATTGCGCTCGCCGATCCGCAAACGCCCGACTCGCCGCTTTCGCCGCACACCGAATTCGTCGATTTGATTTCCGCCGCCGCCTTTGCCGGCGCGCATACCCGGACGCTCCGTTTCGTCACCGGCATCCTGCTGATCACCTTGCGCAATCCGGTCATCCTGGCGAAGCAGGTCGCCTCGCTCGACGCGCTCACCGGCGGACGCTTCACGCTCGGCGTCGGCATCGGCAACCTCGCCTTCGAGTTCGCCGCCGTGGGCGCGCCCTTCGACTCGAAAGGGCCGCGTGCCGAGGAGGCGGTCGCCGCGATGCGCGCGTTGTGGTCGATGGAGCGCGCGGAATTTCACGGGCGCTGGTATTCGTTCGCGGGCGTGCGCGCCGAGCCGCGTCCGGCCGCGGGCGCGCGGATTCCGATCGTATGGGGCGGCAAGTCGGCCTACGCCTTCGCCCGCACCGCGCGATCCGGCGCCGGATGGTTCGGTTACGCGCTCGACCTGGACGCGACCCGCCGATGCATCGACGGCATCCGCAAGGCGTGCGTGAAAATCGGCCGCCCGCCCGATGAGATCGAAATCAGCGTCACGCCCAAGGGCGCGCTCGATCGCGATTTGGCGCGGCGCTACGCGGATTTGGGCGTCGCGCGGATAGTGATGCCGCCGCCCGGCCGCGACGTTGCGGAGGCGCTGCGAACGATCGCCCGCGCCGAGCGCGATCTCATCGGCGGCATCTGATGCAGCCTCCTGCCGGCTGCACGAGGAATGCGCTCAGGCCGCGTCCGCATCCGCCTTCAGCGCGAGGAATCGTTGGATCATTTCGCCCGCTCCCCCAAGCCCCCCATGCGGGTAAGGCCTATTTTCGGGTTGCTGACACAATGCGGGTCGTTGTGATTTACTGCGATAAGACCGCTATGGCCACGCGACGACAAAGGCCCGATGATGAAAAACTTCGGGAACTGATTTTGTACCTCGTATCTCTCTCGGCGCGAGACGAGAATTTTGGTGCGGTCAAATTAAACAAGCTGCTCTTCTACGCTGATTTTCTGGCATACCAACGGTTTGGTCGCGCTATAACGGGTCAAGAATATCAAGCGTTACCGCAAGGCCCGTGTCCACGACGTTTGGTTCCAGTTGTTGAGCGGATGAAGAATGCAGGAGACTTGGCTGAAGAAGCCGTTCGTCGCTACCGATTCCGCCAAAAAAAGCCAGTTGCGATCAGAACTGCAGATCTCAATAAGTTCAGCCGCCAGGAACTGGATCTGATCGAGGAAGTGGTAGGGAGATTCTGGAAAATGAATGCGACGCAGATTAGCGACGAATCGCATTTGTTTTTAGGTTGGCAACTTGCCGCACTCGGCGAGACAATTCCGTACAGCGTTGTGCTTATCGGAAACCGTAAGCCCACCGATCGAGAAAAGCGCACTGGGCGAGCAATGCAGAAGCTTGCGAGAGAGGCGCTTGCCGGGAATCACAGATAGGTCTTGCGACAGATCGTTAAAACGCATCCGTTCGAGGTGCAGTTACGAGACCTCATTAAGGACGGTGTCAAGGCAGCCGACGAATTCATTGAAGGATTGGAATTCGCCTTGGCGCGAAAGCCGGAAATCGGCTCTCGCGTGACTACGGACGATCCGCCCATCTGGTTTGTGCCAGTCGTCCATGTTGACCGCGTGACGCCTATGACGGTGTATTATACGTTCGACGATGAATGCGTTTACCTTCTGTCTATCCAGCTAGCTATAGGGACGGAAAATTAAACTAATAAGCTCGGAGCCAACCGCGCGGTTACGGGCGGGGGGAGGGGGTGATTTCCAGCGCGTGCTTCTCTACGCCCCGGATCACCGTCAGCTCCGACGGCTTGCCGACCCGATCGCCCGTCAACATCCGCTGCAAATCGTCGATGCCCGCCACCGGCGCGCCGCCGAACGCGACGATCACGTCGTTGCGCATCACCCCCGCGCGTTCCGCCGGACTGCCCGCTTCGACCGACGCGGCCATCACGCCGCTATGTGTCGGCAGCGCATGAAACCGCACCAGCCGCCGCGGCAGCGGCACGTCCTGGCCGGCCATCCCGATCCACGCCCGTTCGACCCGGCCGTGACGCATCAGTTGCGCCGCGACCAGCTTGGCCGTGTTGACCGCGATCGCGAA
This sequence comes from Deltaproteobacteria bacterium, assembly GCA_021799495.1. GTDB lineage: Bacteria > Desulfobacterota > Binatia > Binatales > Binataceae > JADMIL01. The sequence goes on from JAJZAI010000011.1 coordinate 44,017, forward strand.
GCAGAGTCCCTGCGCGGGCAGGATCGTCGCCGTGTTGACGCCGATCACCTCGGCGCGCGAGCTGACCAGCGGACCGCCCGAGTTGCCGGGGTTCAAGGCCGCGTCGGTCTGCACGACGTTGTCGATCAGCCGGCCCGATTGCGAGCGCAGCGAGCGGCCGAGCGCGCTCACCACTCCGGCCGTCACGGAATATTGAAAGCCGAAGGGATTGCCGATCGCGATCGCAAGCTGGCCGACCCGGATCCGCTGCGAGTCGCCGAGTTTGGCGGCGGTCAAATCACTGCCGCCGATCCGGATTACCGCGAGGTCGGTGTCGGGATCGTCGCCGACCGGCTCGGCGCGCATCCGGCGCCCGTCGTTGAGCGTCACGTCGATCCGGCCGGCGCCGTGCACCACGTGGCTGTTGGTCAGAACGTAGCCGTCGGGCGTGAAGATAAAGCCGGACCCCGTCGCGTGCGGCCCGGAGCGCGCGGCGCGGGCGTCGCCCGCTGGGGCGTTGCGGCGCGAAACCTCGATATAGACGACCGCCGGGCTGATTACCTCGGCGGCGTGAATCACCGCGCTCGAATAAGCGTCGAACAATTCGGCGTCCTGCGGATTTTCGATCGCGCCCGCGGCGCCTTGCGCCCCGCTTGACGCGGACAGGGCGCGGACTTTCGGTTTCGTCATGAAACTCTCCTGTCCTTTATTGTAACCATCGCGTCAAGAGGCCGCTTTCCGCGCAAATTGCGCCGCCTATTTCGGGTAACGGGCGATGCCGTCATTGATCAGGCGCGCCGCCTCGTCGATGCCGCTCCATTTGATGATTTTGACCCACTTACCCTTTTCGAGGTCCTTGTAGTGATGGAAAAAGTGCTGGATCTGCTCGCGCAGAATCGACGGCAGCTCCTCGTAGCCCTGAATCCCGCTGTAATAGGGGTTCAGCTTGTCGACCGGCAGGGCGATGATCTTTTCGTCGTGGCCGGCCTCGTCCTCCATGATCAGCGCGCCGATCGGACGGCAGCGCACGACCGCGCCCGGAACCACTGGCGTCTGCGACACGACCAGCACGTCGCAGGGGTCGCCGTCCTCGGCGAGAGTGTTCGGAATAAAGCCGTAATTCCCCGGATAGAACATCGTGGTGTGCAGGAAACGATTGACGAACAGCGCGCCGGACACCTTGTCCAATTCGTATTTGACCGGCATCCCGCCCTGCGGAATCTCAATCACCACGTTGATGTCGAAGGGCGGCGCGACTCCCGCGGGAATTTTGCTGATATCCATCGGCAAGCGAACCTCGGCGTCAAATTTTAGGCCTTGACCGCGCGCGCCGCCATCGGCAGCCTTGCCGAAGCGCGAGCGCATCGGCTACCAACTGCATACGACGCGGAATCTCCGGCCGGCGGCAAGCGGCTCAAGGAAGGACTCGCGATGGCTGTTCAGGCGAAGCTCAATCCACCTTTTCGCGCGGAACATATCGGCAGTTTGCTGCGGCCTGCGGAGCTGGTCGCGGCCTTCAGGGAACGCGCGCGCGGCAATCTTTCCGAAGCCGCATATCATCAGCTCGAAGACCGGCTGATCCTCGACGCCATCCGGATGCAGGAAGAGGTTGGCCTGCAATCGATCAGCGACGGCGAGTATCGGCGCAGCTCGTGGGCGTACGGATTTGTCGAGGCGCTCGACGGTTTCGTCAACCGGCCGTCGCCGTGGCCGTTTCATGATGACGCGGGACAGGAATATCCGATCGAAACCTGCCACGCGGCGGGCCGATTGCGCCGCCGTCGGGGAATCGCGACGCCGGAGTTTGAATTCGTCCGCGCGCATACCGCACGCACCCCGAAGGTCACGATTCCCTCGCCCAGCTTCATGCATTTCTTTCAGGGCGGACGCGCCGCCGATCCGGCGGCCTATCCCGACCCCGAGGAGTTCTGGGACGACCTGCTGCGCATCTATGAGAAAGAGATCGCGGCGCTCGGCAAAATCGGCGCGAGTTGGCTCCAGATCGACGAAGTGCCGCAGGCGATGCTCTGCGATCCGAAAATCCGCGAGCAGGTGCGCGCCTTCGGCGAGGACCCCGAGCGCCTGACGCAAAAATATATCGACGCGGTGAACCGGATTCTGAAGGCGCGTCCGGCCGGAATGACGGTCGGGATGCATATGTGCCGGGGCAATTTCCGCTCGCGATGGCTGGCGGCGGGCGGCTACGACGCGGTGGCAGAGCGGCTATTCAACGAGGTCGAGGTTGACGGATTCTTCCTCGAATACGATTCCGCGCGCGCGGGCGGCTTCGAGCCGCTGCGCTTCATGCCGCGCCATAAGTTCGCGGTGTTGGGAATAATCAGCACGAAGACGCCAGTGCTTGAGGATCGCGATTCGCTCCGCCGGCGCGTGGACGAGGCGGCGCGCTTCATGCCGTTCGAGCGGCTCGCGATCAGTCCCCAGTGCGGTTTCGCCAGCACCGCCGGCGGCAATCAGATTACGCCGGAGGATCAGCGCGCCAAGCTGCGTCTGGTCGTCGAAACCGCCGCCGCGATCTGGGGATGATGCGCGTGACGGCGGGTGCGCGAAGTTCCGGTTGGTGGCGATTGGATCGGCGCGGTGCGCGAAGTGGCGCCGCGGGCCGCGAAATGTCACGCGCGTGATGCGGCGGTCGGCGGCACGCTCATCGGCGTGTACGAATCCAATTCGGCGTCGCCGATAATGACGCCGCCGGCGCTTTCGAGCCATGCGTGGGCCGCGAGTCTGCCGTCCTCGGATTTGCGTACGCCGATTTTAAGCTCGGAAAGATAGCCATAGCGCGCGAGCATCGTTTGGGTCGCGAGCGCCCTGACAAGGCAATTCGAGCCGCGCGGCGTCACCACGCCGACCGCTCGGACCGCCCATGCGATTCGTTCGGGCGGCGGCGCGACCGTCCGGCGCGGCGGCGGCCCGCACCATGCACGCGATCGGCGTGCGGGTAATTGCACGCGCTGGCGCATCCGGTCGAAGCCGAGCACACGTAAGCCAATCGTGGTGCGAATCATCGAGAGCGCGGCCGAAACCACCAATTCCCGGTCCCGCGCTGGCAACTTCAAAAATTTACCGATTCGGCTCATCGGCGACGCTAATCAGCCCGCGTGTGTTTAATTCGTCCAGAAGGCGCATCAAATCGATCTGGCACGCATCGCGCTCCACCTCGAATTGCGCGAGCATCGCGGCGAGCAATTCGCGCACCGGAACGGGTTTTTCAAGCATCCGCCAAATCGCCGCGCCGACCGGATTCAGGCCGTGGTAAACGCCGGTTTTCAAATTGAGAATCGCGGCTTCGCCTTCGAGGTCGCAGGAAAAATGATGCGAGGCCGCGCAGACCGTCGAATCAAGCGTTATTTGAGCGGGAGCTGACTCCACAACCGAATCACCGTTGAGCAGGCTCGTCAATGCCGCGTCAAGATGCGCGCTTGCTCATCATATGACGCTTTGCTTTCGCGAGCAACGAAGGCGCTTCGTATGTGCTCGTACGCCGCCGTCTGGACTAATTCACGGCCATCGCCGGCCCGGTCGCCTCCGCTTGTTCATAACGCATGATGAACCGCGGGCGGCGCCACGCGATATAGGCTGGAAGTATCAGCACCCCGGCGATCATGTTCGTGCCCATCAGAAAAATCAGCAGCACGCTCATTTCGTTGTGAAACATCAGCGGCGAGAAGACCCACGGCACGATCCCGCCGATCATCACGGCGAAGGTGCTGAAGACCGACGCGCCGGTATGCCTGAGCGCGGTCGTGATTGCGTTCTCGAGCGTCGCGCCGCCCATCACTTCGTCGCGGATTCGGGCGACGGTGTAGATTCCGTAATCGACGCCCAGGCCGATACCGAGCGAAATTACCGGTATAGTGTCGATCGTCAGTCCGATGCCGCGCGCATTCATATAAACGAACGCGCCGAAATTCGCCATCACGCACGAAACGATGAACAGCGTTCCCGCCGTCATCGATCTGAAAGTGAAGGCGCAGCAGAGGAAAATCACGAGCAGCACGAACGTCAGGTTGACGATATCCAGGCGGTACAGGACGTCGTTGGCCGCCAAATACAGGCCCGCGAGGCCGCCGAAATAGCTGATCCTGACTTTGCTGATGGACGGATCGGTCGCGACGCGCAGTGCGATGAATTTCTTGATGTCGTCGCGAACCCGGTTAAGCCGGTCATAAGTATGGTCCGGCAGCAGCACGCGGATGCACGAGTTGGTCATCTTGGGCGAGTAGGCGAAGAAGCGCTCAATTTCGCCGGGCGCGGTTCCGGCGAAAAACATGTACCAGAGGTTGCCGCCCAATTCGGTCTGCCCCGGTACGGCGTTATATTTCGGAAAGCCGTTGTGAAACATCATATTCAACGGCTTGATCGCGATGCTCGCGAACGAGACGACCGCGACCGCGTCGCCGCGGCTGACGAGATACGCGCCCATGTCGTCGGCCATGCGCATCACGGCCGGACCCAAGCTCGATTGCGGATCGGGATAGTCCGGCGTCGAGAGCACCACCCATCCTTCGTCGGTCGGGAAATATTTGCCGATTTCGCCAATATCCTTGTTGACCTTCGAGTCGGGCTTGTAGAGCGGCGTGCCCTCGGTCGCGTAGCCGATACGCGCGCGTTGCCCCGAGACGACGCCAAACACGATGAAGGCCGCGCCGCCCACCAGCAGCGCGGTGCGAATCGCGCCCGGCGTCACCGGCACATGCACGAGCCAATTGGTGAACTTCGCGAAGACCGATTGGCGTTCGCTCCGTTCGAGTTTTACGAGCCAACTGCGTTCGCGGATGCGCGGGCGCGGAAGATAGCTCATGAAAATCGGCTGGAAGACGAAAACCATCGTCAGGCTTCCCGCAAGCCACATCGCGCCGCCGAAACCGATCTCCTTGAGGACGGGTATGCCGCCCAGCGAGATGAAAATGATGCCCGCGATGTCAGCCAGAATCGACAGCAACCCCGGCGGCAGCATCACGTCGGTCGTGGTGGCGCAGGCGAGCAGTTTGTCGTCGAGCCGATCGAGCTCGTCGTAATAGCGGCCCTGCCACTGGATGCCGTGGCTCAAATCTCGCGCGGTCAAAATGAACGGGATGACCAGCATCACGGGGTCGAAGTTGTAACGCATCAGGCTGACGAACCCGAGGCCCCAGATGGCCGAGAACGATCCGGTCAGAATCGGCGCCCACCAACTGCTGCGCTCGCCGATGCTCAGGTAAAGAATCAGGAGCATCAGCGCGATCGCGGCGACGAAGATTACCTTGATCTCGGTCAGGTAGTAGTAGCCCCATCCGGAAATGACCGGCTGGCCGGCCGTATAGATGGCCGTGTTGGAATCCTGGTATTTCCGGACCAGCGCCTGAATCGCGTCGAAAAGCGCTTTGTAGTCGAGGCCGTTTTCGTTGAAAGTCGCGGTGATCAGCGCACCTTTATTGTCGTAGGTGATGAGGCCCGCGACCGGCTCGCGATGCGTCATCACGTTGTGCCGCAGTTCGTCGAGCCCCTTCTGGGTCGTCGGCACGTTCGGATACATGTAGCAGGTGGCGATCAGGGCGCCCGGCACGGCATGAGTGAAGGCGACGCGGTACGACGCGAGCGAAAAAATTTCGTTGTGGTCCACGCCCGGAAGCGTGTTGGCCTCGCGCGTGATGTCCTGGATTTTCTTGAGCGTCGCGTAATTGAAGATATCCCCATGCTTTACGCGCAGCATCAGGTAGAGCGACTGCGCGCCGCCGTACTGGTTCTGGAATTTGCGATAGAGGAGAGTGTCCTCGTGATCGGCCGGAAAGAAGTTTTCGAAGCGCGTGGCGATTTTTACGTTGGCCGCCCAATAGCCCATGAAGATCGTGATCGCGATCAAAAGCAGGCCGATTGGCGCGCGAAACTGCAGGATATACCTGCCCAGCCCCCAAGGCTCCTGGGTTCTCGACGTGGCCATTAATCTTTTACTCCGCTTATTCCCGGGTGTAGGGCGGGCGCAAGCTCTCCCCCGATTGCCCCAATCGCCCTGCCCCCACCGGGAGCAGACTGCCTAACATCCCCGGCTCACCTTAGCAAGACTCAGCGTGCAAATCATGGTCTGTTTTGTGCCGCCCGCCGGAGTTCTGCATCCGCCTGGGAAAGCGCCGATGGCGTCCTCGAAGCGCTAAACGAACCTTTCGCTTTGCGTTTTAGCTTCGCATGGCCTAACTAACGGTCGAAGCGCGATCGCGCGGATGACGGGCAAGCGGGGCGAAACGCGCGATCGATCGAATTCCGTCTGGTTCTCCGCCACGCGATCCGTGCGGCGGACAAGCCCGATTGCCCAGCTTCCAAGTTTGAAAGGGTCAGTGATGCTGTTGAAACGCTGCCTGTTCGCGATGTTGTCTGTCGTGGCGTGTCTGAACTCTCTGCCCGCCGCCGCGCAAAACGCCGCCAGCGGGACGGCATCGCGGCCGCCGGCCGCCAACGACTCGCCGCCGGCCGGAACGACCATCACGATGCAAAACTGGCGGCAATTCCAGCAATTCATGCCCGACGGGATGATTACGCTCTTTGAAGGTCAATATTTCTGGAAGATGCCGGACGACGTCGCGATGGAGATCGGTCCCACCGCAATCAATCCGCTGCCGAAAACCTATCTGGACGCGACCGAAAAATATGCCGGCCAGACAAGGATCGAAACTCTGCCGGACGGCGGTCTGACGGTGAGCGGCTATCAGGGCGGAATTCCCTTTCCGACGCCTGCGGCGCCGCACAAAGGATGGAAAATTCTGGCCGATTTCTGGTACCGCTACATGCCTCATCTGGTCGTCAATACGCCCAACAATCTTGGCTTCTTTTGCACGCTCGATTCATATCGGAACGTGAGCTGCACGAAAGGCCTGTGGGTTTACCGGCAACTGTCGTACAACACCGATCCGGGGACGCCGGCGACGGTTCCCGGCGGCGAAGGGAAGTTCTATACGACCTGGTTCATGGTCGAGGAGCCGGAGCAGGCGAAATATACCGCAACGCTCACGATCGGATACGCGGACCTTGCAAAGCCCGAGGAGATTTACACGTTCACGCCCGCGTTGCGCCGCGCGATGCCGCTCTCGACGGCCGCGCGCTGCGCGTCGTCCGGTTCGGACACCACTCCTGACGATGCGCGGTTCGGCTTCGACGGCAATATTCCGGAATTTTCCGCGCACCTGCTGGGCGAGAAGAAAATCCTCGCGCAGATGAACGTGGGCTCGGCCGGCGCGAATTTTCCGCAGGATTACGACATGCCGCTGGGATGGTCGAAGGCGTCGTGGGGCAAATGGGAATTGCGCGGCGTTTACGTGCTGGACGTGCGCAAAATTCCCGCTTTGGCCAGTGGTTATTGCTACGGCAAGCGTATCATGTACCTGGACAAACAGTTTCTGGGCGCGTTGTGGGAGGATCTCTACGATTCGAAGATGCAGCTCTGGAAGGTCGCGCTGCTGCAGCCGATCGTAATCACAGTGCCGCGGCTCGGCCCGCAGAATTCCTCCGGCGCGCAATTCTCGCATTACTGGGATTTGCAAAACCATCACGCCACCTTCAGCGGGCCCAACGACGGCCACGGCTACAACATCCTGATCAACGAGGAAGCTCCCAGCGAATACGGCGATATCGAGAAGTACACCACGCCGGGCGGCCTCAACCAGGTCATGCGTTAGGGTCGGCGGCGCCCGGCGCGCGGCGATCGCCGGAGGCGCGCGCCCGCTCCGCGGGATTCAAAATAACGGTTTGATTGCTGGACGAATTTAGCGATAATCCCTGCGGCCGATGGTGGTTTGCGAAGCGTAAAACAGACGGAGCGCCAGCGTTTCGCGGCGCAGCCGGAGGAATCTGGAATGAGCGACCGAATTATTCTATGTGACGTGGCCCCGCGCGACGGCATCCAGAATGAAAAAGTGATGCTGTCGTCGGAGCGGAAACTGGAATTGATCCGCCGCCTCGCCGAATCCGGATTGCGTTGGATCGAAGTCGCCTCTTTCGCGAGTCCCAAATGGGTGCCGCAGATGGCCGACGCCGAAGTGGTGCTGCGCGCGGCGCTCGAGATTCCGGAAATCCGGCCGATCGTGCTGGTGCTGAACGACCGCGGCTACGATCGCGCGGTGAAGGCCGGCGCCCGGTACGCGCGGCTGGTCGTCGCCTCGACCGATACGATGAACCAGAAGAACGCCAATGCGCTGCCCGAGGAGACGATGGCCTCTTACCAGCCGATTTTCGCGCGTGCGGCGCGCGACGGCGTGGAATTGACCGGAACGATCGCGACCTCCTTCGGATGTCCGTTCGAGGGCGCGGTCGATCCGGACCGGGTGCTCAAGCTGGCGGAGCGCTTCGTCGCGGCGGGAGCGGCCGAGGTGGATTTCGCGGATACGGTCGGGATGGCGGTGCCGCCGCAGATTGAACGGATGCTGATGCGGGCGCGCGAGCGGTTTCCTCACGTGCGAATCGGAATCCACGTTCACAATACCCGCAACACCGGCCTCGCCAACGCTTACGCCGCCGTCTGCGCCGGCGCCGACGTGCTCGACGCATCGACCGGCGGCGCAGGGGGATGCCCCTTCGCGCCGAAAGCGACCGGCAATATCCCGATGGACGATCTGGTCTTCATGCTCGAAGGCATGGGCGTCGATACCGGCGTCAATCTCGCGAAACTGGTCGAAACTTCGCGCTGGTTCGAGACCATTCTGGAGCATCCATTGCCCGCGATGCTGCCGAAGGCGGGACCGTGCTGGACGTCGCCGCCGCCGCTCGCGTGAAGCCGCGCGACGGTAAACGGCGCGACCGGGAATTTTCGCTTTATCGCGGAATCCAAAGCCCGCCGGCCAAGCGTCCGCCGCCAGCGAATTCGCCGGATTTGTAGCCATGCCGGGCCGGTTCGGCCCTTACGGATAATTCCATGGAAGCTTTGCGATTTGAATGGGACGGCGCCGCATCAAGCCCGGCGCTGCTGACGCTCAATCGTCCGGACGCGTTGAATGCGATGAACACCCGGATGATCGAGGAACTGCTCAAGCTGTTTCGCGAGCAGGCGTACAACGACTTGCTGCGATGCCTGGTGATGACGGGCGCGGGCGGTCGCGCGTTTTCGACCGGCGGCGATCTGAAAGAACGCAACGGCATGAGCAACGAGCAGTGGCGCCATCAGCATCATTTGATCGAGGACATGTTCGACGCGCTCTGGAATTTTCCCGTTCCGACGATCGCCGCGGTCGAAGGTTTTGCATTTGCCGGCGGATGCGAATTGGCGCTGGGCGCGGATTTCATTATCGCTTCGGCGAGCGCGAAATTCGCGGTCAAGGAAATCACCCGCGGCATCATGCCGGGCGGCGGGGGAATCCATCGTCTGGCCCGCGCGATCGGCGTGCAGCGCGCGAGCGAGATGATCTACACCGGGCGCGAGCTCGGCGCGGAGCAGGCTTGCGCATGGGGAATGGTCAACCGGGTGACGCCGGCGGGCAAGGCGCTTGAAGCCGCCGTCGAAGTCGCGAAGGAAGTAGCCGCCAGCGCGCCGCTCGCGGTGCGCGCGGCCAAGTCCGCCCTTATTCGCGGCGCCGACTGCGATGCGCGCTCGGCCTATGCGCTCGATATCGCGGCTTACAATACGGTGATCGGCAGCGAAGACCGGCTCGAAGGAATCGCGGCGTTCAACGAAAAGCGCAAGCCGGTCTGGAAAAACCGGTGACGAGATCGCCAAAACCACCGATATCGAACCGCGCGGGATTGCGGCACAATCGAAGCGCGGGATGAAATCGGCGCCGCGTGCGCTTCGATCGGCGGCGCGGCTTATGGAGACATTCAATGGATTTCAATCTGTCTGAGAGCCAAAAGGAAATCCGCGACGCCGTGGCGAACCTGTGCGCGCGTTTCGGCAACGAATACTGGCGCGCCTGCGACGAGAAAAACGCCTATCCCGACGAATTCGTCAAGACGCTCAGCGAAGCGGGATGGCTCGCCGCGCTGATTCCGCAGGAATACGGCGGCGCCGGACTCGGAATGGTCGAGGCGTCGCTGATTCTCGAGGAAATCAATCGCAGCGGCGGCAACGCGGTCGCCTGCCATGCGCAGATGTACACGATGGCCTCGATTCTCAAGCATGGCAGCGCGGAACAGAAAGGCCGCTATCTGCCGCGCATCGCGTCCGGCGAACTCCGGCTGCAATCATTCGGAATCACCGAGCCCGACGCCGGCTCGGAAACCCCGCGCATCAAGACCTTCGCGCGCCGCGAGGGCGATCATTACGTCGTCAACGGCCAGAAAATCTTCACCTCTCGATTCCAGCATTCCGACATGCTGCTGCTGCTCACGCGCACCACGCCGTTCGACGAGGTCAAGAAAAAGACCGACGGGATGAGCCTTTTTCTGATCAATCTCAAGGAGGTGGGCGACGCGATCAAGGCGGTGCCGATTCCGACGATGGTAAATCACGGCACCAATCAGCTTTTCATCGACAATCTCGTCCTGCCGCGCGATGCGTTGATCGGCGAGGAAGGAAAAGGATTTTCGTACGTGCTGAGCTCGATGAACGCGGAGCGGATCCTGGTCGGCAGCGAGTCGGTCGGCGACGGCCGCTGGTTCGTCGAGTACGCGGTCAAGTACGCCAACGAACGGCGCGTCTTCAACCGGCCGATCGGGATGAATCAGGGCGTGCAGTTCCCGATCGCCAAGGCTCACGTCGCGGTGGAGGCCGCCAATCTGATGCGGCTCAAGGCGGCGGCGCTGTTCGACGCCGGATTGCCGTGCGGCGCGGAAGCGAACATGACCAAATACATGGCGTCGGAGGCGGCCTGGGAGGCGGGCGAAGCGGCGATGAACGCGCTCGGCGGCTACGGCTTCACCAAGGAATATCACGTCGAGCGCAAATGGCGGGAGGCGCGGCTCTACCGCACCGCGCCGATTGCGAACAATCTCGTGCTGAGCTTCGTCGGCGAGCATCTGCTGGGCATGCCGCGGTCGTATTGAAACGGCGCGTGATCGCTAACGCTTCGGCCTTGTAATCGGGTATGGTCCGGCGAGGCTGTCTGGAGCCGCCGGCGATCGAGCGGCGCGGAGGGCGCGAACCATGGTGCAAGTCACCGAACTCGGATACGCGGGCTTTGGCGTAAAACGGCTCGACGAATGGAAGGACTACGCCACGCGGATTTTGGGGATGGAAGCCGCTGATGATGGCGAGACCGATCGATGCCACCTGCGCATGGATTACTGGCATCATCGGATTGTCCTTCATCAGGACGCCAGCGACGACCTGATGTACTTGGGCTTGCGCGTCGCCGGTCCGCAGGAATTCGAGGCGATGAAGGGTCAGCTCGCGGAGGCCGGGATCAAGTTTCGCGAGGGCGCCGCGGACGAGGCGGCGGAACGGCGCGTGCTCGAAATTCTGAAGCTCGAAGATCCGGGCGGAAATCCGCTCGAGATTTTTCACGGCCCATACGTCCAATTCAGCAAACCGTTCCATCCCGGACGCCGGATGCACGGCCGCTTCCGCACCGGGACCGGCGGCCTGGGACATTGCATCATCCGCCAGTCCGATCCGGCCGCGGCCTGCCGCTTTTATACCCAGCTCGGGATGCGCGGCGGGGTCGAATACAAGATCCGGATGGGCCAGCGGACGCTCGAACCGATCTTCATGCATTGCAACGACCGCGACCATACGGTCGCCTTCGGCGTCGGCGGCCAGGATCGCCGGATCAATCACGTGATGCTCGAGGTCGATAACCTCGACGATGTCGGGATGACCTACGATTTGGTTCGGGCAAGCGGAATTCCGGTCACGATCGCGCCCGGAAAACACTCCAACGACCACATGTTTTCGTTCTATTTCCGCAATCCGTCGGGATGGATTTTCGAGTACGGATGGGGCGCCCGCGCCGCGACCCATCAGTCGGAATATTATACCGAAGACGTTTACGGCCATCAGATGGAAGCCGGCGGTTTCGATATGCCGAAAGACAAATAGCCGCCGCTCGGACTGAGGCGGCGTCGATGACGGGTTTGATCGCGATCGCCAAAAAAATGCCGCTGTAATTCTGACAGCGACAATCTTCGATACCTCAATTTTCCAACCGCGCGTCCGACCGGGCGGGCGGTTCCACCAGTCAAGTTCCGCCGAGCTTGGCTATTCCGGTCATCTTGATTGTCTGGCGATGCCGCCGCTGCCGATCGGCGCGGCCGGAAGCGGATTTCCCGCGCGAAAAACGGATGGCATGGCGTTTGGATATTCCAGTCAAACGCGCATGGACATCGCCGCTTTGAATTTCGCCGAAGAGGCCCGGGAACCACACGGGCCGAACGATCTCGAATGGCGTCTGCTGTGGACCAAGGCGGGCGAGGAGCGCGCCGTGCGCGACCGTCTTGCGCTGGCCGCCGTGGAAGTGGTCTTGCCGATGCTCAAAGTGCGGGTGCGGCGCTGGGGCCGGATGGTTGAATCGACCGCGCCGCTTTTTCCCTGTTACCTGTTCGTGCGCATGAGCCTCGGCCGCGATCTGGCGTGCGTGCGCTACGCCCGCGGCGTGCGCGATCTCGTGCGCTTCGGCGCCGAGCCCGCGCTGGCGCCGGATTCGATGGTCGCGGAGCTTAAGCGCCGCTGCGCCGGCGGCCCGCTCGAGTTGCCGCGGCGCATGCTTCACGCCGGCGAACGCGTGCGCGTGATCGAAGGGCCGCTCCTGGGATTGGAAGGCGTTTTCGACCGTTATCTGTCCGGCGCCGAACGCGTGGGCCTGTTGATGTCGGCGATCGGCGCCGCGACGCGGGTCGTGATGCCGGCGAAGATGGTCGCGGCGGCGGGCTGAAGCGCCGGCGCCGGGCGCGCGCCTTTCGGCCGCTTTGCGGCGCGAAAGCCGCCGCCGTTCAGAAATGCGTTTTTATCGATCGCGCGCGCCGCAAGCCGCAGTGGGAACGGCGGTAGCCTGCCCGCATCGTCCGGGAATCCAAAAATGAAAGCGAAATTCATCCATAATGCGCGCGCGCGCCGCGGCCTCGCGGTTTTTATCTTCGCGGTCCTCGCGTTCGCGCCGCGGCCGGCGGCGGCGCAGTTGATTTGCGCCGGCGATTTGCCGCCGTACGGCGACGTGATCGTCGCCACCGGAACCTCGTCGATTTGCGGCGGCGCGTGCCGCGCCCGCCAGTTCGCATCGGTCCACGGCGACGTCATGATTATCTGCGCGCAACAGCCGATACCGCCGAATTATTCCCTGCAAAGCCTTACCACCAGTCCGTCCTGCCGATGCCTCGGCGACGCGGATAACGCCTATGTGATCCGCGCCGATCCGGCCGCGCAATATCCGCGCTCGGCGACCTCCGGGGCCGGACAGGATCAACCATTTCAGATGGGCGAGTGAGCGCCGCGCGGTGACGGGACTTTCCCGGCCCTCCGGCGCGCGCCTCGCGGAGACAGGCGAAAAATGAGCATCGATCGAACAACCCGCGGCCGCCGCGCTCCGCTGCTATGGATGGTGGGCGTTGGCCTGATGATCGCGCTCGGCGCGGCGCCCGCGGCCGGGCAGGGCGTCGCGGCGAGTCCCGCGAGCGTGGCGCAGGCCGCCCAGCAGCTTGGCATTTCGCCGCAGCAGGCCGGGCAAATCGAAAGCCAGGCCGCGCAGGGCGGACTCAGCGGCGTGCAGTTCCAGCAGGCCTGCGCCACTGCCGCCGCCAAGCATCTGGGCCCCGGCGAAATTCAGGCGATGGGCGCCGCGATCGGCCTGTCCGCCGGTCAAATCGGCAAGCTGCAACAATGCGCGCAGGGCGGCGCGGGCGCCGCCGCGGCCACGCCGTCGGCGCCCGCGGGCGCCGCGCTGCAACCCCCGCCGGGGCAGTCGCAGCCGGCGTCGCTGATTGAAGATCGGTTTCATCAGCTGGCCACCCCCTATCAGTTCCTGTCCGGACCGCGCCTCTCGGCCCTGAAGCAATTCGGCTATGCGCTCTTTTCGTCGCCGGTCTCGACTTTCGCTCCGGTCGCCGACGTGCCGATCGGCGGCGACTATGTGCTCGGTCCCGGCGACGGCCTGAACGTGCTGGTGTGGGGCCGGATCAACCGCACCATCGCGCTCCAGGTTCAGCGCGACGGCGACGTCCTGATGCCGGAAATCGGGCCGCTCGGCGTCGCCGGACTTACCTTCGACCAGGCCAAGCAGATGATCGAGCGCCGCGCCGATCAGATCACCGGCGTGCATGTCGCGGTCACGATGGGGCAAATCCGCACGATCGAAGTTTTCGTCGTCGGCAAGGTCAATCATCCCGGCCTCTATCTGATCAGCGCGCTCTCGCACGTCTCGAACGCGCTGGTCGCGGCCGGGGGCGTCGGCAAGGTGGGCAGCCTGCGCAAGATCGAGTTGCGCCGCGACGGCCGCACGCTCGAAGTGATCGATCTTTACGATCTGCTGCTGCACGGCGACGCCTCCGCCGACGTCCGCCTCGAGTCGCGCGACGTGCTGTTCGTGCCGGTGATCGGGCCGGTGGTCGGAATCGCCGGCGACGTGAAAAATCCGGCGATCTACGAGCTCAGAGGTCCGCAGAGCCTCGCCGGCGCGCTGCGGATGGCGGGCGGGGTGAGCGCCTTCGGCTACGGCCAGCGGGTTCAGGTCGAACGGATCCAGGACCATGAACGGCGCGTCGCGCTCGATCTCGACCTCGGCGATCCGCGGGCGCGCGCGGCCCGGGTCGCGGACGGCGACCTGATCAAGGTCTTCCCGGTGTTGCCGGGCGAACGGAATATCGTCCGGCTGAGCGGCAACGTCAGCCGCCCCGGTCCGTACCAGTGGTATCCGGGGATGGAAGTCGCCGATCTGGTCCGGGAAGGGCAGGGCGTCGGCGATCATACCTTCTTCGGCTACGCGCTGTTGCGCCGCGTGACCGGCGCCACGCGCAAAACCGAATTCGTTCCGGTCGATCTCGGCGGCGCGCTGCGCGGCGACCCGCGCGCCAACCTGCTTGTGCGTCCCGGCGACGCGCTCACGATTTACAGCGAAAGCGAGCTGCACGAAACGCCGACCATCGTGGTGCGCGGCGAAGTCCGCAAACCCGGCGTCTATCCGCTGACCGATTCGATGCGGGTCAGCGATCTGATCTACGCGGCGGGCGGATTGCGCGACGACGCGTACCGCCAGCAGGCCGAGATCGCGCGCACGCGGCTGGTCAACGGCGCGCGCGCCGGCTTCAGCTATATTTCCGTCGATTTGCGCGGGGCGCTCGCGGGCGGACCCGGCGATTTGACGCTGGCGCGCGGCGACGAGCTCTTCGTCGCGCAGGCCTCCGGCTGGCATCAGCCGTACGAGGTGACGATCGACGGCGAGGTCGCCCGTCCCGGCCCCTACGTGATCCGCGGCGGCGAGCGGCTCGCGTCTTTGATCGAACGCGCCGGCGGACTCCGTCCCGACGCCTATCTGCCCGCCACCGTGTTCGTGCGCCAGTCGGTGCGGCAGGTCGAACAGGAGCGCCTTGACCAGAGCCGAGCGCGCCTCAAAGAGGAAATCGCGCGGCTCGGCCTCACTCCGCCCGCGCCCGGGCAGGGGCCGAACGCCAACAACGCCGCCGCGCTGGCCGCGATGCAACAGGCGCTCGCCAGCGCCGACAGCAGCCAGGCCGTCGGCCGCATCGTGATGCGCCTCACGACCCTGCAGGCCTTGTCCGGCGCGCCCGACAATCTGCCGCTCGAAAATCGCGACCATATCGTGATTCCGCGGATGCCGTCGTCGGTCAATGTTCTGGGCCAGGTCTACAATCCGACCGCGATCGTCTATCAGCCGGGCCTGACCGTCCGCGACTATCTGGCGAAAGCCGGCGGGCCGACCGACGGCGCCGACAAGGACCATATCTTCGTGATCGCCGCCGACGGCGCCGTGCTCACCGACGAAGGGATCAAGGAGCGCCGCACCAACGCGCTCTTTCCGCTGCTGCCGGCGATCGGCGGCGGCCTGATGGGCGCGCGGCTCGGTCCGGGCGACACGATCTATGTGCCCGAGCAGCTCGTCTACGTAAGCGGCCTGCAATACGCGACCGACATCACCCAGATTATCGCGAACAGCGCGATGGCGCTGGCGGTGATCGGAATTCTTGGCACGAGTATCTGAGCGTCCGGCGATGGGTTTGCGAAGCGTGGCGATAATCGCGGCGTGCGCGGCGCTCGCCGGCGCTCCGGCGCCGCTGGCGGCGCAGGCGCGGCCGGCTCCGGCGGCGCGTCTCGACCTGCGCGCGATGTTCGCCGCGGTGGGCCGGATGTACGCGATCGATCCGGACCTGCTGGCCGCGATCGCCGCGGCGGAATCGGGCGGACGCGCGGACGCGATCTCGCCCAAGGGCGCCGAGGGCCTGATGCAGTTGATGCCGGCGGCCGCGCGCCGCTATCGCGTGGACGATCCTTTCGATCCGGTCGAAAGCGCGCTCGGCGCGGCTCGGATGCTCGACGATTTGCGCCGGCATGGCGAGGCGGCGCGCGCGCTGCCGGATTTGCTCGCCGCCTACAACGCGGGCGCGGGCGCGGTCGATCGTTACCACGGCATTCCGCCCTATCCGGAGACCGAACGCTATGTCCGCGTGGTAATCGAGCGTTTTCTGCTGAGCGCGCCCGTGGCCGGAAATTGGAGCGCGGCGGATCTGCCGCCGGGGCCGGTTTTCCGCCCGTTGCGCGGCGCGGCCCGCATCGGCGCGCCGGCGCCACGAGCGGCCGGCGACGACGATCTGCTGATGCAGCTCGGGCGTATCCGCCGGGCGCGCGCGCGTGCGCGGCGCGATCGGAGCGCGGAGTGATGCGGCTGAATCGCGCGCGTGCGCTGGCGGCCGGATTGCTGGGCGGCGTGCTGATCTGCGCGCTGAGCGGCGCCGCCGGCGCCTCGACCTACGCCGTTTATATTCCGCTCGACAGTTCGATCTACAACGAACTCGAGACGTTGAACGGCCTCGGTTATCTCCAGACCTATCTGGACGAAATCAGGCCGATCAGCCGGGTCGAAGCGGCGCGCCTGACGCTCGAAGCCGCGCGCAATCTCGAACGGGCGCGCCGTTCCGATCCGCTCGCGCGCAGCCTGATCCGCACCCTGCGCGATCAACTGAGCGTCGAGGTCGGATGGCTCGAAAACGACCAGGAAGACAACCCGCCCACGATGTTCCGTCCGGTGCAGAGAATCGAGGCGCAATACCTGTTCTCCCGCGGCAATCCGCGCCAGTGGCGCACCAGCGCGACCAATACTCCGAACGACGGCGGCATCAACGCGACCGAAGCGACGCCGCTGCTGCCCAACAACGACGGCCTTCCGACCGCGCCGGGCAGCAACGAAATTGTGCGCTGGTCGGGATGGGGCGGCGTGGGCGGCTTTCTCGCGGGTTATGGCGAAGGCTCGATCGCCGGGCCGATGACCCGCCCGGTCAAGGGAGTCGAACGGCTGCAATTGCTCGGCACCGGCCTGGTCGCGAGCTTCGGCAACCTGGCGCTCTCGGCCGGCACGGAAGAAATGTGGTGGGGAACGGGGCATTTCGCCGCGCTCTCGCAGAGCGACAACTCGTCGCCGTTTCCGGCGGTGCGCGTCCAGAATATCCATCCGATACTGCTGCCAGGGATTTTCCGCTATCTCGGCCAGTTTCGTTACCAGCTTTTTTTCGGCCAGCTCGACGGCGAACGCTACGTCGCGCATCCGTGGATCGACGGCCAGATCCTCAGCTTCAAGCCGTTGCCGACCTTCGAATTCGGCTTCACCCATGCGATCATGTTCGGCGGCCTGCACAACAACAATTACAGCTTCCTGGGCTTTCTCGGCCGCGCGAGCGCGCTCGCGACCGGCAATCCGGTGGGCGCCAATACCAATTCGCGCGCCGGCATATATCTGAAATTCTACTTTCCGTCGCTGCGCAATCTCGAGGTCTATCAGGAGATTCTCGGCGAGGACAATCTGACCAAGGAATTGCCGCCGATCGGGCGTTTCCTGCCTTTTCTCGCCGTCTCGTACCAGGGCGGATTCTACTTGCCCCGGCTGACCAAAGACGGCATGACCGACCTGCGCTTCGAGTACGCGCTGCTCGAGCCCAACTATTCGACGCACGGCGATGCGCTCTACTGGACCTACGAGGGCCAATTGATGGGCGATGCGATGGGGCCGAACGCGACCGAAGTGGATATTCAGGCGGGCCGCTGGCTCGATCTGCGCGACAAGCTGAGCGCGGACGTTTTCTATACCGAACAGCCGCCCGGATACGCTTCCGCCGTCGCCTATCCCTACGAGTTCTATCCCTATCCGCTGGGCAAGGAGCATAGCGGCGGAGTGGCGTTCGATTTCCTGCGGCTGCCGCGGCCGATGCGCAAACTGGACGGCGGACTCGCGACGCTTCGCGCCCGCGGCGCGGTCGAATACGTGCGCGACCTGAACTATCAGGCGGGCGTGAGTTCGGTGAGGTTCCTGCTGATGTGCTCGTTTTCGTTCACGCCGGGATGGACGGGATGGACGTGGTAGCGCGGAGACGCCGAATCGCGCCGGCGCCGGGCGCGCGAACAACCGCTGGATGGAGCCTCTGATGGAGCCGATCGGCGCGCGCGAAAATCGTCTCGCCACCGCGTACGAACCGCCGGCGCAATTTCCCGCGCGGCGCGAGCCCGCCGAGGAATTCGTCGATCTGCGCGAATACTTCGCGGCGCTGGCGCGGCGCTGGCGCCTGCTCGCGGCGGCGGCGATCGGCGCGATGGCCGCGGCGGGGTTGTTCGCGCGGTTCGCGATGACCCGCTATTACCGGGCCGGAGCGATAATCCGGCCGATCAACGCGTCGACGGTGCAGGGGCGGCTGTCGGGCTTGCTCGCCGGCGCCGGCGGCTTCGGCGGCCTGGCCGGCGGTTCGCTCAGCCCCTTCGCGAGCGAGGCGTCGAATCCGGCCAGCGAATATATGCCGGTCCTGCGCAGCTTCGATTTCACCACCGGCCTGATCGCCCGCCACGATCTGGCCCCGGAACTGCCGATCCGCGGCTGGGCGCCGTGGGCCGGCTCCGCCGCCGATCCGCGATGGGCGCGGTTTCGGTTGATGAAGCGGCGGTTCGATTGCGAATTTTCGCTCCGCACCGGCAACCTGACGCTTTACTACATGGCGCCCGACCCCGCGACGGCGCGGAGAGTCCTCGCTTTCTATATCGCGGATCTGCGCGAACGGCTGCGGCGCGAGCAGATCCGCGACGCGGCGGAGGCGATCGATTCGCTGCGCGACGAGGTGCGCGAAACCGCCGACAATCTGTTGCAAACGCAACTCTCCGAACTGCTCGCGCGGCAGATTCAGCAGGAAAAACTCGCGCAGGTGCAGGCCGATTTCGCTTTCAAGGTGCTGGTGGCGCCGACCGCGCCCGACCGTCCGTACCGGCCGTTCGTGATGCTCGATGCGTTGCTGGCCACAGCGGTCACGCTGCTGGTTTTGGCGGTCGCGATTCTGCTGCGCGAAGCCGGCGGCGACGCGGCGCGCGAGCGGAGCCGCGGCGGCCCGCACTCGAAACGAATATGACGACGCCGCTTGCTCGCGAAGGCGCCGGCTGATGCGCGCGGATCGCGCGGCGCCGGCGGCGCCGGTCGGCCGCAATATCGCCGCCAGCTATCTGGCGCGCGCGGTCAACCTGATCGCGTTTCTCGCGCTGACCCCAATCATGACGCGCTGGCTCGGACTGCGCCGCTATGGCGAATGGCTGGTGATCGCAAGCATCCTGCCCTATTTGGCGCTGGCCGGGATAGGCATCGACCAGACCCTCGCCAACCGGGTCGCGGAAGCCGCTTCGACGGGCCGGCGCGATCGGATAAACGGACTGATCTCGACGGCGTTCGTCGCCTATTGCGCCTGCGCGGCGTGCGCGGCGTGGCTGTTATGGATCGGAACCGGCGTTCTGGCCAGGCTCGCGTTGCCCGAAGCGCCGGCCGACGTCGTACGGCCTTTGCTAATCGTGGGCCTGCTGTATTGTCTGGCGCTTCCATTCAACGCGTTCGCGATGGCTTTGCGCGGAATGGAACGGGTCGATCGCGAGCGCGGAGCCGCGGCATGGTCGAGTTTCAGCGGCGCGCTCGGGCTTGGCGCGGCGGCGATCGGCGGATACGGCCTGAGCGGACTGGCGGTCGTGCAGGGACTCGCGGCGGTCGGCCGGGGGCTGGTTGTGGCGCGCCGGGCTTGCGCCTTAAGTCGCGCCGCGGCGCCGCGCCTCGGCGCGTTCTCCGCGCGAATCTTGCGCGGCCTGATCCGGCCCAGTCTGGGCTTTTTTGCCCTGCAAATCGCGGGAATTATCGGCTTCGGCATCGACAACCTGGTGATCGGCCATACGCTCGGCCCGGCTATGGTCACGCGCTACGCCGTGCCTTATTTGCTGATCATGGGCGCCGAGGGGATGTTCGCGACCTTTCAGGCGGCGCTCGTCCCGACTATCGCCGCCAAATACGCCCGGCGCGATCGCTCCGGCCTGCGCCGCACGTTTTTGCTGTCGATGCGGCTGGGGCTGCTGTTCGCCAGCGCGGGCGCGATCGTTTTTCTGCTCGCCGGGCCGGGTCTGCTGCGGCTCTGGGCCGGCGCCGGCGTTTATCCCGGCGCGGCGGCGTATGCGCTGCAGGTCGCGCTCTTTATTCTCCAGGTCACGCTGGAAACGCCGCACGCGATTCTGGTCGCGACCACCCGGCATTACGGCGCCGCCGCGATCCATTGGCTCGACAGCGCGCTTAACCTCGCGCTGTCGCTGTGGTGGGTGCGCCGCTGGGGCGTCGCGGGCGTGATCGCGGGCACGGTGGCCGCGCGATTCGCCACCAGCGCGTGGTATCTGTTCGCGGCGGCGATCGGCGTTCTGGATATCGCTTTCGCTCGCTTGATGCGCGACATGACGCGCGCGATCGCGCTGGCCGGCGCGGCCGGAATGGCGGCGCTGCTGCTCGGCGCGAAGCTTGCCGCCGGCGCGACCGTGGCGCGAGGTTTCCTCGGATGCGCGCTGGCGGCGGCGCTGGCGGCGGCATTCGCGGCCTATGCGATTTCGCGCGACGAGCGCCGCATGCTGGCCGGCGAGCTGCGGCGAATTCTCCGCAAACCAAAGTACGCATAAATGAACACGACCGAAAATCGTTCGATCGGCGCCGCGCTGGCCGCGCGTCCATTGCGCGCGCTCGCCAAAGCCGTTCTGCCGCATCGCGTCGCCGTGGAAATCAGGGCGCGGCGCTACTGGCGGGCGCATCCGGAGGAATTGCGCTTGATTGGAATGCTGGCCGATCGCGATCGCGCGACGATCGAAATCGGCGCCGCGGACGGACTTTATGCGTGGCTGCTGGCGCGCCTCTGCCGCCACCTTTACGCCTACGAGCCGAATCCGGATTTTTTCGCGATCTTGAGTGGATTGCGCCGCCGCAATCTCAGTTTGTTCCCATACGCGATTTCGGATCGCGAGGGCGCGATGGAATTGCGCATCCCGCGCGATCGCGGCGGCCGCGAACGTCCCCTGGAGGCGACCCTCGAACCTCGTTTCGAAGGGAATTGCCGGACAATTTCGCTTTCAACGAAACCGCTCGACGCGCTCGAACATCCGCCGGTCGGCTTCATCAAAATTGACGTGGAAGGCCACGAAGCCGCGGTAATTCGTGGCGCGGCGCGCACGCTTGCGCGCTTCCGGCCGCGCCTGTGGATCGAAATCGAACAGCGCCATCTCGATTGCGATATTCGGGAGGTCTTCGCCTTTATCGGATCATTCGCTTACGAAGGCCTCTTTCTTTATCGGAAAGCGCTCGTTCCCATTAGCCAATTCGACGTGACTGAATATCAACTGGCGCTGCGTGATAATCCCGAATCTTCCCTGTATGTGAATAATTTCGCGTTCATCCCGAAGGAAGAAGGAACCGCCGCGATCGTCGCCGCCTGGCGATGAGCCGTTTTTCCGCGCCGTTTCCGGCAGACCGGATCGCGTCCGGACCGCCCGCCGGCTCCGTCATGATACCGCTCGCAAGCAAGCCGCAATCGCCGCTGAAACGCGGCTACCGCGCCTGGAATCCGCTGCTTCACGCCTATTTGAGCGCGTGCGACGCGATGCTGACGCGGCTGGCGCCGCGGCGTGATGCGGCGGCCGGCGCCGCGCTTGCCGCGGGCCGCCGCTGGCGGCGGATTCTGATCGCCAACACCGCCCATCTGGGCGACGTGATTCTGGCGTCCGCGGCGCTCCCGGCGCTGCGCGCCGCGTATCCGGACGCGGAAATCGGATTTCTATGCGCCGAGTGGAGCCGGCCGCTGCTCGACCGTCATCCGCTGGTAAGCCGGCTCCATACGCTCGACCACTGGCGGCAGAACCGCGCGGACGCGCCGCTGACGCGCAAAGTCGTCCGCTATTTACGCATGCGGCGGCGGGCGATCGCCGAAATCCGCGCGGCCGGCTACGACGCCGCGATCGATTTGTATGCCTTTTATCCCAACGCGGCCGACGTACTCGGCGTGGCCGGAATACCGATCCGGATCGGCCATACCAGCGGCGGTTTCGGTCCGCTTTATACCCATCGGATTGAATTCCGCTACCGCCGCGGCCGGCATATCGCCGGCTATCACGCGGATCTGTTGAGGGTGCTTGGCGTCGGCGAAACCGAGATCGCCGCGATGCGCCCGGTTATCGCGCCGCCGCCGCCGTCCGCCGCAATTCAGGCGCAGGCGAAGCTGGCGGCGCGCGGAATCACGGGCGAGTTCGTGCTGATGCATGTCGGATGCGGCGATCCGCGCAAGGCGTGGCCGATCGGCAAGTGGAGCGTGCTGGCGGGCTGGCTGGCGGCGTCTGGATTGCGCGTGGCGCTCGCCGGCCGGGGCGCGAGCGATCGGCGCGCGATCGCGCGGATCGCCGCGGCGGCGCCCGGATGC
Source organism: Deltaproteobacteria bacterium (assembly GCA_021799495.1). Classification (GTDB taxonomy): domain Bacteria; phylum Desulfobacterota; class Binatia; order Binatales; family Binataceae; genus JADMIL01. The sequence goes on from JAJZAI010000011.1 coordinate 66,802, forward strand.
GTCGACTGCTGCGACCTTTTCGACCTGCCGGAGCTGGCCGCAACGATTGCGCGGGCGCGCGCGGTCATCGCGCACGATTCCGTCGCGGCGCATATCGCGGCGGCGACCGCGACGCCTGCGGTCGTTGTCGCGCCCGGATTCGACCCCGAGTTCTGGCGTCCGATGGGCGATAAAACGGCCCTGCTGGTGTCGCCCACGCCGTGCTCGCCCTGTTTCCGCGGATGCGCCGGGATGGAGTGCGTGCGGGAGCTTCCGGCGGCTCGGGTCGCCGCGGCGCTGTCGCGATTTTTGGACGGTCCGGAGCCTGATCGGCGGATAAACGATCAGCCACGCGCATGACGAAGGTTTTTCTCGCCGCCCTGTGTGCGCTGGCGCCGCTCGCCAATCTGCGCGCCGCAGATATCGAGCCGGTCGAATTCTACCTGCTCGCGGCGCTGCCGCTCGGCGCCATGTTCAGTTGGCGGCTCCGCCGTCCGCTCGCGGTTCCGCGCGATCTGTTCGATCTCGCGCGGCTCTACGGCGGCTTCCTGACGCTCGCGGCGATACTCGCGGCGCTTGCCTGGCGTTTTCATTTTTACGCGCCGTCCGGCGTTTCCTGGCTGAAGACGCCGCCGATCATCTCGTTCGTGCGGATCGTGCAGGTCGCGATGGCGGCGACGACGATGATCGCCGTCGCCGCGGCGGTGCGGCGCTCCGCGGCGACGGCCGATTTTTTTGCCCGCGCTTATGCGGCGGCGGGCGTCGTCAGCGTCCTCTACGGAACCGCGTCCTGGCTGGCCATCTGGTATCGCGGCGCCGCCGCCGCCCAGCCCGAGTTGAACTGGTTTGGCGCGCAAACGCGATGGGGCGTGATTCACGAGCGCGGCTTTTTCGTCGAAGGCGGCCCTTTTGGCGTCTACGTCGCGAGCGTGATCATGGTCGCGATGTTTCGCCATCTCGTGCTCAGGCGCGGGACGAACATGGCGTTCGGCCTGGTGACGGGCGTGCTGATGCTCGGACTGCTGTTGTCCCGCTCAAAAGCCGGCCTGTGCGTTCTGGTTGCGCTGGGGCTCTGGACCCTTCTGACCGCCGGGCATCTGCGCGCGCATCGCAAGGCCATAGTCCTCGCCTGCGCCGCCCTGCTCATCGCTCCGATAGTCTATCTGAACGGCACAATCACGGGCTTGGCGAACTACTGGAATAACTATCGGCGGCTGGAGTTGGTCGTTCTCGCGCATCCTTTCAACGGTTCGACCGTGGAGGGCCGGCTCGCCGCGTTATACGTCGCGCCGGCGATGATCGCGCGCCATCCGCTGGCCGGCGTCGGTCTCGGCAATTATTCCGAATTGCGCAACAGCCCCCTGTACACCGGCGATTTGCCTCCCGCGCCCGGATGGGACGCGCCGGGCCTGGGCTTCTTCGGCTATGCCGCCGAACTGGGACTGCCGCTGCTCGGGTTCCTGATGTTCGTGGTCTGGACGCCGGTGCGGATCGCGCATCGGCGCGGCGAACGCGGCGAGCTCGCGCTCGCGCTCTGCGCGTTCCAGTTTTTTGCGGAGCTCTTCGGCACGCCGATCACCTTCTATTATCCCTATCTCGTCGCGGCGCTCGCGCTCGGCCACGTGCTGCGCGAGCGCGGCGGCGGCGAGGCGCTTTAGCGATGGCCGCACTCGGCATGAGGGCGCGCGCCCTGCTCAAGCGCTCGGCGCTGGCCGCCGGCGCTATCGCACCGGAGCCGATCGTGGGCGCGGCGCAGAAGCTAGCCGGATGGCTCGAAATCGGAAGCTGGTTGCGCAGCGAATGCGTCGGCAGGCCGCGCCGGATGGCGGCTCGCGAAGCGCTCTTCGACCTGATTGGCGCGGAGGTCGGCCAGGCGCGCACGCTCTATCTCGAATTTGGCGTCTATCGCGGCGACTCGATTCGCTACTGGAGCCGGCTGTTGAAAAATCCCGAGGCGCGGCTGCACGGCTTCGATTCCTTCGAGGGATTGCCCGAGCGCTGGAGTACGGATCATGCGCGCGGCCATTTCTCGACCGGCGGCGCGCTTCCCGAGATCGGCGATCCGCGCGCGGAGTTTTTCAAAGGATGGTTCGAGCGGACGCTGCCGGATTACGCCGCGCCTGCGCACGACGCCCTGGTGGTGAACCTCGACGCCGACCTGTACGCTTCGACCCGTTTCGTGCTCGAACGGATCGCGCCCCTGATTCGCGTTGGCGCGTGGCTCTACTTCGACGAGTTTTCCGATCCGCGCCACGAATTCCGCGCCTTTCGCGAATTCGTCGCCGCGACCGGAATGAAATTCGCCATCGTGGCTGAAAGCCGGAATTTCTGGAACGTGGTTTTTCGCCGCGTCGCCTGAGCGCAGCGGCGCTTCGACTCGCGCGCGGCTGCGTTCCGCCTGCCAATGAAAATACTGATCGTCAAGCTCGGCGCGATCGGCGACGTAATCATGGCGATGCCGCTGGTCGGCGCGATTCGGCGGCGCGACCCGCGCGCGGAAATCGTCTGGATGTGCGGCGAGGCGGCCGCGCCGCTGATCGCGGAGCTCGACCGCGTCGAACCGTTGGTGGTGAGCGAGGCCGCGCTGCTCGGCGGTTCGCCCGCGCGGAAAATCCGCGCCGTGGCCGCAGCGTGGCGGCGGCTTTTGGGCCGGCGCTTCGATTTGATCATCACCGGCTATTCCGACCGGCGCTATCGTCTGCTCAGCCTCGCTGCGCGGGCGCGCGAACGCCGCGGCTTCGATCGCGGCGGCGGGCGCTGGTGGCCGACCCCCGGCCGCTATCATGGCGACGAATACGTCAGACTGTTCCTGAATCGCGACGGTCCCGAGGCCGGCCTGGCCGAATTGCCCCAGATCGACGTCGCGCCGCCGCCCGAGCTGCGATCGACGCTCGCCGGCCTCGGCCTCGGCCGCGGCGTGATTGCGCTCGCGCCCGGCGGCGCGCGCAACGCGCTCGGCGATTCGCCGCTCCGGCGCTGGCCGCTGGCTTCGTACGCGCGGCTCGCCGCCGAGCTGGCGCGGCGGGGATGGCGGATTGCGCTGACCGGCGCGGCGGCGGACGGCTGGACGCGCGCCGCCTTTGAAAAAATTCCCGTCGCCGATCTGATCGGCAAGACCACGCTGGTCGATTTGATCGCGGTCTATCGGGCGTGCGGCGCGGTCGTCACGCATGATTCCGGCCCGATGCATCTGGCGATACTCGCCGGCGCCCCGACGGTCGCATTGTTCGGCCCCACGCTGCCGTCGGAGAAAGTTCCGCGCAGCGATAAAATCCGGGTGCTGCACGGCGGCGCCGGATTGCCCTGCCGGCCCTGTTATGACGGCCGGACTTACGCGCCGTGCCGCGATAACCGATGCCTCGGCGAAATCGCGCCGGCCGCGGTGGCCGACGCGGTCGAGGAGCTGATCGGTCCGGCGGAGGTCCGCGCGCCCGGCCGCGTGTCGCAACTCGTTCCGGGCTTCTGAAGTCCGGCGGCGAACCAGGTCCGTCCCGGCAAGCGGCGCGGCTCCGGCGCCGATTCTGGAATCATCATGCGTTTGTTGCAGGTCAACAAGGCCTATTTCCCCCATCTGGGCGGCATCGAAAGCATCGTCGGCCAGGTCGCGGAGGGACTCAATGGGCGCAACGGGATGGAGGTTGAAGTGCTGGCTTGCGCCAACGGCGCCCGCGCCCGCACGGAATTGATCAACGGCGTGCGGGTGGAGCGCGCGGCGACGGTCGCGCGGATGCTCGGCATGCCGGTTTCAATCGATTTCTTTCCGCGCTTTCGCCGGATGGCGGCGCGGGCCGACGCCGTCCTGCTGCACCATCCGTTTCCCCTCGGCTTCGCCGCCGCGCGGATTTTCGCGCGCGACCGCCCGTGCCTAGTCTGGTATCACTCCGATATCGTCCGCCAGCGGGTCAGCGGCGCGCTGCTCGCGCCGCTCTGGACGGGGATGCTGGGCGCGGCGCGGCGGATTTTTGTTTCGAGCCAACGGCTGCTGGCGAGTTCGGCGCTGCTGCGGCGTTACCAGGCGAAAGCGGTGGTGGCGCCGTTTGGCGTCGATTTGCGCCGTTATGCGCCGTCGCCCGAACGCCTTGCCGCCGCGGCGGAAATCCGCGCGCGCTATCGAACGCCGTTGCTGCTCGCGGTGGGCCGGCTGATTTACTACAAGGGCTACGAGTATTTGATCGCCGCGATGCGCCGCGTCAGCGCGGTTCTGCTGATTGTCGGCGCGGGGCCGCTGGAGCGCGAACTGCTCGCGCTCGCGGAGCGGATCGGCGTCGCCGATCGCGTGCGGATTCTCCCGCCGGCCGCCGATCTGATTCCCTATTATTTGGCCTGCGACGTTTTTGTGCTGCCGTCGATCGCCGCCTCCGAAGCGTTCGGATTGGTGCAGATGGAGGCGATGGCGTGCGGCAAACCGGTGGTGAACACGGCGCTGCCGACCGCCGTGCCGGAAGTGAGCCTTGACGGCGAGACCGGACTGACCGTGCCGGCGCGGGACAGCGCGGCGCTGGCCGAGGCGCTCGCGCGCCTGCTCGGCGACGCCGGCCTGCGGCGGCGCTTCGGCGCGAACGCCCGCGCGAGAATCAGCGGCCATTACGGAATCGAGCGGTTTTTGAACGACGTTGAACGGGAGATCCGCGCGGCGCGCGCGCGCTGACGCCGGGCGTCCGAAGCGGCGCGCGCCGGAGACGATTGCATCATGCTTTCGCCCAAAGGATTGGCGCGGCGCTGGACGATACTGATCGCCGGCGACGCGGGCTGTTCGGTTTTTTCCTCGCTGCTGGCGATGCGCGCGACGCTGAATCCGTCCTTCGCGCTCGCGTCGTCGGTGGGTTTCGGCGAGCTTGCGGCGATGATGGCGGCGGTCCATCTCGGCGCGATTTACCTTCAGGATTTATATCGTTTCGACGAACCGCGCGCCGATTCATGGACGACCGCGGCGCTGCTGATCGTCGCGGCGAAGCTCGCCGTGATCGTTGGCGTCGTCGAAGTCGCCGCGCCGGCGCTGGCGGTGGGCCGGACGTTTCTGATCGTGTACGTCACGATTGCGTCGATCTGCGTGATCGGATGGCGGACCGCCGCGAACCGGATGTTGCTGGAGCGGCTGAACGTTCGCGTGATGGCGCTGGGTTTCGACGAGGCGGCGCCGCTGATGATCCAGGAGATCGAACGGCGGCGCCATCTGGGGTACCAGTTTCTCGGCTTCGCCGCGCTCGATGGCGGCGCGACGCCTTCCGGCGCGGCGTTCGGCGGCGCGAATTCGCTCTGCGAACTGACGCGGCGTTGCCGCGTCGATACGCTGGTGGTGCTCGACAGTTTCGCTGGGCCGGACGAGACGCAAGAGTTGATGCGCTGCCGGATGCGCGGCACGCGGCTGCTGGATTTCGAAACGTTCTACGAACGGCTCGCGGGCAAATTGCCCGCCCCCTGCATGCGCGGCGCATGGCTGCTGCTCGCGCCGGGATTCACGGCGACCCAATGGCGGCGCGCGCTCAAGCGCGCTGTGGATATCTGCGCGGCGGCGGCGATCGGAATCGTCGCGGCGCCGATCGCCGCGCTCACGGCCGTGGCGGTCCGGCTCGATTCAACGGGGCCGGCGCTTTATGCGCAGGAGCGGGTCGGCCTCGATGGCGCGGTTTTTTCCGTTTACAAGTTCCGTTCGATGCGCGTCGATGCGGAAGCGGACGGCTCGGCGGTCTGGGCGGCGGCGAAGGATCCGCGCGTTACGCGCGTCGGCCGGATTATCCGGCGGCTGCGGATCGACGAGTTGCCGCAACTCTACAACGTGATCAGGGGCGAGATGAGTTTGGTCGGTCCGCGTCCCGAGCGGCCCGCGATCGTCGCCGATCTCGACCAGCGGATTCCGTATTATCACGTCCGGCACGTGGTCCGGCCTGGTCTCACCGGATGGGCGCAAATCTGTTTCCCGTATGGAGCCACGGCCGAGGACGCGGCTGAAAAGCTGTGCTACGACCTTTACTATATCAAAAACTGGTCGCTGGCTTTTGAAATACAAATTATGCTCCAGACGTTCAAAGTGATGCTCTTTGGCCGTGGGGCGCGCTAAAACTGACGAATTGACGAAAATCTTGTTCATACGGGCGGTTCGCCGATGGCGGCCGCCCGTTTCTTTTTGCGGCGCCAAGTATCCGAATCCGCGGCCGGTGTGAAGAATACGGCGCCGCCGGGCGTCGAATCGTCATAAGAAGGTGGTCCGGGACCGGCTTGGACGGGGATCATTGAAATGTAATAATCGCCCGTTGCGTCCGGAACCTGGGACGTCCGCCGGTAACATGAGGCTGCGGGTCGACGATATCACCGCCGAAGCGCGGGAACTGACGTTTCCCGAACCGGAAAACGAAATCAACCGGATGCTCGGCGTGGGCGCGGTGCGTGATTATCGTCTGGATGGCCCCGTACAGGTCAATTTGACCTATTACAGGGCGGGAACCGAGCTGTTCCTTCAGGGCGAAATTTCGGCCGCGGCGCATGGCTCGTGCGCGCGCTGCGCCGAGGAGTTCGACGCGTCCCGGATGCGGTCGTTTCGCTACGTGCTGGCGCCCCGGTCGATCGGCGACGACGCCGCGGCGGCGATGCGCACGGAGGATTTGGAATTTACGCTGTATGACGGCGACGAGGTCGATCTTTCGCCGTTGATTCGCGAGCAGGCTCTGTTGGCCTATTCGACGCGGCCTTTGTGCCGCGAGGAGTGCAGGGGCTTGTGCTCTCGATGCGGCGTGAACCTGAATGAAGGAAGCTGCGCCTGCCCGACGGAAACCCGCGATCCGCGGCTGGCGGTGTTGCGGAACCTGAAAGTCCGCCGGCCCGATTAGGACGGCGTGAAACCCTTTTTCGATTTTCAACGTATTGCTGATGCAAGAGAGAAATAGACCATGCAAGCACCCAAGCGGCGTACCTCCCGCTCCAAGCGCAACAAACGGCGGGCGCATGACGCGCTGACGCCGGTAAATCCCGTTTCCTGCTCCAATTGCGGCGAACCGGCGCTGCCGCATCGCGTATGCCGCCACTGCGGCACCTATCGCGGACGCGAGATGGCGGCGGCGCGGGAATAATCACAGGGTCTGGCGATGAAAATCGCGCTCGACGCGATGGGGGGCGATCTTGCCCCGCGCGCGGTAATCGAAGGCGCCATCCTTGCGGCGCGCGACCTCGGCGTCGAGATCGTGCTGGTCGGCAATCGCGACGTTATCGCGCGCGAGCTTGCCGAGCATCGTACGCGCGGTCTGACGCTCGAAATCGAACACGCGGCCGAAGTGGTCGCGATGGACGATTCTCCGCTCGATTCCGTCCTGACCAAGCCCGAATCGTCGATTCACGTCGGGCTTGAGATGGTCAAGCAGGGGCGCGCCGACGGCTTCGTCAGCGCTGGCAATTCCGGCGCCGTGATGGCGGCGGCGATGGCGATTCTGGAGACGCTGCCGGGCGTCGATCGGCCCGCGATCGCGTCGCTGGTGCCGACCACGGCGGGCGTTGCGCTGCTGATCGACGCCGGCGCCAATACCGAAGTGAAGCCGCTCCATCTGGTGCAATTCGCCGTGATGGGCAGCGTCTATTGGCATCATGTGTACAACACCGGCCGGCCCCGCGTCGGGATTCTGTCGAATGGCGAGGAGGTCTCGAAGGGCACGGACCTGACGCGCGCCGCGGCCGCCGCATTGGCGCAGATGGACGCCTACGTGAACTACGTCGGCTACGTCGAAGGACGCGACATCAATCGCGCCCGCACCGACGTCGTGGTTACGGACGGCTTCACCGGCAATGTCGCGCTGAAAACGATGGAAGGGTTCGCCTCTTTCATGCTCGGCAATCTGCGCGACGTTTTTACCAGCGGCGTCGGCGGCCGGCTCGCATACCTGATGATCCGGCGGAGGCTCGGCGCTCTGCGTGAACGGCTCGACCCTTCCGAGTATGGCGGCGCGCCGCTGCTGGGCGTCAATGGCGCGACGATTATCGCGCACGGATCGTCGAATGCGCGGGCTATCCGCAACGCGGTGCGGGCGGCGGCAAATGAGGCGCTGGTGCGCCACGTCAACGCCGAAATCGTGGAAATTCTTTCGCACAGTCCTGACGGAATGATCGTCAAACCGTCGGGCAAAGGGATTCGCGGACTGTTTGTGCGGATGCGCGAGCGGCTGCATCTGCATCGCGAGGGCCATCCCGAGCGCAAGTCCGAGAAGCCCGCAAAGGGCGAGAAGCCGCCGCTGGCGGCCGACAAGAGCGAAAAGACGGAGAAATCCGGCCGGCCGGAAGCGGCTGCGCAATCGGCGGCAAAAACCGGCAGTTTGCGTCCGGCGGCGCCCGAAAAGGTCTCGATTGGCGAAAAGTCTTCCGCTGCCGAGATCACGCCAGCCGCCGCCGCGCCGTCGGCGTCTGTTCCGGGTCCATCGGAAAACAGCGAAAAACCACACCGGACGGAAAAAGGCGAGCGCGGCGAAGCGGCCGCGGCGCCGGAGCCGGCCGATTCGCGCAAGGCGGCAGCCGAGAGCGCGGAGCGTGCGCAGGCGCATCCGCGCGCGATGTCGGCTAACGGCCATCAGGGCGGCGCGGCCGAGCGCCTCGCCAACGGATCGGCGAGCGAAGCGGCCGGGGCGCGGCCGATCGACTCCGATTCGCACGGAGCGAAGCCGCCGCTGGCGAACGGTTTAATCGTCGATTCCCCGCACGAAGAGAAAAAAGGGTCGCACTGAGGCGGCCCTTTGTCTGCCGCGGATACTTCAAACCCTGGAGAGCGCATGGCGATTAAGGTGGGCTTCCTGTTTCCCGGTCAGGGATCGCAGAAAGTCGGAATGGGAGCGGAGTTGGCGCGCGAGTTCCCGGCCGCCCGCCGCGTTTTCGATGAGGCCGATGAAGCGCTCGGCTTCGCCTTGTCGCGGCTCTGTTTCGAGGGGCCGGAAGATGATTTGCGCCTTACCGCGAATACCCAGCCGGCCACGCTCACTACTTCGATTGCGGCGCTGCGCGCCTTCGAATCGGAGTGTTCGATTCGTCCCGCGCTGGCCGCCGGCCACAGCCTCGGCGAATACAGCGCGCTGGTGGCAGCCGGAGCGCTCAATCTTGCCGACGCGGTGCGCGCGGTGCGCGAGCGCGGGCGGTTGATGCAGGAGGCATGTCCGCCGGGCCAGGGATCGATGGCCGCGTTGATTGGGCTCGATCTCGGCGCCGTCAACGCGCTCTGCGCCGAAGCTTCCGCCAACGGCGAAATCGTTGTGGCGGCTAATCTCAACGCGCCCGGCCAGATCGTTATATCCGGCCATGCCGGAGCGGTGCGCCGCGCGCTGGAACTCGCCAAAAGCAAGGGGGCGGGCAGTTCGGTCGAGCTGAAAGTGAGCGCGCCTTTCCATTGTCCGCTGATGCGCCCGGCGCGCGACGGAATGGAGCCTGTGCTGGCGCGGCTCACGATAAATCCGCTTGAATTCGGCGTGATCGCCAACGTGACGGCGCAGGAAAATCGCGACCCGGCAAGGGTGGCGCCGCTGCTGCTCGATCAGATCACCGGGTCCGTGCGATGGGAGGAATCGATGCGCCTGCTCGCGGCGGCCGGGATTGCCGAAACCGTCGAGCTGGGCGCGGGCCGGGTGTTGGCGGGCCTGATGCGCCGAATCGATCGCAATGTGAAGGTGCGCGCCGCGGAGGACGCCGCGTCATTGCGCGCCGCGATCGCGGCCCTGGCGGCGGTCGATGGCTGAGGGCGCACCCGCGTTTTTCTGGAATTGTTTGAAAATTAGGCGCGGGGCGAATTCATTTTGCGCTTGCTGAGAAATCCGCCGCTTGGCAACTTGCCTAGACGCGCCCAAGTCCCTAAGCTTCGCGGTAGGCTGCGGGACGCGATCCTGATTTCGGCTTGGGCATCGGCGCGAAACTTAAGATCGTGGGTGGCGAATTCCGGCAGGCGCATCCCGCGCCCGCGATGAATTCCGGCAACGGCAAATGATGCCCGGGCTGGCAGGAGGGACCTAAGGAATATGGCTGGAGACGTCGAATCAAAAGTTCGCGAAATCATCAGCGAGCAATTGGGCGTGTCGGCTGACGAAGTGACGCCCGAAGCGTCGTTTATCGAAGACCTCGGCGCCGATTCGCTCGATATCGTCGAACTGGTGATGGCGCTCGAAGAGGAATATGGAATCGAAATCTCGGACGAAGACGCCGAGAAGATTCGTACCGTCAAGGATGTCGTCGGTTATATCGAAGCGCACAAGAGTTAATCGCGGGTTTCGCGCGGCGGCGGCCGGAACATTGCGGCCGGGCGCCGGGTGCGCGCGCGATTGCGAATTTCCGGCACGGCCCGTCGAATCCAGGTTCGGCGGGCCGTCTTTTAATCGCGTCGTCCGGCCGCGGATGGCGCAGCGGTGAGCGATGCGCTGTCCGTTCTGCCGTAATCGGGGCAATCGCGTCGTCGATTCCCGCCTTTCCGGGGACGGAGGCACGATTCGGCGGCGGCGGGTGTGCGCGGCCTGCAAGCGCCGCTTCACCACCTACGAGCGGGTCGAGGAAGCGGCGCCTGTGGTGGTGAAGAAAGACGGCCGGCGCGAACCGTTCGATCGGCAGAAGGTAATCGCGGGAATCAAGCGCGCCTGCGAAAAACGGCCCGTGTCGATGGAAACGATCGAAAAGATCGCCGATCGAATCGAGGCCGCCGCCGCCGACCTCGGCGGAAAAGAGACGCCGAGTTCGTTTATCGGCGCCGCTGTGATGAACGCGCTTCAGGAAACCGACCAGGTGGCGTACGTGCGTTTCGCCTCAGTCTATCGATCGTTCAAGGACATCGGCGAATTCATGCACGAGCTTGAAGAATTGATTCGCCAGCGCGAGGGTTCGGCGGCATCCCCGGCTCCGATCCGTCCGCGCGAAAAAAAGAGCGAGTCTTCAGCCTGACGATGGCGTCCCGGAGCCGCCGGCGTGATCGAGCGCCCGGCCGCGCGTCGGGCGCGGCGCCGAACGATGAACATTACATGCGGATGGCGCTTGGCCTGGCGCGGGCGCAGCTTGGCTTGACGGCGCCGAATCCGGCCGTCGGATGCGTGATCGTCCGCGACGGCCGCGTCGTCGACCGCATCGTGGGCGCGCTGCCCAAGCCTCAGC
>JAJZAI010000085.1 GCA_021799495.1 Deltaproteobacteria bacterium
AGGGTGTCGAAGTCGCGCACCTTCCTCATCAGGAAGCGCACCTGGAAACGGCCGTCGCCGCCCTCGCGGAAATAGGCGCGCACGCGCGGGCGCAGCGACTTCGCCTTGCCCACGTAAAGGACCTTGCCGGTCTTGTCGCGAAGCAGATAGACGCCCGGCTCGGCCGGTACCGCGTCGAGCTTGCGCTCGAACTCCTCGCTTGCGATTTCGGCGGGGCGTGAGGCCGCTTCGCCATCGGAGGGCGCGCCGCCTTCGGCGTTCCCGGCGGCGGGTTCGGGCCGCTCGGAAGACTCGGCTGGCGCCGGCGCATCCTGGCGTCCGGAAATTCCTTCCGCCGCACGGACCATCGCGGCCGCCGCGCGCCGGTTATCCGGGATAATCTCGCTCATCCGCGCCCGCATTATAGCATCGCGCCGCGCCCTTTTTGCGCCCGCGTATCGAGGAGTTACCACGTAACGCCATTCCTCTGATATTCAGGCGGAAAACGCGCTCTGACAACAACGGGAGCCAGCACGATGGGTAAGCTTGACGGAAAAGTCGCGGTCATAACCGGCGCGGCGAGCGGGATGGGCCGCGCGAGTGCCATCCTCTTCGCCAGGGAAGGCGCAGCCGTGGTAGTTACGGATCTCAACTCGCAGGGCGGCGAGATGGTCGTCTCGGAAATCGCCGCGGCAGGAGGACGCGCGGTGTTCCAGCGCACCGACGTCACCAGCGAGGCGGATATCAAGGCGGCTATCGAACGCGCGCTTAGCGAGTACGGCCGCCTCGACATCACCTTCAACAACGCGGGCCTCGCGGGCGCGGTCGGCGACCTGGAGAATATCGAGGCCAAAGACTGGGACCGCACCTTCGCGGTTCTGACCCGCGCGCCGTTCTTCGGAATCAAGCATTCGATCGCTGCGATGCGGAAATCGGGCGGCGGCTCGATAATCTCGACTTCATCGACCGCCGGGATACGCGGAGTCGCCGGTCTTCACGCCTACAGCGCCGCCAAGGCCGCGCTGATCAACCTGACGCAGTCGGCCGCGATTGCTCTCGGGCACGAGCGGATTCGCGTCAACTGCATCTGTCCCGGACCCGTGCTTACGCCGTTGATTTATCGCGGCGTCCCAGGGGGCGAAGAGGCTGCCGAGCGGAATCTCGCACGGATGCAGCCGATTCCACGCGCCGGACGGCCCGAGGACATCGCGGCGATGGCGCTGTTTCTGGCCGGTGACGACGCCGAATGGATAACCGGCACGGCGATGGTGGTTGACGGCGGCGTCACGACCGGCAACGTGCGTATCCAGATGGAGCAGCTCGGCGCGGGGGGATTCTCCGGACCGTCATTCGAAAGGTAGGACGGTCGCGGCTTGCGGCGCGGATCCCATCGGGCGTACGGGGACATCTTGGAGAAATCTTAAGGAGAGCAACATGGGAAGGCTCGACAATAAAGTTGCGGTGATCACCGGCGCCGCCAGCGGTATCGGACTCGCCACCGCGATCCGCTTCGCCGGCGAAGGCGCATCCGTCGTTATCGGCGATCTCAACGAACAAGGCGGAGAGTCCGCGGTTCGCCAATGCAGGGAAAACGGCGGAAATACCATCTTCCAGAAATGCGACGTTGCCGCTGAGAACGACATCAAGGCGCTTATCGAGCGCGCCGTGCGCGAATTCGGCAAGCTCGACATTATCTTCAACAACGCCGGCCTGGGTGGCGCGGTCGGAACGGTCGAGGAAATCACGGTCGAGAACTGGGACCGCACGATGGCGATATTGCTGCGCGCGGTCTTCGTCGGCATGAAGTACGCGATTCCCGAGATGCGCAAGACGGGCGGCGGCTCGATAATCTCCACAGCTTCGGTCGCGGGACTGAGCGGCGGCCGCGGACCTCACGCTTATAGCGCCGCGAAAGCTGCAGTCATCAACCTGACCCGCTCGGTCGCGCTCGAGGTCGGCACAGATCGTATCCGCGTCAACTGCATCTGCCCGGGCGGCATCAACACGCCGCTGCTCTACAACCGCGTCCCGGGAGGACAGGAGACGACCGCGCAATTCCTCGCGCAGATACAGCCGATTGCGCGCGCCGGGCTGCCCGACGATATCGCCAACATGGCGCTGTTCCTCGCCAGCGACGAGTCGGAATGGGTGACGGGGACGGCGATGGTCGTCGATGGCGGATTGACGGCGGGGGCTTCGCTCTTCAATCGCGCGGGGGCGCCGCAACTGACCATTCCGGGAGGGTTTGCAGGACCGTCTTTCGAGAAGTGAGGTTTTCAGCCGACGCCAAAACGTTCGGCCGTCGCGGCGAGACTGCACAGACCCGGGACGACCTGTGATGACTTAAGCGCGCGGGCTTTGTGAATATTGGGCGTACTGTGGTATCAGAAACCCGAGACGCTCCTGACGGCGCCTGCGACCGATTGGGACAGACTCGGAGAGATTTTCGCCTCGGGGCCGGAAGCCCGCGGATTAACGGCTTTCGGCGCCTCGCCGCGCGGCGGAGTAAACAGGGCGAAGAGGATGGCGACCAATGGCAAGGCTCGTTCCCGGATGCGCCATCTCGCGATAATAGTATTCGCGCGTGAGCCGATCCCGGGCCGGACCAAGAGCCGCCTGATTCCCGCACTCGGCTCGGAGAAAGCCGCGCGACTGGCCGACGCCTTCATCTGCGATACTCTAGCCAAGGCTCATGACCTGAAACCGGCGGAACTGGTGATAGCGGGCGCCGCACCCGGCGGAGCGCATCGAAGCCTCTACTTCCGCCGTCTCGCGCGCGAATACGGCGCGTGGATCCACGATCAGGGGCCGGGCGACCTCGGCGAGCGGATGGCGCGCGCGATTCGGCCGTTCACGAACAGCGGCGGCGCGCTCTTGCTTGGAACCGATACTCCGACTTTGCCGGTGGGGATGCTCGCCCGGAGCGCATCGTTGCTCAAGGAAGCTCCCGTCGTGCTCGCGCCGACGCTTGACGGGGGCTACTACCTTGTCGGCGTGCGTGGCCCGCTGCCGGACATTTTTCGCGGCGTAAGATGGGGCGAAGCGTGCGTGATGAGCGACACGCTGCAGCGTCTGAAGGACCGCGGCCATCCGTATCGGCTGGGACCGTGGTGGTACGATGTCGATCGGCCGGACGATCTCGCCGTCCTGTGCGCCCATCTGCGCCGGCGCCTTGGATGGCCCGCTCGGCGCGCGCTGCACTTCGGCTCCGAAGCGCCCTGCCCCGCAACCGCGGTCGCGTTACGCGAACTCGGTCTTTCCTGAAAGGCCCGCTGCCGGCTCCGCGCCGGCTATTCGCCGATGAAGCTTTCCGTGGTCGTCCCGATGCTGAACGAGGAGAGCGCCATCGCGGCAACGCTGCGCGCGATTCGCGCCGGAGCGCCGGACGCCGAGATCGTCGTGGTTGACGGCGCAAGCGCCGATCGGAGCGTGGAGCGCGCACGCACGCTCTGCGACATCCTGCTCCACGCGCCGCGCGGACGCCCGCGCCAGATGAACGCCGGCGCCGATGCGGCCTCCGGCGACGTGCTCGCCTTTGTCCACGCCGACACGCTCGTTCCCGCCGCATTCGGGGCCGATATCGCCGCGGCGATGGCCGATTCTCGCGTGGTCGGCGGAAGATTCGACGTGGCGCTCGACGATCCGCATCCGCTATGCGTGCTGATCGGCAACCTGATCAGCCTGCGCTCGCGCCTTAGCCGCACGGCGACGGGAGATCAGGCGATTTTCGTGCGGCGTGAGGTCTTTCGCGCACTCGGCGGCTTTCCCGACTTTCCGATCTGCGAGGATCTCGACTTCGCGCGCAGGATGAAGCGCGCCGGGCGCGTTGCGTGCCTGAGATCGCGCGTGATTACGTCGGCGCGGCGATGGCGCAGGCGGGGAATCCTCAGAACCGTGCTCACGATGTGGACGATCAGGGCGCTTTACCTGGCCGGCGTCTCACCGTCGCGCCTCAGCCGCATCTACGCCGACATGCGCTAGGCGAGCGCACCGCCGCAACTCGAGCCTGCGCCCGCGGTGCATCCGAAACAATGCGGCGCGGTCGCGATCGAACGTCCCGCAAATCCACGGAAATCGTCAACGTCCCACATCGTGAGCGGTCGGCCCGCTTCGTCGCGGATCGGCATCGAGGCCATCTGATTGAAGTCGCAATCGTAGAGCGTCCCTTCATAGCCAACGCTCACGAGATCGCGGCACATCAGACCCTCGACCGTCGCGGGATTGAAATGATTGACGAGCAGGCTCATGTACTCGCTTCCCTTGCCCGCAAGCTCCAGCTGATGGGCGAAGCGATTGAGCGGCATGTTGCTGATCGTCAGCAGATGGTCAAAGACGATTCCGAATGAACGGCCGAGTTCCTCGCGATACTCGGCTTCGAGATGCGGGTGCGAGGGCGGCAGAAACGCGCCGACCGGATTATAGACGAGATCGAGACGCAGGCCCGAGTCGCCGCGGCCGTATCCCAGTTCGTTCAGGATGCGCAGGGCCTTGATGCTCTTGTCAAAGACTCCTGCTCCGCGTTGGCGCTCGACGTTGTCCCTGCCGTAGCACGGCATCGAGCAGACCAACTCGACCCGGTTGTCGCGATAGAACGCCGGCAGGTGCCCCATCCCTTCGGCAAAGAGCACCGTCAGGTTGCATCGCACGATCACCCGCCGTCCGAGCGAGCGAGCGCTCTCGACGAGAAAGCGGAAGTTCTCGTTCAGTTCGGGTGCACCGCCGGTGATGTCCACGGTGCCGAGCGAGGGATTTAGCTGAAGAACCTCCACGACGCGTTCGGCGACCGGACGCGCCATCCGCTCGGTCCGCTTCGGTCCGGCGTCAACGTGGCAATGATGGCATGCCTGATTGCAGAGCTTCCCGACGTTGACCTGAAGCGTCGTCGGCTCGCGTCTTACCAGCGGCGCAAGCCCGCGGCGTTCAAGCTCCGCATCGAAATCGAATCCGTCTGGGATTTCAGATCGCACTCCGCTCCGCGGTTCGCCGGCACGCGCTTCTCTGGCATATCTCGAACCTCTGTCCTCGTGACTGGGCGCGCGCCGCGACCTCGAATCAGGTTCGCAGCAGTCCAGGCCAAACGCAAGGTTCGATTTCCGGAACCGGGGAATTT
>JAJZAI010000012.1 GCA_021799495.1 Deltaproteobacteria bacterium
CCGCTGGCGCATCGAAGCGCGCGTTCGGTTCAAAAGACCGGACGGCGCTTCTCCAAAAACACGCGACCCTTTCGCGATAGTCGCGGCCGAAGTAAACGTCGCGGCGCAGGCTTTCGAGATATTCTCAGGTCGCGGGCGAGATCGGCGACGCCTCGCTGAGCGCGCGAATGGTTTTCTTGAACGCGGCGATCGCGGCCGGCGACTTTTCTCGCTTCGCCAACTGTTGAAAATGGCGAAGAATTTTTGGTTCGCGGGCGTCAGGCAAAAGAATGGGGCAGGCAGTGGGGAGTCTGCCTGCCCCCTGGGGGGAGCGAGGACTTTTGGGGAGCGCGCGCCTCGCCGACGCGGAGACTTATCGAGACGCCGTGGACGGCGGCATCCAGTTGGGAATCGGCAGCAAAGCCGCCCTCGCCACACCGATTTCGCGTGCGGCGGTATCGTAACGTCCAAACTCAAACATCCGCTGCGCCGCCAAATAGTTGCTTTCCGCGATTGAATTGTCCGAGCCCGCTTCCTTAGCCGCGAGCAGCCGCGCGTGGAGGTCGGAAAGCTGCTGCTGAATCTGCCGCTGAGTCGGGACGACATCCGCCATGATCACCGGAACCTGATTGGTATCGACAGCGGATGCGGGAAGCGCGGTCGCGCCAAAGAAAGCCGCGGCGCCGGCGACAACGATAATTGCTTTGAGATTTTTCATGACCGTTGGAGTTCCTCCGCAGTATCAAGCTGGCGTCGGCGGAAGGTCCGCCGTACGCCGCCAATTTCGATAATAATCTTAAGCTATTTTCGTGCCATTTTGATTAGAACGGCGAATAGCGGACGAGCGCGGAGCAATTCGCAAGACAAAATTTCAATAAAATCAATTCATTAGCGATCTCGCGTCGAATCTGTGAAAGCTCGCGACGGGAAATTTGTCGAATGTCCAGACGCGATCGACTAACGGATTTTTCGGAGAATGATTCGCAAGCTGCGAAGCGATCGAATCCGCCAATAAACGGACGGAGGGGAAAAAAGCGGACGGCGGGATCGCTCCCGCCGCCCGACAGTCAAACAGCCGATCTTGCGAAGCGTGGCCGCTCGGCTTACGCGTCGTAATAGAGATGGAATTCGTACGGATGCGGGCGCAGACGAATCGCGCTCACTTCCTTGGCCATCTTGTAGTCGATCCAGGTCTCGATCAGGTCCTCGGTGAAGACGTCGCCCTTGAGCAGAAACTCGTGATCGCGCTTGAGATTGGCGAGTGATTCTTCAAGCGACGCGGGCATGCTCGGAACTTCGGCGAGTTCGGCCGGGGACAGCGCGTAAATATCCTTGTCGAGTGGCTGTCCGGGATCGAGGCGGCGCTGGATACCGTCAAGACCCGCCATCATCATCGCCGAGAACGCGAGATACGGATTGCAGGTCGGGTCGGGGAAGCGCACTTCGATACGCTTCGCCTTGGGCGACGGCGAGTACATCGGGATACGCACCGAAGCCGAGCGATTCCGGCTGGAATAGGCAAGGTTGATCGGCGCTTCGAAGCCGGGCACCAGGCGGCGATACGAGTTCGTGCCGGGATTGGTGAACGCGGCGAGCGCCGGCGCATGATGCAGGATTCCCGCGATGTAATGCATCGCAAGTTCCGACATCCCGGCATAGCCGCTGCCCGCGAAAAGCGGCGTTTCGCCTTTCCACAGGCTCTGATGGGTATGCATGCCGGTGCCGTTGTCGCCGAAAATCGGCTTGGGCATGAAGGTCGCGGTCATGCCGTGGCGGGCGGCCACGTTCTTGACGATATATTTGTACCAGGTCAGCCAGTCGGCCATCTTCACCAGCGACTGGAAGCGCATGTCGATTTCAGCCTGTCCGGCGGTGGCGACTTCGTGATGCTGCTTTTCGACGCGGATGCCGACCTGCTCCATCACCAGCACCATCTCGGTGCGGATGTCCTGCAGGCTGTCGGTCGGCGGCACCGGGAAGTAGCCTTCCTTGTTCTTGACCTTGTAGCCAAGATTCAGGCCGCCTTTCAGCGAATCGGGCCGGCCGCTGTTCCAGTTGCCTTCGTTGGACTCGATGAAGTGATAGCTGGAGTTTTGCGTGGTGTCGAAACGGACGCTGTCGAAGATAAAGAACTCCGGCTCGGGACCGAAAAAGGCGACATCGCCGATGCCCGTGGACTTCAGATAGGCTTCGGCCTTGCGCGCGACGTTGCGCGGGTCGCGCGAGTAGTCGGCGCGCGTGATTGGGTCCTGCACGGTGCAGATAATCGAGAGCGTCGGATCTTTGGTGAACGGGTCGAGGACTGCGGTCGCCGGATCGGGAATGACGAGCATGTCGGAGTTGTCGATCGATTGCCATCCGCGGATCGATGAGCCGTCAAAGCCCAACCCCTCCTCGAACGGCGCCTCGTCCTTGAATTCGGAAATCGGGGCGGAGAAATGCTGCCAGGTGCCGAGCATGTCGATGAACTTTATATCGACCATCACGACGCCCTTTTCCTTGATCATCTGTAAAACTTGTTTCGGAGTCATCTGACTCGCCATCCTCCTGGCCGCTTACGGGACGGCCGACCCATGGTAGCATTCTTTACCGTCGGCAAATCGAACCGGCGGCGCGTCTTTGACCGGGGAAAGCGCCGGACTTTCGACGAATTCGGCGCGCAGGTTTTCGAGCGACGCGACGATCACGTCATTTTTCACGAATTTGCGACGGAGGCAAACGCCCAAACACGTGGCGCCTGCCTGCCAAACGGGCATCCACGATGCTCACGCCGTGTACGACGCGCGCGGACCTTCGGTCGATGAAATTGGCATCTATCCACGCAAATTGGCCATTCCGTGAAGCTTGTCCCTCCTGTCGCAAATCGGACGAAAGCTGGTGGAGCAAAAAAAATGCCGCAAATTCATCGGGGGCAAGGTTGCGGTCACGATGAAATTTTTCTGGAGTGAAATTTCGCTTGGAAGGTACGCAGGCGTACAGGTAATAATTGGCGTAGCCAAATTTTCCGGAGGCAGGCGCACGAATTTCCGGAACGCCTTGGGAGACGACCGATGGACTTTGAGCTGACTGATTCGCAGAAAGAAATTGTCGAAGGCGTGCGCGCGCTATGCGGGCGCTTTCCGGACGAATACTGGCGCGGGAAGGACCAGCGCAAAGAATTTCCCAACGAGTTCTACCAGGCGGTCGCCGAAGCCGGCTATCTCGGAATCGCGATTCCCGAGGAATATGGCGGCAGCGGTCTCGGAATTACCGAGGGTGCGCTGGTGATGAAGGAAGTCGCGTACGCGGGCGCGATGAACGCGGCAAGCTCGATTCATCTTGGAATCTTCGGGCTCGCGCCGCTCATCCGGCACGGCTCGGAGGAGATCAAGCGGCGCTATCTGCCGCGCGTGATCAGCGGCCAGATGCATGTTTCCTTCGCCGTTACCGAGCCTGACGCCGGTAACGACATCACGCACATCAAGACATTCGCGCGCCGCGAGGGCGATTACTACATTATCAACGGCCGCAAGGTATTCACCACCAAGGCGCAGGAAGCGCACAAGATGCTGCTGCTGACGCGCACCACGCCGGTCGAGCAGGTGAAAAAAAAGACCGACGGCATGACGCTCTTTTTCGCCGACGTCGATCGGAACGCGATCGAAGTGCGCGAACTGCTGAAGCTTGGCCGGCATGCGGTCGACACCAACATGCTGTTCATCGACAATCTCAAGGTCTCCGCGGCGGATCTGGTCGGCGAGGAAGGCCGGGGATTCCATACGTTGCTCGACGGATTGAATCCCGAACGGATTCTGATCGCGGCGGAAGCGGTCGGCATCGGACGCTCGGTCGTCGATCGGGCGGTGCGCTACGCCAAGGAACGAATCGTCTTCGGCCGGCCGATCGGGCAGAATCAGGCGATCGCGCATCCGCTGGCCGACGCGTATGCGAAGCTCGAAGTCGCCGAGCTGATGATGATGAAGGCGGCATGGCTGTTCGATCACAACAAGCCTTGCGGCCCCGAGGCGAATATCGCCAAGCTGCGCGCGGCCGAGGCGGGCTTCGAGGCGTGCGATCGCGCGGTGCAAACGCTCGGCGGCTACGGCTATATGCAAGAGTACGACGTCGAACGATTTTTCCGCGAATGCCGGATGTTGAAGATTGCGCCGGTATCGCAGGAGATGGTGCTGAACACGATCAGCGAGCATGTGCTGAAGCTGCCGCGTTCATATTGAAGATCGGGGCGGCAGGAATCGGCATGCTTCGCGCCGACCGATGAAGAAATCGTCGTGGATAGCGCTCGGCGCCGCGCTCGCCTTCGGCGTGTTCGTGGCGCACGCGTTCTTTTCGGTTCAGCCGATTGCAGTGGTCGCGAGCCGGCTGGCGCGCGACGCGAACGGCGTCCACGTGACGGCGCGTCTGCACAACACGAGCGACCAGCCGCGCGCGTTCGACATGGAAGTGCATTATTACGACGCGAACGGCCGGCCGCTCGGCGCGGATACGATCGCGATCAAACGCCTCGACGCGGGCGCCACGGCCGATTTCTCCAGCCCTCCGCATCAAATCGCCGCCGTCAAAGATTTTTCGATCTATCTGAACAACGGCCGCAATCCTTACGGCAATTGACTCTCGTCCGTCGTCCGTGCGCGACGCGACTGCTAGCCGCCACAGCAACGTAAGTGCATAGCCGCATCGTGAACCTGGAGCCGCGGCACCGGTGGGTGAGATCGGCGCTGGCCTGATTGTCGCGATTGCGACCAAATACAACGATTTTCATGTAAACTTCGCCCAATTTGGCTATTTTCGTTCTTTTCGCGCTAAATTTCAGCAACTTTTGGTTTCACGCCGCACCATAAAAGATCAAAAATAGTTGGCGAATTTAGAGGACCGGACCACAGCAGGGCGCCGGATTCGAATGATCAGGCGAAAAGAACGAACTTTTGGACAAGTGATTCGCGAGCGACGGCGCGAATTGAATCTCACGCAACGCGAGGTCGCGCGGCGGATCAATACCTCGACCGCATATATCGGCCATCTCGAAGCGGACAAGCGCCATCCCTCGGACAAAATTCTCGGCCGGTTGGCGGAGGTCCTGCGGATAGAAGGACGCGATTTGTATTTCGCCGCCAATCCGCACACGCTCGCGATGCTTCAATCTGACGGCGGCGGCTCAAATCTGTCGGCCTGGGACGAGCTTCGCAGAGATGCCGGACTGCGCCGTTCGCATGGAATAAAGAAGGACGAAATGGAGCTGCTGGGGCGGGTGGCGGCGATGGGGAAAATCCCGGGAACACGGGATTTTATCTACATCCTCAACACGATACGTTATGCTCTAGGCCGTTAAAACGTGCGAATTCGCCGAATATCCCGGCGCGGTCCGCGGCACCCGCCTTGCCATCCGGACCGGCGATGCCTGACCGCGGCAAATCGGCTAGTCTGAACCGACGGATGCGTAATGTGGTGCTTTTTGCGGCTTCCCCGCGATGGCGAACGCTGGCGGCCAACGCGAACGCGCTCGCGACGGCGGCGGCGTTCGAGCCGGTCAAGCAAACCGCGCGAATGCTGGCGGGCGTCGCCGAGGTGGACGGCGAGCGGGTCTTTATCAAACGCGTCAGCGAAAGGTCGTGGCTGAAAGGGTTGCTCACGCGGATTCGCGGTTCGCGCGCGCGGCGCGCAATCCGGGGCGCGGCGATTCTGGCCGGCGGCGGATTTCGCCGGCCCGAATTGCTGGCGGCGGCCGAGGCGCGATCCTTCGGCGCGGCGCGCGGCAGCCTTATTCTGTGCGAGGCGCTCGACGGCGCTCGCGTTCTGGACGCGGTCTATTTCAGGGGCGGCAAACCCGCATTCCCCCATCGCCGCCGGCTGGCCATGCTAATCGCCCGCGAAATCCGCCGTCTGCATGACGCGGGCATCTACTCGCGCGATCTGCAGGAGACCAACCTGATGCTCCGCGAAGCGCACGACGGCGGCGTGTCAGTGTATTTCGTCGATCTGGAAGATATCCGGCGCGCCCGCCGGCTCAGCGAGAAGCGGCGACTGCTTAATTTGATACATCTGGACCGGACGATCGGGCGTTACGCGCCGCGCGCACGGCGCTTATATTTTCTTTATGCGTATCTGGGCGGCAAGCCGGAACGCGCGGAAGCCCGCCGGATCGTCGCGCGCGCCTTGAGCATCCGCGCCGCCCAGGAACGCCGCGCGCGCGGCAGGCGGCGTTCGGGCGACGCTCCCGTCCGCTCCGATACGGCGGAAAACGAACTATCGGCGGCTGGAGCCGGCGAGCGAGCGCAATAATCGATCGGAACCATGCATCATGGCCACACAAGCGTTCAAGCGAGAATTCGATCATCATACCGAGCAGGTTCATGCGGCGGGGGGAACGAATCTTCGGGATCTGATGCTGGGCCTGAACGACGGCCTGGTGGCGTCGTTCGCGGTTACCTCCGGCGTCGCCGGCGCGTTCAGCGTCGCTTCGGTCGTAATCATGGCCGGCATTTCGGAGATGCTTGGCGGAGCGGTCGCGATGGGACTGGCGGCGTTCGCCTCGGCGCGCGCGCAGCACGAGTTTTATCAGAGCGAAATCCGGCGCGAGCGCGACGAAATCGAGCGCTGGCCGGAACGCGAGCGCGAGGAGATTCGCGGAATTTACCGCAACAAAGGCTTCAACGGCCCGTTGCTGGAACAGATTATCGCGCATATCACGTCCGATCCGGCGCGATGGCGCGACGTGATGATGCGCGAGGAGCTGGGCTTCGGCAGGGAAGTGGACGATTCGCCGCTGCGGTCGGGATTGACCGTGGGAATTTCCTACCTGCTCGGCGCGATGGCGCCGGTGGCGCCCTATCTGTTCGTGGCGCCGCCGCTCGGAATCGCGATTTCGGCGATCGCGACGGTATGCGTGCTGTTCGCGGTCGGCGCGGCCAAGACCATGATCACGTCGCGCTCGTGGTGGCGCAGCGGGCTCGAAAGCATGGCGATCGGAATCGCCGCGGCGGCGGTGACTTATGGCGCCGGCGCGTTATTCGCGAGCCGGCGCGGCGGCTGACGCGCCGTGGTTGTGGAAGAGCGACGGCGAATTTATAATCGCCGCGAACCGCTTGGGAAGCAGGAGCATTTCACCGTTGACGCTGGGAATGGCCGACGATTTATCCGCGACAAAGAGCTCGCCGCCATGCAAGCTCTGCGGCGGAGCGACCGGGCAATTCATCGAGCGCAACTCCCATCCCATCGTTAAATGCCGCGAATGCGGATTCATGTTCGCGTTGCTGCCGCCGAACGTCAGCGCGGAAACGCAGTATGTGAACGACAGCTATTTTTCAGCCGAAGCGGCGCATGGCATTACAGATTACGATTCTTTGTGGGACGCTCTGGTTTCGCATATGTACGTCCCGCGCCTGAAAAGAATGCTCGAACTTGGCGGACGCGGCGGAAAACATCTCGACATAGGATGCGCCGGCGGCAATCTCATCGTCCATGCGTCTGAACTGGGATGGGAATGCTACGGCGTCGAGCTATCGCAAACGATGCGGAGTTGCGCGGCGCAACGGACGGGAAGGCCGATTTTCGCTTCGCTGAACGAAGCCAGAGAGAGCGGCTTGCGGTTCGACTCCGTCACGATGTTCGGGGTGATCGAGCATCTGGAAGATCCGTCGGGGACGATGCGACAGGTCGCCGCCATGACGGCGGCTGACGGAATGATCGCGTTAAGCACGCCGAATTTCGAGAATCCCTACGCGATATCCGGAGCCTTGATAGATATATGGTTCATACCGCCGGAGCACATATCATATTTCAATCGCAGTACGATTACCGGTTGCATGACGGAAGCCGGCTATAGAATTTCGGCCATGGACGGCATTTTTGGAGCATGGCGGGCGTGGGCCGGCGACACCTCGTTTCCGCGATGGTTGACGGCGGCGCTGAAGCCGTGGCGGAAAAACAAGCGGCTGCGGCCGGGCGGCCTGCTCGGCGCGATTCTCAAGCGGGCGTACGGTCCGGCGGCGCGTCCCGAACTTTACCGGCGGCGCGATCCCGCCGACCTGAAAAGCGCCGAAGTGCTGGAAATTTATGCGCGGCGCGCCGGGAACGAAACGTGATACGCGTGATTGGCGGCCGCAGCCTGCGGTTGCCGGATTTTCTCGGAATTGGCCCGCCGCGCACCGCGACGACATGGCTGGAACGGGTTTTACGCGGCCGTGTGGGGTTGCCCAAGGATATCAAGGAAACGCAGTTCTTCGTCTGGCGCCATCAACTCGGTCTTGAGTGGTACGCCGCGCATTTTATCGAATGTCCGCCAAATCTGCCCGTGGGCGAGTTCGCTCCGACCTATTTTGATTCGCCGGAGGCGCGCGATCGCATCGCGCGGGACTTGCCGGAATGCGGGATCATATGCACGCTGCGCGATCCGGTGGAGCGCCTATATTCCCATTACCGTTTGTGGCGCAAGATTGGCTATACCAAATCGCCTTTTGAACATGCCGCCTTCAAGCATCGCCAGTTGCTCGACACCGCGCGTTACGCCGACCATTTGCAGGGTTGGCTGGACCGCTTTGGACGCGAACGCGTGCTGGTGCTCCTGCATGACGATTTGCTGGCGGATCAGCAGGGCTTTCTCGATTCGGTCTGCGACTTTATCGGAATCGGGCGCTTCGACGTTTCCAGCACCGAACTGGCCAACCGGCGCGTCCACACGGTGGAACGGGCGCCGCGCAGCCATCGCGCCGCGCGCCGCGCCCAATACCTGAAGCGTAAACTCCATCGGCGCCGGCTTTACCGGTTGGCCAGATTAATTGATCCGCTCTTTGAATATTGTTTCTCGGGCGGAGCGCCGTTTCCGCCGTTGGAGCCTGAACTGGCCGAGCGAGTTCGCGCTTCCCTGCGCCCGCAAACCGAAGCGCTTGAAAAACTAATCGACCGCGATCTGAGCGCCTGGAAATATCAGCCCGGGTGAGCGGCGGCGCAAGCCATTGTCCGGCGCGCCCCCGGACGCGCGCGACGCTATTCGCCGCCCGTCGCGGCGGCGGGCGTCTTCTCCGCCGCGCCCGCGCGTCCGCCATATTTCCATCGCGACAGATCGCGTCCCAGCAACTCTTCGAGCGCCTCTATTTCAGGGATGAATTCGGCGCGCAAGCGCGCTTCGTCGCCGGGATCGAGCGGAGGAAATTCCTCGCCTCCACTGAAGCAGTAATTCCACGCACTCTCCCAGCGCTCGCTCAAAAAATAGAGTTTGCGGCGCCGCAGCCGTTCGCGGAACCTGCGCGCGCGTCGCGCGAGCTTGTAACTGCGCGGCGCCTGGTTCATTTCATTCACTCTGGCGTTTCCAACCGGCGAATGAGACAAATCAATCGGCGCGACGCTGATGAAAGTTGTTATCTGATTGAGATAATCCTGGGCGTTCGCCTCCAGGTCGTCATTCAGCGCGACCAGGACATTTTCAGCGCCGAACTTCTCGCGCCACGCGCGCACGTGTCCGGCATAGCGGCTGACGCCGAACATATTGCCCAGCCCCTCCCATTTCCGATGCTGGTCCATCGCTTTTTCGAGCGAAACTTTTCCCATGAAGCCTTCGTGACGCAATTGGCGGTAATTCGAATACAGGCGATAGACCGGATCGCGCAGCGTGCAGATAATTTTGCAATGAGGCAGGTATTGCCGGATCCGGTCACGGGCGAGCGGCGCGTCAAAATAAGTCGGAGTGATCTCGCCGATCGGCAAATCAGGCGGACAGGCGCTGAAGTGCGCCGCATACCAATCGATCCCGAGATCGAAGTACCACGAAAAGAAGTGGATTTCTTTGACTTTGGCCGGCAGGCCAACGTGGCCGGTCAACACGCGATGGAGCCACGTCGTCGCCGTCCGCGGAGGACCTACGGCGATAAAATCAGGCAGCCGGAGTTTGGCGTTGTTGCTCATCAGCGGATTGCTCCGTATTTTGCGGGGCGGCCGGACGCGCTCGCGAGCCGTTAATCTAGAGCTTTGAACGATCCGCCGCCAGCCATCGGCGCTGGCCGAGGGCGGCGCGGTAGGCGGCGAGATGGCGTTCGGCCACCGCGCGCCAACTGAAGCGCTCGCGCACCATCGCATACCCGCGGCGGCCCATCGACTCGCGCGCCGCCGCGTCGGAGAGCATCGTCTGAATCGCGCGCGCCCAGGCGTCGGGTTCCAAACGATCGACCAGCAGGCCGTTGTCGCCGTGAAAGACGATTTCGAGCGCGCCGCCGGCCCCGCTGGCGATCACCGGCCGCCCGCACGCCATCGCTTCGAGAAACACCAGGCCCAGCCCTTCCGGCATCCGGCTCGGCATCGCGAAACAACGCGCGCCCTTGTAGAGCGACCAAAGTTCGGCGCGCGGCCGGGCGCCCAGAACCGCAACCCGCCCGCCGAGGCCGCGCGCGGCGGCCAGCGCCGCCAGCTTTTCGCGGTCGGGACCGTCGCCCGCGATAATCAAATCGACCGACGGAAATTCCCGTGCGGCGAGCGCGAACGCTTCGATCAGCAAATCGAGCGCCTTGTGGCGGAAATCGATGCGCGCCGCGCTCAAAATATAGGAGCGTTCCGCGCGATACGGCGCCGCGGCCGCGGCCGCGGCCAGATCGACGCCGCCCAGAACGATTTGGGCGCGACGGCAAACAGGAGCGAAGCCGGAAAAATAGTCCCGCGTGGCGCGCGAAAGCGCGACGATCCCGGCCGCACGCTTCAGCGAGCGCAGGGCGCCGCGGCCCAGTTTGCCGGAACCCCACGAATCGTAAAGCGATTGCACGAATGGCGTCCGCGTGCGCCGCGCCGCGCCGGCGACGGTCGGAATTTTGTCCCACGTCCATAGATGCGAGTTCACGAGATCGGGACGAAAGGCGCGGATTCGCTCGATCAATTCTTCAGCGGCCGGCTGGCGCCAGAGGCGCTCGGGATGGCGCAAATTGATCGCCTTGCGGCCCGGAATATCTCCATAGACGATCCCGGCTGGCGCCGCGGGCGTGCGTTCAAGGCCGGGCGTGACGTGGGGCGTCGAAAAAATTTCCACCTGATGGCCCATCGCGAGCAACTCGACGGCGAGGCGATCGACCAGCTCCTGGATGCCGCCGATCGCGCGGAAATCCTCGACTACGAACAATACGCGCATCAGAGGGTCTCCGCTCCGCGCGCGCCTATCGAGCCGCCGCGCCCGTGCGTCCGGACAAGGCGCGGGCGAGCGACGGCGGCAGGTAGGTTCGCAGGTAGCGCATGATGTTGCGCATCCGCCACGGATCGAGCTTGAGCGCGCGGCGAAAGGCTTCGCGCGCGGCGGCGCGGTCGCCGTCGTTGAGCGCGCGCAGGCCGATATAGCCCAGGATGCTGCGGCTGGCGCGGGCGCGGCCGGCGATCATCGCGCCGGCCGATACGCCGTAGCGTTCGCGCAAGATCCGATCCAGCAGGGCGACCGCCTCCGGCCGTTGCCATCCGGTCTTGAATTGCCGCGGGAAAAAAGCGAAGCGCCATTTGGCCAGCGCTTCCGGGATGAACCAGAAAGCGCCCAGCTCGCGCAGCCGCAAAGTGAACTCCACGTCCTCGAAGCCGAAGCGAAACCGCGCGTCGAAGCCGCCGGCCGATTCGTAGGCCGAGCGCCGCACCATCATCGCGCTCGGCATGATCGGCCAGAGACGAACCAGCATCTCCGCGAGCGTCGGAGCGTGATCGAACCCGGAACCGATCAAGCGCGCGCCAAGGTCGCGCCCGTCGCTGTCCACCAGCGCGAGGTTGGCGAAGGCCATCACGCATTCCGGATGGGCGTCAAGGGCGGCGGCGCATTGCTCGGCCATCGCGGGCTCCCAAAGGTCGTCAGCGTCGAGGAAGGCGAGATATTCTCCCGCGGCCGCGGCGGCGCCCCGGTTGCGCGCGGCTGAACTTCCGGCGTTGGACTGGCGGATTACGCGAATCCGATCGCCGAATTGTTCGAGCACGGCGGGAGTGGCGTCGGTCGAGCCGTCGTCAACCACGATAATTTCAAGCGCCGAAAAAGTTTGCGCGAGCGCGCCGCGGATCGCCTCGGCGACGGTCGCGGCGCCGTTGTAAACCGGGATGATGGCGGATACGCGGGTCATCGCAAGCGGCCGGGCGGGCGCGGCGAGCAACGCCTCAGGCGCGCTGGCCGGCGGCGCCGTTCGCGCCAAATTTCCATGCGGAAAGATCGCGGCCGATCAGTTCCTCCAAAGCTTCGACCTCGGAGCGGTAGCGCGCGCGCAGGCGCGCCTCGACGGCCGGTTCAAGCGGCGGAAAACGATCGCCGCCGTCGAAACAATAACGCCACAGGCCGGCGCGGCCGAGCAGGTTGATGGTTCCGTAGGCCTCGCGCTTTTTCAGCCAATCGCGCAGCTTGCGTCCGCGGCGCGCAAGCCTTGGGTTGCGCGGCGGAGCGCTGAAGGTATTGATGCGGCGCGCGCCGACCGCGGTATCGGCCAGGGAATAAGGCGCGATTCCGATAAAGCGGCAGACGCGGTCGAGAAAGGCCTGCGGGTCCGCCTCGAGATCGTCGTGAATCAGGACCAGCACGTTGTCGCGGCCGAAATCGTCGAACCATCCGCGCAGGCCCGCGCCGTCGCTGACTTCGTCATTCCGGACCCACGACTCGAAGTCGTCGCTGGTCCATGCGTTGCGCACCGCCAGCTTGTAGAACGAATAGCGCCGCGCGACCGGATCGCGGAAAGTGCAGATGATCCTGCATCGCGGTAGATGCTTCACGATCCGTTCGCGCGCGACCGTGGAAAAATAGCTGGCGCATATTTCGCCGCACGGCAAATCCGGATCGCAGCCGGCGAAATACTTCCTGTACCAGTCGATTCCGCGCGCGTAATTCTCGATGAAAAAATCGACTTCCTTGATCGCGCGCGGCAGGCCGACATGGCCGCGCAGCACGGCGTCGAGCCACGTGGTCGCGGCGCGCGGCGGTCCCACGCAAAGAAAATCGGGCAGGCGGCCGGCGGATTCGCGATTATCGGGAACCATCAGCGCGGACCCGACGGGAAAGATTTTCGGGCAAGCATCAAGGGGGAAATTTTAATTGGCGGCGGCGGCCGGATTCAACCGGCGCTCCGGGACACAGCCACCAGCACGTCGTCGCCTTCGGTTTTGACCCGATAGCACGCCAGTTTCATCGCCGGATCGTCGACGCAGGCGCCGGTGGTCAAATCGTATTCCCATCCGTGCAGCGGACAGACCACGCGCGCGCCGTAAACGTCGCCCTCGCCAAGCGGTCCGCCCTCATGCAGGCAGGCGTTGGCGATCGCGCGATACTCGCCGCCGAGATTGAAGACCGCGATCGCCCGGCCGCCGATTTCGACGATTTTGGCGCGGCCTTCCGGAATTTCATCGCGGCGCGCGGCGATCACGTATTCATCCATCGTACGGCTTCCCGTTTGCGACCAGCCTCAGGTCGTGTATTCCGCGTTGATCTTGACGTAACCATAACTCAAATCGCAGGTCAGAATCCGCGCGGCGGCCTTGCCGAGCTTCAAATCGACGGTCAGCGCGAACTCGCGATCGCGCATCCGTTGCGCGGCGGCGGCGAGCGCTTCGGTATGGAGCGCGCCGCGGCTGGCGAGCTTGATGCCGCCCATCGCGACTTCGATCCGATCGAGATCGATCGCGACGCCGGCCTTGCCGACCGCCATCAGGATTCGGCCGAAGTTGGGATCGCATCCGAAGAACGCGGTCTTGACCAGCGGCGAATTGGCGATTTGCCGGGCGACGCGATCGGCGTCCGAAGCGCTGCGCGCGCCGCGCACCTCGACGGTGACGAGCTTGGTCGCGCCTTCGCCGTCGCGCACCAGTTCGCGGGCGAGCGCCGCGGAAATTTCGGCCACCGCGGCGTTGAAGCGGCCGAGCTCGCGCCCTTCGAGCGGGCGATTGCCGGCGGCTCCGGAAGCCATCAGCAACAGCGTGTCGTTGGTCGACATGTCGCCATCGACGGTGACCGCGTTGAAGCTGCGCGGCAGGGCGTCGCGCAAGGCGCCCCGCAGAATCGCGGGCGAGACGGCGGCGTCGGTCATCACGAAGGCGAGCATCGTCGCCATTTTCGGCTCAAGCATGCCCGCGCCCTTGGCGCATCCGGCGAGCGTCACCTCTTTGCCGCCGAGCCTGAGCGTGGCCGAGGCGACTTTCGGACGCGTGTCGGTGGTCATGATGGCGCGGGCGAAATCCTCGAGCGCGCCGGGGTTGAGCGCGGCGGCCGCGGCGGAAATTCCCTCGCGATAGCGGACGAGATCGTACGGCTGTCCGATCACGCCGGTCGAGCAGGGCGCGACCAGTTCCGGCTTGCATCCGAGCACTTGCGCGAGCGCGGCGGTCGAATCGAGCGCGAGCTTGAGGCCGGGCTTTCCGGTGAAGCAATTGGCCGAGCCGGAGTTCGCGCCGACCGCCCGCAGCCGGCCGCGGCGCACGCGCTCCTGCGCGATCAGCACGGGCGCGGCCTTGACGCGATTGGTCGTGAATACGCCGGCGGCCGCGGCGCCGGAATCGGCGGCGATCACGCCCAGGTCCTTGCGGTCCGGTTCGTTGCGCAATCCGGCGGCGACCCCGGCGAAGCGAAAGCCGGGCACCGCCGCGGGCTCGAGTCGTACGTCCATCTAAACCTCCGCGCGTGGATTTAACATGCGCGGCGGCTGCGATCGACCGGCGCAAGTCGGCGTCATTTGCCGTGGCAGCGCTTGTACTTCCTGCCCGAGCCGCAGGGACACGGATCGTTGCGTCCAACCTTGTCGGCTTCGCGCTTGACGGTCGCGGGCCCCTGTTCGACCGGCTGATCGCCGTGGCTCATCACGACCTTTTGCGGGCGCGCTTGTTGTTCCTCGATCTGGCGAACGTCCTGCTCGCGGCGAACCTGCACGGAGAATACCTTATCGACGACGTCCTGTTGCAGCGCGCGCATCAGCGCCTCGAACATCGTGAAGCCTTCCTTCTGGTATTCGACGAGCGGATTGAGCTGGCCGTAGCCGCGCAGGCCGATGCCTTCCTTGAGATGGTCCATCGCGAGCAGATGGTCCTTCCAGAGGGAATCGAGCGTTTGCAGCATCACGATCTTTTCGATTTGCCGCATCACCGGCTCGGTGAAATCGCGCTCGCGCTCGTCGTAGAGCGCCTTGACGCGTTCCACGGCGAGATCGATCAACTCTTCGGGAACGTTGAACTCGGCGTTGCGGAAATCGGGCCTGAATTTGAACTGCTGGAAGAAACCGTCCTCGATTTCCT
The DNA here is from genome assembly GCA_021799495.1 of Deltaproteobacteria bacterium. GTDB lineage: Bacteria > Desulfobacterota > Binatia > Binatales > Binataceae > JADMIL01. Next base: position 15,181 of record JAJZAI010000012.1, read on the forward strand.
TCCACTCCCAATCCTTGGGATCCTTATCGGGATCGGCGTGGGCGCGCACGATTTCGCCGACCTGATCGACCGCCATTTCCAGAATGTCTTCCTTCAGCGGCGCGCCCGAAAGCAGCTCGCGGCGGCGATGGTACACGACTTCGCGCTGCTTGTTCATCACGTCGTCGTATTCCAGCAGATGTTTGCGGATGTCGAAGTTGTGGCCTTCGACTTTCTTCTGGGCGTTCTCGATCGCGCGGGAAATCCAGCGATGTTCGATCGGCACGCCGTCTTCCATGCCGATTTTGCCCATCAGGCCCTTGAGCCGGTCGGCGCCGAAAATCCGCAGCAGGTCGTCTTCGAGCGAGAGGAAAAACCGCGACGAACCCGGATCGCCCTGGCGTCCCGAGCGGCCTCGCAACTGGTTGTCGATGCGCCGCGATTCGTGGCGTTCAGTGCCGAGAATATGCAGTCCGCCGGCTTTCAACACGTCTTCGCGCGCGGCGGCGCATTGCGCGCGATATTTCTCGAGCGCCGCGGCGAATTTCGGATCGGCGGGATCGCGCGTGCCGGCCTCCGCCGCCGCGAGTCCTTCGGGATTTCCGCCCAGCACGATATCCGTGCCGCGTCCCGCCATGTTGGTCGAAATCGTGACCGCGCCGGGACGTCCGGCCTGCGCGACGATCTCGGCTTCGCGTTCGTGGTTCTTGGCGTTGAGCACGAAATGGCGGACGCCGGTCTTCTTGAGCTGCGCGGCGACCCGCTCCGATTTTTCGATCGAGACCGTGCCGACCAGCACCGGCTGGCCGCGTTCGTGGCAATCGCGAATCTCCTCGATCACCGCGTCGAATTTTTCCTGCTCGGTCTTGAAAACGACGTCGTGATGGTCCGCGCGGATCATCGGGCGATTCGTCGGAATCACCATGACGTCCAGATTGTAAATTTCCCTGAATTCCTGCTCCTCGGTCTCCGCGGTTCCGGTCATTCCGGCCAGCTTCGCGTACATCCGGAAGTAATTCTGAAACGTGATCGTGGCGAGCGTCTGGTTCTCCGATTCGATCTTGACGTTTTCCTTCGCCTCGATCGCCTGATGGAGTCCGTCGCTCCATCGCCGTCCCGGCATCAGCCGCCCCGTGAATTCATCGACGATCACGACCTGGCCTTCGCGCACCACGTAATCGACGTCGCGCTTGAACAAGGCGTGCGCCTTGAGCCCCTGGTTCACATGATGGAGCAGGAGGATATTGCGCGGATCGTAAAGATTCTCGACCCCCAGAAGCTGTTCGGCCCGGGTCACGCCGTCCTCGGTAAGGGCCACGGTGCGCAGCTTCTCATCGACCGTGTAATGTTCCTCCGGGCGCAGCCGCGGGATCACGCGATCGACCACGTAGTAGGTATCGGTCGATTCTTCCGAGGCGCCGGAAATGATCAGCGGGGTGCGCGCCTCGTCGATCAAAATCGAATCAACTTCGTCGACGATCGCGTAATCGTGCGGGCGCTGCACGTAGTCGTCGAGGTTGAACTTCATGTTGTCGCGCAGGTAGTCGAAGCCGAATTCGTTGTTCTGGCCGTACGTGATATCGCAGGCGTAGGCGGCCTTGCGTTCCGGATCGCCCAGCCCGTGAACCACCACGCCGACGCTGAGCCCGAGAAAATTGTAGATGCGGCCCATCCATTCCGAGTCGCGCCGCGCCAGATAGTCGTTGACCGTGACCACGTGAACGCCGCGGCCGGCGAGCGCGTTGAGCACGGCCGGCAGCGTCGCGACGAGGGTCTTGCCTTCGCCGGTCTTCATCTCGGCGATCTGGCCGCGATGCAGCACCATGCCGCCGATCAACTGGACGTCGAAATGGCGCTGGCCGAGCGTGCGGCGCGCCGCTTCGCGCACCACGGCGAAGATCTCCGGCAGCGCCTCCTCCATCGCATCGTCGCGCGCCGCGCGATCTTCGATCGGGCTGATCCGCTCCTTCCAATGCGCGATGCGCGCGCGCAGTCCGTCATCGTCGAGCGCGGAGATTTCGGGTTCGAGCCGGTTGATTTCATTGACGGCGACGCGCATCCGCTTCAGTTCCCGATCGTTGCGGGAGCCGAACACTTTGCGCGCGACCAGAGTCAGCGATGATGCCATTGTGTGCGATTAAACCTGGAAAGAAGCGGCGCCCGCATCCGGGCCAATTCCATCGTTTGATTCTAGCGCATGAGGCCCGCGATTGCAGCGGCGCGCTAACGTTCGATTCGGACGGCGGATTCCACCTCCGGCCCCAGAAAACGCCGCCCCACCCGCACGAAACGGTCGGGCGTCTCGGTCACGAAAAAGCTCCGCGACCGCGCCCCGCCGCGCCCGCGATCGAGCCCCAGCGCCCTGAGCCGTTCCCGCACGGCGTTTGCGGTCGCGGTCGCCGAATCGACGATTTTCACCCGTGGGCCAAGCACCCGCGCGAACATCGTCCGCAGCAGCGGATAGTGCGTGCAGCCGAGCAGGAGCGTGTCGATTCCGCTCGCTTTGAGGCTTTCGAGGTAATAGGCGACCGTGCGCTCGGCCACGTCGTTGTCGGTCCATCCCTCTTCGACCAGGGGCACGAGCAGCGGACACGCGCGCGTGTAGATTTCGGCGCGCGGGCGGAGCTTCTGGATGGCGCGCGTGTAGGCGCCGGACGCGATCGTCGCCTCGGTGCCAATCACCCCGATTTTGCCGCTGCGCGACGCCGCCGCCGCGGCGGCCGCGCCCGGTTCGATAACGCCGATCACCGGCGCCATCGTGCCGCGCGCGATTTCCTCCAGCGCGACCGCGCTCGAGGTGTTGCACGCCACCACCAGCATCTTGATTCCCTTGGCCAGCAGGAACTCGGTGTTTTCGCGCGAATAGCGCACGATTACCTCGTTCGACTTGCTGCCGTAGGGCAGCCGCGCCGTGTCGCCAAGATAGACGAAATCCTCGCCGGGCAGCAGCGCGATCAATTCCTTCAGCACGGTCAGGCCGCCGATTCCGGAATCGAACACGCCGATCGGCCGCATCCGCGCGTCGGCCGCATGGCGCGTGATCCGGCCGTCGCCGCGCGCGAGTTTGACGACGGTCTTTCTTGCCGCGAGATCGCCCGGTGCAAGCACGCGCCGCTTTCGCTTAGCCATCGCGTCGCTTTCCATCCGCGAGGGCGGCGCCAAGCGCGGCCGGCGCCGGCGGCGCCGCGCCCAGCACGCGCCGGTATATCGCGGCGTTCTCCATGCACAGGTACACCCTGGCGCCCGATTTTTCCCTGGCGATCCGCCGGTTGATCGCCTCGTACAGGCGCATCCGCAGCGGCGCGAACGCGCGGTAGCGCCCGTCCGGCGCCAGCACCTCCTCGCCCAGCAGCATCGGATCGCGCGGAAAGCGGCGGCGCGCCGCGGCGCGCAGGCCGGGCGTCATCCTGAGGCCGCCGAGGCTGATGAACTCGATGCGCGCCGTCGGGACCGCCGCGAACACTTCATCGAGCAGCGCGGAATAGTCGCGCTCGGCGCCGTCGCAGGCGATTATCGGATCGAGATGGAACCCGACGCGGTAGCCGGCCTCGAGCACGCGCCGCGCCGCCGCGATACGCGCCGCCGGCGGGGCCGTGCGATGCTCGCTCGAGCGGAAAACGCGCTCGGGCGAAAGCGTCCACGAAACCAGCGTGCGGCCGCGCGAATCGATCTCGAGAAGATTTTCGATCTCGTCGGTCTTGGTCTTCAGCTCCAGCGTCAGGTCGTCGCGCCCAGCGAAATAGCGCACGAGGTCGCGGCTCATTCCGGTCAGCGAATCGAACGCCAGCGAATCGGCAAGCTCGCCAGTGCCGATCCTGAGCGGCCGATCGGCGCCGGCCCGGACGCGGTCGAGTTCGGCGAAGGCGTCGGCGTAATTCGCATAGACCTGAAATCCGGGATTGTCCGCGACGAACTCCTGCAGGAAGCAATAGCCGCAGTCCATCGGGCAGTTCGACGCCAGTTCCATCACCAGGTAGCCGCAGCAGGCGAATTCATTCGATGCGGCCGGGCAGCCGGTGAGAAAGCGCGACCGCCGGCGCATGATCACCATCCGGCGCTTGCCGGCGGCGAAGGGATCGGCGGCGGCGCGATCCGCGCGCGCGGCGATCCGGCCGTCGGGAACGTGACGGATCGGCACGCCGGGCGGCAGCGCGGCGATCACGCGGCGGGCCAGCGCCGTCGCGCGCATCTCTTCTTCGACGTAAACCGCGTCCAGTTCAAATCTCATCGTCGTTCCAACCCACGCCCGCGACCAAATCCGCGATTCGCGCCAGCTCCGCCGCCCGGCGCGAGAGCGCGTCAAGCAATCCTCTCAAGTCCTCGCTCCCATGCGCGGCCAGCTCGATTCTGATTTCGCCGGAGGCAAGCTCGCGCGGCGGCGCAATTCGGATTCCGCGCGGCAGGCCCAGCGCCGCGATTTCGCACGTAATCCGCTCCGTCGCGCGCGCCAGGCGGGGAAATCGAATGGCGCGCAACGCTCCAAGCAGCGCGGCGGCGCGGCCCGGTCCCGAGCCGCTTCCGTCCAGTATCCGCCGCACCTCGGCGCGGGCGAGAATCGCGGCGACCGGACGCGCGTCGCGCACGGAAATTTCTTCCATCAAATCGAACGCCGCGATCAACTGCCCCGCGCGCATCCTGAGCCCCACGGCCGTTTCGAGCAGCGCCGCCCGATCCTCAGGGCCAAGCTCCAGCCATCGCGCCAGATACGGCGCAGGCAGCCGCCGCGCCGCAGCCCACTCGCGAATCGCCGCTTCATCCGCTGGAGCGCTCATTGCGCAGCCTCCGCGGCCGTGATCGCGCCGCACTCGTCCCGCCGGATCAGCGCGCGCATCCGGCCGATTAAAATCCGTGACTCCGGCGCCGCCGCAGCGCGCCATGCGCCATTCGCCGCCGCGCCGATTTCGCCGATCAACCCGGCTTCGCGAAGCCGCGCCCGGCGATAAAGTCCGTGCGCGTAAATCGAACATTTTTCGGCCAGCGCGGCGCAGGCCGCCGCACGCCGCGCCGCCGAAAGATCGGAATGCGCCAAAAGCTTCATCAAGGCCAGAATCCTGAATCGATCGATCGCCGGCACGGTCGCGGAAAGCTGTCCCGGATGGCCCGCGCGGCGTATCACGAGCGGCTTGTCAAGCAGTCCCGCTTCGTGGCGCGCGAGCAACCGCAGCCACAAATCGTAATCTTCGGCGGCGCGAAAATCCGCGTCGAAGCCGCCAGCGTTCTGAAAAATTTCGCGGCGCATAATCACGCCTGACGGACTGATCAGGCATACCCGCAGCGATCGCTCGAAAATATCGCCGGCGGCCTTGCGATGACGCCGGCCGGGATTCACGCGCCGGCCGCCGCGTATCCAGATTTCCTCGCATTGGGCAATTGCGCAGCCGGGATTCGCGCGCAGGTGCGCGAGTTGCCGGTTCAGCTTGTCCGGACGCCATAAATCGTCGGAATCGAGAAAAGCCAGATATTCGCCGCGGGCAATCGCGGCGCCGGCGTTGCGCGCGGCCGCGGCGCCGCGATTATCGATATGCAAGCCGCGCATGATCTCGCGCCCGGCGTCCTCGTTGGCGCGCGCGGCGATTTCCAGCAGGCCGGTCCACGTTCCGTCGGTCGAGCCGTCATCGACGACGATCAACTCGAAGTCAGCGTCGTGTTGCGCTAGCACCGACGCCGCCGCCTCTCCCATCATCGCGCGCCGATTGAAGGTCGGGATAATTACGCTGACCGCGGGATTCATGGATGCAACCGGCCGGGCGGGGGTCATGCCGCCGCGATCGGCCTGGGCCGGCCGCCGTCCGGCGCGCGGCGCGCGCACTCGCGAATCCGGCCGCGCAGGCGATCGATTCCCTCGCCGGTCAGCGCGGAACACGCGATCGGCTCCGCCGCGAGCGGGGCGAAGCGCCTGATCGCGGCGGCGCGCGCGGAATTTTTGAGCTTGTCGAATTTGGTGGCGACCACGATCAAATCGAGCCCGCGTTCGCGGACTTCAGCCGCCAGCGCCAACTCCTCCACTTCGGGACCGCGGCGCGCGTCGATCAAGATCGCCAGCGCGGCGAGATTTGGACGGCGGCGCAAGTATTCGCGCATCAAGGCGGCGATTTTGGCGGCTTCCGCACGTCCCATCCGCGCATAGCCGTAACCGGGCAAATCGACCAGCGCCAACTCCTCGCCTACAGAAAAAAAATTCAGGCAGCGCGTCCGGCCGGGCGTTTTGCTGGTGCGGGCAAGCCCTTTGGATTGGGCGAGCGCATTGAGCAGCGAGCTCTTGCCGACGTTGGACCGGCCGGCCAGCGCGACTTCCGCGCGGGTCCAGCGCGGGCAAGCGGAATATTCGAGCGCGGAGGCGGCGAATTCGGCGTCTAACCGCATCCAACGATCTTTAGCACGGCGCCGGGTGATGCGCAGCGGCACGTTCCATCCGGGCGGCGCGCCCGGTTTCATTCGGTCCGGCATGGCCGGGAAGCGCCGGCGTTTATCGCGCGAACGTTCCGACCAGATCGGTGACCGCCAATTCGTGCCCCTTCATCGCCTCAACCACCTCCTCGTAGGTCGCCGCCGGTTTCAGGTCGAGCGTCGTGTCCAGCGCGTAGAGCCGGAAGTGGTAGTGATGCGCGGGGCCGGGCGGAGGGCATGGCCCGTGATAGCCGATCGTGCCGCGTTCGTTCGTGCCCTGAACGCCGCCGCCGGCGAGCGTCAGCGATGCTGGCAAGTCGGCCGGCAGACTATCCGTCGAGGGCGACAGATTGTAGACAATCCAGTGCTTGTAAACCCCGTTCGGCGCGTCAGGATCGGTCACCAGCAAGGCGAAGGACTTCACGCCGGCGGGCGCGCCGCTCCATTTTAGGGCCGGCGAACGGTTGGCGCCGGAGCAGGTGTCGGCGGTCGGAATCGGCGCGCCGGGCGCGAAGTCGGCGCTGTGCAGCGTGAACTTTGATTGGCTGGATTGTGCGTTAACCGATTTTAATCCGCCAAACATTAATCCACAGATTCCTGCCACAATTGCGCATGCTAATATTTCTCGGCGCATAGGCTTGTCACCCCGTTAAAAACCGTTGCAAATCTGCAATAATCTGAAATAGGCTCGTTTGCCAAGCTTCCGCGGCGAGATCGGCGTCGTTCATTCCGGATCGATAAAGCTCGAATAAGCCAAAAATTCCCTCTTGACCCACAATTGTACTTTTGGCTACGTTTGATGTTGTCAAAACAGGCTTAATTCAGCCTTGAAGTTTGGAAAGTCAAAATACCACTGCGAACCCACGGCCGATCAGGCTGTGAAAGCCGTGGTGGCGATCGGAGAAAAGCCGTGGCGGAAGTTAAATACAATTTGCCCCGCGTGATGACGGTCAGGGAACTCTCGGCGTATCTGCGCGTCCACCCATCGACGATTTACAAACTGCTGCGCCGTGGCGAACTGCCGGGATTCCGGATCGGAACCGACTGGCGCTTCAATGCGGAAGTAATCGATCGCTGGTGCCTTGAACGCAACATGAAGCCGGCCGACGAACTGATGCGCGGCAACTGAAGGTTCAACCGGTTATGAGCGATCGCCGCCGAGATTAGCTTGACGGCGATCGTCTTTCTGTTTCGTTCCAGCTAGGTTGCGCGTCTGATATCGAACAGGCTGTGCGGTTCAAGCTCAGGATGTTTTGCGCGATCCGGGCGCGGCGGGGACTTCAACCAACCGTGCACCGGTGGGACGGACCTCGATAGCCCGTCCGAACAGGCTGTCGTCCTCGACCAGCCGCAAGACGGCTTCGGCTATCTGAATCGGTTGTAGAATCTTGCCCGGAATTCCGGCGGTGTGTCCGGCCCGCTTCGCCGCTTCGATTCCCCGGCGCACCAGCGGAGTATCGACCACTCCGGGACATACGCAATTCACGCGGATATTGCGTTTCGACGCCCACGGCGCCAGCGAATAGGTGAAATTAACCACGCCCGCCTTGGCCGCGCCGTAAACCGGATCTTCCTTGTACGGATACAGGCCGGCCATCGACGCGGTGTTGACGATTACGCCGCCCTTCGGATCCATCATCGGAGCCGCCAGATGGCATCCAAGGATGACCGCCTGCAAATCGATATCGATCACGCGCCGCCAGCGCTTGATTTCGGCCAACGGATAACCCGGCAGGCCGACAGCGATGCCGGCGTTGTTATAGAGAATGTCGAGGCTGCCGAACCGCTTCACGGCCAGCTCGAGCATCCGGCGCGCATCGTCCTCGTCGGTGACGTCGGCCTTGATAAAAGCGGCGCGGCCGCCGGCCGCTTCGATCGCCTTGACGGTTTCGGCGCCTTGTGCCTCGACCAGGTCGGCAATCACCACAGACGCGCCCTTGCATGCGAGCAATTCCGCCGTCGCACGGCCGATGCCCGATGCGCCGCCGGTAATCACCGCCGATTTGCCATTTACATCCATAGATTCCCCCTCCCGACCGCGGCGATCGGCAATTCACCGGCGCGCGCGGGCTCAGCCGATTCGCCCGAGCGCCATGCCCAACAGCAGCCCGCTCAGAACATACGCCGTGGCCGCGACGTAGATATAATCGCGATCTTTCAGAAACAGCACAAAGGTGAACGCGACGCGCACCAGCGGCACCAGCGTCAGGATATAAAGCCCGATGGTCATGATTGCGTGCGGGTCGCCGGCGGCGGCTTGGCGGAGAATCGTCGAAAATTGTTCGGTCGCGTGCATTTGGCCCTTTTGCAGGGCGTGAAATCGCTCGATATAGAAGCCGGACGAGTGCAGGACGGTGGCGGCGATCCCCGTAATCAAAACGATCGTGCTGACGATCAAGACCGTGCGCAGCATCAGTGGCGTCCAAGTGCGCAGGATCCGGTCTTCTTCGGCGATGGCCGGCGACGGCGAATATGTTTCGGGATGATTCATCATCTTCCGGATAGCGCGCGCCAACCCATCTCGACCGCGATCAGGACGAGAATGGTGGCGAACAGTTTGCGCAGATAACTAACATTGGCGTGCGGAAGCACGCGGCTTCCGACCAGTGCGCCGCCGGTGACGCCGATCGCGACCGGCGCGGCGACGGCCGCGGCAACGTCGCCGCGCGAGAGAAAGACCAGCGCGCCGGCCCCCGCGGTAACGCCGATCATGAAATTGCTGGTCGCGCTCGAAACCTTGAGCGGCAGTTTCATGAGATGGTCCATCGCGGCGACTTTGAGCGCGCCGGACCCAATTCCCAGCAATCCCGACATGACGCCCGCGATAACCATCAGAACCGCGCCGCCGGGCAAATTTCTCACCCCGTACGGCGTCATCCGGCCGTCGTCGCCGGGAATTTCTCCGCCCAGCCGCAGCCGTTCGCAGATAGGGTCGGACTGGGACAGCAATTCGTCTCCGTGCTTGGTGATCGAATAATAGGCTGACTGCAGCATCATCAGCGCGAACAGCATCTCGAGCACCGGCTGCGAGATCACGCCGGCGAGATAAGCTCCCGTCAGCGCTCCGGTCACCGTCGCGCACTCCAGGATGATGGCGACGCGCAGATTGGTCCAGCCGTCGCGCACGAACGCGACGCTGGCGCCGGCGCTGGTCGCAACCACCGAGATCAGGCTCGCGCCAACCGCGACCTGCATCGGCACGTGCGCCAGGATCACCAATCCGGGAACTATAAAAACGCCGCCTCCCAATCCTGAGAGCGCGCCGACAAAGCCGGCGAGAATCGCAAGCGCCAACAGCCCACCAAGGATCGTCAACATGACGCAATTATCCGAGATTTCGGAATCATTCGGCTTCTCCGTCCATTCACATGACGCGACAGCTCCGCGCCATTGATCAAAATGCTAGTTGGGAGTGCGGCAAGAGACAATCAAGAGCGCGCGAACGGGTTTGACGATCATTAAACCGTTTGGGCGAGAATGGGTTTGAATATCGCTCGATACATCAAGCTAGCCGATAGGAAATTCGAATATTATGCGGTCGCAACTTCGCGGCGAGATCGAATCTCGCTCGCGGGGACCGCGCGCGGTCCCCGGAATCACTTGCGGAAGAGCGCGGACTCGCCGATCGGCATTTCGAGCGCGAAGCGCCGCAGCCAGTCCAGCGCGACCTGCGAAGTCAGCAGTTTGATCCATTCGCGATTGCCGCGCAGGTTGAAGCGCCGCGCGGCTTTGACCGACTCGGAATCGAGCGCGACGCAGACCGTGCCGACCGGATGTTCGGGCGTGCCGCCGGCCGGTCCCGCGACGCCGGAGGTCGCGATCGCCACATCCGCGCCGGCGGCGGCGCGCGCTCCCGCCGCCATTTCGCGCACGCATTCGACGCTGACCGCGCCGAATTCCCTGAGCGTCGCTTCCTTCACGCCGAGCAGTCCCGTCTTGAGCTCGTTCGAATAGGTGACGAAGTCGCCGCAAAAGTAGCCCGAACTGCCGGCGACGTTGGTGATGCGGTGGCCGATCAGGCCGCCGGTGCACGACTCGGCGACCGCGAGCTTGAGCCGTTTTTCGGTGTAAAGCTCGCCAATCACTTCTTCCATCGAGCGTTCGCCTTCCGCGTAGATGAATTCGCCGACGCGGGCGCGCACCCGTTCGCTCAATTCCTCCAACCGCCGCTCGGCGCGGCCGGGCGCGTCCTCGACCATCACCTTCATTGAAATCTGGGGAAAACTGGCGCGAAAGCCGACCTTGGCCTCCTCCGGCCGAATCAAGCCAACGACCGCCTGATCCAACCCGGACTCGCTGATGCCGAAGGTCTGGAAAATGCGCGTGGCGAAAATTTTGTCCGAGCCGCGGTTCTGCCGAATCCACGGGATCACTTCGTTCTCGAACATCGGCTTCATTTCGCGCGGCACGCCCGGCATCACGACCAGATGCGCCGTATGGTTCTTCATCAACACGGGCATCCGAAATCCCGGCGCCGTTCCGAGCGGGTTTGGAATCACTTCGGCGGTCTCGGGAAAGAGCGCCTGCTTGATATTGTTCTCCGGCATCACGCGGCCAACCGATTCAAACAGCCGCCGCATGTGTTCGACGGACGGCTCGTGGCGCCACAACTTCTTGCCGGTCAGGCGCGCGATCGTCTCGGTGGTCAAATCGTCGGCCGTCGGTCCGATACCGCCGGTCGAAAGCACCACGTCGCCCATTTCCATCGCGGTCCGCCATGCCCATTCGAGCCGTTCGTGCACGTCGCCCACCGTAATCACGGCGATCAGATCGACGCCGATTTCGTTGAGCTTGTCGGCAAGATAATTGGAATTGCTGTCGACCACCTTGCCGGTGGTGATTTCATCGCCGGTGGAAAGAATCACGGCACGTTCGATCATGGCTCGCTCCCTGGGCGGCCGTCGGCGCCGCCAAACTGACCTTATAGCAGCCGGCGCGCGGCCTGCAGCACCAGGTTGGCATAGATGCCCGCGGCCAAATCGTCAAGCATCACGCCCGCGCCGCCGCCGACCCGGCGGTCAAAGTAACTGGCCGGAAAGGGCTTGAGAATATCGAAAAAACGGAAAATCACGAAACCCGCCCCGACCCACAAAGCGCCGGTCGGATTCATGAACATCGCCGCGACCATCCCGAAAATTTCATCGAGCACGATTTTCGAGCTGTCATGCTCGCCCAGAATCCATTCGGCCGCCCCGGCCACGCCGCATCCGCCGACGAACGCGATTCCGAAGCACAGGGCAAAACCCAACGAATAGGCTCGCCAAAGCGGCGCTAGAACGAAATAGCCAAGCGCCAGCCCAACGACCGAACCGGCGGTTCCCGGCGCGATCGGCGCGTAGCCACTGCCGGCGCCGGTCGCCAGAAACATCACGATTCCGCGAATTACGCTGCGCACGGCGCGCCGACGATATCATTCCCGGCGCGGCGGCGCAGCCCGCGGCGGCCGCCGGATAATCGGCGCGAGGCCGGGCCGCGGATCAGGCGGGACGGACGGGCGTCGCGCTTTCTTCGGCGTTGACCTCGACCGCGCTGACGCCTTCGACATTACGCGCCACGCTCCCGATCAGGTCATCCCACGGCGGCACCAATCCGGGACCGTTGACCTGCACTTTCCCGCTCAGACAGTTCACTTCGAGCGGAGCGTGGCCGATCTTCGGATGGGACATCAGGGTCGCGCGGACTTCGGCCGCGAGCGCTTCATCGCACAATCTTTGACGGCTGTCCGCCGGAGCGCTCCGATCGATTTCCGCCGCCGCCTCGCTGAGCATTTTCAAGAGCGCGGAGATCGGCGTGGAGTGGGTATTGAGCGTCAGATGATGAAATAGCGGATCTTCGATATCGACATTGAATAACGTCTGCATGCGCGCGCGAACTTCGCGGTCATACTCGCGCACCCGGCGCTCGGCCACGGCCGGCGCAAGATTTTCCTCGGCCGCAATGGCGGCGATCCGTTCCTTCATCGGCGCCACCAGCCGCACGCGCAAGCCTCTCCCGACTTCCGGCAGTAAAATCGCGACCGACCGGCCGAGAATCACGAGGTTATCCGACGCCATGAATTTGAGCGTGGCGGCGCGGAATAATGGAATGAAGCGCGCGGTGTCGGTCTTAAGCCGCTCCCAGAAATGCGTCCGGCGTTCATCGACAATGACAAGTTGTTCCGGCGTAACCTTGAAGCGGCTCGCCGCCTCGTCGATCACCATCTGGGAATTCAGGAACCGATAGCCGAGCCGGTCGGCGACGAGCCGGCCCAGCTCGTCGGCGCGCGTGCCGATGTGCTGGGTAATCGCGATGATCGCCATATGAACCCCCGAGAACTGTCCCCATCGCCAATCTTAGGGCGATGGCGGCGGATGCGCAAATCAGTCAAATCTATCTGACGCGCCGAAATTGACGCATCACGGCGAAAATCCGCCGGCGACGCCGCCGCATGGAATCGGCCCGCCGCGACCGCTACGATAACGCCTTAATCTCTTGCGCCAGCCGCGGCCCGCCCGAGGCCGGCTTTACGGAACTTCGATGGCCCGAAATACACCGTCAGTCGAGCGGATCGCCGGCGCTCGCATCAATCCCGCCGGAGTCACCGGACGCATGTCCGCGGCGGATCTCGTCGATACCGCCTTTCTCGCCTACAATGGCCGCCGCTTGCGCGAGGCCTGCCGCCTGTTCGCCGAAAAAATGCTCGCCGATGACGTCGTCGTCGGCGTCAGCCTGACCGGCGCCTTGACGCCGGCCGGACTCGGAATGTCCTGCATCATTCCGCTGATCGAAAACGGCTTCATCGACTGGATGGTCTCGACGGGCGCCAATCTCTATCACGACGCCCATTTCGGGCTGGGCCTGAAGATGTACCAGGGTTCGGCGGAAGCCGACGACGTGGCGCTGCGCAAAGCGGGCGTGGTGCGGATTTACGATATTTTTTTCGATTACCGGGTGCTGCTCTCCACCGACGCCTTCTTCCGCGAAATCGCGCGCCAGCCCGAGTTTCAGCGCGCGATGGGCACGGCGGAATTCCATTACCTGGCGGGCCGCTACGTCGCCGAGCGCGAACGCGTGCTCAAGCTGCAACGCCGCTCGCTGCTGGCGGCGGCGTACAAGCATGCGCTGCCGGTTTACACCTCGTCGCCGGGGGATTCGTCGATCGGGATGAATCTGGCGGCGCTCGAAATCGAGGGCTACGAACTGCGCATTGACCCGCTCACCGACGTCAACGAAACCGCCGCGATCGTGTACGACGCGAAAGCGCGCGGGATGAAGTCGGCGGTATTCATCCTCGGCGGCGGATCACCGAAAAATTTCATGTTGCAGACCGAGCCGCAGATTCAGGAAGTGATGGGCGTGGCGGAAAAAGGCCACGACTATTTCCTGCAGGTGACCGACGCGCGGCCCGACACCGGCGGACTCTCGGGCGCGACGCCGGCCGAAGCGGTCAGTTGGGGTAAAATAGATCCCGATCGGTTGCCCGATTCCGTGGTCTGCTACGTTGACAGCACGGTCGCGTTGCCCCTGATCACGGCCTACGCGCTCGCCCGGCGCAAGGCGCGCAAACCGCGCCGGATGTACGAGCGGCGCGACGAGATGATGGCGCGGCTCAAGTCGTCATACGAAAAGGTGCTGCGCAAACGCGCCGCCGCCGAAGCCAAAGCGGCGCGCGGCGCGAAAAGGAAAACCGCGGAATGAAAGAAGCTGAAGCAGCCGCCCGGGACCCGCGGCGCTGGAAATTCGCGCGCGAGCTCGAGGCCGCCCGGCAGGCGGCGCTCGCAGCCGGCGCGATCCTCGAGCGCCACTATCGCGAACGCGGCTACGACATCGATTCCAAAGGCAAGGACAATCCCGTCACCACCGCGGATTTCGAGGCCGACGCGCGCCTGAAACAGCTCCTGCGCGGCGGCTTTCCCGAATACGGATGGCTCTCGGAGGAAACCGCCGACGATGGCGGCCGGCTCAACCGCGAGCGCGTATGGATCGTCGATCCGCTCGACGGCACCAAGGAATTCATCAAGGGCATTCCGGAATTCGTCGTCGCGATCGCGTTGATCGAGGATGGCGCGCCGGCGCTCGGAGTGACCTACAATCCGATCAAGCGCGAACTCTTCGCCGGCGGCGCGGGTTTCGGATGCTTCGTCGATCATGCGCCGGCGGCGGTAAGCTCCACCAGCACGCTCGAGCGGGCGACGATCCTCGCCAGCCGCAGCGAAACCTCGCGCGGGGAATGGAAAGCCTATGAGGGTTCGATGACCGTGCGGGCGATCGGCAGCGTCGCCTACAAGCTCGCGCTGGTCGCCGCCGGACGGGCTGACGCGACTTTCACGCTCACGCCGAAAAGCGAATGGGATATCGCCTCCGGCGCTGCGCTGATCCTCGCGGCCGGCGGCGCGGTCACGGACGTTCACGGCGATCCGCTCGTTTTCAACAAAAAGTCGGTGAAGGCGCCCGGCCTGATCGCGAGCAACGGCCATCTGCACGCCGCGCTCGAAGGGCTGATCGGCGTGCGGCGCAAGCGCTGATCCGGCGCGCGATCGCGCGGCGCAGGCGCGTCAGATTTTGCGTTCGCCGCTCGCCATCGCGAGATAACAAACCATCCCGGTCAGATAGATCGCGACGGTCAGGTAAAAAGCGCCGTTGAACGAACCGGTGCGCTGCAGGATAAACCCGGTCACGGCCACGCCCACGATTCCCGGCACGGTCGCCGCCGTGTTCGACAGCCCCATCAGGATGCCCGCGTAGCGCGGCGCGACGTCGAGATGGTTCACGGCGAAAGCGCCGGAGCCAATCGCGGTGCCGGCCAGCGACAACGTGACCAGCGCGACCGCCGCCGCCGGCGAACGCATCGCGGGCAGCAACAGCAGCGGCGCGGTGCCGATCATAAACGCCGCCGCCTGCATCGATTTGCGCACCACCGTCAGCGAAACTCCGCGCCGGCGCCATCCGTCGGCGATCCATCCGCTCAGATTCTGCACGATAAACGCCGCGATCCACGGCACGACCGAAAACATCCCGAGCCGCGCCATCGTCACGCCGAAGGTCGCCTTCAGATAGCTCGGCAGCCACAGCAGGATTATGTAGAAGCCGAAATTGTTGCAGAGATGGGCGATCACGATCGCCCACACCGCCTTCTCGCGCATGATCGCCCGCCACGGAATCGAATCGGCCAGCGTGATCTGATCGGCGCGGCCGGCGGCGATGGTCGCCATCTCGGCCTCGCTCACGCCGCGGCATTCCTCGGGACCGTCGGCCGCTTTGATCTGCCACGCCGCAAGCCACAGGATGCCGAGCGCGCCCGAGATATAAAAGACGGCCGGCCATCCATACCGCAGAATGATGATCGGGCTGAGCAGCATCGCGACGATCGTGCCGAAGGCGACGCCGCTGAAATGAAGCGAAATCGCCCGCGCGCGTTCGGACGCGATCGTCCAGCGCGCCGCGATACTGTGCACCGCCGGAAAATTCACCGCCTCGCCCGCGCCCAGCATCGCACGCATAGCGAGCAGCGCGCCGAAGGACCACGACGCCGCGAGCGGCGTCAGGAACGTCGCGACCGACCAGAGCGCGACTCCGGCCGCCAGCACGCGCTTGCCGCCGAACCGATCGGCCATCCATCCGCCCACCATCTGCAACCACAGGTAGCCCCAGAAGAACGACGACAGCACCAGCCCCGTCTGCTCCGGGTCGTACCCGTGATCGTGCGCGAGCGGAATAATCGCGATCGCTATATTGGTGCGATCGACGTAACAGAGCGCCGTCGCCAGCGCGAACATCAGGACGACCGTGTAGCGCCGCGGCCAGCGGACCGCTTCCGCCCGCGCGATCGCAATCGAAGCCTGCGTCTCGGCCATTCCTGCGTTCTCCCCGGCGCGAGCTTAGCGGCGCCGCCCCCGATTTGCCATCGCGCTGGCGCGCCGAGCCGCCTGTGTGACAGCCGCTATGCTAGATTCGTCCGCGATGGCGCGCGTGTCGGCAGTGATTCCGGTTTACAACGGCGCGGCGACGATCGCCCGCGCGGTCGCAAGCGCGCTCGCCCAACAATTCGACGGCGCGGTCGAGACGATCGTCGTCGATGACGGCTCGACCGATGCCACTCGCGCTATTCTTTCCGGTTTCGGCGATCGGATTCGCACGATCCATCAGCCGAACCGCGGCCCGGCCGCCGCGCGCAACGCCGGCGCCCGGCTGGCCGCCGGAGAATACCTCGCCTTCCTCGACGCCGACGACGAATGGATGCCGGAAAAGCTCGCGCGCACCGTGCCGCTGCTTGAGGGACGCTCCGAGGTCGTGCTCGTTTTCAGCGACGCGATTCCGATCGACGCGGCCGGCAATCCCGCGGCTGATTCGTATGTCACGCCGGATTGCGCCCGGGCGCCGTCGATGGCCGACATGCTCGCGCGCTGGTGGCCGATTATTCCGAGCGCCGCCGTGATGCGCCGCGAGGCGTTTCTCGCGACGGGCGGCTTCGCCGAGGAATTCAAATCCGCTGCGTACGAAGACCCGTTCCTTTTCATCGTGATGCGCGAGCGGGGCGAGTTCGCCTACGTTCCCGAGCGGCTGGTGCGCTACCGATGGGAATCGCCGGGCGCGCGAATTGAAAAATATCTTCCTTACCAGGAAATTTTCATCCGCGGATTGCGCGAGCGCTACGGCGCGGCCGCGCGCGGCCTGATTCGAGGAACCCGCCGCGCCGCGGCGAGCGCATGGGGCTACGAGGGCTTGATTGCGCTGCGTGCCGGCGACCGCCGCGCGGCGCGCGATTATTTCCTGCGCGCGTTGCGGGCGCGTCCGGCGGATTTCAAAACGATCCTCCGTCTCGCGCGCACCTTCATGCCGGCGGCGCTCGCGCGCGCGATGAGCGGCAGGACGGCGCGAAACGCGACGGCCCGAACGCCGGATAATTCAGCGTCCGGGCCGCGCGATCAGTCGTAAAGCAGACGTCGCCGGAAGGCGCTCAGCCGTTCATCTGCTTGCACAGCCGCCGCCAGATCGCGTCGTCGAACGCGGCCTTGTACGGCACGTAAAAGTTCACGCGATCGAGCAGGCCGTCGAAACGCTCCCGCACCTTCTCGCCGATATTCTCGTAGGTGCCGGTGACCGCGTAAACGTCGAGCATCTCGTCCGTAATCAGCTTCGGCATCCCGGCCCAATCGCCCTTGGCGGCGAGTTCGTTGAGCTTCGGCGCCACGTCGCCCCATCCGTGCGTTTCGAGCACCACCTGGTACGTGCGGGTCGAGGCGTAGAACGAAATCTGCTGGCGCACGCCGGCTTTGGCGCGTTCGATCTCGTCGGCGTTGCGGCCGACGATCACGAACGGCGTCGTGGTGATCGTGAAGTCTTTGCGCGCCCGTCCCGATTTCGCGAGACCTTCATGGATATGCGGCACGAGATACTCGCGCAGATATTTGGCGGAAGTGAACGGATGGGCGTGCAGGCCGTCGCAGATTTCGCCCGCCATCCGCAGGATATGCGCGTTCACGCCCGCAACGTAAATCGGAATCTGATAGTTGTGCGGCTTGGGCGCGAAGAACGGCGTCATCAGCGACAGGTTGTAGAATTTGCCCGCATACGAAAGTTTTTTCCCGCCTTCCTGCCAGCACTTGAAAATCGCGCGGAGCGCCTGCACGTAATCGCGCAGCTTCGCCACCGGCGGCTCCCATTTTACGCCGTAGCGCCGCTCGATATGGCCTTTGACCTGCGTGCCAAGTCCCAGGATGAAGCGGCCCTTCGACAGCGCGCTCAGGTCCCACGCCGCGTATGCCATCGCCATCGGGCTGCGCGGAAAAGCGATCGCGACCGCGGGGCCCAGCTTGACGCGCCGCGTATGTTCGGCGGCGATCGCCAGCGGCAACATGCCGTCATTGCCCGCCTCCATCGACCAGATCGCGTCGAAACCCTGGTCTTCGGCCTGGCGCGCCAGTTCCGCGACCTCCCTCAGGTCGCGCGTGGTGAGAGTCGTATCGAGCTTCATCATAATGCTCTCCGTCAGTTTCGATTTATCGAAAGACGCCGAATCCTAACAAAAGCCCGCGCGCGCGGGAAAGCTCATTCTCGCGCTTCAGAGGGCGCGCACGGCGCCTTCAACCCGCCGCGCGAGCGCGGCATAGTCGTCGCCGCTCAATTCGATCGGATCGCCGAACGCCACTTCAACCGCGCCGCGCCGAATCCATCGCGCTCCGCGCGGCAGAACGCGATCGACTCCGCGGAGTCGCACCGGCGCCACCGCGACGCGCATCCGCGCCCCGATCATTCCAACGCCGGCATGGAATGCTTCAACGTCGCCGGTGGTTGAACGTTCGCCTTCAGGAAAGATTAAAATCGACCACCCGTCGCTGACCAGATCGCCGATGTGGCGCAACGAGCCGCGCAGGCCGATTTCTTCCTGTGAAATCGGAAATGCGTTGAAGACCAGCATCGCAAGGTAAAGCGCGGCGGCGCTGGCCGCGCGGCGCGCGCGCGATCGGCCCTCCGGATGGAAATGCGCGTCGAAGAATTCTCGCCACATCGCGGGCGCGATCCGGTAGCGCCATCGCCGCGGCAAGGCCGCAAGTATCACCGGAGCGTCGAGATGGCTCTGATGGTTCGCGGCGAAAATCAACGGTCCCTTGAGCGATTCGATCCGGTCGAGGCCGCTGACACGAATTCGCGCGGCCCTGCGGGTAAGCGGAATGACAATCGCGCCGAGCAGGATACGCCGAAGCAGCCGCGCCGGCGCGCGTCGATTCCAGTCCGCGATACCCGCGTCCTCCGTCGGCGGCGCGGCGCCGGCGATCCTCGCGGCCAGGTCGCCCACGCGAATCGCGCCGCTCAATGCGCTTTCGTCAACCGCCAGGTTGAACCGTTCTTCGAGATCGACCATCAGCTCGACCTGCTCGAGCGAAGTGAGGCCCAAGTCGTCGAGCGTGGTCTCATCGTCGATTCGCCGCGCCGGCGCATACTTGCGCAGAATCGCCGCAATCTCGCCCGAAGGACTCGACGCGGCCGGCGGCGCGCCGCCGTCGACCCAGCGCTGAATCGCGGCGCGCATGAGCTTGCCGGCGCCTTCGGTGCGCGGCAACTCGCCGTTTGTCCAGACGGATACCTCGCGAATCCGCTGATGGTCTTCGAGCGCCGCGTTCGCGCGGCGCACGATCTCCTCCGCATTAACGCCTGGATCGAGGACCAGCACCGCATGCACCCGCTCGCGGCCGACCGCCGCGGAATCGCGCACGCCGGGAATTCGGTTGAGCGCGAGTTCGACATCCTCTGGAAAGACCTTGAGGCCCTCCGGAGTGACGATCAGCTCTTTTTTGCGTCCGCGAATCGTTAGGTAGCCGTCCGCGTCGATCGCGCCGATGTCGCCCGTATGAAACCATCCGTCCGCGAAGGCTTCCGACGCCGCCGCGGGCGCGTTGAAATAACCAGGCGTAACGATATCGCCGCGCACCAGTATCTCGCCGTCAGGCGCAATCCTGAGCTCTACGCCGTCCAGCGGTTTGCCCACCGTATGCGGCTTCAGGTGAAACGGATGGTTGAACGAAACGATCGGCGCGGTCTCGGTCAGCCCGTAACCCTGCACCACCATGAATCCGAGTTGACGCCAGAAACGCTCGAGCCCGCGCTCCAATGACGCGCCGCCCACCACGAAGCCGATGAATTTAATTCCGAACAGGCGATGGATACTGCGATAGCGCAAGCGTCGCACGAACCATGGCGAATCGTCGCCGCCGATCTGAGCAAGTTCTGGAAATTGTTTGAGAACGAACTGCCGCAGCAGCTCGAGCATCTTCGGCGCGCCGACCATGAAAGCGACGCGGCAAGCGCGAATCTGCCGGATGACGTCGCGCGCGGCGTAACTGCGCGTGAAAACCGCCGCGCCCGGAAGCATCGGCGGAAAAAATGTCGCGAGCGCCTGTCCGAACATATGGCTTAGCGGCATCAAGTCGAGGAACCGCAGCGGTCGGAGTATCCGCACCAGCCGCCGATACTTCGCGACTTCCCGCTCAATCGGCGCGAGGTCGGCGACGATATTGCGATGCGTGATGATCACGCCCTTGGGCGCCGCCGTCGAACCGGAAGTGAAAACCAATTCGACGGCGTCGTCCGGCGCGATCGCGGCAGGCGAGATGCGAAGCGAAGCGGAATGCGCGGACAGATCGATCTCGGCGAGCCGCCAGACCGGCGGACTATCGCCGAGCGCGGCGGCCTCAACCTCTTCGCCGACTACAATCGCGCGCGGACGAACGGCTCGCGCGACGTTTCGCATCGCTTCCGCCGAAAACCGGTAATCAACGGGTACGACGATCACGCCGCACCATACCGCGCCCCAGAAAGCCGCAAGCCATTCAGGCCGGTTTTCCGACCAAATCAGGATTTTGTCACCTTTGGCGATTTCTGCGGCGCGCAGCTTGACGGCAAAGGCTTGGGCCGATTGCGCAATTTGACGATAGGAATAGCTCCATCGCCGAAACCCGTCGTCGTAAACCACGAACTCAGACTCGCGGTCCGCAAATTCGGAAAAGAAATCGACAAGCGTACGTCCGGCCGGATTCGAGTTCGTCATCTGATTTCTCGCGATTCCGCCGGATCAAGCGCGGGCCGGTCGTCGTCTCCATGTAACGGCGACTGGCAAATCCCGGCATTTAATCGCTCTATTTAGTTAATCTTGGAGACGGTGCGAGAAACCAGAGTCCGTGATGATTCCGTCCACGCCGATTTGCAGCAGGGCGCGCATCTCGGCGGCGTCGTTGACCGTCCAGACGTGAACTTCGAGGCCGGCGCGATGGGCCGCGGCGACGCTTTCCGCCGTCGCCAGCTTCCATCCGTGATATTCCGGCGGAATCTGCAAAGCGGCGCCGCGCGGCAAATAGGGGCCGGCGCCCGATGGCAGCGAGCGAAAAAATTCGCCCGTTTCGAGACTCGGCAGATTTGTCGGGATAAAGGGCGCGGCGGCGCGAATCTCGTCGATCGGTTCCTGGTGCTCGCTGGCGATCAGCACCCGCTCGATCATCCCGGCCCACTCGATCGCGGCCAGCAAGCGCTCCGTCAGACTGGGCGATGATTGCTTGATTTCAATTATGAAGCGCTGGCGAGCGCATCTATCGAATACTTCTGCCAGTTCGGGAACCTTCACTCCCGCGCCGCGAAACGGAAATTCGGCGCGTCCGGGCGCGACAAAGTTATAGCCGGCGTCGTAATTGCGAAGTTCGTCGAATGCGAGTTCGACGATCCGGCCGGGCCGGCCCGCCATCCGTTCGAGATCGTCGTCATGCGCGACCACGATCCTGCCGTCGCGCGTCATGTGCACGTCAAGTTCGATATAGGCGACGCCCAAATCCGCCGCGGCCGCGAACGCCGGCATCGTGTTCTCCGGGAAGGCGGCGCTGGCCCCGCGATGCGCGATTATTCGCGGATGCGGTCCGGCAAAGAATTCGCTCTTCATGGCAATCATTAGCCCGAAACCGACCTCGCGCGGACGGGCGCTGGCGCCCGCGGCCCTCACGCGGCGCCGATCCGCGACCTCATCGCGCCGATAATCGCGCCGTAATCCGGATTGCCAAAAATGCCCGATCCGGAGACAAAAACATTGGCGCCGGCGTTAGCCGCCCGATCGATATTATCGACCTTGATTCCGCCGTCGATCTCGATATCCAAAGCGAGGCCGCGGCGCTCGAGGCCGGCGCGAATCGTCCGCACCTTGTCGAGCGTTTCCGGAATAAATCCCTGGCCGCCGAAGCCCGGATGCACGCTCATCACGAGAATCATGTCGAAGTCGCCAGCCGCCTGCAGCGTCCGATCGGGCGGCGTTTCGGGATTGATCGCAACGGAAGCCCGCACTCCCAGTTTGCGCATCTGCGCGGCTATCGCGGGCAGGTCCGGACATACTTCAGCATGCACGGAAATCGAATCGGCGCCCGCCTTGGCGAACGCTTCGAGATAGCGTTCGGGCCGTTCGATCATCAAATGGGCGTCAAGCGGCAAGCGCGTAATCTTGCGCAGAGATTCCAGCACCGGAATTCCGATGGACAAATTAGGCACGAAATGGCCATCCATAACGTCAAAATGGATGAGATCGGCGCCCGCGACTTCGACTTTATGAATTTCCTCGCCCAGACGCGCGAAATCGGCCGAAAGAATAGAGGGTGCAATCTTGAAAATCCGCGCCATCAATCGTGAGCTTAGCGCCGATCCTGAAGCGCCGCAAAACCGCAACTGATTTTGGCGCGCCGACCTTACCGACCAAGAAGCGACCGGTAATTTTTACACGATCCCTCGGGATGCGGATCGATAATTGGTTCTTATAAGTTGTCAAAGATCGCCAATCCGACATGAAAGCGCTTGGCGCCTTGGTTGCTGAAGTGCGTTTCGATGGCGCAACTGACTGAAAACAAAGCGAAAGTTGCATGCCAGCACGACCGCTCGACAATCCGTGCGCGAATGGCCAGTGCGTTCGCATCGATGCCGTTGGCTGGATTGGCCATTTTGGCGGCGATGGCGGTCAGCGGATGCGGCGGCTATTCGATGTCCAACCTTTTCGGTCAACCCGCCAATCCGTATCTCTATTCGTCACATCGGGTTCATCAGAACGAATATTCCGGCGAATTGCCACATACCCAGATAGTTCGCGCATCATGGTACGGACAGGAATTCGCGAACCGCAAGACCGCCGACGGCGAGCGGTTTAATCCCGATGCGCTCACGGCCGCCTCGCGAACGCTGCCGCTTGGCTCGGTGGTGCGCGTGACCAACCTGAAGAACGGCCGCTCGGTTTATGTCCGGATCAACGATCACGGACCATACGTGCGCGGCCGGAGCCTCGATCTATCGCGGCGGGCGGCCCAGGATATCGGCATGATGAATACGGGCGTCGCCCGCGTAAAAATCACGCCGGTCTCCGTTCCGTCCCATGCGACGCATCGTTACTACGTTCGCAGAAAAAGGCGCTATCGGTACAAATCTGGCTCTTACGCAAGCGTTTACTAAAAATTTCCTCTTGTCGCACCAGATTCAGTCTGACGGATATTCATAAATTCAGCCGATTCTTTTCAGGCGCACGGCGAAAAATCCGTCGAGGCCGCCACGATCGGGCCGCGTACGCATCATGCCGTCCGCATCGATGAAACCTGTGAACGGTCGCACCGCCGGGTTAGCCTCAGGATCGAACCATTCGCGGTCAATCGCGAAATTCGGATGGTCCGCCAGGAACCGGCGCATCAGCAGTTCGCCCTCGTCGGGCGCAAAGCTGCATACCGAATAGACGATTACGCCGCCCGGCCGGACCAGCGTCGCGGCGTTGCGCAACATCGCGAACTGTACCACCGCAAAGCGCGCAAAATCCTTCGATTGCAAGCGCCAGCGAATCTCTGGATGCTCCCGCAGGGTGCCGATTCCGCTGCACGGCGCATCAAGCAGCACGAAATCGAAGCGCGTCGCCGGCAACGGCAGGGCTGCGCCTGTATCGGCGCGGATTGGAAAGACCCGGCGATGGCCGAGCCGCGCCGCGACATCGCGAACTTTTTTCAATCCGGTGAAATTCACATCGATGGCCAAGACCGTCCCGGACGGGCCAGCGAGCTCCGCCAAATGGCTCGTTTTGCCGCCTGGCGCCGCCGCGCAATCCACGACGGTCGCGCCGCAGACAGGAGCGAGCATCCGCGCGACCAACTGCGACGCTTCGGATTGGACATGGCACAACCCATCGCTGATCGCGGATGAGTCAAAAGGCGGCGCCGCCGCGAGGATAACCGTCTCAGGCAAATGGCCGCGCGCCGCGATCTCGAAGCTCGCGGCCTCGAGCCGCGCGATTAGCTCATCAGGCGCGCCGCGCGACAGGTTCAAGCGCAGCGCGGTCGGCGCCGGCTCGTTGTTTGCGGCGATCAAGCTTTCGGCGCCTGCGACGCCGAACCATGCGATAAATTTTTCGACCATCCAGCGCGGATGCGATCCTGCCAGCGCGAGCCATCCGGCCGCGTCCGCTCCGCGCGGCGGCATCTCGAAACCGGTTCGCAAAGCGGCGCGCAGGACGCCGTTGACGAAGCCCGCCGCGCCGGCGCCGGCAACTTCGCGCGCCAGGGTCACGGCGGTATCGACGGCGGCATGATGCGGCACGCGATCGAGGAAGCGGAGCTGAAACAGCGCAGCGCGCAGAATCGCCAGCACCGCCGGATCGAGCGAATCGATCGGACGTGAGCTGACGCGCGACAACTCATGGTCCAGCCGCGACCGCATCGCGATCGCGCCCAGCACGATTCGCGTCAGCAAACGGCGGTCGGCGGGATTGGCGAAGCCGGGCAGGCGATGCCCGAGCAGAACGTCGGCAAAGGCGCGATCGCGCTCGACCCGCATCAGGATTTCCTCGGCGGCGCGGCGCAGTTCGAGACCGGCGGCGCCGTTGCGCGCGGACGCACGGCGTTGCGTGGTTGCGGTTGGCCGGCGGCGCAGGATCGCGCGCGGGCGCGGTTCCGGCTGGCGCGGCGGACGTTCGCTCATTGACCGAGACGCGCGCCGACTTCGACGCGCCGGCCGCGAAAGAAGTCCGCCGCGGCCATCCGGCGCCGGCCGGCAAACTGCACCTCAATTAGTGCGAGCAACCCCGAACCGCATTTCACGATCGGTTCGGGTTTCATGCGCACGATCGTTCCCGACGCCGCGGCCGCCACCTCCGGCGCGCCGGCCAGCGCGGCATCGTCGATGACGCGCGCACGCCAGACCAGCAGTTCGCCGCCAAGCACGGTGCGCGCGACGGGCCACGGATCGAACGCGCGCGTCATCCGTTCGATCCGCGCCGCGTCGGCGGACCAATCGATTATCGAATCTTCTTTTTTGATTTGCGCGGTGTAGGTCGCCGCACTTTCGTCCTGCGGAATTTCAGCGATCGGACCGCGCCGCAAGATCGCGAGCGTCTCCAGCAGCGCGGAGGCCCCAAGCTCGGCGAGCTTTTCCTTGAGCGAACCCTGGGTTTCATCGAGCGCGAGCGGAATCGCGCGTCGCAGCAGGATCGGCCCCGCGTCCATCCGTTCGACCACGCGCATGATAGTCACGCCCGATTCGCGATCGCCCGCGAGAATCGCGCCTTCGATCGGCGCGGCGCCGCGATGACGCGGCAGCAGCGAAGCGTGAACATTGATCGGCATGATGCGCGGCGCGTCCAGCACGCCATTGGGCAGAATTCGGCCGTAGGCGGCGACGACCAGCAGGTCTGGCGCGTATGATTTCAATTCGGCGAGAAAATCAGGCGTGCGGATTTTGACCGGTTTCAGGGTCGGCAGATCATGGCGCGCGGCGACCGCGCCGACCTCGGACGGCTCCAGCCGCATCCCGCGATTCCGCGGCTGGTCCGGACGCGTGACTACGGCGACGACCACAAAATCCTTACCCGACGCGGCGACAAGGCGTTCGAGAATATGCGCGGCGAGCGCCGGCGTGCCCATGAACACTATCCGCATCGGCAAATTGCCGGAGGGGGGCGATTCAGATGCGAGCGGCGGCGGGGGGCTTACCATCGGGTTTGCCCTCCTTGATCATCTTGAGGCGCTTGCGGCGGTAAAGTTCGCGCTTGATCCGGCTGATACGGTCGATAAACAGGCGGCCGTCGAGATGGTCGATTTCGTGCTGGAGCGCGACGGCGAGCAGATCGGTCGCCTCGATTTCGATTTCCTTTTCGTCAAGCGTCCATGCGCGGACCAGAACTTTCGCGTGCCGCTCGACATCGGCGGTGAAATCAACCACCGAGAGGCATCCTTCCTCCCAGGTGATTGTTCCTTCGGCCGCGGCGATAACGGGATTGATCAGTTTCAGGAGATGCTTGCCAAGATTTTCGTGATCGGTGTCGAGCACGATAATCCGGCGGGAGTCGCCGACCTGCGGCGCGGCGAGACCGACGCCCGGCGCGGCGTACATCGTCTGGGTCATGCTCTCGACGAAGGAATTGAGCGAGCCGTTGATATTTTCGACCGGACGGGCGGGCTCCTTGAGCACGTCGTCGGGATATTTACGGATTTTCAGCAGAGCCATCGGTTAAGCGCATTATCATTCCAATCTAGCAAAGCTAATCGACGCCTAGAAGGCGGCGCGAATCAACGAAGTGGAAATGCCATAAAGTACACCGAGGTTCGGACGAACATTGCGCCGACGCTTGTTACGGCGAACGGGCGTCAGATAACGACCTTTGCGGACGGGCGCACGGAAAGCGAGTAGCGGCCGGCTTTCAGGCGCAGGCGCACGGGCGCGCCGAATGCGCGCGAGAGCGTCGCCGACGTCAGCACGCGCGGCTTCGGTCCCTGCGCGAGCACGCGTCCGCCGACCAGCACCAGCACGTGCGAAAAGGCCGGCATGATCTCCTCGACATGATGGGTGACGAGCAGCAGCGTCGGCGCGCCGCGGCGGCGGGCGAGCCGTTCGAGGAATTGAACGAAATGTTCGCGCGCGACCGGATCGAGCCCCGCGCACGGTTCGTCCAGGATCAGCAGTTCCGGCCGGGCCATCAGCGCCCGCCCGATCAGGACGCGCTGGCGTTCGCCCTGCGATAGAAACCGCCAGGAGCGATCGCGCAGATGGGCCGCCTCGATCTGGCGCAGGATGCGCATCGCGTCGGCGCGTTCGCCCGCGCCGACTTCGCCCCACATCCCGAGCATCGCATGCCGTCCGCTGATCACGGCGGAGAGGGCGGTCTCGTGCCCTTCCATCAGGTTGAGGATCGCGGAGCTGATGATGCCGACACGCTTGCGCAGCTCGCGCCAATCGCTGCGCCCGTACGTTTCGCCGAGCATCACGATTTCGCCGGCGGTCGGCGGCATGTAGCCGGTCAGCGTGCTCAGCATCGAAGTCTTGCCCGAGCCGTTGGCGCCAAGGATGACCCAGTGCTCGCCGCGCGCGACGCGCCAGTCAATGGATTTGAGAATCGGCGCGTCGCGTTCGACGACCAGGCCGTTGATCGCGACGACCGGCGGCGGGATGCGGCGGCGCGCCGCTTTGGCGGGCGCTTCAGGATGCGCGGGAGATTTTTTCACGTTCGGAAGGACCGGTCAGTCGATGAATTTACGCGCGCGCAGGAAAGTTTCCATCGCGCGGATACACTCGGCGGGTTTTTCGATTTGCAGAAAATGGGTCGTGTCCGGAATGAACTCGTACTCGACCGGCGCTTCCGCGGAAATCGCCTTTCCGACCAGCGCCGGGCCGTCGCCGAATTTCGGATCCGCGCAAATCAGCTTGACCGCAGCCGGGATGCGCCCGAGCGCGGTCCATCCGGTGGTTTCGCGATTGCTGCGAAAAACGTGCGCCTCGAACTCGCGCGGACAGGCGAGCGTCCAGCGCCTTGCGGCAGCGTCGAACCTGAGCGTGGCGCGGGCCATCAGTTCATGCGCGCCGGGAACCCAGTTGGGAAAGTATTTGCGGAATTGCCGCGCGAGATCCTCCGGATCGGCGAAGTTTTCGTTGCGGCGCGCGGCGCGCTCGGCGATGCCGTCTTCACCGGCGACGTGGCGATCGCGCAGCGGATGGCCGTCGCGGGGATAGAACGGCGGATCGAACAGCACCAGCGGATCGAAGCGCGGCCCGTACTGATGCGCATGCATCGTGGCGGTGACGGCCGAAAGCGAATGAAAGACGCCGGCGATCGGCTTGCGGCCCAATTCCGCCTCGATCTTGCGATGGACGACTTCGAGGTCACGGATGAAATTCGGCCAATTGTGATTGGCGAAGCGATGGAGCGGATTGCGGCCGTGATTGCGGAAATCGAACAGAATCAGTTCGTAGCGCGCGCAGAGCGGCCGCCAGAACGGCAGGTAGCCGTCGATCGCAAGGCCGTTGCCGTGGCTCAGCGCGAGGCGCGGACCGGCGGGATTGCCGTGCTGGCGGATCCGGATGATCGCCCCGTCGTCCATCACGGCGTCAAGCTCATGAATCGGCGCCGGAATTTCCATCGCGCTCAATGCTCCTCGGCGCCGCGCGCGGGCGCGGCGGCATCGGCGATGGTAGCGAAATCGGCGCGATTGGCAAAATTGCCGGCGGCGGAGATCGCGGTATGAAAACGGATTGCCGATCGCCGGATCCGCGTTTACGCTCGTCGAATGGACAGCGATGACGCTATCGACAAAGTAATTGTCTCGACGATGAACGATCTGCCCGGCTACGAAGTCACGCAAGTGCTGGGCGAGGTGTTCGGCCTGGTGGTGCGGGCGCGCAACGCTTTTTCAAATTTCGGCGCGAGCCTGCGCACGGTTTTCGGCGGAGAGGCGAGCGGCTATACGCGGCTGCTGTCGGACAGCCGCAACCAGGCGATCGAGCGGCTGCGGCTGGAGGCGATGGAACGGGGCGGCAACGCGGTGTTGGCGATGCGCTTCGATTGCAACGAAATCGCGGGCATGATGAGCGAGATCGCGGCGTACGGCACCGCGGTGATCGTGCGCCGGAAATAAAGCCGCGGCGAATCCTGTCAGAGCATGTTGACGGGATCGATATCGATGGCGAGGCGCACGCGATCGCGCGCGGCCCGCGGCGCGATTTGCGCGCGCATCGCGGCAAGCGCGTCGCGCAGGTGCTTCAGTTCGATCGCCTTCAGCATCACCTGAAAACGGTAGCGCCCCTTGATGCGCTCGATCGGCGCGGGGGCCGGCCCCAGCACGCGCATCGAGTCGGGTTTCGCATCGCGGGCGAGGGCCGCGGCGGCGGACGCCGCGAGCGCTCCGGCGCGCGCGGCGTCCATGCCTTCGACCCGCACCAGCGCCAGCCGCGCGAACGGCGGATACATCAGGTCGCGCCGCAGCTCGAGTTCGCGCCGGATGAAACGCGCGTAATCCTGATCGCGGGCGGCGCGGATGCTGTAATGGTGGGGGGCGTAGGTCTGGATCAGCACGCGGCCCGGCCGCTCGCCGCGTCCGGCGCGCCCGGCGACCTGCGTCAGCAACTGGAACGTGCGCTCGGCCGATCGATAGTCGGGCAGATTGAGCGTGAGATCGGCCATCACCACGCCGACCAGCGTAACGCCGGGGAAATCGAAACCCTTGGCGATCATCTGCGTGCCGACCAGAATATCCAGTTCGCCGCGCGCGAGCCGGGCGAGAATCGCGGCGCGGGCGCCGCGCCGGCCGCTGGTGTCGCTGTCCATCCGTTCGATACGCGCGTCGGGCAGCAATTCCGCAAGCGCCTGCGCCAGCC
Organism: Deltaproteobacteria bacterium; assembly: GCA_021799495.1. Lineage (GTDB taxonomy): Bacteria > Desulfobacterota > Binatia > Binatales > Binataceae > JADMIL01. Next base: position 44,662 of record JAJZAI010000012.1, read on the forward strand.
GCTCGGTGCCGAAGCCCTGTCCCGCCAATCCATAGCCGTCGCATTCCGGGCAGCGATCCGGTGCGGCGGCGCTGGCGCCGCAGTAGTGGCATCGCAGCGAGCGATCCCGCAGATGGAACGTCAGGCTGACCGAGCAATTGCCGCAGGCGATGACGTTGCCGCAGAGATGGCACTGCAGAAAATTGTGATAGCCGCGGCGGTTCAGAAAAATCACCGACTGGCCGCCGGCGGCGAGATTCGCGCGCAGCGCGGCGAGCAACGGCGGCGAGAGCGGCACGGCGTCGGGCGGCGGCGGTTCCGCGGACGGCTGGCCTTGGCGATCGCGATCCGCGGCATGCGGATGCTCGCGCAAGTCGATGATTTCGACTTCGGCAAGCGCGCGATCGCCGATCCGGCGCGGCATCCGCAGCATCCGGTAGCGTCCGCGCCGCGCGTTGACAAAGGATTCGGCCGAGGGCGTCGCCGAACCGAGAATCACCGGGCAACCGCTGAAACGTCCAAGCGCGACGGCGAGATCGCGCGCGTGGTAGCGGATGCCTTCCTCGTTCTTGTAGGCGGGGTCGTGCTCCTCGTCCACGACGATCAGGCCGAGGTCGCCCATCGGCGCGAAAACCGCCGAGCGCGGACCGATCATGATGCGGCAATCGCCGGCCAGCGCAGCCGACCACGAAGCCCATCGCTCGGCGATGTTCTGCGCGCTGTGGACCACGCCGACTTGCGCGCCGAAGCGGGCGCGGAAGGCGCGAACGATCTGGTCGGCCAGCGCGATTTCCGGAACCATCACGAGCGCGCGCCGGTTTTGCGCCAGCGCTTCGGCGGCAAGGCGCAGATAGACTTCGGTCTTGCCGCTGGCGGTCACGCCCCAGAGCAAAAAGGCCTCGAAGCGGCGATCGCGAAGCGCGGGCGTGACGGCGGCGATCGCGGCGGATTGATCGGGCGTCGGTTCGTATGGAATTCGAGCGCCGGCCGCGGCGTCGCCGGACCGGACAGCCGGCGCGATTTCCACCAGGCCGCGGGCGGAAAGCGCGCGCACGACTTCGCGCGCCGCCGGCATCCCAGCGCCAAGCGCGGCAAGCTCGATTCCGTCCGCGCCGGCGCGATCGAGCCGCTCGAGAAGCTCGCGCTGGCGTGCGCCGCGCACGGGAATCGCGGCGGCTTGCGTGGCGCGGCGCACGACGAGGCTGGCCGCATGCCGATGGCGGCCGCGGGTCGCGTCGCGAACGACGACGAGACCGTCTCCAACAAGACGCGCGAGCGCGCTCTCGACCTCGCGGCGGTCGCCGAAACGCGCAAGCTGCCGCGCGGTGCGCGGGCGTGCATCCAGCGCGGCAAGCAGCGATCTCTCCAGGGAACCCAGCGCGGCTGACTGCAACGCGTTGGGCCGCGCGCCGAGCTGGTAGGCGCGGCCGGTTTCGACGCGCGCCGCCGCCGGCATCACGGCGCGGTAGGCCTCGGCGACGGAAGCCAGATAATAGGCCGAAAGAAATTCGATGAGGCGGATATGGGCGCGATCGAAAAGCGGCGCCGCCTCCAGCAGCTCGATGATTTCGCGCGGCTCGGCGCCGCCGCTTTCGAGATTCGCGCCGACTTCGGTGACGAGGCCGGTCATCCGGCGCGAGCGCAGAGGAACCAGCACGCGATGGCCGCATGCGACGCGTCCGGCGAGGGCGGGCGGAATCGCATAGGTGAGCTGCTCGACCCCGCCCGCCACGCCGACGATTACCACCCGCGCTCTCATCGCCAGCGACGAATGTATATCGGCGCGGCGCGGCGCGGCCATACGCGCCGCGCTGTACGGCGGAATCCGGTTGCGCTACAAGCCGGTTAGTTCGACGAAGGAGACTCGCGCGATGAAGCTGGAAAACAAGATTGCGATCATCACGGGCGCGGGACGCGGGATGGGCCGCGCGATGGCGCTCCGCTTCGCGGCGGAAGGCGCGCAGGTCGTCGCCGCCGAGGTCGACCGCGAAAGCGGCGAAGCGGTGATGGGCGAGATTGGCGGGCGCGGCCTGCTGATGCACACCGACCTGTCGAAAGTCGAGGAAATAGACGAACTGGTACGCCGGACCACCGCCGAATTCGGCCGCGTGGACATCCTCGTCAACAACGCCGGCGTCACCCGCAGCCTCGGCTTTTTCGACGTGACCGAGGCCGACTGGGACTGGATGCACGCGGTCAACGCGCGCGGCCTGTTTTTCTGCATGCAGCGGGCGGCGCGCGAGATGGCCCGGCAAAAATCGGGGAAAATTATCAATATCGCGTCGATCGCCGGCAAAGGCTATCGCGGCACGTCGAATATCGCCTACGCCGGCACGAAGGGCGCGGTAATCGCGATGACGCGCGTGGCGGCGGCGCAACTCGCCCGCCACAATATCAACGTCAACGCGATCTGTCCCGGCGTCACCCGCACGCACATGTTCGACACGCTGATGAAGGAGATGGCGCCAAAGCGCGGCGTCAGCGAAGAGGAAGCGGTGCGCCGGCTCGACGCGACGATACCGCTGGGCCGATCGAATTCGCCCGACGATATCGCGAAGGTCGCAGCCTTCCTCGCGTCGTCCGACGCCGACAATATAACCGGTCAATCGATCAATGTTGACGGCGGACTGGTGTGGGACTGAGTAGAGGATTGAGAATAAATCGTTTCTGAAAGGAAAATCATGGAAGCCCGGTATTTCGAGGATTGGAAGGTCGGCGACCGGATCGAAACGCTTTCGCGGACGGTCGGCGACGCTGAAATTTCACAGTTCGTGGCGCTTGGCGGATTCTTCGAGGAGTTGTTCATCAGCGAGGAATACGTAAAACGCAAATCGCTGTATCCGAAGCGGTTCGCTCCCGGCGCGCTGATTTTTTCATTCACCGAGGGGTTGATAATTCTGAGCGGATGCATCCACGGCGTCGGGCTTGCGCTGGTTGGCGTGGACAAGATGGCCTTCAAACGGCCGCTCTTCGCCGGCGACACGATGCGCGTCACGGTCGAAGTGACGGCGGCGCGCCCGACCAGCAAGGGCGATCGCGGCATCGTGACATTCGTCCATCGCGTGCTGAATCAAAACAGCGAGGAAGTGATGGAATGCACCGTGTCGCGGATGCTCAAGGGCCGCAATTACAAGGACGCTTGACGCCCTATTGTCGGCGGTTCAAACGCACCTAGGGTGGGGGGTCTCGATACACCTTCATTAAAGAAGGACGATTGCATCCATTTTCTTAAACAGGGCTTCGGGAAAGAATATACGGCAGATCGTCACGATATCAATCGGCGCTTTAATTTATTCCGACAGCTTTTCCAATGCATCATTGTGTTTGGCTGTCCGCCGGCTGACTCTTCCCCGAAACGGGCTTCTCTGGTTGAATCAAAAGCCCCCGGATGCGCCCAAGCACGCTTCCGGGTAAAGTTATCCAGATGTTGCGTTTTCTCACCGCAGGCGAATCGCACGGACCCGAGCTGGTCGCTGTTATCGAAGGCGCGCCAGCAGGGTTTGAGATCGATCTGGCCGCCATCAACCAGGATCTTGCGCGACGGCAGAAAGGTTATGGGCGGGGCGGCCGGATGGCGATCGAGCGGGACGAGGCGCGGGTCGTTTCAGGAATTCGATTCGGCCGCACGATCGGCAGCCCGGTTACGCTGATCGTCGAAAATCGCGATTTCAAAAATTGGGAAAAGCGGATGTCCGCGAATCCCGCCGATCGCGGCGAGGCCAAGGTCGTCACGCGTCCCCGGCCGGGTCACGCCGACCTTGCCGGTGTTCTAAAATACAATCTCGAAGATATCCGCGACGTGTTGGAACGCGCCTCGGCGCGGGAAACCACGATGCGGGTGGCGGCGGGTTCGTTCGCCCGCCAACTGATTTCGCCTTTCGGCGTGAAAGTGCTCGGCTACGTCGCCAGCATCGGATCGACCGCGGCGCGCGTGCCGCCAAATATCGGCCTTGATGAGCTTGCGCGGATAACCGAAGAGTCGCAGGTGCGCGTCGCCGACGCCGAGGCGGAGCGGGCGATTATCGCGGAAATCGACGCCTGCAAGAAGGAAGGCGACACGCTCGGCGGCGTGGTTGAAGTGATTGCCGCCGGACTGCCGGTCGGTCTCGGCAGCCACGTCCAATGGGATCGCAAGCTCGACGGCCGCCTGGCACAGGCGTTACTCAGCCTGCAGGCGGTCAAGGGAGTCGAAATCGGAATCGGCTTTCAGGCCGCGCGCGTGCGCGGTTCCGAACTGCACGATGAAATCGGCTACGACGCATCCGCGCGCCGGTTCACCCGGCATTCCAACAACTCCGGCGGCACGGAAGGCGGCATGACGACCGGCGAGCCGATGCGCGTGCGCGTCGCATTCAAGCCGCTTTCGACCTTGATGCGCCCGCTGAAGTCGGTTGACCTCAAAACCAAGGCGGAGGCCGTGGGCGCGATCGAGCGGTCCGACGTTTGCGCGATTCCGGCCGCCGCCGTGATCGCGGAAACCGTGGTCGCATTCGAGTTGGCGCGCGCATTTATGGAAAAGTTCGGCGGCGATTCGCTGGCCGAAATCACGCGCAATTACCGCGGCTACCTCGATCAGGTCCGCGATTATTGAACGAAGCGCAGCGGCGATGGCGCCGAAGTTAATCCTGACCGGCTTCATGGCCACCGGCAAAAGCGTGGCCGCGAAAGCCTGCGCCGAAATTCTCGGCTGGCGCCTGATCGATTGCGACGCCATGATCGTCGCGCGCGCCGGGATGCCGATTGCCGAAATTTTTCGTGAGCAGGGCGAAGCCTGCTTCCGCAAACTCGAGCGCGAGCTGATCGCGGAACTGGCCGGCGAGAGCCTGCGCTGTCCGCAGTCCGGCCGGCCGCTGCCCGCGGTTATCGCGACCGGCGGCGGCGCGCTCGTCGATTCCCGCAACTTCGACGCCCTCAGCCGTATCGGCGTGATCGTATGCCTAACGGCGCGGCCCGAGGTGATTGCGCGGCGCATCGGAGCGGCCGCGGCGTCGCGCCCGATGCTCACGCAAGGCGGCAAACCGCTCAACGACCGAATCGCCGAATTGATTGAAGCGCGGCGCGAGGCCTACGCCCGCGCGCATCTTGCGGTTGACACTTCCGACCTGACGATCGATGAGACGGCCGCCGCGATTATCGATGCGTTCGGCCGGCACGGACGCAAATCATGGGCGACTTCCACGTAAATCTCGGCCCGCACGCCCATCCGGTGCAGGTCGGCGCGGGCGCGCTCGATCGCGTCGGCGAGCTTGCCCGCGCCACCGGCCTGAAACCGGGCCGCGCCGCGATCGTGACCGATTCGGTTGTCGCACCAATGTATGCCGAGCGCGTGGCGATTTCGCTCCGCGCGGCGGGTTTCGAGCCGGCGACCGTGGTCGTCGCGGCCGGCGAGGCCAGCAAGTCGCTCGCGACGCTCTCCGACCTGTTCGACCGTTTCGCCGCCGCCGGACTCGATCGTTCGAGCGCCGTCTTCGCGCTCGGCGGGGGCGTGGTCGGCGACCTCGCGGGCTTCGCCGCCGCCGTCTGGATGCGCGGTATCGCGGTCGTGCAAATTCCCACCACGATGCTGGCGCAGGTCGATTCGGCGCTCGGCGGCAAAACCGGAATCAACCATGCGTCGGCGAAAAATCTGATCGGCGCGTTCCATCAGCCGCGCCTCGTCGTCGCCGACGTCGCCGCGCTCGCGACCCTGCCCGATCGCGCCTTTCGCGAGGGACTCGCCGAAGTGATCAAGTATGGCGCGATCACGGACGCGCCGATGATCGCCGCGCTGGAAGCCGCGATGCCCGCGATACTGCGCCGCGATCCGGAGACGCTGGTCGAATTCGTCGAACGCTCGCTGCGGCACAAGACGTTTGTCGTCGAGAACGACGAACGCGAAAGCGGCTTGCGCAAGATTCTCAACTTCGGCCATACCGTCGGCCACGCGCTCGAAGCCTCGGCCGGCTACGGCAGCCTGCTGCATGGCGAGGCGGTCGCGATCGGGATGGGCGCGGCGACCGCGCTGTCGCGCGCATACGCGAATCTCTCCGAAACCGACGCCGAGCGGCTGCTCGCGCTGATTCGATCCGCCGGGCTCGAGACCCGGTTGCCCTCCGGATGGCGCGGCGCGGAGTTCGAGCGCGCGCTCAAACTCGACAAAAAACGCGCCGGCGCCGGCGTCGAATTCGTTCTGATCGACCGGCTCGGCCACGCCTTCACGAAACAACTCGGCTTCGACGAAATCATCTCCGCGCTCGCCTGACGGCGCGTCTCCAGCGCGAAAAAAAACGGGAAGGGCCGCATCGCCCCTCCCGTCCGAATCGATCCCGGCGCGCCGCTCAGGCCTCGAAGTAGCGCCGCGGATTCTCGACCATCATCGCGTCGATCTTGCGCTGGGTCACTCCGGCTTCCTTCAGCGCCGGCACGATATGTTTGAAAATGTGCGTCGGGTTCCAGTTCTCGATCAGCTTGCGGGTCTTTTCGTCCATGTCCGGCAATCCTTTGCCGAGCCAACACGCGACCGAATCATGCGACAGCACGAGTTGCTTTTCGAAACCAACTCCGACCAGCCCGATCAGCGCCGCCAGCCGCAGGCGGTCCGGATGCAAAAAGTCGAGTCCGAAACGATCGAAGCCCAAATAGCATCCACGATCGAGCATGTCAGTGTGGTAGCGCAGGTCGGAGGCGCCGCAGCTATGGCCGATCACGACGTGCGCGAAATCCACGCCTTCCGACGCGAATATGTCGAGCTGCTCGCGGCCCATCGTGCCTTCGTCGGTATGCGTCGTGATCGGCGCGCCGGTGCGCTTCGACGCGCGCGCCGCCGCGCGCAGGCACTTCTCTTCGTACTCGGTAATCCGGTCCTTGCCGGTCGCGCACTTGATAATGCCGGCCCTGATTCCGGTCTCGCCGATTCCCCTGGTCAATTCGGTCGCGTAAACGTCGGCGATTTCCTCGATCGAGCGCTGCTTGAAATACGGCGTATTGCCGAGGTCTTCCTTGTACAGACCGGTCGCGCAAATCACGTTGATTCCGGTCTTTTCGGCGACTTCGGCCATGAACACGACGTCGCGCCCGATATCGTTCGGACACGGATCGACGAACGTGCTCAGCCCCAGGTCCTTCAGCTCCTTGAGCCGCTCGCTCGCCTGCGTGAGCGCCGTCTTGCGATCGAAGCGGGGCGCCGTGCAATCCAGCTCCCATCCGGCCCAGCCGATCAGCAGATGCTCATGCATCAGCGTGACGCCGAGTTTGTCCGTGTTTACCGTGCCGGTGACTGTATTGATCGTTTTCATCGCCGCTTCGCTCCCCGAAGCCGCGGCTTTGTCGCCGCGTGTTTGACTTACGCTAGCCGCGCTCCCGCCGCGCCGTCAAACTGCGCGCGCGGCGGCGCGGTCGTCCAGCCAGGTGAACAGCAGAATCATCGCGACCCCGATCGTGATCGCCGAATCCGCGACATTGAACACCGGATAGCTGAAGCTCGCGTGATGGAAATAGATGAAATCGGTGACCAGGCCTCGCGACAGTCGATCGATCAGATTGCCGATCGTGCCGCCCAGCACCAGGGCGAACGCCGCGGCGATCCGCGCCGGCGTCGTCCGCCGCGCCATCAGGACGCCCAGCACCACGATCGCCGCGAAGGAAATTCCCATGAAGAAGCCGTGCCGGAACCATTGCGGCATCGTGGCGAACAGGCTGAACGCCGCGCCGGGGTTCCGCGTGTAGGTCACGTCGAGCCAGCCCGGAATCAGCGGCATCGTCTGGTTCAACGCGAAATGGGCGCGCACGTAGATCTTGCTGAGCTGATCGATCAGCACCACCGGCGCGGTCACGAACGCGAGCATTGGCCCGAGCCAGCTTCGGCCTTGCCGATCGCGTCCGGCGCCGGCGGCGGGCGCTGGCCGCGCCATCGTTTCAGCCACCGACGACCGTCCGGCAGCGCTCATCGAGCTCCCCTTCGCCCTCGAAATATTTCCAGCATCGCGGACACTTCCGCCCCGCCGCCTTGCGCCCGATCACGCTGATCGGCGGAAGGTCCGGCAGATGCGCGGCGACTCGATGAAATGGATTCTCTGAGTTTTGTTCGCCGCCGCCGTCATGCGGCGCGGTTTCGGGCGCCGCGCCGTTCGACAGAACTTTCACCTCGGAAACGATGAATAAATCCTTGAGTTGGTCGCGATAATTTTTAAGCATCGCGGCGGCGGGATTTTGCAGGCCGACCACGATCTCCGCCTCCAGCGGCGCGCCGATTGCGCTCGCCTGCCGCATCGCTTCCAGCACCTTCAGCGCTTCGCCCCGTACGGCGAGCAGCCGGTCCCAGCGCGCGTCCAGCTCGGCGTCAACGAATCGATCATCCGCGGGCGCGAGCGTCAGCAGATGCACGCTGTCGCCGGTTCGTCCCGGAATATGCGAATGGATTTCGTCGGCGGTGTACGGGATCAGCGGCGCGAGCATCCGCGCCAGCCCGTCGACCATCAGATACAGCGCGCTTTGCGCCGAGCGCCGCTCGCGCGAATTTGCCGCGTCGCAGTAGAGCCGATCGCGCGTCACGTCGATATAGAGCGAGCTCAGCTCGACCACCACAAAATTCAGCATCGCGCGATATGCCGCCTGAAAGTCATACGCCTCATATGCGTTTACGACTTCGGCCTTGAGCTTCTCGAAGCGGCCCAGGATATAGCGGTCGAATTCGAGCATCGCCGGCGGCGCGAGTGCGTCGCCCGCCGGATCGAAATCGTAGAGGTTGCCGAGCATGTAACGGCAGGTGTTGCGAATCTTGCGATACGATTCGGAGACCGAATTGTAGATCGTCGGACCCAGCGCCAGCTCGCTGGTGTAATCGAGCGACGCATAGACCAGCCGCAGCACGTCGGCGCCGATCCGGTTGATCGCGTCGGCCGCGTCCTCGGAATTGCCGAGCGACTTCGACATTTTGCGGCCCTGCTCATCGACCGTCAGCCCGTGGCTGATCACGCTGCGAAACGGGGCGTGGCCGCGCTCGGCGACCGCGCAGGTGAGCGACGAACCGAACCATCCGCGCGCCTGCTCGACCGCCTCGAGATAGGCGTCGGCCGGCCACGACAACTCGGGCCGCTTGCCGAGCACGGCGGCCTGCGACGAACCCGAATCGAACCAGACGTCGAGCACGTCCTCTTCTTTCGCGAAATCGACGCCACCGCAATTCGCGCACTTTATCGAACGCGCGAAATCGCCGGCCGGACGCACGAACCACGCGTCAGATCCTTCGCGCGCGAAAATCTCCTCCGCCGCACGCATCGCCTCGTCGTACAACTCGACCCGTCCGCATCCCGCGCAGCGCAGCGCCGGAATCGGCACGCCCCAGGCGCGCTGGCGCGAAAGGCACCAGTCCGGCCGCGTCTCAGTCATGTTGCGAATCCGATCGCGCGACCACGCCGGAATCCATTTCACCGCGTCGATTTCGGCAATTACCCGCTCGCGCAGCCGGTCGTGGTCGATACGCAAAAACCATTGCTCGGCGGCAAGGAAAATCAGCGGATTCTTGCATCGCCAGCAATGTGGATAGCTGTGCGTGTAGTCGTGCGCGTGGAGCAGCGCGCCAATCTCGCGCAGCTTCGCGACGATCGCCGGGTTCGCCTTGAAGACGTTCTGTCCCGCCCATTCGCCCGCCTCGGCGGTGAAGGTTCCCGTGCGATCCACGGGCGTGAACGGCTGGAGCCCGTATTGATTGCCAACCACGAAGTCCTCGTAGCCGTGGCCGGGCGCGGTATGCACCAGGCCCGTGCCGGCCTCGGCCGTCACATGATCGCCGTACATCAGCTTCACGTCGCGTCCGGCGAACGGATGACGGAAAATATCGCGGCCGTCGCGCGCGCGCAGCGCGGCGGAATCGAGCGCGATAGTCTTTTCGACCGTCAGTCCGCATTCTTTGGCGACCGCTTCGGCCAGCCGCTCGGCCACGACGTAATAGCTGTCGCCGGCCTTGAGCGCGACGTACTCGAATGTCGGGTTCAGGCTGATGCCGAGATTCGCCGGCAGCGTCCACGGCGTAGTGGTCCAGATCACGGCGAACAATTTGCCCGCGCGCCGCGCTTCTTCCAGTTCGGTGCCGTCCGCCGGATTCGCGGCAAGTTCGGCGGCGTCGCCGGCCGCGTCGTTGAACGCGAAGGCGACGTAAATCGACGGCGATTTATGTTCGCGGTATTCGACCTCCGCCTCGGCCAGCGCGGTGCGATCGGAAAAGCACCAATGAACCGGGCGCAGGCCGCGATAGACGTAGCCGGCCGCCGTGAGCTTGCGCAGCACGCCGATTTCGGCCGCGTCGTACTCCGGATCCATCGTGATATACGGCCGATACCAGTCGCCGACGCATCCGAGCCGCATGAAATCCGCGCGCTGAATATCGATCCATTTTTCCGCTTCAACGCGGCACAGCCGGCGCAATTCGAGCTTGGAAAGCGTGCGCGCTTTCTCGCCCAGATCGCGCGAAACTTTGAACTCGATCGGCATCCCGTGACAGTCCCATCCCGGCACATACGGCGTCCGGAACCCCATCATCGAGCGCGACCGCACCACGAAATCCTTGAGCGCCTTGTTGAGCGCCGTGCCCATGTGCACGCGGCCGTTCGCGTAAGGCGGCCCGTCGTGCAGTATCCAGCTTTGGGCGGATGCGCGCGCCTCAAGGATGCGCGCGTAGAGATTCGTCTCGTTCCAGCGCTTGAGCAGGTCCGGCTCCCGCTTCGGCAGGTTCGCCTTCATCGGGAAGTCGGTCTTGGGCAATTTCAGCGTCGCTTTATAGTCGGTCTCGGCCACGGGCGGATTCGGCGCGCGGCGGCGAACAGCCGGCGCGGCCGTCAAACTCCTTCGTTTGCACGCGAATACGCGCTAATCGAATTCAGAATAGCCGATCGAATCGCGCTGGCGCGAGTCTCGCCGCGGCGCTCAGGCGAGCGCGCGTCCGGCCGTAATCGCCAGATGAACCGTCAGCATCACGGCGACCAGCACCAGCACGACCGCCAGCAGACCCATCAGAACCGCTCCCAACGCCCGCCATGCCGAAAACCCGTGCGCCTCGCCAAGGCATTTGAGCGAGATCACGAACGCCCAAAGCGTGACGATCACTTCAATCAGGCCGAACGACGAATGTTGCGGATAGACCCCCGCCGGCGCGCCGGTAAGACCGAGCGCCGCCACGATTATGCCCACGATCGTCAGGTAAATTTCTGGCACCTGCGCCCACGCCAGCGCCGCCCGCACCTGAACCGCGTCCGCCGCGCCGCCCAGCATCGCGCCCGACCATCGGTAGAGCGCGCCGAACACGAACAGCATCGCGACATTCGCTCCGCCCATGAACAACGCCGCGAGCGCGAGCCCCAACGGCCCGATTTGCGGCAGCCGCATATGCATGTGCGGCATCGGCGCATTGACCAGATTCGCGCGTATATTCACCATCGCGAGCGCGCCCGCCACGAACGCGATTCCGACCGCGAACTTGCGCGGATCCGCATCGATGATGCGCCGGATCGTCGCGCGCGGCCGCACCCAAATCGACAGCCACGCCTCAACCCAGATATCGCCCGTCGCTGTTCCGTCCATATTCGTCCCCGCTCGCGCCAGCGTTCGCGCCAAGCGGAATTTGAAAACCCGCCGGCGGTTCCCATATAGTCCCGGCCAATCGTAACGATCTGTCAGCGATGTCGCGAGCGGCTATGCGCGGCGCATTTGCCGCCGCGCCGCGCGAACGCGCCACGAAAGGATTGCGCAATTGAACGACGATGGAGCGCTTGCCGGGCTCAAAGTGCTCGACCTAACCACCGCCAGGGGCCATCTGTGCGGCAGGATTCTCGCTGACATGGGCGCCAACGTGATCAAAATCGAACCACGCGGCGGCGACGCCGGGCGGCGGTTCGGCCCGTTTCTCGACGACCGGCCGCATCCCGATCGCAGCCTCTTTTTCTGGTTCTACAACCTCAACAAACGCTCGCTCACGCTCGATCTGAAAAATCCGCGCGGACGTGAAATTCTGCTCGCGCTGGCGCGCGGCGCCGATCTTGTAATCGAAAGTTTCGCGCCCGGCGCAATCGCCGAAATTGGCGCCGGATGGAAGGAGCTGCACGCGGCGAATCCCGCGCTCATCCTGCTCTCGATCGCGCCGTTCGGACAGACCGGCCCGTACCGCGATTTCGCCGCCGACGACGCGATCCTGACCGCGATGGCAGGCATGCTTTACGTCAACGGCTCGCCCGGCCGCAAGCCGGTCCGGCCACTTGGACCGCAGGCGTATCATTCCTCGGCGTATTACGCCGCAATCTCCGCGATGTGCGCGCTGTTCGCGCGCGATCGGATCGGACACGGCCAGTGGATCGATCTGAGCATGCAGGAGGCGACGATCAGCGCGGTCGAGCACGTCGCCGGCGGCTACTTCGCCGAGGGCCGTGTCGAGCCGCGCCGCGGCACGCTGCATTGGAGCCGCTACTTCAGGGTCGCGCGATGCCGTGACGGGTACGTGATGCACTGTTCGCTGGGCGATTGGACCTCGCTCGTGCAATGGGTCGCGGGCGACGGCAAGGCGCGGGACCTCGTCAATCCCGAATGGGAAGACGTCGTCTATCGCGCCGAGCACGCCGAGCATCTGTTCGACGTGCTCGACGAATGGGTCAAAGACTACTCGCGCGATGAATTGCTCGAGCGGGCGCAGATGCTGCGGCTGCCCTACGCCAGCGTCCGCCGGCCGGAGGCGTTGTTCGAGGACGAGCAGCTTGCCGCGCGCGGCTACTTCGTCGAAGTGGAACATCCCGAGCTCGGCCGCAAGATTCGTTATCCTGGCGCGCCATTTCTGTTCAACGGTACGCCCTGGCGCGTGCGGCGCCGGCCGCCGCTGATCGGCGAGCACAGCGAGGAAATCCTGCGCGAAGAATTGGGCCTCGACGCGGCCGAAATCGCGACGCTCGCGGCGGAAGGGGTGATTTGACGATGGCGCCGATGCCGCTCGAAGGAATACGCGTGCTCGATTTCACGTGGGTCGTCGCCGGTCCGGTGGCGACCCGGATTCTGGCCGACCAGGGCGCCGAAGTGATCAAACTGGAGCGCAAACCCGGCCCGCCCGGCTCGCGCCAAATCGGCTTGCAGGGCGACCTGCATCGCAACAAGCGCTCGATCGCGGTCAACATGAGCCATCCGCAAGGCGTCGAAATCGCGCGCCGGCTCGCGCAAATCAGCAACCTGGTGATCGACAATTTCTCGGCCCGCGTGATGCGCATGTGGGGGATGGACTTCGCGAGCCTGAGCCAGGTCAACCCGGGCATCGTATGTGTCAGCATGTCCGGCCTGGGACATACCGGGCCGCGCTCCAGCTACGTCAGCTATGGCCCGACGCTGCAAGCTTTGGGCGGCTATACGATGCTGATGGCGGAAGAATCGGGCGAACCGTCCGGCTTCGGTTACTCCTATGCCGACATGTCCGGCGGATACACGGGCGCGCTCGCTTCGCTGATCGCGCTATGGGCGCGCAAGCGGACCGGCAAGGGCCAGTTTGTCGATCTTTCGCAATTCGAGGCGGCGATCAGCGTAATTGGTCCCGCCCTGCTCGATATTGCCGCGAACCGTCGCGAGCAAACTCCTCCCGGATGGACGTGCCAGGAGGGCCCGGCGGCGCCACATGGCGCCTATCGATGCCGCCCGCGCGACGGCGACGACGATCGCTGGCTCGCGATCAGCGTCCGCACGCAGGCCGAATGGGATCGCTTCGTGGCGGCGATCGGCGCCCCCGGATGGGCCGCGGACGCGAAATTCCGCACGCTCTATCTGCGGATGCGCAATCGTTCCGAACTGGACGCGCACGTCGCCGCATGGGCGGCTGGTCAATCCGCCGAAACCGCGATGCAACTTCTGCAAAGCGTTGGAGTCGCCGCTGGCCTCGTCGCCAACGGCGCCGATATCTGCGCCCGCGACCCGCATCTGAAGGCGCGCAATTTCTGGGGTACGGTAACTCTGCCGGACGGCCTCACCACCCACGTCACCGGAATTCCGATGAAACTCTCGGCGACGCCGGGCGCGATCCGAACGGTATCGCCCGAGATCGGCTCGTCCAACGATTACGTGCTGGGCGAACTGCTCGGCCTCGGCCGCGCCGAGCGCGACGGGCTGATCGCCGACGGCGCCGTCTGGCCATGAGTTTCGTTACGCGCGGACTTGCGTTAACGCGGCGGGAATTGTTCTATTGTCGATAAATTTTCGCTCGAACAGGCCGCCTGCGCGGCCCGAACGGTATCGCCTTGCTCGCCAGCGTACTGTCCAGCGCACTTGCCGGAGTCGACGCCTTTCCGGTCGAAGTCGAAATCGATATCAGCGCCGGAATTCCAGGCTTCCGGATGGTCGGTCTGCCTGACGGTGCCGTGCGCGAAGCCTTCGACCGCATCAAATCAGCGATCACCAACTCCGGCTTCGAATTTCCCAACCGCAAAATCACGATCAACCTCGCTCCCGCCGACGTTCGCAAGGAGGGATCGGCGTTCGACCTGCCGATGGCGCTCGGGATTCTCGCGGCCAAGGATGACATCCAGAAGCGCAACCGGTTGCGCGGCTATCTCGTGCTCGGCGAACTCGCGCTCGACGGCCGGATCAAGGGAATCAAGGGCGCCCTGCCCAGCGCCCTCCTCGCGCGGAACCGGAACCTGGCCGGCGTCGTATTGCCGCGCGAAAACGCCGCCGAGGCTTCCGTGGTCGGCGAAGCGGTGCGCGTGCTCGGCGTCGAAACCCTGCGCGAGGCGTTCGAGTTTTTCGAGGAACTGCTCGAGATCCCGCCGACCCACGTCAATCTGAACGAACTGTTCGACGCGGCCAGCCGTTACGACCTCGATTTCAGCGAGGTCAAAGGGCAAGAGCAGGCCAAGCGCGCGTTAGAAGTCGCCGCCGCCGGCGGCCATAACGTCCTGATGATCGGCCCGCCCGGCTCGGGCAAAACGATGCTCGCGAAGCGCTTGCCGACGATCCTGCCGGGGATGAGCTTCGAGGAAGCGATCGAAACCACCAAGGTCCACAGCGTCGCTGGCTTGCTCGATGGACGGGCGCTGATCGCGACGCGGCCCTTCCGCGCACCGCATCATACGATATCGGACGCAGGACTGATCGGCGGCGGCCCGATCCCGCGCCCCGGCGAAGTCAGCTTAGGCCATAACGGCGTTCTCTTTTTGGACGAACTGCCGGAATTCCGCAAAAACGTCCTCGAAGTCCTGCGCCAGCCGCTCGAAGACCGCCGCATCACGATCGCCCGCGTGATGGGCACGATGACGTTTCCGGCCAGCGTGATGATGGTCGCGGCGATGAATCCGTGTCCGTGCGGCTTCTACACCGATTCGCAGCACGAATGCGTCTGTTCGCCGATGATTATCCAGCGCTATCGCTCGCGCATTTCCGGGCCGCTGCTCGACCGGCTGGATATCCATATTGAAGTGCCGGCGGTGAAGTACAAGGAGCTGGCCGACCGCGGCGCCGGCGAACCCTCGACCGCGATTCGCGACCGGGTGAATCAGGCCCGCAACCTGCAACTGGAACGGTTTCGCGGCACGCCCTATTTCTGCAACGCGCAGATGGGCGCGCGCGAATTGCGCGAGCATTGCGCGATCGACGCTTCGGGCGAACGCCTGCTTGAACTAGCGATCAACCGGCTTGGCCTGAGCGCGCGCGCCTACACGCGCACGCTCAAGGTCGCCCGCACGATCGCCGACCTCGACGGCGGCGGCCCGATTCAGGCGTTCCATCTGAGCGAGGCGATCCAGTACCGCTCCCTCGACAGGATGGCGATGTGAGGAAATGTGGCCGAGGTCGTCCTTTATTTTAAGAGCGAAAGCGCTCCGGTCCGTCCTGATCGAAGTGCGAACGATAGCTTATAAGAAGCCCTTTAAAAATATAAAATGCTTTGACAGTCAGCTTGAAACAATGATAAACGCCTCGATGTGGCTGATAAGAAATCCATGGAAGCTCGTAAGCTCGAGCTCCGGTACCAATTTTTATTCCGAATTATTGACTTAGCTTCGCGCACGATTGATCAGGGTATCCCGGCGCTAACAGTGGTCCTAATAGTCTATTTCGGCATATTTCGCACAGCGCACGAATTGGCGAGTAAGACAACCATGGCTGCGTTCGGTATGAGATTATTTGCGGACGCTAAGCCAGATGAGCTAGTCTCTTATCTAGCGGCAGTGGTCGGATGGCTTTTTGGAATAAACGCGCAACGATTAAGACGGAATACGACGGAGAGGTTGACACGCCGAATTCACGAATTGGAGCATCATATAGACCCGACACGAACACCACTAGCGGTTTGACAACACAAGGTCAGACACCAAAAGAGGTTAATTAACGTGGATATCGTGATAGCAGCGCGAATAATTCGCTTCTGCACGGGAGCTATTTTTGTTTGGGGAGTTTTTTATCTTAGCTTCAGACAATTCTTGCTTGATAATCTTCGACAAAATCTCTTCCAAATCAGGGATGATGTCTTCGACTTTGCGGCCGATGGCGGAATTGAATTTAGCGACTTCTGTTATCGTTCGCTTCGAGACGATATCAACAGTCTGCTTTTATTTGCAGATAAGCTTTCGTTCGGTAGATTAATTTTCGCTCAGGTGGCTCTCAAGAGAAATCCCGAAATCACCAGCCAAATTGAACTATGGTTTAAAAAGATCGATCATCTCTCCCCATTGGCCCGAAAGACCCTTTCCGAAGCTCGGTTAAGGGTCTGGTGGGAGATAGTTTATTACATGATAAATCGGTCGATCATTTTGTTTCTGTTCTTCCATATTTTGCGCTTGATCTCGCTTTGGGTGAACAAACCACGAAATCTTTATCAAAGCCTTCCCAATTTCGCTAAACCGTTAGAGGCGCAAGCCCACGACGAATACCATCTTGCTGCATAATCAGCAGGAGCGTTTTATCCAGCTTTGGTGCCATAAACTGCAAAGCGCGCTTGCTTTTGGAACGAGCCACATCGTGACCGCAACGGGTATGATGATTGACGAACCGCGCTTGACCGTTGGATCGCCTGCCGTTTTTCCCGAGTCCATGATTTGACTTCAATTTTCAGCTAGCGTTGGCGCGGCTAGCGGGTGCTGCGTTGACATCGGGGGCGGGCGGGTTTACGCTCTGATGCTTGGAATAAAGCCTGCGCCGACTTCCGAGGCATCAGAATAATCCGGACCACCCGGCCGTCTCTTCTTACATCCAGTTCCGATTATGTTCGACACGCTCAGCGACCGCCTCGAAGGCGTCTTTAAGAAATTAAAAGGCCAAGGTCGCATCACCGAGCGTAATATCGACGAAGCGCTCCGTGAAGTCCGCCTCGCCCTGCTCGAGGCCGACGTCAATATTAAAGTCGTCCGCGATTTCGTCGAACACGTAAAGAAGAAGGCGCTCGGGCAGGAGGTGCTGCGCTCGCTCACCCCCGAGCAGCATCTGGTGAAATTCGTCGCCGCCGAGCTGTGCGAGGTGATGGGCGGCAGCGCCCGCGAACTAGACCTCAAGGTCAAGCCGCCCGCCAAAATCATGGTGGCCGGCCTGCAGGGTTCGGGCAAAACCACTTCGCTGGCCAAGCTCGCGCGTTTTCTCAAGACCGAGCGCAAGCGCCATCCGCTGATGGTCTCGACCGACGTGCGGCGGCCCGCCGCGATGGAGCAGTTGCGGATTCTGGGCGCGCAAATCGGCGTGCCGGTCGCGGAGAGCCGCGAGACCGAGGATCCGGTCGAGATCGTAAGCCGGGCGCTGATGCGGGCCGAAGTCGGCGGCCACGACGCGCTGCTGATCGACACCGCCGGCCGGCTGCAAATCGACGACGAACTGATGGAGGAGTTGGACCGGCTCAAGGTCGCCGCGAATCCCCATCATACGATTCTGGTGGCCGACGCGATGACCGGCCAGGACGCGGTCAACGTCGCGCAGGGCTTTCACGATCGGCTCAAGATTTCGGGTCTGATCCTGACGAAGCTCGACAGCGACGCGCGCGGCGGCGCCGCGCTTTCGGTGCGCGCGATCACCGGAGCGCCGATCCTGTTCGCCGGCATGGGCGAAAAGCTCGACGCCTTCGAGGTGTTCCATCCGGACCGCCTCGCCTCGCGCATTCTGGGCATGGGCGACATGCTCAGCCTGATCGAAAAGACCCAGCAAAATTACGATCAGAACAAGGCCAAAGAGCTCGAGCGCAAGCTCAAGAAAAACGAGTTTTCGATCGAGGATTTCGCCGAACAGCTCCGCACGATCCGCAAGATGGGATCGATCGGCGACCTGCTCGGGATGATTCCGGGGCTGAAGAAAATCGCCGGCCAGGCCGATTCCGAGGAGGCGAAGGCCGAACTCAAGCGGGTGCAGGCGATAATCGACTCGATGACCCGGCAGGAACGGCAGAACCATCTGATTTTGAACGGCAAGCGGCGCGCGCGAATCGCGGCCGGCAGCGGCGCCTCCGTGCAGGAGGTCAACCGCTTCGTCAAGCAGTTCGAGCAGACCCGCAAAATGATGAAGAAAATCACCCGAATGGGCGTAGGCGGCCCCCTGATGCGCAGCCTGGGCTTCGGGCGCTAGAATAGTCGAGGGAGAAAGAATCGCAGGTATGGCACTGGTAATCCGGCTGCGCCGCCATGGCGCGCGCAAGAAACCGTTTTTTCGCATCGTAGTGGCCGATTCGAGTTCGCCGCGCGACGGACGTTTCGTCGCTCAGATCGGCACTTACGACCCGGCCTTCAATCCGCCCAAGGTCACGCTCAAAGCCGAAGAGGCGGACCGATGGCTTAAATCGGGCGCCCAGCCCAGCGACACCGTGAGGAAGCTGCTCAAGCAAGCGACAAGCGCCGCTCAATCAGCCTGACGCCTTCCAGGGAGCCTGCCATGAAGGAGCTAGTCCAGTTCCTGGCGCAGCAGTTGGTCAACAATCCTGACGCGGTCGAAGTCAAGGAGACCCAGGGCGATACCGCCTCGGTGCTCGAACTGCGGGTGGCGAAGGAAGACCTCGGCCGCGTTATCGGCAAGCAGGGACGGACGGCCAAGTCGATCCGCACGATCCTGAATGCGGTCGCCTCGCGCACCAACCGCAAGGTCGTGCTGGAGATTATCGAAGACAAATAGGCCGGAATGGACGCGGCCGGCAGGTTTCCGACGCTGAACGAATCGAATCCGGCCGCGCCGGGCGGCTTGGTGCGGATTGGCTATATCGCCGGCGCCCACGGCCTCAAGGGCGCCCTTCGGCTCAGACCGGACGATGCGGAGTCGTCGATTCTGGAAACGATTCGACGCCTCTTTTTATCGCACGGCGGCGCGCCGCCGCGGGAATACCGGTTGAACGCGATCGCGCGGCTCAATCGGACGACGCTCAGAATCGCGCTCGAAGGAATCGCGACGCCGGAGGCGGCCGACGCGCTGCGCGGCGCGATCGTCGCGGTCGCGGCCGACGAGATGCCGGCGCTTGCCGAAGGCGAGTTCTATTATTATCAGACGATCGGCTGCGAAGTGACGACCGCGGCGGGCGAAAGAATCGGCGTGGTTGAGGAAGTTTTCAGCAACGGCGCGAACGACGTCCTGGTCGTGCGCGAGGGTGCGCGCGAAATTCTGATTCCGGCGATCGCCGACGTGATCCATTCACTCGATCTCGACCGGCGCCGGATCGTTATCGAGGCGGTTCCCGGCCTGCTCGAATAGAATTTCCGGCCTTATGGGCGTGGCGCAAAACCGTTCGGCGATGGAATTTCACGTAATCACGCTTTTTCCCGAGATGTTCGCGGCGCTCGACGCCGGCCTGATCGGCCGCGCGCGCGGTCAGGGCCTGATCGCGATTTCCGCGCACAATCTGCGCGAGCATGGTCTCGGCGCGTACCATCAGGTGGACGACGCACCCTACGGCGGCGGCAGCGGGATGGTGATGCGGCCGGAGCCGATCGCCGCCGCGATCGACGCGGTCGAAAGCGAAGCGCCCGGGCTGGTGAAAATCCTGATGACGCCGCAAGGCGAGCCGTTCAGCCAGCGCGTGGCGCGCGATCTCGCCTCGGCGGCGCGCGGCCTGATGCTGATCGCGGGGCGTTACGAAGGCTTCGACGAACGCGTGCGCGCGATGGTCGATCGGGAAATTTCGATCGGCGATTACGTGCTGACCGGCGGCGAACTGCCCGCGATGGTCGTGATCGAGGCGGTCGCGCGGCTGCTGCCCGGCGTGCTCGGGAATCCCGCCTCGCTGGAGGAGGAATCGTTCGCGGGCGGCGAACTACTGGAATATCCGCAGTACACGCGGCCCGAGGAATTCCGCGGGATGCGCGTGCCGGAAGTGCTGCTGAGCGGCGATCACGGCAAAATCCGCGCATGGCGACGCGAAGAGGCGCGGCGGCGCACCGGACGGCGGCGACCCGATTTGGGCAGCGCGC
Organism: Deltaproteobacteria bacterium; assembly: GCA_021799495.1. GTDB lineage: Bacteria > Desulfobacterota > Binatia > Binatales > Binataceae > JADMIL01. Next base: position 64,998 of record JAJZAI010000012.1, read on the forward strand.
CGCGCAAGGGCTGACGTGGCTGACCTGCATATCGCGCTCGCGCATTATCCGGTGATCGATCGCACCGGCAAAATCGTCACCTCCGCGATCACCAGCCTCGATCTGCACGATCTCGCGCGGGCGGCGCGGACCTACGGGGCGAAGGCGTTTTTCGTCATCCATCCCACCCCCGACCAGCGCGCGTTCGCGGCCCGGGTGCTCGAACACTGGCGGATCGGCCACGGCCGCCAATTCGATTCGCGCCGGCGCGAGGCGCTCGACCTGATTCAAATCGTGCCCGCGTTCGACGACGCGCTCGCCGCGATCGAAGCGCTGAGCGGGATGCGTCCGCTGGTCGCGTTCACCTCGGCGCGGGCCGAAGGCGGACTGCCCTGGAGCGCGGCGCGCGCGATGCTTCAGCAGGACGACGGCCCGCCGCTGATGGTGCTGTTCGGAACGGGATTCGGGATGGCGCCGGCGCTGGCCGAGCGCGCGGATCTCACCCTGCCGCCGATTCTCGGCGCGGGCGATTACAATCATTTGTCGGTGCGCGCGGCGGCCGGAATAATTCTCGATCGATTGTGCGGGCGATAGGGCGTACTGCGAATGGCCGCGCGGCGCGCACGATGCGATAATGCGCGGCGGCGCGCCGCGCGTACGATACGGGCGGCCGGCGCGGTAATACGATGAAAATAATCACCGACCTGATGATCTTCTTCGGCGCGGTTATCCTGGTGACCGGCACGGACCTCGTAATCGAAACCGCCGGGCAGGACCTGGCGAGCGTCGGCGGACTGCTCGGCACGCTGCTCTCGATCGTCGGCGTCTCGCTGCTGGCGGCCGGATTGCTGAGCTATCGCAACCGCGCCGCCGGCGACAAGGACGCAGCCTGATGGAATGCGGCGGCGCAAATCGCCGGCCTTGCGCGATCGCGCGATGACGGCGGAAGAAACGGCGGCGCGCGGCCGGATCCGGCGGGAGCGCAGGTGGCTGCTGGGATGGGCGGCGACGCTCGGGCCGGCGCTCTGGGTCGCGGCCCGCGCGGCGGATTGCGAAATCGCGCTGGCGGGCGTGGCGCTGGTCTGGACGATCGGAATCGCGCTCGCGGCCGGGCGGCTGATGTTCGCGCGCTGCCCGCGCTGCGGCCAGCTTTTCCATTCGTCAAACGGCGCGCCGAGCGTAACCAAGTTGTTCGCCAGCCGCTGCGGCCAGTGCGGGATGCGCCTCAAGCCGGAACGGGTCATCTACCCGAGCCTGGAATAAATCGCAGCAGGCCGTTGTTACATCGCGGCGAATTAGCTAAATTATTTGGCTCATCTTCGGGGGTGGGACTCCCATGAACAGCGTAATCCAGAAAATTGAAGAGCGCGCCTTGCGCACCGACCTCCCCGAGTTTCGCGTTGGCGATACGGTGCGGTTGCAGGTCAAGGTGGTCGAAGGCGAAAAAGAGCGAATCCAGCCCTTCGAGGGCGTGGTTATCAAGATGAACCGCGGCGGCAGCCGCGCGACCTTCACCGTGCGGAAAATCTCCTACGGTATCGGCGTCGAACGAATTTTCCCCTTCCACTCGCCGCGAATCGAAAAAATCCAGGTGCTGACCCGGGGCAAAGTCCGCCGCGCGAAGCTCTATTATCTGCGCGGACTCTCGGGCAAAGCGGCGCGAATCCAGAGCGCGGGCTGATCTTCAGTCGTCCGCCCGCGCGCCGGGCGAACAATCAGGATTCGGATTTATCGGGCGCGAGGCCGGCGTTCGCGGGATGACCGACGACGAGATCGGCTTCGATGCGGGCGCCTTCGTTGACCGTCAGCCGTTCGGCCTCGACGCGCCCTTTGACGCGCGCCGCCGGGCCGATTATCACGGCCCTGGCGCCCAGCACTTCGCCGTGAAATTCGCCGAGGATCAATATCCGCGGCGTGCGCACGCGCGCGTCAACCGCGCCCGTTTCGGAGATCACCACCAGGTCGTTTGAGCTGATTTCGCCGCGGAACTGGCCGTCGATGCGGGCCGGGCCGGTAAACGCGAGCTTTCCCGAAATATTGATATTGTGGCCGACCGCCACGCGAATCCGGTCGTCAATCCATCCATGGCCGGATACTTGCGCCGCCGCGACGTGCGCGCGGCCCGGCTCCGCGCCGGCCGCCGGTGCGGACGGCGTCGCCGCCGGATCGTTGGTGCGGTTCGTCAATCGCATCGGCAGGCCCCGGACGGTTCAGAGCGCGGGAAAGACGTGACACGCCACAGCGTGTCCGTTTTTTCCGGCGACGAGCGCGGGCGTCACGGTCTTGCAGATATCTTTCGCATAGGGGCATCGCGGATGGAAGCCGCATCCGGGCGGCGGATCGAGCGGGCTGGGAACTTCGCCGGGCAGCTTGATGCGTTCGGGGCGGGCGGCGGCGTCGATTGCGGGAATCGCGGAAAGCAGCGCGCGCGTATAGGGATGGCGCGGCGCGGCGTAAATCTCCTCGCGCCCGGCCAGCTCCACGATTTTCCCCAGGTACATGATCGCGACGCGGCGGCTGATGTGCTCGACCACGCGCAAATCGTGCGCGATAAAGAGGTAGGTCAGCCGCAGATCGTCCTGCAAATCCTGAAGCAGATTGATGATCTGCGCCTGAATCGACACGTCGAGCGCGGACACCGGCTCGTCGAGCACCAAAAAGCGCGGCTCGACCGCGAGCGCGCGCGCGATGCCGATACGCTGGCGCTGGCCGCCGGAAAATTCGTGCGGAAGACGGTCGAGCGCGTCGGGTCCAAGACCGACCCGCTCGAGCATCTTCACCACGCGTTCTTCTTTTTCCTTGCCGCGCGCGAGGCCGTGAATTTCGATGCCCTCGGCGACGATCGCCCGCACCCGCATCCGCGGATTCAACGACGAATACGGATCCTGAAAAACGACCTGCATCCGCCGCCGCATCTGGCGCATCTCGTCGCGGCTGAGCGCCGCCAGATCGCGCCCCTCGAAGAAAATCTGTCCGGCGGTCGGCTCGATCAGCCGCAGGATCAGCCGTCCCAGCGTCGATTTGCCGGAGCCGGATTCGCCGACCAGTCCAACCGTTTCGCCGGGCGCGATTTCGAGATCGATTCCATCGACCGCCTTGACCGTCAGGCGCTGGCCGCCGAGCAATCCCGCCTGACCGGCCGGAAACTCCTTGCGCACGCCGGCGCATCGCACCAGCACCGCCGCGGCCATGCCAAGTTCAGACGCGGATGCAGGCGACATGATGGGCGGGGGCCTTTTCTTCGAGCGGCGGTTCGATCCGCGCGCAATCCTCAATCGCGTTGGGGCAGCGCGGATGAAACCGGCATCCGGAGGGCGGATTCAGCGCGCCGGGAATGTAGCCGGGAATCGCCTGCAGGCGGCGCCGGCGTTCGCCGTTGATGCCGGGAATCGACGCGAGCAGGCCGCGCGTGTAAGGGCTCATCGGATTGCGGAACAGTTCCGGCGCCGGCGCCCGCTCCATCACGCGCGCGGCGTAAAGAATCGCGACGTCGTCGGCATATTGCGCGACGATTCCGAGGTCGTGCGTGACCAGAATCACGGCGAGGCCGAGCCGCTCCTGCAATTCGCGGATTAGATCGAGAATTTGCGCCTGAATCGTCACGTCGAGCGCGGTGGTCGGCTCGTCGGCGATCAGCAGGCGCGGATTGCACGCGAGCGCCATCGCGATCATCACCCGCTGCCGCATCCCGCCCGACAACTGATGCGGATAGTCGCGCAGGCGCCGCTCGGGGTCGGCGATGCCCACCATCCGGAGCGCCTCGATCGCGCGCTCGCGCACGGCGGGCCGCGGCAGCCGCTGATGCAGCCGAATCGCTTCGCTGATCTGGCTGCCGATCGTGAAGACCGGATTGAGCGAGGTCATCGGCTCCTGGAAAATCATCGCGATTCGCGCGCCGCGAATCGCGCGCATTTTGGGTTCCGGCAGAGCGACGAGGTCGGTTCCGTCGAAATTGATCGAGCCGCCGACGATTCGCGCGCTGTCCGGCAGCAGGCGCATCACGGAAAGCGCGCTTACGGTCTTGCCCGACCCGGATTCGCCGACGATGCCGGTCATCCGGCCCGGCGCGACCGAAAAGCTCACGCCATCGACGGCGCGGACCTCGCCGCGCGGCGTGAAGAAGGAAGTGCGCAGGTCTTTTACTTCGAGCAGCGGCTGCACGCGAAGATTAAGCTATCATCGCGGCGCGCTCGCCCAAAGCGCCGTTCAGGCGCGCGCCAGCTCGGCAAGCGCGTGGGCCGTCTCCACCGGATGCGTGAACATCAGCTCATGCCCCGCCTTGATCGAGCGGGTGGCCGGGTTGCGCAGCTTGTCCGCGAAGACGCGCCACGTGGCGGGATCGTCGAACACGAGATCGTTCTCGCAGAAGAGGTACCCGGTCGGGATCTGCGCGCGGTGGAAATCCTTGAGCGGCGCCTTTTCGTTGGCGGGCGCCGCGGGTTCGGGAACCAGCGCCGAGAGCACGAAATCCTGCAATCCCGGCGCGCCGTCCTGGATAAACGCGGCGCGGAACCGTTCGGCCGAAAGCGTGAACGCCGGCGCGCCCTCGGCGAGACCGTGCATGTGCGCCGGCATGCTCGCGGGCATCAGCGGGCCCATGTCCTCGAAGGCGCTCGAATTTTCGGAGATCACCAGGGCGGTCGCGAAAACGACGCGCTTGATCCGTTCCGGAATCCGCTCGGCGACGCCCGCGATCGTCATCCCGCCGAGGCTGTGGCCGGAGAGCACTACGTTGCGCAGGTTGCGTTCCTCGATAAAACGCACGACGCTCTCGACGTATCCGCCGCGGGTCGCCATGGCCGGATCGAGCCGATCCGCGCCATGCGCCGGCAGATCGACCGCATAAGCGATATCGCCGCCCGCTTCGAGCTGGCGCATCACGCCCGCCCAGCACCATGCGCCATGCCATGCGCCATGCACAAGTACGTGAGTTTCAGCCATCGTCGTACGCTCCCCAATCCGGATTCGCCGCATGATTAGCGCCGCATCGGCCATGCTGTAAAGCGGCGGCGCTTGACATCGTGAAACGCCGGTCCTAGCTCTCACGATCGAGCGCGGCGGTTGGCCGCAAAACCATGGGTGGCGCGTCGGCGCCGGAGGTTGGCAGATGGCCGGCAATCATCAGGCGGATCCGCGGGCGATTCGGGCGAAGCTCGATTTTCCGGTGATCGACTCCGACGGCCACTGGCTGGAATACACGCCCGTGATTCTCGATTTCATGCGCAAGGCGGGCGGCGCCGCCGCCGCCGAGGGTTACGAGTCGCGCGAGCGGATGGTCGCGGCGACGCTCCAGATGACGCCCGCGCAGCGGCGCGAAGAACGCCGCGCCCAACAGGCGTGGTGGGCCTTCCCCGCCAAAAACACGCGCGACCGCGCGACCGCGCTCGCGCCCGCGCTGCTGTACGAGCGGATGGAGGAATTGGGCCTCGATTTCACCGTGCTCTATCCGACCACCGGATTGGGAATCGCTTCGATCGGCGACGACGAGATGCGTCGCGCGACCTGCCGCGCGTTCAACCTCTACGCGGCCGAATACTTCGGCAAATTCGCCGACCGGATGACGCCTGCGGCGGTGATTCCGATGCATACGCCGGAGGAAGCGATCGCCGAACTCGAGCATGCGGCCGGCAAGCTCGGACTGAAAGTGATCGTGATGGGCAGCCTGATGCGGCGGGCGATTCGCGCGCGCGACGGCAGCGTCAGGAGCCGCTCGTCATGGTACGACGTTGTCGGCATCGACAGCGAATACGACTACGACCCGGTATGGGCGAAATGCGCCGAGCTGAAAGTCGCGCCGACCTTTCACAGCGCGTCGCGTGGGCTCGGCTTCCGCGTCTCGCCGTCGAACTTCACGTACAACCATATCGGCCATTTCGCGGCGGCGGGCGAAGCGGTCTGCAAGGCGCTGTTCATGGGCGGCGTGACGCGGCGCTTTCCGGCGCTGAAATTCGCTTTTCTGGAGGGCGGCGTCGGATGGGCCTGCCAGCTCTATGCGGACCTGATCGGCCATTGGAAAAAACGCAATCCCGCGGCGCTGGCCGAAGTGGATCCGGCGAATCTCGATCGCAAGGAGCTGCGCGAGCTTCTCGAGCGCTACGCCGGGCCTGAGTTCGCCGCGCGGCTCGGCGAATACCGGCTCGTGCCGGAAGGCGAAGCGGCGGCGGTGCGATGGGCGGCGCAGGGCGCGCAGGCGATCGACGATTACGCCGCCTGCGGAATCGAGCGGGCGCGCGATATCGCAAATCTGTTCACGCGCAATTTCTTCTTCGGCTGCGAAGCCGACGATCCGATCAACGTCTGGGGCTACAACCACCGGGTGAATCCCTACGGCGCCCGGCTCAAGATGCTGTTCGGCTCGGATATCGGCCACTTCGACGTTCCCGACATGCGCGAGGTCCTTGGCGAAGCGCATGAACTGGTTGACGACGGCCTGATTGGCGAAGCCGACTTCCGCGAATTCGTCTTCGGCTGGCCGGTCGAATTCTGGGCCGGAATGAATCCCGATTTCTTCAGCGGCACGACCGTCGCGGCCGCCGCGCGCCGCGAACTCGCGCGGCGCGGCGCGGCGGAATGAAAGCCCGCCCTGAGTCCCACGCAGGGAACCCCGGGATTCTTCGCCGCGTCCTTCGCTCCGCTCAGGACCAACTCAGAATGACAAAAACGCCGATGGTGATAGATGATTTTGAATTTGGCGGGATTCTGGAGCGGCCGCTCTCTGGAAAAACCTTCTCGTGCTCATATTGACCATGTGGACCTGTGCAGAGGTTCCCTGGCCGCTTGCCGGCATGCTCCCGCCATATAGCTGAATCCAGACCTCATTCAGACCACCTGGCTCTAGAAGCAGTCTCATAAATGGTTTGGTCGAGGTTATTGGGGTATTCTGAGCCGTGGGCGGACGACCCGAGGCGGAGGTGGAAGTGGGGTGGAGCTTGCC